>CAZSAT010000049.1:0-46800 GCA_964604675.1 uncultured Enterobacterales bacterium
CGACGAGGCCGAACACCAGCGACACGCCGAGGTGTCCGAGCGCGTGGGTCTGGGCGTCGACCACGGCGGCCCCGCACCCCGCGAAGACCAGGGCGAAGGTGCCCACGGCGTCGGCGGCGGCCTTGCGCAGCAGGGGGTGGCTCGGGGACATCGACGCGCTCCTGGGATACGAAGAGGCCCTATTTCGCTCCTGTCGCCGTCCGCCAGCCCGTCAGGGCTCCTGGAAGGGGCGTGGGGGCCCCGGAGGTGGTTCTTGCAGGTCCGTCGCATCCTCTTCCTCTGCGTGGCCAACTCGGCGCGGAGCCAGATGGCCGAGGGCCTCGCCCGCCACGTCCTGGGGGAGGCGGTGCTGGCCGAGTCTGCTGGGAGTCGACCGAGCCGCGTGAACCCCTTCGCGGTGCGGGCCATGGCCGAGCTCGGCATCGACCTCTCCGAGCACACCAGCAAGTCCGTCACCACCATCGATCCGGAGGGCGTGGATCTGGTCGTCACGCTGTGCGCCGAGGAGGAGTGCCCGGTGTTCCTCGGCACCGCCGAGCGTCGGAGCTGGGCCATGCCCGATCCCGACAGGAAGCACGAGACCCTGACGGACGCCGAGAGGCTCGCCCACTTCCGGGTGGCGCGGGACGCGATCCGCGAACGGCTTCGAGCCCTCGAGGCTGAGTGGCGGTCCGAGCAGGCGGGCGCGCGGGCGCCCACGGCGTAGACCGGCGGTGGGCTGGAGGCGCGCAGACCAGCCAGGCCGATGCCTGCGGCAACCCGCAGACCGTGCACCGCACGGTCGAGATGGCCTGCCCGGATGTGGACGTGCCGGACGACGATGAGGTCGGGCACGCTCCCTGACCGCGTGGTTCCCGCTACAGTGCGGCATGCTCGCCCTCTTCATCGCCTGCCAACCCGCCGACGACGATCTGGTGGTGGTCGACCGCGCCCCCGGCGACCGCGCGCCGCTGACCGGGTCGTGCAACGCGCTCGACGACGTGCGCTGCCACCTGCCCTGGCCCAGCTCCACCTTCACCGTGGCCGCCGACACCTCGACGGGCCTGCACCTGTCGATCGACGCCGACGCCCTCCCCTTCGACGACGACACCAGCTTCGTGGAGAGCGCCGACGGCTTCTCGCGGGTCTCGCCCCTCGCCGCTGGCTTCGATGGCCTGGTCGACGACAGCGACTGGGCGGGGTCCGTGTGGCTGGTCGTCGCGGAGCCAGGACACGAGCGCTACGGCGAGCGCATCCCGGTGTGGACCGAGGTCGCCCACGACAGCTTCGGCCAGGACACCCTGCTGCTCGCCTACCCCCAGCGCCTGCTGCCGCCCGACGCCGAACACCTGGTGGTGGTGACCGACGAGCTCACGGGCGACACCCCCCAGAGCCAGCCGCGCGGCGTGCAGGTCGCGCTGGGCCTCGCCGAGCCGAGGGACCAGGACGAGGCCGACCTGCTCGGCTACCACGCCCCGGCGCGCAGCCAGCTCGACGAGCTCGGTCTCGATCCGGCGCAGGTCCTTCGGATCTGGGACTTCACCACGCGGTCGGCCGACGACCACAGCCGCCGCCTGCGGGCGATGAACGCCACCCTGTCCTCGGAGCTCGACGCCCTCGAGGTGGTGATCGAGGTCTCGGCCGAGGATCCCGACGACGCCATCGAGCGCATCGTCATGGGGCACCTGGCCGGGGTGCCGAGCTTCCTCGACGACGACGGCAAGCTGGTGCTCGACGACCCTGGCCTGCCGGTCGTCACGGGCACGACCGACGCCTACTTCCGGGTGGTCGTGCCGGCCGGGGAGGGCGACTACCGGGTGGCGCTCTACGGGCACGGCACCGGCGGGGACTACACCGACAACTCCTTCGACGGCGAGATCGCCGCGAACGGGCTGGCCAAGACCGGCGTGCGCTGGCGCGGCTGGACCGGCGACGACCTGCTCTGGACCCTGAGCGGGCTCTACCAGTTCTTCGACGGTTCAGCGGTGAGCACCGCGGGCCTGATGCAGTCGCTCGCCGACGCGTCGGTGATCCTCTCGGCGATGGACGGCGCCCTGGGTGACGCGCTCGCGGCCGACACGCTCCTGGGCGAGGCCAACCCCGCCGCCGGTCGACGCCCGGTGCTCGACATGCCCGTCTGGGTCGGTGGGAGCCAGGGTGGCTGCATGGGATCGGTGCTGGTCGCGGTCGACGAGCGGCTGGACTACGGCGTGCTCAACGTGCCCGGCGGCGGCTGGACCCACATGATCCCGGGCTCCCTGCTCTACGAGACCGCCATCGAGTCGTTGCTCCTGACCGTGATGGGCGACGACATGGTCACCATGCGCATGGCCCTCGCCATGTCGCAGACCGCGTGGGACGAGATCGACGGAGCCGCCTGGGGCCAGGACGCGGTGGACGGCGGTGGCATGTTCCTGCTGCAGGAGTCGATGGGCGACCCCATCCTGCCCAACCCGGGCACCGCGATCCTGGCCGAGGCGATGGGCGCGGTGATGCTGCAGCCCGAGCTGGAGGACGTGCCCGTGCTCGACGATGTGTCGGGCAGCGTCTCGGTCACCGCGCTGACCCAGTACCGGGTTCCGAACACCGGGCAGTACGACGTGCACGGCTTCGCGGCCCGCGAGACCCCGGCCGGCGACGCCGCCATCGAACAGATCTTCGAGTTCCTGACCAGCGCCTACGAGGGCGACCCCGTGATCTCCTTCCCAGATGGCTGCGCGAACGTCACGGATGACGGCACCTGCGATTTCAGCGGGATGTGGGACGAGTAGCTCGATGTTGCGGACGCCCGACTGCCGGCGTACGGTCCGACATGACGCTCAGTGCCACCCTGATTCTCTGGTCCTCCTGCACGTGCCGGTGGGGGGACACCGGGGAGCCCGACACCGGCACCTTCGACAGCGATCCCGCAACCGACAGCGTGCACACCGGCGGGACCGGCGGGACCGGCGAGACCGGCGAGACCGGCGAGACCGGACAGCCCCCGCAACGGCCCCAGCGAAACGTGCTCTTCATCCTGAGCGACGACATCGGCGTGGACGCGAGCGCCTGCTACGACGAGGTGGGCAACGTCAAGGCCGACCAGCCCACCATCCAAGCGCTGTGCGACGAAGGCATCGTGTTCGACCACGTGACCAGCTACCCGAGCTGCTCGCCCACGCGTGCCACCATCCTCACGGGCCGCTACGGCTTCCGGAACGGCGTGACCGAGCCGCTCGATCGCGAAGGGGTGTCGCCGGAGATCGACTTCGACGAGCTCACCCTGCCCCAGGTGCTCGACGCCGCCGGCAACCACACCCACGCCAACCTGGGCAAGTGGCACCTCTCCCGCTCGGAAGACGACCCCAACACCATGGGCTGGGGCCACTTCGAGGGCGTGATCATGGGCGAGGTCTCGGACTACTTCGCCTGGCACAAGACCACCAACGGCACCACCGAGAAGACGACCACCTACGCCACGACCGAGAACGTGGACGACACGCTGCGCTGGATCGAGGACCAGGAGGGCAACTGGTTCGTGTGGCTGGCCTTCAACGCGGCCCACACGCCCTACCACCTGCCGCCGGCGGATCTGCACGGCGCCACGGAGCTCTCGGGCGACGAGAGCGAGATCGAAGCCTTCCCCGAGCCCTACTTCAAGGCCATGGTCGAGTCGATGGACAGCGAGATCGGCCGGCTGCTCGACAGCATCGACCCCGACACGATGGCCAACACCTGGGTGGTGTACCTGGGCGACAACGGCACGGCCTACGAGGTGAACGGCGACGCCTTCCGAGAAGCGCACTCCAAGGCCACGCTCTACCAAGGCGGCATCCACGTGCCCATGGTCATCACGGGACCAGACCTGGTCGACGGCGGGCGGCGGGTGCCCCACATGATCGACACCGTCGACCTGTTCCCGACCATGCTCGAGCTGGCCGGTGTGGACTGGCAGGCCGCCGTGCCCGCCGACACGGTGATCGACGGCGTGAGCTTCGTGTCCTACCTCGAGGATCCAGCGGCGGAATCCTTGCAGGACTGGGCCTTCGCCGAGGTGAGCGGCCCACGGACCGAGGCCCGGAACGGCGGCTATGCCTACCTGGACGAGCGCTGGAAGCTCGTGGTGCACCTCGACGACACCGAGGAGCTCTACGACCTGCAGGGCACCTACGAGGAGGGGCTCGACCTCATCGGGGCCACCAAGACCCTGGCGAAGGACGAACAGGCCGCCTACGACAAGCTCAAGGGTGACCTGGACGCGCTGCTGGCCAGCCAGTAGGCCGGCGGTCGAAGACAGGCCGCGCCGCTCAGATCGCGAAGCCCCACTGCATCAGGAGCTGGTGGGACACGGGCTCTTCGATGTTCTCGGGGATCAGGTTCTCGTAGGTCAGGCCGGTCCAGGCGCTGGCTTCGTTCGGCGCGGTCCACCAGGCGGTGAGTCCGGCGTCGGTCACCCACTCCATGTCGGGGAAGCTGCCGAGGGTGTCGCCGTCCCACTGCTGGTGGGACACAGCCACCCCGAGGTGGTCGATCCAGTCCACACCGAGGGCCAGGTCGTAGGCCGCGGCTGCGGCCCAGCCTGCCGCCTGGGTCTCCTCGTCGACGGTCTGGCCCGCGCGGGTGACGTACTCGGCCATCGCCCGGAGCTCGCCGAGTCGGACCACACCCCCGACCTGCATGGCCGTGTAGACCAGCTCCAGGTCGGGACCCGCGGCGCCGTACAGGGCGCTGGCCACCACCGTGAGCTGCTCGATCGGCTGGATCTGCAGCCGGCCCTGGTAGTCCTTGGCGTAGTTGTCGTCGGGCACGTTCGCGCCGGTGCCGTTCACGATCTGCACGTCCGCCGTGACGAGCTCGAAGGCCCGCAGCTGGTAGCTCAGGCCCGCATCGCGCCGGTCGACCACGCCCACGCGCTCGGCCATGCGCTGGAAGGCCGCCGGATGGGCGAAGAAGAAACCATCGGGCGACGCGTAGCCGTCGACGCCGAAGCTCGAGAGCTGCACGCCGGCCCGCATGCGGTGCGCCACGTCGCCGTACGCGGTCTGCCCCTGGAGGTAGGCGTCGACGAGCTGGAGGCCGCCGGCCGCGTCGACCACCAGCCGACCGCCGAGGGAGTCGTTGAAGGCGAGGTCGGCACCGATCCGAGCGCGGGACGCGGCGAAGGCCATGTTCGAGCCCGACTGGGGCAGATCGAGGTCGAAGCGCAGCTCTGCGGCCGCGGTGATGGGGCTGGCCGGCGCCGGCGGCAGCGGGTCGATGATCGGCACTGGACCCGCGGGAACGGGCTCGGCCGGTGCGGGCACGGGTGGCGGCGGGTCACCGACCAGGACCGCCGGAGGCGGAGGCGGAGCGGGAGCGGCCGCCGGCTGGGGCGCTGCAGCAGGCTCGGGGTCGGCGGCCGGCTCAGGGGTGCGATCCGGTGGGGGCGCGGGGGCGGCCTCCACCTCGGCCGCCGCTTCCGAAGCGGTCGCCTCGGGCGCTGTCTCCTTGCGCTCCGGCGTGCTGGCTTCCGTGGCCGGCGCCGGCGGCGCCGCCTCCTCTTCCTGGCCGAACGCGACCGCAACCATCCACCACAGCACGATTCCACTCCAGCGGCGCGCGTTGCGGCGCGGCGCCTAGGGAGCCTACCGTGCTCGCGCGTCCGGGCCCACCTGCTCCACGCTCACATTGGCCGAGAGGCACACCCGCGGCCGGCTGCCCCGGTACGGATGCACGTAGTGCTGCAGGGCCCCGGGGAAGAGCACCAGCATGCCGGTCTCGGGCCGCACGGTGAAGGTGGAGGGCCACAGCTCCAGGCCGGCCACCCGCGAGGTGGCGCGGCGTGGGTCGACGAAGGCCAGGTGCGCGCTGTCGGGGGCATCCCCCGCGTCGGCGTAGAACACCGCCGAGAACGCGGCGTCGCCGTGATCGTGCAGGATCGTGTAGTCCCCCTGCTCCATCACGGTGCTCCAGGCCTGCACCCCGTAGCGGAAGCGCGGAACCGGGCGCCCCGCCTCCTCACACCACGAGCGCAAGGCGAGGCCGACGTGATCGACCACCAGCTGCATCACCGCCGGGAAAGGATCCGGCCGCTGGGAGAGATCGGGCGGGCTGTGCCACCCGCCCACGTTCGCGACGTCCCACGAGGGGCGCGTGCAGCGCTCGTCCACGAGCAGCGCGGCGAGGCTCTGCGCCAGCGACTGGACCCCCGGCAAGCGGAAGACCAGGATCTCGGTCGAGAAGAGGCTGAGACGGTCCACGAACGCACGATACAGTAGGCCCATGGCCAAGTCCCATCAGCCCACGTCCTCGAAGAGCCCCTCCCAGGCACCCACCCAGGCCGCCGACCGCGGGAGCGCACCGGACCTGGCATCGCTCAGCGCGCCCGACGGGCAGACCGCGATGGACGCGCAGGGAGGTGCCGGAAACAGCTTCGTGCAGGGCATGGTCGGGTCGTCGGGGTCGTCGGACAGCGGGAGCGGCAGCGGCGACGCGCTCAGCACCATCATGCGCAAGGCGTCGGCCGGCGGCTTCGGCGACAGCGGGGCCGCCATGAGCAACGCGTCGAAGTCCAGCGGTCACGCGCTCGACAGCGGCACGCAGTCGTCGATGGAGGCGAGCTTCGGCCAGTCCTTCTCGGACGTGTCGGTGCACACCGACAGCGCCGCGGCGAGCGCCGCCTCCGACGTCAACGCCAAGGCCTTCACCTCGGGCAGCGACGTCTACTTCGGCTCCGGTCAGTACAACCCCGGCTCCTCGGGCGGCCAGCACCTCATCGCCCACGAGCTGGCCCACGTGGCCCAGGGAGCCGGTGCGGCGGCCAAGGCGAGTGGCACCGGACCGAGCGTGTCGAAGCCCGGCGACGCGGGGGAGCGCGCGGCCGACGCGGCCGCCGACAAGGCCGTGAGGGGCGAGCCGGTGGGCGACGTGGGCAGCGCGCCCGCGGCCAGCCTGCACCGCGAGGAGGCCGACGACGACAACAACGAGGATCCGGTCGCGCAGCTCCGCGCCGAAGCCGACGACTTCTTCGTGGACGAGACCGAGTGCCTGCGTGTGATCCGCGGCCTGAACCCCACCCAGAAGGGCACGGTCCGCGGCGACAACACCCTGATGTCCAACCTCGCGGGCGCCTTCGACGCCAACGAGATGCAGCAGGCGGTGAACGAGCTCGGCTTCGAGCTCAAGTGGAAGATCTACTGGCTCGACAAGGCCGAGGTGCTCACCGACGTTGGCCAGCAGGGCATCCAGCTGATGATCGTGCGCGCGCAGACCACGCCTCAGCAGATCCTGGAGCTCATCGGCTGGGGCGCGATGTGGATCAAGACCCTGATGGCCGCGGGCACGCTGAGCCCTGTGGTGTTGTTCGAGCCGCTGAAGCTCACGCCCCTGTGGCCACAGATCCTGGCGCGCAACGAGATCTGGCCCTGGATGACGCTGGGCACCACCTCGCAGGACACGCTCAAGGAGGTCGCCAACCCCATCATCGGCGACCCCCAGGTCAGCGCCATCGTGACCGCGATGCAGGCCACCGGCGCCTGGAGCGTGATGAAGGCCAGCCTGCCCAAGGGCTCCGCGCTGCAGCCCGCGGATCGCGCCGCGCTGCGTCGGCTGGCCCAGCTGGTGCCGGCCGAAGCCGGGCCGCTGTTCGAGATCCGCTTCAACCTCACCCTGGCCGCCGCCACCGGTGTGAGCTTCGTGCACGCCGACATCATCGGGATCTGGGACTCGATGGGCGTCCTCCCCGACCAGGACGTGAGCGACAACACCTTCTTGAACGTGGTGCGCGCCATCAGCGGCGACCGCGCCTTCGCCAAGAGCGATCACAGCATCGAGCTGGGCACCGGGCTGCGCACGAACCCCAACCCGGACCGGCTCGGCCACACCGTGCGCCACGAGGTGGGCCACCGGGTGCACGCCTCGCTCGCCGCCGGCGTGAACAGCTGGCTGCAGAACGAGATCAAGTTCTGGTACTCGGCGGGCGGTACCGCCGGCGCCGACTTCATCGTGACCGACCTCGGCGGCTGGCCCAGCACCTTCAAGGACAAGTCCAACCGCGACGTGCCCTTCACGGCCGCCGACAAGACCCGCCTGCAGACCCTGATCTCCGCGCACAGCGGCAGCGGCACGTGGACGCCCAGCGGCGCCAACCCGCTGCCCACCGCCGGCTCGGTGGCGCGGGACGAGAGCCTGCCCGCCGGCTCCGCCATGACCACCGCCGAGCGCGACGTGCTCACCTGGGAAGCGCTCAACGGCAAGGTGCACAACCTGTTCGTGCAGTCCGACAACGGCGCCTGGTTCAACAACTACAACAGCCACTCATCGGGCGCCAAGGGCCGCTACTTCTGGAACCACTGGTACGCGAAGCCCTACTACTTCTCGAACACCGCCAAGACCGCGATCGACGCCACGGGCGAGAACTACAGCGCGATGTCGGAGAAGGAGTTCTTCGCGAACTGCTACGCCGAGTACTTCGAGGATCCCGCCGGCTACAACGACCCGACCAAGTGGGGCGGCTCGCTCAACGCACCGGTGAAGAGCTTCTTCAAGAAGCACATCCTGGAGCGCCAGCCCTACACCCCGCCGGCGGCGGCTGGCGGCGGGGGCACCGGCGCCAGTCCGGCGTCGACCGAAGGCGGCACCGGGATGGCGGCCACCAGCGGTGGCGGCGACTCGTGAGAACCCTGGCTGTGCTCGTGCTGGCTTGCAGCTCCACGCGCGCACCCGCCCAACAACCCGAGCCACCGGCGGGCGTTCCCGAGCCGCTCGTGGCGTCGGCCGGCGAGACCCCGACGTCCCCCGATGGAGCTGACGTGAGCGATCCGAGAGAGCACTACGAGCGTTGGGTGACCGAGAAGGGCGGCAGCACCGACACCGTGCGCAGCTGCCCCGACGGGGACGTGGGCGCGTTCCTCTGCTTCGAGGGGGGCTACGCCGGGCGGCACTGGGCCTCGGCCGACGGCGTGGTGCGCCTGGACGACGGCAGCGGGGACTGGCACGCCTTCCTCCAGGCCGGCACCGCCCAGGAGGTCGCCGAGCGCCTGGAGCGCATGCAGGGCGACCAGATGGCCCGGCTCGAGGCTGACCCGCCCAGCGTGGAGCCCGCGGGCGACGGGCTGCGGTTCAGCGCGGTGTATGGGTTCCCCCCGCACTTCGCGCCCCACGTGCTGATGGTGGAGGCGAGCCCCGGTGCGGCCGCCGCCGTGCGCCTCACAGCCGCCGACCAGCTCGCGGTCGACGCCGACCCCCTCGAGCACCTGCTGGCCGCGGTCGCGAGCGGCGGCACGTCGGCACGCGGTGCGGCGGAGCAGCTGGGAAGCCTCGGCGACGCCCGCGCGGTGCCGGCGCTCATCGGCCTGTTGGCCGACGACTGGGACCAGGGACGGCTCGCGGCCGCCCAGGCGCTGGGCAAGATCGGGGATCCCGCTGCTGTTGCTCCCCTGGAGCAGGCCGTGCGCAGCGAGTCCGACACCACCACCCAGCAGACCATGGTGATGGCGCTCGACGCCATCGCGGGCAGCGAAGCCGCAGCAGCCCTGCAGCGCCTCGCGGACGATCCGCCGAACCCCACCCTCGGCATGCAGATCCTGGCGCTGCTCGCCTCGCGCGGCTGACGTGAGCGACTGGCAGACCTGCCGGGCTCCCTGCCCCGCGTGCGGCACGTTGATGGAGGCCGAGGTGCTCGCCGGCATCCGGGCCGAGGACCACCCGGAGGTCCGGGAGGCGGTGCTCGACGGCACCTTCCAGGAGCAGAGCTGCGTGTGCGGCGAGGACGTGCGGATCTGGACCCCAGCTGTCTACTCCGACTTCCAGCAAGGCATCTACGTTGCCCTGGCCGGGCCCTTCCACGCCACCTGGCGCGAACACGTGGCGGAACACGCAGCGGCCTTCGACGCCGCGGTCACCCTCGGTCCACCGGTGGCGCGCCGGCTGGGTGCCCACCTCCGTCACCGGCTGGTGCTCGACGTGCTGGCCCTCCGCGAGAAGATCCTGATCTTCGAGGCCCGCCTCGACGACCGGGTGGTGGAGGCCTTGAAGGGCGACGTCTGGCGCGAGCGGAGCCTCGGCGACGACCACGGCGTGCTCCGGGTGTCGGCGGTGCTGCCGGGGGGCCACCTGCTGATGGGCCGCTGGCGGCCGGGAGCGGTCACCGGAGACGGCCCCTGGGTGATGCGGTCCCCCACCCTCCTCGAGCACGTCACCGTGACCGCCGACCGCTACCAGAAGCGCTGGCTCCGCCGCGACGCAGCGGCCGACCACCCCTGGCTCGCGCACGCCTGGATGGTGGACCTGCACGTGGGCGCGCCCGCCACCGGCTGAGGATAGGGTGGCCCGCGGAGGTGGCCCTTGATGCTGCTGTTCGGACTCGCTGCCGCCGGCGAGATCCAGCTCGACCAGACCCGCTTCACCGTGCAGGAGAAGAGCACCTTCCGCTGGGTCTACACAGTGGGCGAGGAAGGTTTCGGACTGGGTGACGAGCTGATCCTGGAGGACCCGGTCTTCCACGGCATGCGCTGGTCCAAGTGGGGCGAGGTCACGCCCTACCCCGAGCTGTGCACCCCAGGCTCGACCGGCCAGACCGCGAGCTACGGCTACCTGAGCGCCCAGGTGCTGCGCGACGGCGAGGCGCTCGACGGGGTCGAGGTGAGCGCCGCGCGCTCGAACTGCGACGACGCCACCCGGAGCTGCGACGGCTCGATCCACACCCGCGCCGAGACCTCGGTCTACCTCGAGACCGACGTGGACCTGCTGGCGGGCGACGAGCTGCACCTGGTGGTGGGCGACATCGACGGCTGCGAGACCGTCTGCGAGGAGGCCGGCGAACCGGACTGCTCCCACTGCGCGCACTGTGGCTTCGAGATGCCCGACCGCAGCTTCTTCGAGATCCCCTTGACCGCGGAGGAGTGCCTGGACGGCGCGTGCACCGACCTCGACAGCCAGCTCATCCGGGTCGAGTCGGAAGACACCCGGGGCGGGGTGCAGATCACGGCGGACCAAGAGCAGCTCGTCGGACAGGCCTTTCCGCTGAAGGTCGCCCTGCTCGACCCGTACGGCAACGCCCACGAGCAGGCCCGCGACACCCTCGAGGTGCTGGCCGAGGGACTCGAGGGCAGCGCGCCCCCCGCCATGCACACCCTGAGCGAGGCCGACGGCGGGTGGTACGACTTCGAGCTCACCCTGGACCAACCCGGCGTGTACCGGGTGCAGGTGGACGTGGGCGGCACCGTGTACGCGAGCCATCCCATCGAGGTGTTCGAGGCCTGGCCGACCTACCGCACCTGGTGGGGCGACGTGCACACCCACCACGGGTTCACCCACGTGGACGAAGACGGCTTCGCACGGGACGTGAACCACGACTATGCCCGCGACGTGGTGGGCCTGGACGTGGTCGCCGAGTCGGTGAAGGCCGCCGGGCTCGAGATCGACGAAGACGCGCTCTGGGAGGAGCTGGTGGACAACTGCTCCGCCTACACCGTGGACGAGAGCTACCTGGTCCTGTTGGCCTTCGAGTGGATCGGCAACGTGGCCGCGGCCGAGTACGGGACCGAGACCAACGGCCACCACAACGTGTACTACGACAGCTGCGACGGCCCCTACGGCACCCACGACACCGACGTGATCGACTCGGTGGACGCGAAGCACGGCCTGTGGACCTGGCTCGACGAGGTGCAGGCCAAGTCCGGCGTGCGGGCGGTCACCGTGCCCCACGCCATGCGCTTCACCGGCAGCTACTTCGAGACCGACCGCCCCGACCTGCAGAAGCTGGCCGAGATCTACTCGGAGTGGGGCGACAACTCGATCGTCAGCGGCAACCCGAAGGGCTCGGTGCAGGAGATGTTCCAGCGCGGCGTGCGCACCGGCTTCATCGCCGCCACCGACAACCACGACGGCTGGCTCGGCAACCCCTACGCGCTGGGCAACGGCCCGGGCGGCCTGGGCGCGTGGCTGGCGCCATCGCTCACCCGCGCCGACGTGTTCGACGCCATGAAGGCGCGCCGCACCTACGCCACCACGGGCCACCGACCCATCCTGCGGTTCGACGTGGTGGACGGCAGCGCCGAGGCGATGCAGGGCACCGAGATCGTGGCCCAGGCCCCGGAGGTCCGCTTCAGCTACCACGGCACCGACACCATCACCTCGGTCCGGGCCATGGGCATGTCGATCGGCTCGGAGGGGGCCTTGAGCGAGGTGGCCGCCTGGACCCCGTCGTCGGCCGACGCGGAGGGCACCGCCGCGCTCTCCTGGGACCGCAGCGACTACGTGGTGTGGCTCGAGGTCGAGCAGCAGGACGGCCAGAAGGCCTGGTCGAGCCCGGTCTTCCTCACCGCCGACTGCGAGCGGATGAACCAGGGCGCGGTCGACCCGAACGGCGTGTGCGGACCCGTCGACACCGACGAGCCCGACTCCTCGACCCCGGACACCGGTTCCCCCGACAGCGGCCAGCACGACACGCCCCTCGCGGACACCGGCGGGCCTGGGCGGCGCTCGTGCGGGGGCTGTGCGGGGGCCGCGCCGGTGGCGGCGTGGTGGTGGTTGCCGATGCTGGCGTTGGTGCGTCGGCGGTAGCGGGGCCGCGCTGTCCCAGAGCCTGTTGTGCTGATTGTCAGCACAACTTACAATGAGCCATGCTCATCGAACGCCGCATGGGCCCCCGGCTGGTCGGGCTCGCAGCCGGCTTCCCCGTCGTCACCATCACCGGGCCGCGCCAGGCCGGGAAGACCACGCTCGCGCGGCAGTGCTTTCCCGAGCACCGTTACGTCTCCCTGGAGGACCCCGACCAGCGGTCCTACGCTCGCGAGGACCCGCGGGCATTCCTCGACGAGCTCGGTGACGGAGCCGTGCTCGACGAGATCCAACGGGTGCCCGACCTCACCAGCTGGCTGCAGCGCCGGGTCGACGAAGACCCCACACCCGGCCGCTGGATCCTCACGGGGTCCAGCAACCTCCACGTACACCAGGCCGTGAGCCAGTCCCTGGCGGGCCGCACCGCCATGCTCACGCTGCTCCCCCTCGACATCGACGAGCGCATGGAGCTGGCCCCGACCGACAACCTGATGCGGGTCCTCTGGGAGGGCTCCTTCCCCGCCATCCACCGGAGGGGGCTGTCCGCGGCGGACTGGCTCGGCAGCTACGTCGAGACCTACGTCGAGCGGGACGTGCGCCAGGTGCTCAACGTCAAGGACCTCCTGGCTTTCCGCAGCTTCCTCGAGCTGTGCGCAGGCCATAGCGGGCAGCTGGTCAACCTGAGCAGGCTCGGAGCACCGGCGGGCGTCTCCCACAACACGGCGCGCTCGTGGCTCTCGGTGCTCGAGGCAGCCCACCTGGCTTGGCGCCTGCCCTCGCTCCAGAAGAGCCTCGGCAAGCGGCTGGTCCGGGCACCGAAGCTGCACCTCGTCGACAGCGGTCTGGCCTGCTGGCTGCTCGGCCTGCGCGAGCCGGAACAGCTCCGGCGACATCCGCTCCGCGGCTCGATCTTCGAGACCTGGATGGTCGCCGAGGTGAGGAAGGCGCTCACCAACCACGGCCTTCGCCCCCGGATGAGCTTCTTCCGGGACCGTGCGGGCCACGAGGTCGACCTCGTCGTCGAGCGCCGAGACGACCTGGTGGCCGTGGAGGCCAAGTCCGGGAGCACCATCGACGGCAGCTTCTTCAAGGAGCTCATCCGTCTCGACGAGCTCGTCCGCCGCACGCCGACCGCGATCACGGGCGAGGTCGTGCGGGTGCTCGTCCATGGCGGCGACCAGCGTCAGCGACGCGCCGTCGGACTGGCGCTCCCCTGGCGCACCATCCAGTCCTTGGACTGGAGCGGTGCCCGCGGCGGCGACGAGACAGGGAGCTGAGCCCGCGGTCCGTCCCACCGGGAGCGTTCGGCATGCTCCGTCGACGGCGGCGCGGCTCGGAGGTTCCCCAAAGCCCGGTTCCCGGCGCGCTCATCGAGGCTGGCACACGGTGGGTCAGGCCCCGCACCACCTCGGCCACCCAACCCCTCAGTCGTCCTCGCGCTCGTTCCGCGTCCAACCGGGCATCAGCTCGTTGTACGGGTTGTCGAAGCCGAAGGTGATCATCGACCCGTCGGCGCGCAGGGCGTTCACGAAGGTCCAGCCGGCCTCCACGCTCACGAACGGCTCCGGCTCCGGCACCTGGGTGGTGAGGCCGTCGCCACCCCAGCACGCCAGGATCCCGCTCTCGTCCAAGGCGCAGCCGAAGTTGTCGCCGCACTCCACGTCGACGTAGGTGTTGCCCGCCGGAGGCGTGGAGGCGCCGTCGTCGTCGCGCCCCCAGCAGAGGATCTCCTGGTCGGTGGTGAGGCCGCAGGCGTGGTGCAACCCCACGGACACGTCGAGGAAGGTGGCGTCCGGAGGGGTGAACTGGCCGTAGTACTGCTCGTGGTCCGACTCCACGCCCCAGCAGCTCACGGTCTGATCCTCGCGGAGGGCACAACCACCCCACACGTTGGTGTCGACCGCGGTGAAGTCGTCGCCGGTCGGGGGGGTGGCCGGCGGCGTGTCCGGGCCCCAACACAGGAGCAGGCCATCGTCCCGGACCCCGCAGGTGAAGCCACCGCCCCCATCGACGTCGCGGAAGGTGATGTTCGGGGGAGCGGTCTCGCCGTTGTCGTCCTTGCCCCAGCACGTGGCGCGGCCGTCGAGGTCGAGCGCGCAGGTGAAGAAGAAGCCCGCCGAGAGGTGCGCGTAGGTCCCGCTGGGTGACGCGTCCTGGCCGTAGTCCTTCTCGTCGCCCGGGGGTGGACCCCAGCAGCTGATCGCGCCGTCGGTGTCGAGGGCGCAGAGGTGCACGTCGCCGGCGGCGGTGGCGACGATCCGGGCGTCGTCGCTCGGATCGTTGCCGCCGGTGTCGTCGCCGACCTGGTCGGAGGTGTCGTCGGTCGCCGCGGCGGTGTCGTCGGCCTCGTCGCTGACGGGAGCGCGGCAGGCCATCCAGAGCATCATCCACATGCCGCCTACGATGCCTCGGCGCGGTGGCAGATGCACCCGGGGCTGGTCAAGTTAGTGTCGCGACGCTCCCCAAGGACCGCCCCGTGATGCTTCTGCTCGCCTTCTCCTGCTACAGCCCCGGTGGCGACACCCCCGACCGCCAGCCGGCGGACACGGCGCGCGACAGCCAGCCGGCCGACAGCGCCGACAGCGCCGACAGCGCCGACAGCGGCCCCGGGCACACCGGCGACACCACCGACACCCACACCGAGACGGGCGTGGCCGAAGGCATCCAGCTGGTGTCGACGGACGACGCCGGGCTGGCGAACATCGGCCTGCAGGTCCGCAGCTACACCATCAACCGTGGCTACACGACCAACGACGGCGAGCTGCCGAAGTTCCACCTCGTGGCCGAGGAAGGCGCGTTCGCGGACGGGGCCAGCCATCCGCTCCTGGTGTGGCTGCACGGCGGCGTGATCGGCATCGCCGGCGACGAGGAGGAGGGCACCTTCTGCACCTGGACGCCGCCGAAGACCTTCGAGGGCGGCGGCATCCCGGCCCTGGTCGACAACGCGATCTACAACCACGACCACATCTTCGCGATGGCGGCGGAGCGCGGCTGGGCGGTGATGGTGCCGGAGAGCACCTGGTGCGACCTCTGGCAGGGCCGCGGCGCCGAAGACCCCGTGGCCGACGACCACATGAGCCTGTTCCACATCGAGCAGATCCTCGATGGCCTGGAGGCGGGAGAGACCGAGCTGGAGACGGACCCGAGCCAGGTGTTCGCCTGGGGGACCAGCATCGGCGGGCTCGGCGTGCTGCCGGTCTCCTGGGGCTCGCGCGGCGACGGCGCGCGCTTCGCCGGCGTGGTGAGCGACAGCGGGCCGGTGTGGATGACCGACTGGGTCGACAACCCCACCTACACCGACATCCTCGCCCACATCCTGGGCGATGCCCCCTACGACGACAAGGAGCAGCCCACCGACACCTGGGACACCTGGGCCCGGGTCGACGCCCCCCTGCTGATGGGGGAGCTGGGCTACCGCGTGCCGGTGTTCCACACCTACAACACCTACGACGGCTTGACCCCCGTCTCCCATGGCGACGCGATGAAGTCGGCGCTGGTCGACCACTATGGCACCAGCGACCGCTGGTTCAGCTACGACCTGCTCCACCACGCCCCCGGCAACGACAACCACACCCAGACCCAGAACGACCGACCGCCGATGAGCTACACGAGCGCGGCCGCGGTGGAGTTCCTGGCCGGCCGATCCGTGTCGATCTACGAAGCGGAGGCCACCTGCGACCCGGGCTTCTGCAACCTGGTCAACGAGTCCGATGACGAGGGGTACGCCACCTACTCCCAGGGCGTGGCCACAGCCCGCGACGAGAGCCAGGGGCCCGGCAGCCTGTACCGCGGCCTGGTGCCGCCCACGATCCCGCGCGGCGTCGCGGTCGACCTGATGCTCGTGATCACCGGCGACGACTTCACCACCCACCCGGAGTCCTCCGCGGTGCTGGACATCGACCTGCGGGTGGACGGCAAGCCCATCTGGAGCCGGGCGCTCTTGGTGGGCGACCTGGCCTGGGAGGCCGACGCCGACGTGGACCAGGTGTTGGCCCACCACGCGGCCACCACCATCAGCACCGTGCTCCCCGCCGGCGACATCCAGCTGGCGCTCGAGGGCCACGGCCGGGGCAGCCTCTGGTTCGACGCGGTCTGGGTGCTGACGACCGACTGAGTCCCTGGAGGGGACCCGCTCAGCGCCGCCGACGGCGCGCGAGGACGAGGAGCGGCAGCAGCCCCGACAGCGCGAATCCGCCGGCGCCGGAGCAGGCACAATCCGGCTCCGGCCGCACGACCGGGTCGCCTTCCACCACCGGCGGCACGTAGGTGCCATCGCTGCGGTAGGTCGGCGCGGCCGAGTCCCGCTCTCGCTCGCCGATCCGATCGACGAGGTCGGGGGCGTGGCCGGTCTCGGGCCAGCTGTCGACGCCACCGCCGGTGTCCACCACGGCGCCGTCGTCGGAGCCGCAGCCCTCGCCCAGCGAAGGCTCGCCTTCGACGACGTCGACGTAGCTCACGCTGGTCCAGATGCGCTCCTCCCAGGTGTCGTTGCCGTCGTCGCAGCCCTCGTCGCCGTACCAGGTCTCGCCGTCGATGAGCACCCGCACGTACATCCACTCGGGCAGCGACACCGCCGTGAGGCGCCAGTCGTCGCCCGAGTCGGTCATGTCGGAGACCACGTTGGGCATCACCAGCTGCACGCGGCTCACGTGCTGACGGTCGGCCTCCGGCACCCGGACACGGACGACGAACGACGACCCCTCCGCCAGCGCCAGATCCTCGCCGTGACCCGCGACGCGTTCCCCGCCGGCGCAGTAGTCCACGCTGACCGGCAAGAGCGGACCGCTGCTCGCCATGGTGGAGCGCCCGGACAGCGCGTCGAAGAGCGACGTGCGCGTGAAGGGCAGCGACTCGTCGATCACCGCGATGGTGATGCCGCCGCCGAACTTCTCCTCCTGCGGAGCGCACACGCTGCCGGGCCGGGTGCGGTGGTTGTCGGTGCCCGCATGCACCCCGAGCCGCACCAGGTCGGCGTCGTAGGCCGCGTGCATGGTGCCTTCTTCGACCGTGGACGAGAAGATGGGGTCGTAGGTGTCGCTGCTGTTGAAGCTCGATCCGTGGGACGAGTACGCCTCGGCGGTGGGCTGCCAGGTGGCGTGCTGGCAGCTCCAGTCGGTGACCATCGGGGTGGACGCGGCGGGGTGGTGGGGCACGAACAGCAGGGGCCCCCAGTCAGCCGAGAGCTCGGTGGCGCGTTCCCACACCGCGTCGCAGTCCTCGACGGCGGTGGCTTCGCCGTTGTGCTGCAAGGCTTCGACCGTGAGCCCCTCCAGCTGCCGGTCCGTGCCGAAGAACAGCACGTTCTTGTGTCCGAGCGGGCTGCCCTCGGCGGTCCACATCAGCTCCGCACCGGGCACCGTGACGAACTCCTGGTCGGGCCGGTTCCACGCACGGACCAGGCCGTGCAGGTGCTCCCACTGCTGGGTGGTGGGCGCGCCCGCGCCGTTGACGTGGTCGGTGACGGCGAAGAAGTCCAGTCCGTTGTCGCGGGCGGTCTGCGGGAGGTCGACGATCGCGCCACAGCCCCCGTCATCCGTGCAGGGCAGCCCGTAGTCGCTGGACTGGCCGTCGAAGGAGTAGCCCGTGTGCACGTGCAGGTCGCCTGCGTAGAAGCGCTGCCCCTCGAAGCTCTCGGCTGCGAACGCCCACCCCAGCAGGATCACTGGGCGGACTCCCATGCGAGGTAGGCCTCGTACTGCTCGGTGAGCGTGGCCCACGCGAGCGTGCCGGCCTCGACCTGCGGGTCGACCACCTCGGCCAGGAAGGGCTCCAGCTCCCGCTCCCAGTCGAACTCCTTCGGGTGCAGCGTGAAGTGCACGACGTTTACCTTGTCGGGATCGCGTCCAGCCACGGCAGCTTCGATCTGCTGCCGAACCGCATCGAGCTGGTAGGCGTTGCCATCCGGGCCCATGCCCTTCGAGGCCTGCTTGCTGGCTACCACATCCACTGGACCCTCCGGGAGGAACACGATCTGTCCCTTCGGATCATGGGCGACGAACCTGTCGATGTTCGTGCCATCGCAGCCGCCGGACGGCCGCCAGGGGTGCGACGAGAGCATGCGCTCGTCGGTGCTCTGGGTGGCGGGGTTCTTGTAGTCGCCGTTCACCCGCAGGCCCGCATCGTAGGCCGCGTCGAGCAGCTGCTCGTAGAGGTTGCCCCCGCTCCAGTAGAGCGCCTCCCCGCCCCCAGCCGCCGCGATCTTGTCGACCTGCTCCTTCATCACGGCGGTCCAGGTGGCCTGGGTCTGTTGGTCCCAGCTCCCGAGGTGCGCGTCTTCGTGGAAGTGCAGCCCGATCTCGTGGCCCTTGGCCAACGCGTTCGAGAAGAGCTTGGAGCCCGTGGACTCGACCATGTCGGTGAAGGGCGACTGGGTGCCGAGCACGGCCTTGCCGCCATGGCGCTCGACCACCGCGAGCAGCCCCTCGAGATCGCTCTCGTAGGACTCGAAGACGAAGGGCTCGTTGTAGTCCTGGCTGCTGTTGCGCGGTCCGGGGGCTCGGGCGGGCGGTGCGCCGGCCGCGTCGCGGGGAGGCCGCGCACCGGTGGCACCCTGCGGCGGAGGGGGGCGGTCGGCCTTGCTCCGCGGGGCCTTGGAGCCCCGGTTCATGGCGCCGAGGTGCGGGGGGGCGGCCCTGCGCTTGGTGGCCTGGCCTTCGATGGCCTGGCCTTCCGTGGCACCGCCGCCGGGGACCAGGTCGCTCACCTCGGCGCCGAAGGGTTCGATGTGCACGCCGATCGTGAAGAGCACCTTGGCGCTGGCCTGCTGCTTACCCTTGGCGACCGTGCCGACCGCTTCCTGGGCGCTGGAGGCGGCCTCGCCGGAGCATGCAGCGGCGCACAGGATGGGGAACGCGACGGCCAACCATCGACAACTGAGCATCTTCACCGCCAGACCTCCGGACGGCAGAGCTTGGCACGCCGCGCCGGACGGGTCCACCTGCTGTGTCAGTCGGCGGTGGTGCAGCTGGACTCGGGCGCATCGAGCCGCGCCCGGAGCACCTCGCCCAGCGCCTGCGGCTCCAACAGGTCGCTCTCGTAGGGGATGTGCAGATCGCAGGCGAGCGGCCAAGGCGTGTCGAGCTCGGAGACGGTGACGAGCTGCTGCTCGGTGGCGCCCTCCAGCCAGGCGCCGGAGCCCCCCGTGCTCGCCGTGTCCAGCGGCAGCTCCACCCGACGGACGAGCCCGGGGCGGGGGCACACCTCGGTGACGTCGTCGTTGCAACCCGAGTCGGTGAGCAGGAAGCTGCCGTCGCTGAGCAGGTCGGCGTCGCGCACGAACCCCAGCGGGCTGTCCCCGCTCAGCACCGCGTCGAACAGGTAGGTTGGGCCGTCGGCGCCCATGCGCGCCACGCCGACGGAGCCGAGGTTGTCGGCGTCGCCGGAGAACCCTTCGTCCTCCCAGGTGCTGCCGGCGCCGTTGGAGTGCGCGTAGATCAGGAACTCGCCCGCCTCGGTGGTGACGAGGTCGGGGTTGTGCGGCGCGTTGAGCCAGGTGCCGTCTTCGGGGGGGTGCTCCCACTCGAGAGCCCAGCCATCGCCTTCGGGCACCCAGTGCGTCGTCTTGCCGCGGCCCACCGCGCCGCCGAACTCCGGGCTGGTGCCCTTGTGGTTGACCAGCACGCCGGTGGCGGTGACGTCGAGGTCGTTGGTGTGCTCGAAGCGCGACCAGCCCTCGGTGGAGGCGTCGTCCAGGAGCTCGGTGACCTGCGCGCAGGTGCTTCCGGGTTCGAACGACAGCTTCATCGCGCGGGGCCGGCTGGAGGTGTCGGCGAGCCAGAGCTCGACGAGGCTCTCGGTGTCGGTCACGAGCTCGATGTCGTGCACCCCCGTGATCACGCAGCTCCGCCAATCGGCGGCTGGCACGTCGTCGGGCGGGGTGCACGGGTCGGCCGAGCAGGTGCCCGGAAAGCCCGAGAGGTCGATCGCGTTGAGGCTCCAGACCACCTCGGGCCCGGCC
Organism: uncultured Enterobacterales bacterium; assembly: GCA_964604675.1. Classification (GTDB taxonomy): domain Bacteria; phylum Myxococcota_A; class UBA796; order UBA796; family CAJQPC01; genus CAZSAT01. The sequence continues at coordinate 20,456 of CAZSAT010000049.1, forward strand.
TCGGTGAGCCGGTAGCGCTCGATCATCGAGCCGTGCTGGGCCACCTCGTGCCCATCCTTCGAGAGGCGCTCGACCCGGTGGAAGGTGAGGGTGAGCAGGTCGTCGCCCGCTTCGCTCCGCTGGTGCTCGACCCCGTAGGCCACGCAGATCATGGGATCGGCGCAGAGGGCGGGACGCACCGTGGGCAGATCGACCGTGTAGAGCAGGTCGCCCGTGTCGGGGCGCACGTAGAGGATCTGGTTGTCGGCGCCGTCGACCACCACCAGGACTTCCGGGAGCGCCGGGGAGTCGGTGTCGGTGGGGAGCTGGGTGTCGGGCGCGGCCGTGTGGCCGGCGGAGGTGTCGAGCGGCGGCGCGCTGCGGGTGCAGCCGAGGATCAGGAGGGTGAGCACCGCGGGAACGTAACCTCGGGGAGCGAGGGCCCGTGCCCCGGTTCAGGCGCGGGAGAGCGGCTCCAGCACGTAGCGGGCCCAGGCGCGGGCCACCCACCCGTCGACCTCGGCCAGCAGCCGACCGCGGGCCGGACAGCCCTGGCGCGGAAGCGACCAGGGGGCCGCGCCCAGGCCCGAGAGAGCCGAGGGGCGCAGGTGCAGCACGCCGTCGGAGAGGGCGAAGCTGCCTGCCCGCCAGGGGGCCGTGCGGTCCTCCGGGTCCACCGAGAGCCGCTCCACGAGCTGGATGAAGACGTCCTTGCGGCACGACGCCAGGGCTTGCTGCAGAGCCAGGACCGAGGCCTCCACGTCCCGCAGCGCGGCGGCGGCTCGGGCGGGCTCGCGCCGCTGGAGGCACAGCTCCAGGGCCACGGCCCGCAGGTTCCAGCCCACCGTCAGGCCGGTGACGAAGCCCTCGATCAGGATCCCGGCCGTGCTCAGGGTGGCGAGGGGCCCCACGCCGACCAGGGCGCGGACCCGCGCCAGCACCGCCTCGGACTCGGCCAGCCGAGGCTCATGGCGGCGCTCGCGCACCCAGGAGAGCACGTGGAAGGCCACGACATCCTGGCTCGCCCGCTTCGAGGCCTGCAGGGGGAGGTGGGGGGCGCCGAGCGGGACGAGCACGGGGCCCGACGGGCCCGGGACGGCCACGGCAAGGGGCTCGGGGCTGCTGGCGACCCAGGCCTGGACCGGCGCCCACACCTCGGCGAGCCACGGGCGGATCACCCGTTGGTGCTCGCGCAGGAGCGTCTCCACGCGTTGGCGCTCCGGGCCGGCGAGGGCGGCGGGCAGCTGACACGGGGTGACGTGCATCCGGTCGAGCAGGCTGGCGAGGTCGTGCACGGCGCCTACGCGGGGTGGTGCAGCCGGCAGATCCGGCTGTGCTCGTCCCAGTCCGCCCAGGCGTTCACCTCGACCGCATCACCGCCACCGCCTTCCGGGTGCTGCAGCGCCCTGGCGAGGTGCTTCTCCGACGGGCGGCAGATGCGCTTGCCGACCACCAGGATCTCCGGCGCGAGCTCGTCCAGGTCGTCGATGAGTCCCTTCCAGGAGCGCAGCCCGCTCGAGGGGTCGAAGCCGGGGAAGGCGTGGAAGTCGGTCACGCCCACGGCCAGCCGGAAGGCCTGGTCGCCCGCGTACAGGTCGAGCACCGCGACCCGCCGCTCGCCGAGCTCCCGGGCGCGGCGGTCCCGCTCGAAGCGTCCACCGCGCCGCGGCGGCTTGATGCGCTTCACGCCCACCTCGCCCGGCACCGCCAGCGAGAACGGCGGCAGCTCCACGCGGGCCTGGTGCGCGCTCTCGTTGTCGCCCGTGGTCCACAGGGACTCCGCCGCGACCAGGAGCTGGGAGCCGTCGAGCCCCAGCACGCACAGCGGCGGAGGAGGCGTGCGCAGGGCCGCGCGGTGCAGCACGCTGGCCCCTACGTGCGCGTGGCGAAGCCGCTCCGCCACCACGTCGAGGTCGTCGCGGTGCTTGCTCCGACCCACCACCCGCGGCGAGCGGGACAGGGCGTGGAGCCGAGCGCTGGCCAGATCGGTCTGCAGAGCGTCGGCCAACAGGGGCCCACGCTCGGCTTCCCCGAGGCCATCGATCACCAGGATCCAGCCCGTGGGCGCCGGCCGCGACGGTGCCGACGTCACCAGCGGCGTGGGCGCGGTGGGATGCGCCCTCAGCTCGCCGACCACGGACTCGATCCGCGCGAGGACCGGCTCGGGGTGCGGGCTGCAGCGCCCCTCCTCCACCAGGGCTGCGAGCCGATCCCAGCCGTTCTCGACCTTGGGGGCCGGGCGAGGCTGCGCTGCGGCGGCGAAGCTCACGGGGCGTTCGGGGCGCGGAGCTGCGGGCGCCGGGCCCGGCTCGATGACCTCGCCCGCAAGCGGCGCGGCCTTCTTCACCGTGGGCGCGGGCGCTTCCAGGGTGCGCTGGAGCTTCTTCAACGCACCCCGGTTTCCGCCCCCGGCCAGGGCCTTCCGGACGAGGTCGTCGAGGTCGTCCGGCAGCGCGCTGTCGCTGGCGACCTCGGGCAAGCTCGTGGTGCAGTACATGCAGCGCCTCAGGTGCGGCGGGTTGGCGCGGCTGCACGTGGGGCAGAGAGCGGGCACTCAGGGCCTCCAGAGCAAGGACACCTTGGCGAACACGGTGTGCTCGGCGGTGCGCTCGACGGACTCCCCAGCGTAGCCAAGGTAGACCGCGGTGCCATGGTTCCGCTGCCAGGCCAAGAGAGCGCTGGAGGCCAGCACCCGCTCGTAGCTGGACCAGTCCTCGATCAGCCGCAGCGAGAGCTCCCGTGTGAGGTTCACCGAGACCTCGGGACGCACCAGCACCGTGTCGTAGATCACGCTGCCGTCCGGGCCGTAGAAGCGGTTGATGCTCCCGGTGGTCGACACCTGGACCCGATAGGCGATGGTGACGCTCGCCTCGGGCCCGACCGACGCCGCGAAGCCCGCGAAGATCGCGTCGGGGTCGACGTCGAAGTCGTAGAGCGGCGAGGTCCCGACCCACCACCAGCCGCCGAGCCCCGACCAGGAGGTGGGCGAGAAGCCCACGTACCCTTCGCTGGCCCAGAGCTGGAAGTCCTGGCCGCGGAAGCGCTCGCCGTTGGCCGTGACGTTGACGTTCGCGTACCCACCCTCGCCGAAGAGGGCCTCGACCTTGGGTCCGAGCTCGTAGCCCACGACCTGTCCGTCCCGATCGACCGACACGTCGCCGAAGAGCGCCGGGCCGACGAAGCGCAACGGGCCGACGTCGTTGAAGCGCAGGCCGAGCCGCCCGCCCTGCTCCGCGCGCCCCACCTCCTCCAGGAAGCCGGTCTCGGCCCGGAAGGACTCCGACAACAGGCTGTGGAAGAGGGTGGCCTCGAAGCGTTCGCCGGACCGGTCGAGCTGCAGGTTCCAGGCCGGGCCGACCAGCAGGCCTTCGGGCGTGTCGGTCTGCGAGAGCGCCGCCTGGGCGCCGAGCTTGAAGCGCCCCATGGGCACGAGCACGTCGAGCCCACCCACCCGGTTCGCCAGCCCCGTGCCCAGCAGCTCCTTGTCGGCCCACAGCGTGCCGACGCTGGCGCCGCCCCCGAGGTCCTGACGGAGCCGCATCACGTGCACGAGCGCCTGGGTGCCGGCCACCGTGTCGTCGTCCCAGGTGGGCAACGCTTCGCCCCGTGCGAAGTCGTAGGCGATGGTCGACGGGGCCGGCGACTGGTCGAGCGCACCGAGCAGCCCGACGCCGAGGGCGGAGGCCCGACCGGTGAGCTTGTAGCCGAGCAGCGGGTTGACCACCGAGCGCGTGTGCACCACCTCGATGGCGGTCTGGAACAGGTCGAGGCTCTCGAGGAAGAAGGGCCGCTTCTCGCTGAACTGGAGGGGGTACTTCAGGTTCGCCGTGACCTGCTGCGGGTCGGACTCGATCTGGCTGAAGTCGGGGTTGAGGGCGAGGTCGAGGGTGAGGCTGGAGCTGAGTCCGACCTTGGCCCCGAGGCCGGGGTCGGCCGTGGCGCCCTCGGCGTCGACGAAGCCGGTGAGGGTCGGCAGCAGCTCGAGCTGGCGCTGGGGTGGGGGCAGATCCATGTGCATGGACGCCGCCTGCACGAGCACCCCCGAGGCATCCTTGCTCAGCTCCGGCCAGGTGAAGATCGACCAGGGCTGAGGCTGGAAGTGGATGAGCACCAGCCCCCAGTCCCCCCCGTCGGCGCTGTAGCGCAGGCTGCGCAGGGGGATGGCCAGCTCCACGCTGTAGCCGGCGTCGGAGACGTGCCCCTCGGCCCGGTACACGCCGTCCCAGGCGAGCGGCTGCATCCAGATGTGGCTGCCGTCCGAGAACACGCCGTCGGCCTGAACCCCGCGGGGGTTGGCGCGGAACGCGAAGGCGCGCTGCCCGTCGGCGAAGGTGTCGAGCAGCACACCGACCCAGTCGTGGAACAGGGTCTCGTCGCGCCGGACCACCGGTCCGACCAGGTCGCGGTCCGTGCGGACGACGAAGCCCACGTAGAGCGTGTCGTCGTCGAGGAGGAGCCGCGCTTCGACCGCCGAGCTCGGCTGCCCCTGGTTCGGCTCGTACTGCACGAAGTCCGTGACGGGCTCAGCGGCCTGCCACGCAGCCTCGTCGAGCACCCCGTCGAGCACGAGCTCGCCCACCAGGCGGGCGGGAGCGAGCTGCGGTGCCGCGTGGGCGAGGGACGACAGCAGGAGCACTGCCATCCCCTATCCGGACTACCCCGGGGAGAACATGAAGGGGTAGCTCACGACCACGATGCCGCCGCCGTTCGGCTCGGGGAAGCGGAAGCCGTAGAAGCGCTTGTTGATGCACCCCTCGACCGCCTCGCTGCCGACGGTGGAGCTCTTGGTCATGGCCGAGCTCACCTCGCCGGTCTTGCCGATGACGAACTTCACGACCACCTTGCCGCCCAGGGTGGGGTTCTTGATCAGCTCCCGCTGGTAGCAGTAGCGGATCTGGTTCAGGTGGTTCTTGATCACCGCGTCGATCACGGCCTTGTCGAGTCCACCGATGACGATGCCACCGCCGCCGATGTCCGCGATGCCCGAGCCTTCCTTGCGGGGCCCGAAGTCGCCGCCCTCGGCGCCGTAGCCGTCGTCGCCGGTGCCGCGACCCCGCGTGAAGCCGTCGCCGATGCCCACGCTCTCGCCACCGCCACCCAGGCCGTCGCCCCGATCACCGAGACCCGTGCCGAAGCCCGGCCCCTTCGAGAGCGCCATGGTGCCCAGGTGGCTGGCGATGCCCTCGCCGAGACCGCTGCTGGAGAACATGCCGTCGAAGGCACCCGCGTCGCGCATCACGCCCATCAGGCCGCTGTTCTCGGCGATCTCCTTGTCGCGTTGCTTGGCTGCGAGCTGGGTCTTGCCGTGCTTCTTCTCAACCTCGCGATCGCCGCGCTTGCCCGCCTTCTTCTTGGCCTTCGCGTCCTGGCCGGGGTCCGGCGTGGACGTCACCTGGGTGACGCGGCTCTTCTCCGCAGGGGGCTTGGCCAGGAAGACCTCGGCAAAGCGGTTGGGGATCTCCATCGTCTCGGAGTCGAGCCGCGGGGGGGCCGTGCCGATCACGATCGTGAGCATCAGGCCGAGGAAGGCCATGAGCGACAGCGTGCCCACGAAGGGCGCGTCGAGCTCGGCGACCGGAGCCACGACCTTCCTCGCGGCCGGGGTCCAGCGCACCAGCACGCGCACCTCGCCGACCTCCAGCACGATCCGGCTGTTCGCCGCCAGCACGAGCTCCCACACGTCGCTGCCCAACGGCTGGGCTTCGCGCTCGAGCCTCATCGCGGAGAGGCCACGCCGGTGGCCGTCGCGCTGCACGTGGCCATCCCAGGAGCCGTGGAAGCGCAGCCGGGCCTCGCCCTGGGCCACCTCGAGCAGGGTCCAGGTGGGCTCCGGCAGGAAGCTGGTGGGCAGATCGAGGTCGGCCTCGCGCCCGAGGGTGACCCGCGCCACCTCCGGACCGAAGTGCCGGACGTCCAGCACCAGGTCGCGCCAGACCACGGCGACCTCGACGACAGGGGGTCGAGAAGGATCGAGACCGAGCGTTCCCGTGGACTCGCGCTCCAAAAAGTCAATCGCCATGATTGCACCACTCCGTATTTGTGTGCGGTCTAAACATCACAGCCCCAAGTACTTGAAACAAGGACATTCCTGCAAGACGACGGTCAACCAGCGGTCACAGAAACGTCAGACCGGTCAAGGGAATGAAAAGCGCCGATCACACTGTAAGAGCTCGGCGTCGACCGGCGTTCTGTGTGGAATGCGCGCCCTCTGTGTCGGGGTTCTTGACGGAAAGCTGAAGAAACCCCCGGGGGGGTCAGGTAGGCTCGGCGCCTCTCCGGTGCACCGTGCTCTTCCTCCTCCTCGCCTGCGATCCACAACCTGCCGACGGACCCGCTCCCGAGGGCACCACCTCGGGGGTCGACAACGCCGGCCCCGAGGGCGAGGACGCGCCGGAGCAGCAGGACACGGACGTGCCGGAGAGCGGCACCGAGGACGAGGGCGGCGAGCGCTTCGAGCCCCCCGACACCGGCGACGAGGCGGTGAGCTACGCGGGCCCGAGCTACGCCCCCTGCACCAACGACGCGGAGTGCGCACCGGGCGACGCCTGCACCACCGTGTCGGGCTATGCCGGCCAGTACTGCGCACCCCCCTGCGACCCGGCGGGCGACGGCGACGAGTGCCAGCTCGAGGGCCTGCCCTTCGACACCGAGTGCCTCGACAACGCCCGCTGCGCCCAGGTGTGCGACGGCACCGACGACGGCGGCTGCCACGAGGACCTGAGCTGCGCCGGCTACGAGGATCTGGAGCTGTGCGTGGGCGAGGCCGCGGGGACCAGCGGGCTCTACGGCACCTGCAACCACCCCAACACCTCGGGACCCGACTGCCCGGAAGGCACCACCTGCTTCGGCGGTGACTACCTGAGCGTGGACGCCGGCGTGTGCCTCCCCTACTGCGAGGACTACACCTGCCCCGACCCCGAGGGCAACGTGGACGGCAGCCCCTACTGCTACGACATCGGGCTGGACTACCCGGTCTGCTTCCTGTTCTGCACGCCCGACGCCACCACGTGTCCGGACACCCAGGAGTGCTTCGACACCGGCTACGGCGTGGGCATCTGCGCCCCCCCGGGCGTGGAGTCACCGTACTGATGTGGGCGCTGGTGCTCACCGCGTGGGCCAGGCCCACGGCGCCCGCGGTCTTCTGCGAGACCTACGAGGACGCACCGCACTGCGCCGCCGGCGAGACCAGCTGCAGCGAGTGCCACGTCGTGGAAGGCCCCCCCGTCACCAACAGCTACGGCAGCGACCTGGTGGATGCCCTGGGGAGCTGGACCGACTTCGACGCCGAGCTGCCGGCTGCGCTGGTGGCCATCGAGGGCGACGACAGCGACGGGGACGGGCTGGACAACCGGGCCGAGATCGACGCGGGGAGCTGGCCGGGCAGTGGGGACGAGGTGGAGCCGGAGTGCGCCGCGCAGACCCTGACCGACAACCCCTGGTACGGCCTGGGGGGCTGGGACGCGGCCTTCGCCTGGAAGCGGGTGATGCACGACTTCTGTGGGCGACGTCCTCGCTACGAGGAGGTGCAGGCCTTCGCCGAGAGCGCCGATCCCGCCGCCGAGGTGACCACCCTGCTGGAGGCCTGCCTGCAGTCGCCCTACTGGGACGAGATCCTGTGGGAGGTCGGCTACGGCGTGGTCAACCCGCTCGGCCAAGGCGGCGACATCAACATCCTGGGCAACTACGAGTGGGACTTGCGGCTGTTCGCCTACGCGACCAGCGGCGACCGGGACGCCGGGGACCTGCTGACCGCCAGCTACCTGGTGGTCGAGGAGCCCGCGAACTCGGGGGTGTTCACGCCGATCGACGAGGTGCGCAACGACGGGGAGGCGTACGCGCAGCCCCTGGCGCCCGAGCACCGCTACGGCCTGATCACCACCCGCTACAGCCTGGCGATGCGGGTGATGTTCTCCGACGTGCCCCGGAACCTGGTCTCGCACTACTACCGCGAGCTGCTGGGGCTCGACCTCGCGCTCTCGGAGGGGCTCTTCCCCATCGACGAGCAGCCCGGCGTGTACCACTACCCCGCCCCCGCCGATGTGGACGACCAGGGCGTGTGGCAGGAGGAGTGCGCCGGCTGCCACACCACCCTCGATCCCCTGGCCTACCCCTGGGCCCGCTACAACGGCATCGACCTGAGCGGCGACACCACCGGGACCTGGATGTCGGACCGGGCCACCGACGTGCTCCCCACGACCGACGGCTACCTGTTCGGCGAGGCGGTGAGCGGTCCGGCCGAGTGGGTGGAGGTGGCCGTGGCGTCGGACGCCTTCGCCGAGCAGATCACCCGGCTCTTCTGGGAGTACCTGCTCCAGCGGGGCCCCTTCTCCTGCGAGGAGGAGAGCTTCGAGGCCCTCTGGACCGACTTCCGCGACGCGGACCGCAACGTGGAGCAGATGCTCCACGGCCTGGTCCTCACCGAAGCCTACGGCAGGCCCTGATGTGGTGGTGGCTCGCCTGCGCGCCCGTGCCCGGCGACACCTCGTTCGCGCCCTCGGAGACCGCCGTGGTGGTCGACACCGAGGTGCCCGCGGACAGCGCCCCCGGCGAGACCGGTGAGACCGGGGGAAGCAGCTCCCCAGCTACCTCGACGCGTGCCGACCTGAAGCTGAAGCGCTGGCGCCAGATCAGCCTGGACCTGCAGGGTGCGCTGGAGCTGCGCGACGACCAGGTGTGCAACGAGGCCGGCCTGTACGACTGCGCGACGCTGAACGTCGTGACCCTGGGCGGTGTGAGCTCCGACAACGGGGTGTTCGAGCCGCTCGAGCCCGGGGCCACCGCCGGCCTGGCCATGGAGCGCATGGTGCTCCAGGCCTGCTGGAACCGCTTCCGACAGGACCTCGAAGGCCCGGCGCTCGTCTACCAGAACGTGGCGCACGGCAGCACCGCGCTGACCGAGGGCGAAGGCGAGGCGTGGCTCACGGCGCTCTACCGACGCATGCTCTCGCGGGATCCGCTGGACGAGGAGGTGGCGGCGCTGTTGGACCTGCATCCCTCCGTCGTCGCGAGCGGCGGCGACAACGGCGACTGGGAGGTGCTCACGTGCTTCGCGGTCGGCACCTCCACCGAGGCCTTGACGTACTGATGGGACGGCACTGATGGGCTTGGGACCGATCGAGCGACGGCGCTTCCTCCAGGGCCTGCTGGCTTCGGCCGGGCTGGGGGCGGTGGGCACCGCGCCCATGCTCGTGCCGCAGGCGCGCGCGGAGGACGGCGAGCCGCGCTTCCTGATCGTCTTCGGCTGCTTCGGTGGCGCCTCGATGCTCGACTGCTTCCTGCCGGTCGACACGAGCGAGGCGTTCAGCGGCTCCCGCGGCACGGTGTTCTCCCACTCGGTGGTGCAGCCCGAGGGCTCCAACCTCCGCTGCCCGTACCGCACCACGCCGTACAACTTCCTCGTGGACCACGGCAACGAGAGCCTCGTGCTCGGGTTCCAGGCGAGCTCGGTCAACCACTTCGAGGCGCAGCGCCGGGTGATGAACGGGCGCGGGGCCTTCGAGGGCCGCACGCTGCCCGAGGCCGTGGCCGCGACCTGGGGCGCGAACATGCCGCTCCCCAACGTGACCATGGGCCGTGCGGGCTTCGCAGAGCCCGGCACCGATCCCGCCCTGGACAGCCGGTACGTGGCGGAGGTGGTCACCAACCCCGTGACCTTCGCCTTGTCGACGTCGGGGCACGCCGGCGTGATCGAGAACGGTTCACGGGCCCTGCAGGACCCCGACGCCCGCGCCGAGCTCGTCGCCCTGGCGCGCTCGGTGCGCGACGAGCACCTGGAGTCCTCGAGCGGCTTCGCCCAGACCTTCCCGTCGTCCCGGTTGCGCCAGACCCTGCTGAGCCGCCGCACCTCGGGCGAGGTGGCGATCGAGGAGGCGCGGCTCATCCAGGAGCTGCTCTTCGTGCCCGACCTGGGCGACATCTTTCCCTTGTCGCAGTACGGCCTGGCGGCGTCGGACGAAGCCGACCTGGTGCTCGACTACCTCCACGACGCCTGGCCCACGTCCACCTCGGGCATCGCCGACGACCCGCTGCAGGCGCAGGCTGCGCTGGCCTACCTGCTCATCCGCACGGGCACCTCGGCCGCGGTCACCCTCACCGATCCGGGCACCGACGGCTTCCTGGCCTTCGACCAGTCGCACTTCGACCACGCCAACGGGCAGGCCGACCACTGGGACCGGGCGCTGGACACCGCGAGCCGGCTCATCCAGCTCCTGAAGCAGGCCGAGTGGCACGACAAGGACGGCCAGGCCACGGGCACCAGCTACTGGGACCGCACGATGATCGTGTTCGCGACCGAGTTCGGGCGCGACAAGTTCGACAACGGCCGCGACGCCACGGGCCACGTGATGAACAACGGGCTCCTGGTGGTGTCGCCGATGGTGGAGGGCAACCAGGCGCTGGGCGAGGTGGATCCGAACAACGGCTACATCTGCGGCTACGACCTCGAGACCGGCGAGCCGACCCCCTTCGACGGCGTCACGCCCGGGGAGGACCCGCTCTACGACGACGAGCGCCTGCCGCCCGGCGAGACCACGATCTACGGCGCCTTGTCCAAGGTGCTCGGGGTGGACTTCGAGGGGCGGGAGACGATCCCGGCGATCGAGGCGTAGCGGCGGGCCACGCGGGCCTACGCGTCGTACTTGAAGCGGCGGTCGCCGACCTCCACCTGATCCCCAGGTTCCAGCGCGACGTTCTTCACCTTCCGACCGTTCACCAGGACCCGTGCGAGCCACCCGTGCCGGACCAGCACGTGGTGGTCGACGTCCCAGCGGATCTCGGCCACGCGGCCGCTGCCCCTCACCTCCAGATCCTGGCCGGCACCGAACCACCAGGAGCGCGCTCCGAGCAGGGTCTCCCGGCCGTCCTCGTGCAGCAGGCGCGCCCGCTCCGACAGCGGCTTCAAGCCTCGGAGGTGGGCCTGAAGCTCCTCCTTGGACAGGTGGAAGGTGGCGTCGCCGCGCGCGGTCGCCGCCGCGAAGTAGCGCGGGTAGTTCGCGACCAGCTTGGCCCCGAACACCGTGGTCTTGTCGTCGAGGAAGATCAGCTCGAAGGGGCCGACCTGGATGCGGTCGCCGCTCTGCAGGGTCACCTCCTGGACCCGCTCGCCGTTCACGCGCGTGCCGTTGTGGGTGTCCAGGTCGTGGAGCACCGTGCTCCGCCCCACCACGAGCCGAGCGTGTCGCCGACTCACGGCCACGTTGGGCAGCGGGAGATCCGCACCTTCACCGCGGCCGATCAGCACCTCGCCCGCCTGCAGGGGCCAGGCGCGGTCGGGTCGCCGGCGCTGTCGCACGATGAGGGTGGGCATGGAGCCAACCTACCAGTCCCGCGGGGGCGGCTGCGAAGGTCGGGACGGGCAGGGCTCGGAGCCGTGGCCTTCCGAGCGCAGCCACCAGCCGTCGTGTCGGTGCCAATCCGCGGCTGGAGACTGCACAGGCGAGGCTTCCGCTCCGGGCCCTGCGCGCCCGACCCGAACAGGATCGATCGATGGCGCGGCAATGGCAAGCGAGATCGTCTCGACGAGCGCGGACTCGGCGGGGGGCACGGTCTCGGGCTGTTCGTGGAGCAGTGGCGCGACGGGGGCCCGTTCTCGTTCGTGGCCTTCATCGACGCCCGCGAGCAGGAGCGCACGACCTTCTTTCCGACGAGGCGGCGCTGCGGGCCACGCCGGACCGGTCGAAGTGGGATCTGTTCCAGGAGTAGCGGGCGGGTGGGGACCAGGCACGGCCTCAACCTGGGAAGTACAGCTCCCGCGTGTAGTCCTGCACCATCCGGTGGGTGTTGAACACCGGCAGGCAGCTCTCCGCGCAGCGCTTCATGCGGCGCACCCAGCCGACCGGCACGCCGCGCTTGTCGCGGTCGTTGAACAGTGGGAGCACCTCTTCCTCGAGCACCCGGTAGAGGCTCGCGGCGTCGTCGGCGTCCTGCCGCTCCACGTTGGTGCCGTAGTCCTGGTCCTCGCCCACCGCCCAGCCGTTGTCGCCGTCGTAGGCCTCGGGCCACCAGCCGTCGAGCACGCTCAGGTTGATGCCGCCGTTCAGGCACACCTTCTGGCCGCTGGTGCCGCTGGCCTCCCGAGGACGCCGGGGGTTGTTCAGCCACACGTCCACCCCCTGGGTCATCAAGCCGCCCAGGTAGATGTTGTAGTTCTCCAGGAACAGCACGTGGTCGCGGAAGGCCTGCTTGTCGCTGTAGCGCACGATCTCCGACATCAGCGCCTGACCGTGCAGATCCCGGGGATGGGCCTTGCCGGCATACACCAGCTGCACGCCCTGGCGGAGCAGGCCGTGCAGCCGATCCGGGTCGCTGAAGAGCAGGTTGGCCCGCTTGTAGGGGGCGAAGCGACGGGCGAAGCCGATGGTGAGGGCATCGGCGTCGAGCGCCATGCGGCTGGACCAACGCCGAGCGCGCTCCACCAGCTTGTAGCGGAGCCGGCAGTGGTGCTCCCAGAACGCCTGGTCGTCGAGCTCCATCATGGCCTTCCGCCAGAACTCGCGGTTCACCAGCTCCTCGCGCCAGCCGGGCACGTGCTCGTCGAAGAAGGTGCGGGTCTCCGGCGCCATCCAGAAGGTGGGGTGCACGCCGTTGGTGATGTGACCGATGGGCACCTGCTCCACCTCACGGCCCGGGTACAGCTCCTTCCACATGTCGCGGCTGACCTCGCCGTGGAGCTTGCTGACCCCGTTGGCGCCGCGTGAGAGGCGGAGGGCGAGCACGGTCATGCACAGCGGCTCGTGGAGCTGGTGGGGGTTGACGCGCCCCAGGTCCATGAAGGTGCCCGGGGTCCAGCCGGCGTCTTCGCGGTAGCCGACCAGGGCTTCGTTCACGACGTCCCACGAGAACCGGTCGTGGCCGGCCGGGACCGGCGTGTGGGTGGTGAAGACCACCTGGCGCCGCACCCGCGAGACCGCCTGGGCGAAGCTGGCGCCGCCGGCGACCTGCTCGCGGACCAGCTCGATCGGGGCGAAGGCGCAGTGCCCCTCGTTCAGGTGCACCACCTCGGGGGCGACCCCCGCCGCCCGCATGGCGCGCACCCCGCCGATGCCGAGCAGCACCTCCTGCGCACACCGCGTGCGCTCGTCGCCGCCGTAGAGCTGCAGCGTGTTGACGCGGTGCTCGTAGGGGTTGTCGTTGTGGTCGGTGTCGAGCAGCACGAGCTGCACACGGCCCACCGCCACGGTCCACACCCGCGCCACGTAGGTGTGGCGACCATGGGGGACCTGCACGCACACCTGCTCGCCGGCTTCGTCGGTGAGCGGCACGACCGGCAGGCGATCGAAGTCGTAGCGGGGGTAGGCCGCGACCTGCTGGGCGTCGTCGACGAGCTGCCGGAAGTAGCCCTGACGCCAGAGCAGGCTCACGCCGGTGAAGTTCAGCCCCAGGTCCGACGCGCTCCGCACGTGGTCCCCCGCGAGCACGCCGAGGCCGCCCGAGTAGAGCCGCAGCGACTCGTGCAGCCCGAACTCCATCGAGAAGTACGCGATGGGCGCCGTGGCGCCCTCCCGCGCCGCCCAGGTGTCGGACGAGGCGAGGTAGGCGAGCATGCGCTCGTGGATGGCGTGCACCCGAGCCACGAAGGCCGCGTCGTCCGCGAGGGCCTGCAGCCGGCGCTCGCCGAGATCCATCAGCACCGCCACCGGGTTGTGGCCCACCTGGTCCCAGCGGTGCGGATCGAGCTGGGACATCAGCTCCGTGGCTTGCTCGTCCCACGACCACCACAGGTTCAGGGCCAGCTCGCGGAGGGGCTGGAGCTCGGCGGGAAAGGGACGTTCGAGCAGGGCGTGCATCTTCGTAACTCTCGCTTGAGTCACGGCAGCGTATCACCTCCAGCGGGAGGTGCACGACCGCCGGCACCGCCCTCTATCCAGGCCAATCCCGCGCGAGCCGGAACGCCAGGTCGCCGTACGCAGCAGAAGGGGGGAGCGCCGAGCTGATGTCGGCCCGGCAGTGCAGCGCCGGCAGGCCCCAGCTGCCGCCCATGCACAGGTGATCCTGCGTGCCGTCGCCGCCGCCCGGAGGCAGCCACGCGTCCTCCACCCAGTCCCGGACGTTGCCGGCCACATCGCGCACCCCGTAGGGGCTCTCGTCGGCCGGCTGGCCGCCTGGCCGCGCCGGGAAGCGTTCGGCCGCGCTGCGTGCGTTCCTGGACCACATGGGATCGAACACGTCACCCCAGGGGTAGTCCCGCCCGTCGACTCCGCGGGCCGCCTTCTCGCGCTCGGCCGCGGTGGGGAGGCGCCAGGGGAGCCCCGTGGCCGCCGCCTCCTCGGCCGCCAGCCCCTTCGCGGCGGTCCAGCTCACCATGATCGCCGGCCAGCGCGGGTCCCAGAGATCGCCGTCGGCATCCGGGACCAGCTCGAAGCCGCCGCTGGCCGTACGCCCGAGCAGCAACGAACCGAGCTCGCCCTGCGTGGTGGCGCGCTCCCGGATCGCGAGCTCCAGGGCACGCTCGACGCGGCCCTGCGCGACCAGAGCGTTCAGCCGGGCCAGGAGCTCGGTGAGCGTGACGGGAAAGCGGCGGATCACGAAGCCCGGCACCCAGGCGCGCCGGCGCTCGAAGCCGCGGGAGGTGGCGGTGTCGCCGCCCAGGATGGCCCAGCCACCGGGCACCAGGCAGTCGTGCTCGCCGAGCTCGCCCGGCCGCGGAAGGCGGAGCACGTGAGGCTCCCTCCCCCCTGGGGGAACGCCGGCCCAGCGCGTGCTGCGCGCGATGTGGACCGGGTAGCGGACCGGCTCACACGCCGGGTGCCGGACGATCAGCAGGTAGCGCCCCATCGGGAGCGGCACGTCGGCCAGCGGCGTGGGGCCCAGCTCCTGGAAGGGCCGCGCGACGAGCCGCCTGTTCACCGGCTCGTACCGGAGGCAGCTGACCTCGGCCCCGGGCGGGTCGGTGACGAGCGAGACCGTGCCTTCACCCCGGAGCCAGAGCGTGGACCGGTGCCGTTCCGGGTGGCCGGCGGGGAGCAGATCGAGGTGACGCTGCACGCCCGCTTCCGCCTGGGCGGCGGCGTCCAGATCGCCGCGGCGCTCGGCCTCCTCGAGCTGGCTCCGCCGGCGAGCGACGAGCGCGAGGCGGGCCTCGACCAGATCCGGGGCCTGCCCCAGCGCCGCGCGCAGTCCAGCGTCGATCGCTGCGTCGTCGAGGGCTGCGCGACGCTCCAGCGCCGCGGCCGCGTCCTCGAGCGCCCACCCCGAGGCCTTCTGCTCCTCGCCGGCCAAGGGACCGACCGCCTGCAGCGCTCGCTCGCCGGCCGAGCGCAGCCGGGCCGCTTCGACCCGCCTGGCCTGCACGTCCGCGCGACGGGCCAGAGCGCTGTCGAGCAACGCACGGGCCTGGGCGCGCCGCGTGGCACCGTCGAGGTAGGCGTGCACGTCGGCCGTCAGAGCGGCGGCGTCCGGATAGCGCGCCTCCGGATCGGGTTGCATGGCGCGCTCGCAGAGGTCGACGAGCGCCCGGGGCAGCGGGAGCTGGCCTTGGATGGGCGCCGGGCGCTCTCCGCTCCGCACCTTGGCCAGGACCGCCACGGTGTCGGGACCGTCGAAGGGCGGGCGCCCGGCGAGGAGCGTGTAGAGCACCGCCCCGAGGCTGTACACGTCGGACCGCGCGTCGACGAGGCTCAGATCGCCGGCCGCCTGCTCCGGTGGCATGTAGGCGGGGGTGCCGAAGATCGTGCCGACCTGGGTCTGCACATGGCTCCGGGCCGGGAGGTTGACGCCCAGCAGGTCGCCGTCGGAGCGGCCCTGGACCTTGGCGAGCCCCCAGTCCATCACCTGCACCTCGCCGAAGCCGCCGACCATCACGTTCTCGGGCTTCAGGTCGCGGTGGAGCACGCCGCGGGCATGGGCGTGGGCGACCGCGTCGCAGATCACGCCGAAGTGCTGGACCATGCGCTGCAGCCCCCCGGCGGCGGCGGCCTCGGGGTCGGCGTGCAGCGCCGCGATCGCCTCGAGCAGCGTCCGGCCGCGCACGAGCCGCATGGTGAAGTACGGCCGACCGTCGTCCAGCGTGCCGACCTCGTGCACCGGCACGATGGCCGGGTGGTCGAGCTGGGCGGTGGCCTGCGCCTCGGCGAGGAAGCGCGCCGTGGCGCCGGTGTGCCCGGTGAACTCCGGACGCAGCACCTTCATCACCGCCGTGCGATCGAGGCTGGGGTCGTGCACGCGCCAGAGCTCGCCCATGCCCCCGACCGCAACCAGGTCGAGCACCTCGTACCCAGGCAGCGCGGGGGCCAGCGGCGCGTGGCTGGGAGGTGCCAGCTCGTCGTCCAGGATCACGGTCTCGGCGGTGGCGGGCGCGTCGCTCGGCATGCTCGAGGATCGATAGCACGAGACGGTCCGGGCCCACGCCGCGGGCCCGGCGCCGCCGTGCGCTATCCTCCCCGCGATCGAGCAGGAGCAAGCGTGTCCGTCGGCACCAGTCCCCGACGTCGCGACGGGGTGGACAAGGTCACCGGGGCCGCCAAGTACGTCGACGACCTCCGGCCCGACGGCTGCCTCTACGGTGCGACGGTGCGCTCGCCGCACGCGCGAGCCCGCATCAGGAGCATCACCCGCGACCCGGACTACGACTGGACCGGCGTGACCCTGGTGACGGCGAAGGACATCCCAGGCAAGAACCTCGTGTTCCTCATGACCGAGGATCAACCGGCGCTCGCGTCCGACCAGGTCCGGCACGCCCACGAAGCGGTGGCGCTCGTGGCCGCCCCTACCCGCGACAAGGCCCTGGAGGCCGCCAAGCACGTGGTGGTCGACTACAAGACCAGCCGCGCGCTCACCGACTACACCCGCGCCCAGGGCGCCGGGGTGCGCATCTACGGCGCCGACAACGTGTTCAAGGAGATCACGATCGAGAAGGGCGACCTGCGCTCCGTCGCCACCGGCACCCTGGTCGAAGGCAGCTACACGGTGGGCCACCAGGAGCAGCTCTACATCGAGCCCCAGGGCATCCTCGTCGTGCCGAACGCCGACGGCTCGCTGACCATCATCGGCTCGTTGCAGTGCCCCTACTACATCGTGAAGGCCCTGGCCGGGCTGCTCGACGGCCAGAAGATCAACGTGGTGCAGGCCTGCACGGGGGGCGGCTTCGGCGGCAAGGAGGAGTACCCCTCCATGATCGCCGCCCACGCGGCGCTGCTGGCCATCCACACGGGCCGGCCCGTGAAGCTCATCTACCGACGCGACGAGGACCTCCGGGCCACCACGAAGCGCCACCCCGCCACCATCCGGATCCGCACGCGGGTCGACGACGACGGCACCCTGTTGTCCTGGGAGTCCGACGTGGTGATGGACGGGGGCGCCTACAACACCCTCTCGCCGGTGGTCCTCTCCCGAGCCGTCATCCACGGCATGGGGCCCTACAGGGCCGACCACGTGCGCATCCACGGCACCGTGGTCGCCACCAACAGCCCCCCCAACGGCGCCTTCCGGGGCTTCGGCGCCCCTCAGGCCATGTTCGCGGTCGAACGCCACATGGACCGCATCGCGCGCAGGTTGTGCCTCGACCCGGTGCTGTTGCGCCGGCGCAACCTGCTCCGCGAGGGCGACACCACCGCCACCGGCCAGGTGATGACGCAGGTGGGCGGCCTCCAGGTGCTCGACGCCGCGCTCGAAGCGGCCCCCGCCCCCTCCCCCTTCCTGGTCTCTCGCCCGGGTGCGGGCGACCCGTGCGCGCTCGCCCAGCTCGGGCGCGGCGTGGCGGTGGTCTTCCACGGCTGCGGCTTCACGGGCAACGGCGAAGCGCGCCTCGAGGGCCGGGTGGCGCTCGAGCTCCGCGGTCAGCGCATCCACGTGCTCAGCGGGTCGACCGACATCGGCCAGGGTACGCGCACCATCCTCCCCCAGATCGTGGCGGAGGAGCTGGGCATCGACGCGGAGTCCGTGGTGGTCGAAGAGCCCGACACCGCCGCCGTGCCCGACAGCGGCCCCACGGTCGCCAGCCGCACCGCGATGGTCGTGGGCGGGGTGACGCAGAAGGCCGCCGTGGCCCTGAAGGCCGCCCTCGAGGCCGAGATCGGCACCGACGGCAGCTTCTCGGATCTGCTGGCGCTGCGCGAGTCCGAGCAGGTCCTGCGGGCCGAGTCCGTGTACGAGGACGACGGCTCCATGACCTGGGACGACGTGCGCTACCAGGGCGACGCCTACCCGACCTACGGCTGGAGCGCGTGCGTGGTGGATCTCGCGGTGAACATGGACACCGGCGAGGTCAGCTACCGGCACTTCACCAGCGCCACCGACGTGGGCAGGGCCCTGAACCCCGTGCTGTGCACCGGCCAGATCGAGGGCGGGTCGCTGCAGGGGCTGGGCTACGCCACGTGCGAAGAGGTGGTCCTCGACGACCAGGCCGGCCAGAAGAACGACCGACTCACCAACTACATCATCCCCACCTCGCTCGACGCGCCCGAGATGACCACCGTGCTGATCGAGCTGCCCTACGCCGGTGGTCCCTTCGGCGCCAAGGGCGTCGGCGAGATCCCCATGGACGGTCCGGCGGCTGCGGTCGCCCAGGCCATCGAGGACGCCAGCGGCGCGGTGCTCGATCGCCTGCCCATGACGCCCGAACGCGTGCTGGAGGCACTGTGCTCCTGAAGGTCAACGGCGCGGAACACACGGTGGCGTGTGCTCCGATGGCGCGCCTGCTCGACGTGCTCCGCGAAGACCTGCGGCTCACCGGAAGCAAAGAAGGCTGCGGCGAAGGCGAGTGCGGCGCCTGCAGCGTGCTGATCGACGGCCGCTCGGTCTGCGCCTGCCTCGTGGCCGTGGGCCAGATGCCCGGGCACGACATCCGCACCATCGAAGGCCTCGCGCAGGACGACCGGCTCCAAGGCATCCTCGATGCCTTCCTCGAGCACGGTGCCGCGCAGTGCGGCATCTGCACACCGGGCTTCCTGGTCACCGCCGCCGAGATCCTCGAGAGCGGCACCCGGCCCACCCGGCAGGACCTGCGCGAGCAGCTGGCCGGAAACCTCTGCCGGTGCACCGGCTACCAGAAGATCGTGGACGCCGTGGCCGAGGTCGTCGGTGCTGACGAGTAGCGCCACCTTCGAGAAGCCGGGGAGCCTCGACGAAGCCCTGCGCTTCATCGCGGCGAACACGGGGGTCACCGTGCTGGCCGGCGGCACGGACCTGCTGGTGGAGCAGGAGCTCGGCACGCGCGAGATGACGACGGTGGTCGACATCTTCGACCTCCCCGAGCTCCGCGGCATCCGCAAGCACGGCAAGCGGATCTGGATCGGAGCCACCACCACCTGGACCGACGTGGCACGTTCCGAGCTCCTGCTCGAGGAAGCGCCCTCGCTGGCCGAGTGCGCGCGCACCGTAGGCGCCCTGCAGATCCAGAACCGCGGCACCGTGGGCGGGAACCTGGCCAACGCCAGCCCGGCTGGCGACTCGCTGCCCGTGCTCCTGAGCCTCGACGCCATGGTCGAGGCGGCCAGCGCCCAACGCGGACCGCGCTTCATCCCGCTCGACCGCTTCTTCCTGGGCTACCGCCGCGTCGAGCTGCAGCCCGACGAGATCATCACGGGGGTGTGGCTACCCGCCCGCGCCCCCGAGGACCTCACCCACTACCGCAAGGTGGGCACCCGCCTGGCCCAGGCGATCTCGAAGGTGGTGCTCGGTGCGCGGCTCAAGATCGCCGACGGCGTGGTCACCGAAGCCCGCATCGCCTACGGCTCGGTCGCTGCGGTGCCGGTACGCTGCGAGACCACCGAGCGCGCCCTGCTCGGTCGCCCGGTGGACCCGCGCATGGCCGAGCTCGTGGTGCGCGACATCACCCCGATCGACGACATTCGCAGCACCTCGACGTACCGGAAGCAGGTGGCCGTGAACATCCTGCGCGCGTGGCTGGAGAGCCTGGCCTGATGCCTCGCCCCCCCGGGCCGTGCAGCGCGGTCGACCAGATGCCCGGGGCGGTCTTCTCGCGCATCGCGCACAAGGTGGCCGCCCTGCCGCCGGAGTCGGTGTACCCCCTGCACGTGGGCGACACGTGGATGGAGCCGGCGCCCGGCTGCCGCATGGAGGACTTCACCGTCGCCCGCCATCCAGGCATGCACCGCTACTCCTCGCCCCAGGGACTGCCGGCGCTCGTGGACGCGGTGGTCGACAAGACCCGCGCCAGCGGCCTCCCGACCGAGCGCGGCGGCGTGCTGGTCACAGCGGGTTGCACGGGGGCGCTGGGCGCGGCCCTCGGATCCATCCTCGAGCCCGACGAGGAAGTGCTCATCCTCGCGCCCTTCTGGCCGCTCATCCGCGGCATCGTGCAGGCCTTCCGCGGCAAGCCGGTCGAGGTGCCCTTCTACGACCGCCTGGCGTCCGTCGAGGCAGCGGTCCAGGCGGTGCGCGCGCGCATCACGCCCAGGACCGTGGCCCTGTACGTGTCCACGCCCTCCAACCCCACCGGGCGCATCATCCCGGAAGCGTGCATGCAGGCGCTCGCCGAGCTGGCGCGCGAACACGACCTCTGGATCCTCTCGGACGAGGTCTACGAGCTGTACTCGTGGGGGGCGCCCCACACCTACATGGGCGCCCTCGCCCCCGAGCGCACCTTCTCGGCCTTCTCCTTCTCCAAGGGCCACGGCATGTCGGGCAACCGCACCGGCTACCTGGTCGGTCCACCGGCGGCGGTCGCGCAGGCGCGCAAGGTCAGCACGCACACCTTCTACTCGGCGCCCACCTCGGGCCAGCTCGCAGGGATCGAGGTGCTCCAGCGGGGTCAGGCGTGGGTGGACGAAGCCCGCACCCTGTACCGGGCAGCCGGGGAAGCGATGGCCGACACCCTGGGTGTGCGGCGCCCCGACGGCAGCACCTTCCTGTTCCTCGACGTGGCCCCCAAGCTGGACGAGCGCGGCATCTGGGGCTTCCTGGAGGACTGCCTCGACGATGGCCTGGTCTTGGCGCCAGGACCGAGCTTTGGCACCGGGTACGAGACCTGCGTGCGCATCTGCTTCACGTCGGCGCCACCGGAGCGCGCGGCGGAAGCGGCCAGGCTGTTGGCGGCGCGGCTGCGGTAGCGAGCCTGCGGACCCGGGCGGTCAGCCGCTCCAGCCGAGCCCCAGCGCCAACACCAGCACGGTGGCCGCCGCGATGGCGGCTGCGCCGATCGGCCACGGCTCGCCCAGCAACCCGGTGGGGCTGTGCCAGACCTTCACCTGGTGCACCACGCGCCAGGCCGTGGCGAACACCACCTCCCGGGCCCCCAGGTAGGCCGCGTCGACCGCGCGCCCTGCCTGCACGGCCAGGCGCTTGCCGCCCTTCCGGTACACCCACTCCACGTCCACGTTCGTGGACTTGAGCTCGGGCGGGTACCAGCCCATCTTCTGCAGGAAGATGAACGCCGCCGCCGAGTACAGGAGCAGCTGGAGCTGGGTCACGACGTGGGTGGCGTCGTACGGGATCCAGCCGATCACGTCCATGTCGAAGGGCAGGAGGGCGTAGAGCGGCTCGTACCAGACGCCGATGCCGATGCAGAGCGCACTCGCCACGCCCATCGCCACCAGCATGTTCCGGGGGGCTTCCTTCACCTTCCGACCGCTGTCGTGGGCGAAGAAGGCGAAGTAGGGGATCTTGATGCCCGAGTGGTGGAACACACCCGCGCTGGCGAACAGCAAGACCAGGAAGGTGACCGTGTAGTGGCCGTCGGCCGCAGCGGTCAGGATCATCGACTTCGACACGAAGCCGCTGAACAGCGGGAAGGCCGAGATGGCCGCCGCGCCGATCGAGGTGAAGACGGTGGTGTACGGCATCTGCCGCCACAGCCCGCCCAGCTCGGAGCCCTTCACGGTGCCAGCCCGGTAGAGCACCGCGCCCATGCCCATGAAGAGCAGGCCCTTGTACAGGATGTGGGCGAAGGCGTGCGAGGCCGCGCCGTTGATCGCGAGCTGCGTGCCGATGCCCACGCCCACCACCATGTAGCCCAGCTGGTTGTTCAGGCTGTAGGCCAACACCTTGCGCAGGTCGTTCTCGATCACCGCATAGAAGATGGGGAAGGCGGTCATCAGCGCGCCAATGGGGATCAGCAGCTCGGTGCCCGCGAAGCAGCGCGCGAGCGCGTAGATGGCCAGCTTGGTGGTGAACGCCGAGAGCCACACCGTGCCGCCCACCGTGGCTTCCGGGTAGGCATCCTGCAGCCAGCTGTGCAGGAGCGGGAAGGCCGCCTTGATGCCGAAGCTCGCGAGGATCAGCAGCTGGGCGGCGGACGCCTGCTCGAGCGTGTCGAAGGCGAACATGCCGCGCAGCTGGTTGCCATCAGCCAGCCAGGGGTCGATCGACAGGCTGCCGCTCTGCTGGAAGTACAGGATGGCGCCCGCGAGCAGGAGCACGCCGCTGGCCACCTGCACGACGAGGTAGCGCATGCCCGTTGCGTAGGCGCGCTCGGTGCGGCGTGCCCAGATGAGGAACACCGACGTGATGGCGGTGGCCTCCCAGAACACGAACAGGGTGATCAGGTCGCCCGCGAAGGCCGCCGCGATGGCCGCGCCGCTGTAGGTCAGTCCGGCCACCTGCTGCACCGGGTCGTCGTCGTGCAGGGTGTAGACCGCGGTCAACAGGGCCGCGATGTGGAAGATGATGCCGAAGATCCGGCTCAGCGCGTCGACCTGGTAGAGCACCAGCTCGTAGTCGAACACCGTGTAGGCGAGCGACGAGCCCAGGGGCAGCACGGCCGCGTGGGCCAGCCCCAACGCGGGCAGCAGGACGAGCACGATCTTGCGCACGGACCTGGGCACCAGCGGCAGGAGCAACCCGCCGAGGATCAGGATCAGACCGGGAGGCAGCTGCTCAATCACGGTCGTAGTAGTCCTCGTCGCGCAGGACGAGCTTCCGCATCTGGGCCGCCAGGAGGACCAGCAGCACACAGCTCACGAAGCCGTACGCTGCGTGGAAGCCGGGGATCTGCTCGAAGCCGTAGTGCACGTGCCCGGCCTTGTCGAAGAAGAGCTCCGCGCCGACCGAGACCGCGCAGATGAAGAGCGTGAAGCGCACGATGAGCTTCACCTTCTCCAGGGGCACCGAGGGGGGACCGTGCTCGTGACTCATGGCAGCACCTCCGCCAGCTGCGCCACCTCGACCATGGGCAGCAGCAGATCACGCACGCCCGAGCCGTAGAAGAAGAGCAGGGCGCAGCCCGCCGCGGTGAGGCACAGCGGGCCCGTGCACAGCCAGTCGCCCTCCCGCCGCTCGGTCTGGGCGGCGTGGTGGTGACCGTGGTCGTCGGTCCAGGGCTTCGGCGGCAGGAAGAAGGCCCGTCCCACCACCGGCATCAGGTAGCCGATGCTCAAGAGCGAGCTCACCATCAACACACCCACGAAGATCGGCTGGCCGGCGTCGGCCGCGCCGAGCGCCAGGTACCACTTGGACCAGCTTCCCCCCATGGGCGGCAGCCCGATGATCGACATCGAGCCGAGGAAGAAGGCGGCCATGGTGAGCGGCATGCGCCGACCGAGGCCGTCCATCTCGGACACCTTGGTCTTGTGGGCGAAGACGATGATCGAGCCCGCGCAGAAGAACAGCGTGATCTTGCCCATGGCGTGCATGGCGATGTGCAGGCCGCCGCCCAGCGCGCCCGCGGAGGTGGCCAGCGCCGCCCCGAGCACGATGTAGCTGAGCTGGCTCACCGTGGAGTAGGCCAGGCGTGCCTTGAGGTTGTCCTTGGTCAGGGCGATGACCGAGGACGACAAGAGCGTGAACGCCGCCACCCAGCACAGCCACTGCGACGCGCCGGTGGTGGTGAGGAAGTCGAGCCCGAACACGTAGACCACGATCTTCAGGACCGTGAAGACCCCCGCCTTCACCACGGCCACGGCGTGCAGCAGCGCCGACACCGGCGTGGGCGCGACCATGGCGTTGGGCAGCCAGCGGTGGAAGGGCATCAGCGCGGCCTTGCCCGTGCCGAACGAGAAGAGCGCCAGCAACAGGGTGGCCTGTCCGGGCGACACCGATCCCGCCAGGATGCCACCCGGGGTGAAGTCGGTGGTGCCCGTGAGCTGGTAGGTCCAGATCACTGCGAAGAGCAGGAAGGTGACCGACGTGAAGACCAGGATGCCCAGGTAGACGCGCCCGGCCTTCATCGCCTTCTCGGTGCCCTCGTGGGTGACGAGGGGGTAGGTCGAGAAGGTGAGCAGCTCGTAGAAGAGGAAGAGCGTGAAGAGGTTCGCCGAGAAGGCGATGCCCAGGGCCGCGAAGATGGCCGCCGCGAAGCACACGAAGAAGCGTGTCTGGTTCTTCTCGTGGTGCCCGCGCATGTAGCCGAAGGCGTAGAGGCTGGTGGGGATCCAGAGCGCGCTGGCGACCAGCGCGAAGAGCATGCCCAGCGGCTCGATCTCGAAGGCCAAGGGCACGTTCGGGATCACCTCGAAGACCGTCCAGGACGGACGCCGGCCAGACCAGACCACCGGCAGGATCTGCCCACCCACCAGCCCGAAGGTCAAGACCGAGGCGAGCACCGTGACCGCCTCGCGGGCGTTGTTGCCGCCAGTCTTGGGGTCCTCGGGGGTGAGCCACCCCACGAGCGCGACCAGGGCCGCCCCCAGGGCGGGCACCACCAGCGCTGCGCCGATCAGCCAGGCGCTCATGGCACGCTCCCGATCAGGGTCTTGGCGGCTTCGATGGCCACCGTGCTGGACAGCTCCGCGCGCAGGCCGAAGTAGACCGCCGCGCCGATGAGGATCCAGGTCGGTGCGAGCATGCGCCAGCCGACCTCACAGACCTCCGGGGCGTCGGCCGGCCGCTCCTTGAAGTAGATGACCTCGAGGACGCGCCAGACGTAGACCACGGCGAGCAGAGAGCTCAGCAGGATCAGGAGCGCCACCACCGGCCAGCCACGCTCCAGTGCACCGATGACCAGGTACCACTTGCTCACGAAGCCCACGGTCGCGGGCACCCCGATCAGGCTCAGGCCGCCGAGGACGAAGGCGGCCATCGTGAGCGGCATGGCGCGGCCCAGCCCGGCGAAGTCCTGGACCCGCGAGCTGCCGATGCGCGCGTTGACGCACGCCACGACGAGGAAGAGGCCGCCCTTCATCAGAGCGTGGTTGAAGAGGTGCAGCACGCTGCCCGTGAGCCCGTCGATGTTGGCGAAGCTGATCCCGAGGGTCATGTACCCGATCTGCGCGATGGAGCTGTAGGCCAGCAGGCGCTTGATGTCGGTCTGCGCGATGGCGGCCAACGAGCCCGCGAACATCGCGAGCAGGCTCATGGGCAGCAGCAACACCTCGAGCCGCAGGGTGTGGAAGACGAAGGCCACCCCGAAGATGCCGAAGAGCACCCTGAGCAGCACGTACACGCCCACCTTGGTGGCGGTGGCGGCCAGGAAGGCAGAGACCTTCGCGGGCGCGTAGGTGTAGGCGTTGGGCAGCCACTGGTGCAGCGGGAAGATCGCGAGCTTGATGCCGAGGCCGACCAGGAGGAACGCGAACGCGGCGACCACGGTGCGCGACCCGAGCAGCGGTTGCACGCGCTCGGAGAGGTCGACGATGTTGAGGGTGCCCGTGGACTGGAACAGCAGGCCCACCCCGATCAGGAAGAAGGTGCCACCGATCGTGCCCATGACCAGGTAGCTGTAGGCCGCTCGCAGGGCCTGGCGCTTGTGGCCGAGCGCGATCAGCGCGTAGCTCGACAAGGAGCTGACCTCGAGGAACACGAAGATGTTGAACGCGTCGCCGGTGGCCGCCATGCCCAACAGGCCGCACAGGCAGAGCAGCAGGGTGGCGTAGTACAGGTGCACCCGCGAGGGATCGAGGTCGAGGTTCTCGTGCCCCTCGCCGAAGGGGAAGGTGACCGAGGCGATGGCCGTGACGATCACCAGCACCCACGCGTTGACCACGTCGATGCGGTACGCGATGCCCACCGGAGGCGCCCAGCCCCCTACGTGGTAGTCGATGGGCCCCGACCCGAGCGCCGTCGAGAGCAGGCTCACCGAGATCCCCAGGGTGGCCCAGGCCACCATGATGGCGAAGGGCCGGACCAGCGCCGGCTTCCGGAGCAGCACGCAGACGGGCGCAGCCACCAGCGGCAGGACCACCGCGAGCACCGGCAGGTGGTCGCTCAGCGTACGGTGCACGACCTCGATCTCGGCTCCGCCAGCCATCAGCCCTCACCGCTGTGCAGGGCGTTGTCCATGGCCACGATCTCGTCTTCCTCGACGGTGCCGTAGGCCTCCTTGATCCGAACGACGATGGCCAGCCCGAGGGCCGTGGTGGCCACGCCAACGACGATGGCCGTGAGCATCAAGACGTGCGGGAGGGGGTTCGAGAAGGCGACGAAGCCTTCCGGCAGCGCGCCGTGGTCCAGGATCGGTGCCGTGCCGCCCGCCACCTTGCCCATCGAGACGTAGAGCATGATGACGCTGACCTGGAACAGGTTCAGCCCCATGATCT
>CAZSAT010000050.1:0-46597 GCA_964604675.1 uncultured Enterobacterales bacterium
GTGTGCGATGCCCGCTCCGAGTTCCCCCATGGCGCTGAGCTTGCTGGCCTGGATGAGCTGCGCCTGCGCCCGCCTCAGCTGGTCGTAGGACTCCTGCAGTTCCGACTCCCGGGCCACGCCCAGGCTCACGTCCCGGACCACGGAGACGAACTGTCCCTGCCCCTGGAGCTCGAACGCCGACAAGCTGACCGAGCCCCAGAACGTCGAGCCGTCCTTTCGCTGACAGACGAGCCGTGGCGCCCAGGCGTGTCCCTTGGTGAGCAGCTGGGCAGAGAAGGCGTCGACGGCTTCCTTGAGCTCGGATGGATGGAGCTGCCGTCCCGTCATCGAGCGGAACTCGTCGAGCGAGTACCCGAAGTGGCGGGTGGCTGCCGGGTTCGCCTGCAGGAAGCGGCCGGTGGTGAGGTCCGCGATGAGGAACGCGTCGCTGGCGGCTCCGAGGGTGGCGTCGAGCACCTCCGCGTGGCGGCGCGCTGCATCGCGGGCTTCTTCGAGCTGGCGGTTGGCGCGAGCGAGGTCGAGGGTGCGCTCCACCCGCTCGCTGACGTCGCGGGTGATGGAGAGGTACAGGGCCCGCCCATCGTCGATGAAGGTGGTCAGGCGGATCTCCGCCCAGCCGGTGGTGCCGTCGCCGCGAAGCACCCGGATCTCGGGATGGTGGGCCACCCCGTCGGCGAGGAGTTGGGTCGAGAGGCGTGCCGCCTCTTCCCAGCTCGACGGGTGGGTCAGGCTCTTGCCCGTCGACGCGAGCAGCTCGGCCTCGGTTCGGCGGAACAGTCGCTGCGCCGCCTCGTTGACCTCGAGGATGGCCGCGGACTCCAGATCGCAGATCAGGATGGCGTCCTGGGCCGTCGCGAACATCGCGCGGTAGGCCCTATGAGATGGCGCGCGCACGCCCAGAGGGTATCCGAGTCGGGTGGCCACAGTCTGGAGGGCTCATGTTCGGATGGATCATGCTCGCGGGGGGGTGCCAGGGCCCGGAGTCCGCGGACCAGGTGTTCCACGGTGACTTCCGGCTCGACAGTGTGCGTGGCACCGACGCCCTCGCGGCGATCGACGGCGTGGTCGTTGCGCACGGAGACGAGGCGCGTGCGATGGTCGGCGCCGGCACCCAGGAGGTGACCCTGGCGGGCACCGTCTGGCCGGGCTTCATCGACAGCCATGCCCACGTGATGGCGGGCAGCTTCGTGCTCGAGCGGCTCATGCTGCTTGGCACCTCCAGCATGGACAGCCTGCTCTCGCAGCTCGCCGACTATGCCGAGGAGGCCCCCGACGAGCCGTGGATCGTGGGCTACGGGTGGTTGGTCGAGCTCCTCGGCGAGCCCGACGGCCGGTTGCTGGACGACGTGGTCTCGGACCGACCGGTCCTGCTCGTCGACAACTCGGCACACTCGGCGGTGGCCAACAGCCTGGCGCTGGAGCTGGCGGGCATCGACGCCTCCACGGAGGACCCTCCCGGCGGCACGATCGTGCGGGATCCGAAGACCGGCGAGCCCACCGGCCTGCTCTATGAAGCTGCGCTCTCCCTGGTCAGCGAAGCCGCCCTCGGCGCGTACGACGACGAGGACCTGGCGGAAGGGGTGCGGCCGACCCTGAAGGACTTCGCGGCCGGCGGCCTCACGGGCGTGTCGGAGATCATGGCGAGCCCAGGCTTCGACTTGAGTCGGCCCGAGGTGTACGCCGCGCTCGAGGAAGCGGGTGAGCTCCCGCTGAGGGTTCACTGGAGCCTTCCGATCTTCCAACAGTCCGACCTCGCGACGGCCGATGAGCTGCGCTCGCTCTACGAGGGGGAGCTGTCGCGCTTCGCGGCGTGCAAGGTCTGGGTCGACGGCTCGATGGGAACGTCGAGCGCCTGGGTGTCGGAGCCGCTCGCCAACGACCCGGACAACTTCGGCAGCCACTACTTCGACACCGCCGAGCTCACCGCCAT
This sequence comes from uncultured Enterobacterales bacterium, assembly GCA_964604675.1. Classification (GTDB taxonomy): domain Bacteria; phylum Myxococcota_A; class UBA796; order UBA796; family CAJQPC01; genus CAZSAT01. Next base: position 1,931 of record CAZSAT010000050.1, read on the forward strand.
CGTCGAAGAGGCCGAATCGCGGGGGCTGCCCCTGAAGCTCCACGTCAACGGCGACGCCGCGGTCGCGGCGGCGGTGGACGCGTTCGAGGCGGTCGCAGCGCAGCGTGGCCTGGTGCAACAGCACGTGCTCGAGCACGCGGTCCTCGTGAGTGACGAGGACAAGGCGCGGATCGCCGAGCTCGGGCTCGTCGTGAGCGTGCAACCAGCGCACTACCTCGGCGCCAGCTTCAGCGACACCTCCGAGAACTGGGGGGACGAGCGCTTCGAGGCGGCCTACGACTTCGTGGGGATCGCAGATGCCGGCGCCGTCATCGCCATGGGGACGGACTGGCCGGTGTGGCTCAACGCCGAGCCGCTGCTGAACGCCTGGTCGGCCGCGACCACGCAGGATGACGGGCTCAGCGTCGGGCAAGCCCTCGACGGCTACGCGTCGGGCAGCGCCGCCGCGCTGGGCCGTCCGGAGCTCGGCTGCCTCGACGTGGGCTGCGTGCTGGACCTGGTGGCGATCGACGGAGACCCCCTCGCGGTCGCGCTGGAGGATCTTCCGGATCTGTCGATCGACGCGGTCTGGGTGGCAGGCCAGCCGGTCGACTGACCCGCTATTGGCAGAGGGGACCGTCCCAGTACCCGGCGTTGTTCTCCTCGAGGCACTCGCGCCAGGTCCCGCCGCCGGTGGCGTGCGCGCCGCCGTCGACGGTCACCGCGATGCTCTGGTAGGCCTCGGCTTCGTCGACCTCGAACTCGATGGTCTCGCTCCAGCTTCCGGCGACCGCGCTGTCCAACTCCGCCGTGTCGATGATGTACCAGAGGTCCTGGATCTCGGCCCAGAGCTCCACGCTGACCGCCCCGGTCGCGTCGCCGGTGCCCTGGTTGCCGACGCGGGCGCGGATGGTCAGGCGCCCGTCGGGGCATTCCGTGGTGCACACCTCTGCGATGTCCACCAGCAGATCCGCCGCTCGCGTGCCACTCGCAGGGGTCAGGTTGCCGGACCGGAAGGTGTTCAGCGTCTCCCAGTTCACGTCGGGGCTCGCAGGGACCGTGCCGTCGTCCGCGATGTTCGTGACGAAGTAGGCGTGCTGGTTCCAGATCTTCCGGCCCGGAGGCCAGACCGCGTCGATGGCCGCGAAGGTGGTGATGCCGAGGCTCGAGCCCCAGTACGCCGTGCTCCCGACCACGATCTCGATCTCGCCGTCGGCGTCGACGTCGCCCACCACCGGGTACTCCACGAACGACTCGCTCGTGTGCTCGTAGCTGATCATGCGGAGCTCGCCGGTGGCCCCGCGCAGGATGTGCAGCGCGTACTCGTCGATGTGGACGACCTCCGGCATGCCGTCGCGCTCGAAGTCGTAGATGGAGAGACCGGTCACGCCGCTCTCGTCCCCTTCGTGCCGCCAGCGCCAGATCACGGTGCCGTCGGCCTCGAGCGCGACGACCTCCTTCTCGGTGGTGACGACGATCTCCGCTTCGGAGTCGCCGTCGAGGTCGGCGATGGAGGGCGGTCCAGAGAGGCTGGCCCCGAGGTCGACCTCCATCACGACGGAGTAGTCGGTGTCCTGGACGCGCACGATGCCGGCGGCGGACACGACCACGTCCCCCTGCCCGTCGCCGTCGAAGTCGGCCGCGGCCACGTAGCCGTCGTCCTCGTCGTTCGAGGCCACGATCGACCCGTCGATCGCGTACGCAGCGTTGCCTGTGATCAGCTCCTGTTGACCATCGCCGTCGAGATCGACGCCGAAGGAGGTGGTGCCGTCGTCGCCACCCCGGCCCTTGCTGCCGGTCGCGAGCAGGTCGCCAGCGGCGTCGAAGATGTTCGCTCCCACCAGCACTTCCGGGCTCCCATCGCCGTCGAGGTCGGCGAGCGCCGGGTTGTCGCGCTCGCCGGCATAGCTCCCCGCGGGCATCGCTTCCGACGTCCAGAGCGTGTCGCCGTCGCCGTCGACCGCCACCACCTTGCCGTCCAGGCGCACGGCCACCACCTCGGCGCGGCCATCGCCATCCAGGTCCCCGCCGGCCAGACCGCTCTGTGGCTGCAGGCTGGCGGGCGCTGCGGTCCAGAGGAGCTCGCTGCCGTCGCCGCTCACCGCCCGGATGCGCGTCTGGGCGTACTGCTCGTCGTAGCTCACCACCAGGACGGTGGAGAGATCGCCCTCGCTGCCGTACAGGCCGTCGTCGTCGTCGTCGGTGAGCGGCAGCAGGATGGGGGTCATGCCGACCCGGTCGCTGCCGTCGTTCTTTCCTTCGAAGTCCGGCACCATCCAGTCGATGACGTTGGTCAGGCTGCCGACCGCCTCTTCGAAGACGCAGCTGTCCACCGTGTCCAGCTCGTCGGCGTCCTCCATGTAGGAGCCGCACTCGAACGAGCCCCCTTCCTCGTCAGCAGGGCGCCCGAGGCCGTAGTCGGAGCAGCTGGTCAGGAGCCAGAACACGCGTCACGAGCATAGCGAACGCGAGGGGTGCTCAGCGCGCGAGTTCTTCGACGATGACCGGTGCGAGCACGTCCGCGATCGCCTCGGTCCCCTCCGCCGAGAAGTGGAGCGTGTCGTGGAAGTACGCCGGCTTGGGCAGAGGGCCGAGGGTCTGCTCGAGGTCGAGCAGGCGCGCACCCGTACGGTCGGCCACCTTGCGGATGATCGGATCGGCGCTGTGGGGGGCGCGGACGGGAAGCGCGTCGGCGTCCAGCGACGCGTACCAGGCCGCCACCGCGCCCTCGTCGTCCCCCTCCGCGTGCAAGGCTCGCGCGCGGTTCCACCAGGTGATCGCGGCCTCGCCGCAGGCGCGTTCGCTCTGCTCGGCGCGTTGCCGGAGCTCCCTCGTCGGCCCTTCCAGCCCCGCGAGGGCCGAGGCGCAGTCGGCGTGGTCCGGCGCGTAGACCCCGCTCGGGGGGTAGTCCGGGTTTCGAAGCAAGGTGCTCAGCACCACCGGGGCCGGCGCTTCACGAACGGCGAGCTCGAGGTCATGGGCGAAGCGTTCGTCGATGGCTTCGCGCAGCTCGAGCGCGAGGTCGTCGTCCACGGTCATGGTGCGCGCCATCGGCCGGTCCTGCCGCTCCACGCCGCGGGCGCGTCGGGCGAGCAGGCCGTGGAGCCAGCTGTGTTGGAGGAAGCGGTGGACCGGGACCATCCAGAGGCGCGTGCCCTGGATGGAGCCGCGGAACACGTCGCCGTTGTAGTCGTTGTGGCCCGAGTAGATGACCACGAGGTCGGGAGCGAGCGCCTCGAGCTCGCTGGCGAGTCGCGCCACGTTGGCGACCGTCATGCCGGTTGCCCCGAAGTTCAACACCTCGATGTCCGGCAGGCGCTCAGCGACCGCCCCGGCGAAGGTCGGCCGGCCTCGAACGTGTGACTCTCGGACCGACGAGCCACCCAGGAAGACCACCCGGGGAACGCCGGGCGCGGGGCGTGCTGTGGCGGACACGTCCTCCATGCTGCCGGGTTGGCAGTCCAGCCAACCCGTGCCGTCCACGGTGATGACCCGGCATTGGGACACCCGCGCCACCATGTCCGACGGAGGGGGTTCGCCCAGCACCACCCGGGCCCCGCCCTCGAAGGCCGCGAGAGCGAGCCCGGCGGTCAGGACGCCGAAGGCCAGACGCTTGCCGCGAGACAGGGAGACGGCAGGGGACGGGGGCACGGTCGATCGATGCTAACCTGAGCCATCCGTATGGAAGGTACCGACTCCCAGAACGGTGCGCCGGGTTGGTCCGGCCCGCTGCCCGAAGTGGGTGACCTCGTCGCGGGGAAGTACCGGGTCGAGCGACGCCTGGCTCGTGGTGGGATGAGCGCTGTCTACCTGGCGCGGCAAGAGGTGCTCGACCGGCCGGTGGCCCTCAAGATCCTGCACCCCGGTCCGGGCGATGCGGAGGAGCCGGAGACCTTCGAGGAACGCTTTGCTCTGGAGGCGCGCACCCTCGCTTCGCTCCGGCATCCGAACATCGTGGTGGTGCACGACTACGGAGAGACCGGGCACGGCTCCTTCTACCTCGCCATGGAATACGTCGATGGTCTCCGCCTGACGGACCTGATCCGGGGCACGCGCATCGCTCCCGCCCGCACGGTGCGGTTGATCCAGCAGGTGTCGGAAGCGCTCGCGTACGCCCATCGGCGAGGGGTGGTGCACCGCGACGTGAAGCTGTCCAACGTCATGGTCCGCGTGGACGACCAGGGTGTCGAGGCCGTCACGGTGGTCGACTTCGGCCTCGTCAAGCTCATGGAGGTGGACACCGGGCTGACGAGCGCTGGGTTGATCCTGGGTTCGCCGCACTTCATGGCGCCCGAGCAGGCCCGCGGCGGCCTCGTCGATCACCGCGTCGACATCTACGCGGTCGGCGTGCTGGTCTTCTGCTGCATCACCGGTCGCTACCCCTTCCATGCGCGGAATGCGGTCGGCACCTTGCACGCGCACATGCACACGCCTCCGCCGCGGCTCAGCGACGCGGCCCCCGAGGTCGATCTCCCCGAAGGGCTGGAGCGGCTCGTGGCGCGCTGCCTCTCGAAGGTTCCCGACGAGCGGTACCCGAACGTGGAGGCGCTGCTCGCCGATCTGGTGGTGGACTTCGAGGAAGACGATCAGGACGGACCGACGGAGGTCGGCGTCGAGCACACCCTGAAGGGTCTCGCGTTGGTCGACGACGCGCCCGAGCGAGATCGCCGGATCTGGCTCCTCGCGCCGCTGTTGCTGCTCGCCACCGTCGTGGGCGCCTGGTTGGCGTGGCCCGGCGGCGACGAGGCGGTCTCGGAGGGACCGGCTGCCACCCACGTGGTCGAACAGCCCCCGCCTGTCGAACCCGAACCGGTCGTGGAGGTCGCTGCCCCCACGGACGCGCCACCGGTCGTGGCGGCTCCGGCCCCTGCGGCCAAGCCCGCGCCACGCGCCGCGCCGAAGACCACGCCGACACGGAGCGTGCGGGCCCCGGTCCAGATCGCGGATCCTGTCTCGGAGCCGATCGAGCAGCCGGTGTCCGAGCCTGGTCCAGGAACGGAACCCACATCCGGCGAGCTGGCGAGCGAGGATGACTGGGCACCCAAGAGCGATCTCAAGGACCCCTGGTCGGAATGACGCTGTCGCTGCTGGCTCTGTTGTCCGGGGTCGCGTACGCCCAGGATGATGCCCGGGCGCGCGAGCTCTATGGCAACGGGGTCATCCTCTACGAGGAGGGCCGGTACTCCGACGCCCTGCTGGCCTGGGAGGAGGCCTACCGCCTCAGCGGACGCCACGTGCTCTTGTTCAACATGGCCAACGCGATGGAGCGTGATGGCCAGTATGGCCGTGCCCTCGAGACCTTGAACCGGTACCGGGCGTATGCGCCAGCGGACGAGCGCGAGACCCTGGACCGACGCATCCGGAACCTGGAGCAGCGCATTCGCGAGCTGCCGCTCCCCTTGCCGGATCCGGTGCCGGATCCACGGACGGTGGTGCCCGACGACCCCGTTGCCACACCGGCTCCTCCCACCGCCGAGGGTGCGTCGGCTGCCCCGTGGCTGATGCTGGGCGGGGGCGCCGCACTGGTGGCGAACGGTGCCTTCTTCGGCCTCCGGGCGGTCGCCGCGCGCGAGGAGGCTGGCGCGAGCTGCACCGTGGGGGAGAGCGACCTGATCTGCCAGCAGGGCGCGGGCTCTGCGCTCCGCCAGGACGCCGTGAGCTCGATCGTCGCCGACGTGTCGTTTGTCCTGGGCACGGGTCTCGGTCTTGGCGGTGTGGTGCTCCTGGCGCGGGATGGGCAGGATGTGTCCGCGCCCGTGCTCGGGTTCGGCGGGCGTTTCTGAGATGTGGTGGTTCCTCGCGTGCAGCCTGGGCACCTTTCCGCAGGTCGACTGCAGCGACAACAGCTCCTGCCGGTCCGCGTTCGGTTGGGGGTGGACCTGCAACGGCGAGGGCCTCTGCGACGAGGTCACGGTCCAGGAGCGCTGCACCACCGAGCCTGAGGACCTGTTCCGCAACCGCGACACGTACAGCGACGCGATCGTGCTGGGCAGCGTGTACGACAGGAACGCCTTCCCCCTCGAGGCCCTCTCCATCCAGCTGGCGGTGTCCCAGGCGAACCAGCAGCTCGGGCTCGACAACCGGGACTACGGCCTGGTGTCGTGCGACTCGTTCGAGGACGCCGACTACGACGATCTGGACCAGGAGACGGCCAACGTCGAGATGGCGACCTGGCTCGCGGACGAGGTCGGTGTGCCCGCCATCGTGGGGCCGGCCACGTCGGGTCGCACCGAGGCCGCGTTCCTGGCGGTCGAGCCCTTCGGCACGATGATGATCTCACCCTCGGCGACGAGTCCTGCGCTCACGGCGCTGGACGGGCTCAGCCCCACCGACGAACAGCCCGGACTGCTCTGGCGGACCGCGCCCCCCGACGATCTCCAGGGCCTCGCCATCGCCCAGGACATGGCCCTGCCCGAACGAGCGCGCGGCACCGTGGCGGTGGTCTACCAGGCGGGCAGCTACGGCGAAGGCCTCGCCACGGTCTTCTTGGACGCCACGGATCTCGACACCGATGCCATCGAGTTCAGCTCGGACAACGCGCGGGATGCCGCCGTCGCCGCGGTGGCGAGCGGGGACTACGCGGAGGTCCTGTTCATCTCGTCGGAGCGAAGCGACTTCGTCGCCTTCCTGGTGGGTGCGGCCGCTGCGGGCGGATTCGAGGGGGACGACCCTTGCCGGAACGTCGCCAAGAAGAACTACGTCCCGGTGCCTGGCGGCGTGTGCATCTTCCTGCCGGACGGGGCCTACGACGACTCCATCCTCGAGGAGGCGGCCAGCGCTTCGTCGCTGTTCCACCAGATCCGGGGTTCCCGACCGGCGTCGGCCGATCCGGAAGACGACGTCTTCAAGCTCTTCAAGACCGCCTTCGCGAGCGCGTACAACGAGGATGCGACCGGGTCCGGGTTCACCGCGTACGCCTACGACGCGGCCTGGTTGGCGATCTACGGCACCGCATGGTCGCTGTTCCAGACCGGTGAGATCACGGGAACCGGCGTGGCGAAGGGGCTGCGGCAGGTCAGCCGTGAAGGCGTGGACGAGGAGGACGCCATCTACGTCCAGGCCCTGAGCTGGCCGACCGTGCGGGCCACCTTCGAAGCTGGCGACGACATCGATGTGCGTGGCGCCAGCGGGCAGCTGGACTTCGATCCGTCCACCGAGGAGACCTCGGCGCCCATCGAGATCTGGAAGGTCACCGACGCCGGCGACGGCTTCGAGGCCGTCTACGAGGTCCAGCCGTAGACGGCGGCCCACGCAGCGGGCGTGTTCAGGTTCGCCAGGCTGTTCGGACCGGCCTCGACGATCGAGCAGCTCGGGAGGTGGGCGCGCAGCCCGCCGTGGAAGGCTTGAAGTCCTCGGAGCCGCTGGAGGGTGGCCGCGTCGACCACCACCGGGTGTCCTTGCACGCCATCGTGGCCGAGCGCAGCTGGCGCGGGCGCCTCGCAGAGACGGCGCAGGGCCACGGTGTCCGGTACCACCGCGTCCACCGGCGTGACGAGGCACGTCGTCCACGGCGCCTGCAGGGCCAGGAGGAGGCTCTCCAGTGCGCCGGTCTCGCTCCAGCGGGTGTTGCGCACGACCCGCGCGCGTCCATCCAGCGCCGCGACGATCGCGGCATGGCAGGCGCCGGTCACGACGGTCACCGGGCCGACCTCGCGGAGTCGGTCCACCCATGCCCGCACCAGGGGCACGCCCGAAGGCAGCGGAAGCAGGGCCTTCTGGGTCCCCATGCGCGTGCTGGCACCGGCTGAGAGCACGACACAGTTCATGCGGAAACCCTACTCCGGCGTTGACATCCTGTGTAGGGAGCGCTACATACTTCTCCAACCCTTACGTAAGCGTTAGATTTGAAGGGAGCCGCATGAGCCGTCTGCTTCGCCTCGAGTCCGCTCGTACGAGGTCCAGCATGTCCCAGTCCCAGCGTGGTCGCGCCCGGTTCCTTCGCGGCGTGGAGATCCTCACGACCCTGCAGGAGGCCGAGCTCGATGAGCTCGAGCTGACCGGGCGCGAGATCTCGCTGAAGAAGAAGAGCAGCGTGTGGGAGCCGGGGGATCATCCGGACCGTGTGTACGTGGTGCGCTCGGGAGTGGTCAAGGTGCAGAAGCCGGTCGACAAGGCGCGCGACATCACGGTCGACTTCTACACGCGCGGCCAGATCGTGGGCGAGGACGCGCTCTACCTGGAGGGCGGACGCCGTACGCGGGCGGAGGCCTACGACGACACCGTGCTCTTGGCGCTTCCGCGGCAGGAGCTCACGCGCTTGATGCGCCGAAATGGAGCGTTTGCCTCGACCGTGGCCCTCGAGATCGGGCGGCGGCGTGCGCGCATGGAGGACCGCCTCCAGAACCTGCTGTTCCGCACCGCCGACGCGCGGCTCGCGGGGCTCTTCATCGACCTGGCCGAAGACTTCGGTGTGCGCGACAGCCGAGGGGTCATCATCAACCTCAAGCTCACGCACAAGGAGATGGCGGCGCTCATCGGAGCCACCCGCGAAACGGTTTCGTTCGCGGTGCTCGATCTGCGCAAGAACGGGCTCATCCTCACCGAGGGCCGACGGGTCATCCTGCTGGACGAAGCGGGCCTGTTGGAGCTCCGAGGCGGCTGACGAGGGCAGGGGATCTCCTCTGGTAGACTCGCCTCAGCAACTGCGGAGTGGCATGGACGTCCAGGACTGGCTGCGTACCGTCGTAGGTGACTGCAGCCTGCTGACTCAGCCCGCCGAAGCCATCGCGCTCGTCCCCGATGTCGCGGTCGACGGGCCTGCTCTCGTGGGCGTGCGGGTCGAGGGCGCCGCCAACCCCTGGTTCGGCTTTCCGACGGCCTTCTCCGAGCGCCTGTCGAGCGCGCTGGTCGAGCTGCTCGGCGAGCGCCTCGTCGCGCTGAAGAACGGTCAGCAGGAGGAGCTGAGCGCCCTCGCGCCGTCGCGGCTCGCCGACGATGGTCTGTTCAACGCCTTGACGTCGCTGTTGCTCGAGACCTCTGGCTTCGGCCCGCGCCCCGGGTCCCTCGTAGCGCTGGAGCTCGCACGGCAGAGCGCGGCCGTGCTGTCCGGCGATCTCGAGTCGCTGGGCACCTCCGCCGCCGGGCGGCAGACACAGGCCATCACCGAGGGCCGAGCCTGGTACAGCGGCCTGGAGGGGCGCGAGCGAGGCGCCACGATCGCCCGCATCGTCTGGAGCCTCACCGGGCGCATGAGCGCAGCCTGGACCGTCGTCGAGGAGATCGATCCACGGATCCGGCCGACACGCTTCTACCAGGCGCTCGTGAAGAACAAGCTCGTGTTCGGCCTCCAGTCCGGCGCGCTCGGCTCCTCCTCGGATCTCGACGTGGTGGCTGGCTTGCTCGGCATCGAGGTGCAACGGTCCCTGCTCGATGCCTGCTACCGCACGATGACCGCCGCGGTGAAGGCCGCCCTCGACGGTGCGAAGGGGCCGATCGCCAGTGGCATCCGCGACCTGGCGGGCGTGGGGGCAGCGCCGGAGGTGGCCGCCTTCGACCCGCGCATCACGGCGCTCGTGCTCGCTGGGCTCTCGCAGCTCGTGGACGCGAAGACCCTGCAGGCGGCCGGCGTGCCCAAGGCCGACGCCAGGGCGTTGCTCAAGGGCGACGGCACGCGGCCCATCGTGGCTGCGTGGACCCAGGCCGCCACCGCGGTGCGGAGCTGGGATGTGCTCGCAGCCGCGGCGGGGCGTTGCCTCCCGGTGAGGCGGCGAGGCGGCGCGGCGGCCACCCGGCTCGGAACCCTGGAGCCCTCCGCACTGTACGGCCTGCTGGTACCTCGCGGTACCACGGTCACGCGCACCAGCGTCGCAGCCGTGCGGTTCTCGTCGGCTTGGCGGCTGCTCGTCTCCCAGTCCGACAGGTCCCGGGGCGCCGCAGCCGCCATGGGGGGCCTGGTCGAGGGACTTCGTCGCGAGGCGTCGGCGCTGGGGGGACTGCTCCAGCTCTCCGGAGGCGTTGCGCTCTTCGCATTCGACGGCGCCGGCACGGCATCGGCGTTCCAGTCCCGCGTTCGGGAGGTGCTCGGCACCACGCTCCGGCTCCGGCGCGGTGCCCTCGGCGACGATGTGTTGCTCAGCGACGACGGCATGTTCGAGGTCGAGGTGGCCACCGGCGAAGTGTTCGGCGGCTTCGCGGGCGGCTCCCTGCGCATCTGGGGCCCCGCGGTCGACGAGGCCCATGGCTCCGCAGCGCCCGTGGCGGAGGAGGCCGACGAGGTGGGAACTGACAGCGTCGACTGGGGCGGGCAGGCAGGCTCCCAGGCGTCCCTGAAGGCGTCCCCCAGCGCGGACGCCTTCGACCAGGACTCCGAGGTCGACTGGGGCGCGCCGCCCCCCGACGAGGGCGAGCCGGAGGAGCCGGAGGAGCCGGAGGAGCCGGAGGAGCCGGAGGCTGTGTCGGATGTGCTGGAGGCTGTGTCGGATGTGCCGGAGGCTGTGTCGGAAGTGCCGGACGAGCTCGGGGCATCCTTCGAGGTCGAGGACGACGATGAGGACCACTTCGAGTTCGAGTACTCGGAGCCGGAGCCGGAGCCGGAGCCCGCGCCCACGGCGGCTGTCGAGGCCGTGGGCGATCCGCCCTCCGAACACGCGGCGGACGACCCCTCGTCGGTGGACTGGGGAGCTGCGGCTGGCGCGCTCGACGAGCCGGAACCCGAGCCCGTGAGCAGTGAGCCGGAGAGCGTGGAGGGCGCTGCCCCGGCGTTCTTCCTTCCGCCGCCGGACCTCGCCGAAGAGCAGCCTGGCGCGGAGCTCGAGGAGGAGGCGCCAGCGTTCATGTCGGACGAACCCTCGGAGCCCCAGGAGGGGGTAGGGTTCGCGCTCGGGCCGGCTGCCGAAGACGAACGCGAGCCACCGTCGGCTCCCGAACCAGAGGTCGAGCAGGAAGAGGACGGATTCTTCGATCCGGACAGCGAAGATCTCGTCGAGATGGACTCGTCCATCGCCTGGTTGACCTCCAAGGTGAAGGGCGGCGACGAGCAGAAGTCCGACACGAAGCCCGAAGAGCCGCAGGAGGCCTCGAACCAGGTGAGCGCGCTCCCGGACCTCGAGTACCTCTTCCAGGGCTACGTCACCTTCGCCGACCAGGACGGCGGCGTGGTGTTCGGCCGGCGCTATGGCGCGCGGCTCTTCGACGTGCACGCCTACGGGGGCGGCGATGTCGCCAAGGCGTACGTGGCGTTCCTGAACGACAAGGTGCGTGAGGGCTTCGTGCCGCGCTCGGATCTCACCCGACAGATCCCGGCCAACGTGTCGGTGGCCGCGCTGGACCTCGAGGAGATGAGCCGCGCCTACCGAGCGATCAGTTGACGCTGGCGCTCTTCTCCTCGCTCGCGGTTGCAGGCCCCTGGTCGATCGCGGGAGGGGGTGCGGTGGTCAAGGACCTGCCGGACCAGCTCGGGCCGGACGAGACCGCCAACTACGATCTCGGCCCGGGCTTGCACGCCACGCTCCGGTACGCCCTGGTCGAAGACCTCGCTGAGCTTCGACTTCATCTCGGCCTGGCTTCGGCCACGGGCTGGAACCGCCTCACGTGGACCGAGGGCGAGGCGCGCTTCTACGACGACGACCACTGGGCGCTCTATGCGGCCGGGCGCTTGCTCCTCGGCCCGGAGGTGATCGTCCCCACCGGACCGGATCCCTTCGTGTCGCCCTACCTGGGCATGGGCGTGGGCCCGTCGTGGATCGGCAACTACCACTCCTTCACCACGGTGACCGAGGGACTGCTCGATCCCGACGTGAACGACGTGGACGACAAGTTCAACGTCGATCCGTACACCGCCCAGTGGGTCGCGACGGCCGGCACGCACGTCGGCGTGCGATTTGGGCGCCGTCCGGGGATGGCTGTCGAGGTCGAGGCGGGCTACACGGTGTCCCACGTCGAGGCAGCCCCGCTCCAGAAGACCCTGGAGGTCTTCGAGGCTGCCCGCGAGCCCTGGACCCTGAACACCTTTTCGCTGGGGCTCGGTGTCGCGAACTCCTTCTGAGGTGCAGGCGAACCATGAAGCTCTACCGCGCGCGCATCCCCGTCATTGCCAAGGCCGTGATCGACAAGCTCTGTGCCGAGGGTGACATCGAGGTCGAGCTCGAGAACCGTAGCGAAGCGGAGCTCGACCTCGTCTCGATCATGGAGGAGTACCTCCGTCGGGACTACAGCTTGAGGGACTCGGTCAAGGAGACGATGTCCAAGGCTGGCATCGGCTACGACCAGTACGGAAAGACCCGCGCCCGAATGGCCGACGAGTGGAACCACCCCGTCGGTGACGACGTGGAGCGCTACCTCGCTCGCCAGTTCGTCGAGAACTTCATGATCAGCCGCTTCGTGGACGAGGTCTACACCGAGGACGGCTGGCTCTGGAAGAAGACCCTGGGTGTGATCAAGGACCACGACATCGACGAGCGCGAGCTGCGCGACGAGGCTCGCACCAGCATCAAGAACATCGCCGAAGGAACGGTCGAGTTCGAGGTGGCCTTCGAGCGCGCGATGCGCGAGGTCCGCAAGCGCCGGGGCCTCATCTGATCCTGCTGATGCTGTTGTGGGCCTGCTCCGGCGCGCCTGCAGATGCGCCCGTCACGGTCGACGAGCCGCCGGCACCGTCGCGCGAAGAAGCCCTGGCCTTGTTGCCGGAGCCGGTGGACGAAGCTGTTGACGACACACCCGTGTCCGGCGAGCCGGTGGAGCTCGAGATCACCTGGGACGGCATCGGGCGCCTGTACAAGTCGTTCTTCCAGGATCGAGAGGCCGTGACCGAGCTCGCGGTCCGCCTTGGACCCCACGTGGTCGCACCGGCACAGCTGATCGTGCGCTACGACAGCGAGGACTTCCTGGGGGACATCCGTCTCCGCGTGCCTCCGAACGGCCTGAAGGCGCCGCCCTCCGAGCTGGATGGGGTGGTCGAGCTCTCGGAGCTGGTTCCGGTCCTCCGGGCGCTCGCGGTGTACCGGGACACGGTGGCCAGCCGGTTCGACATCCGCGTGCAGAGCTTTCGCATCGGGATCGAGGGGTTCCGCGGGCCACGGCACTGCCTGGCGGTGCCGGCCGGACAACCCCCTCCCGACGGACGGACCGTCTCCCCTTGTGTGGTGGTGAACGGGCGCGACGTGTGCGGTCGGCCCGAGGGCACCTCGACCCACTTCACCAGCGCGGACTTCGACGCGGTGGCGGGCTGCTTCCGCTGAGGATCAGGCCGCTTCGTCGGCGAGCATCACGAGGCGCTCGCGAATGCGCTTCTTGAGGCGCGTGTTGAGCTGGCTCACCCGGCTCTCCGTCACCCCGAGGATCTCGCCGATCTCCCGGAACTTCAAGTCCCGGTAGTAGTAGAGCTCCACGAGCGCGCGGTCGCGCTCGCTCAGCTCGCTCACCACCTCGGCGATGAGCTCACGCACCCGCGTGACGGTGGCGTCTTCGTAGGGCGTCGGAGCGTCGCACGCGATCGTGTCGGCCACCGTGTCGTCGTCGTCGTGGGTCTTCTCGAACATGGAGACCAGGGTCCGCACCGTGGAGTCCCGCACCATCTCCCGCAGCCGCGTCACGTTCACGCCCAGCTCCTTGGCGACCTCCTCCTCCTCTGCCCGCCGTCCCAGCTTCTCGGAGAGGTGCTCGCGCGTTCGCTGCAGGTTGGTCGCGCGGTTCCGCACGCTACGGGGCACCCAGTCGGCCTTTCGGAGCTCGTCCACGATGGCGCCCTGCACCCGGATGCGCGCATAGGCCTTGAAGCTGATGGACCGGTCGTGCTCGAAGCGATCGACGGCGTCGATGAGGCCGAGCATGCCGATGGTGATCAGGTCGTCGACCTCGACGCAGCTCGGATAGCGACTGACCATGCGGTACGCGATGCGCCGGACCATCTCGTAGTGGCCCAGGATCAGCTGCTCCCGATCGTGTGGGCTCAGGCCATGTGGCTCGGTCGCGATGTCCATGGGGGCCTCCGGGCTGGGAGCGTTCGGAGGTCCCATCGGATCATCGATCAGGCTGTTGAGCGTCCTCGTACCGCTCCAGACCGAGCGGCACCTCACCCTTTCCGGCCATGCGCAGGCGTTCCGCGAGGTTCGTCAACGCCACGTTGGTGTTGAGCTCCTTGCCCTCGATGCCCCAGAGCACGAACGACGCGTAGTAGTTGGTGGCCGTGTACCACTGGAAGCGCTCGCCATAGAAGGACGTGATGCGGTAGCGCTTGCCCTGCTCGAGGTCGACGAGGTCCAGGGTCGGCGGCCTGACCGACGTGGGCACCCAGTCGGGCTGCTTCTCCAGCCACTTCGCCTGTCGACGGAGCTCGCGCTCGCGCGCTTCGGGCGTGCTCTCGTCCCACGCCCTCTGGTCGAAGGGGCTGATGGCTGCGCCGAGGGTCTCGAGCGCGAGGTAGCGCCCCTCGGGGTGCAGGCTTCCCCGGGTGGCGTCGTTCCAGGTCGAGAGCACCTCGCCGGTGGCTCCATCGTGCATCGTGACCGTGCCCCCCCGGCCCAGCAGCACGCGGTTCAGAGTGGGCTCGTAGGTGAAGGTGTCGATCGCGCCATCCAGCCAGGGGAAGGCCTTGACGGCCGCGCCGTCGGCGAAGCTCACCCGGTACACGGTGCGGCCGTCGGTGCCGGTTCCGAGCATGAGCACGTGGTCCCGCGCGCCACCGCTGGCGAGCTGGTCGGGCTCCTCGAGGGTCAGTTCGGTGGCGAACAGCTGCCGCTGGCTCCGGTCGTAGAGCACGAGTCGGTTGTGCTCCTTGCCCTCCTCGGGGGGCAGCGGCAGCGCCAGCAGGTCCACGTCGAGCCAGGCCACCTCCGCGATCGGCTTCTCGGTCGGCAAGGGCTCGATGGTCTTCTTCTCGGCATCCATGATGTGCGCAGTCATCGGAAGCTCGAAGTAGACGTGCACGCCGTCCGGCGCCCACGCAAAGCTGCCGAAGTTGTTGGCGCCGCAGTTCTCGAAGACGGTCTGCAGGTTGTGTTTGCCGGCGAGGTACCGGATCTCCGCCGGGTTGCACTCTTCGTACGCGCTGTACACGTCGTCGGAGAAGCTCGACCCGGAGTACAGCGCGTCGCGGTCGCAGCCGCTCAGCACCGCGAGGCCGACAAGGGGCAACAGCGCGCGCTTCACGAGGATCTCCTCCACAGGACCGCCAGGGGGCCCGTGAGCCACATAAGACCTGCAGGTGCGCCGTGGCATCCGCACCCACCCTCGACAACGGCTTCGTCGCCCGTGTCCTTACCGGTGTCTTCGTCAAGGGAAGGTGAGTAGAAGCCCGTGTCGGCTGGTGGGGTGTCGAGCAGCGCGGCGCCGAGGACGTCGACCACTGCGAGCTCGGCGCCGGACGTGTCGACCAGGAGGTCCACGGGCTCTGTGGTCGGCAGGCCCGAAGCGTCGACGGTGATGAGCGAATCGCTCTCGCTCAGGATGGCCAGCGCGACCGGGCTGCGTGCCAGACCCCAGTACGCGGTCACCTCGGACCCCGCGCCGAAGCCGACGCCATGGATCTGGATCCCGGACTCGAGGGTGACAGCGTCGATGGCGACCCGATCGCTCCCGTAGCCGACGAACAGGGCCCGCGGTGCCGTGCCCGCGTTCGTGACGATGTCGTAGAGGCCCGCCGGGAGGTCGCTCGGCACGAACACGTCCGGACCGTCCAGGGTCGTCGGTGGCCAGCCGGGCCGGGTGAGGGTGACCTCGTCCATGTCGATGAAGGTGTGACCGTCGCCGCCTTTCGACACCAGCGCGGGCTCGGGACGGAGCGTGAGGAGCGTCGCGGGCTCGAGGGCAACGACCTCTTCGGTGGGCAGGTCGACTTCCAGGGTCACGCTCTCGAAGCCCGGCGACGACACAGTGAGCCACCTGGGGCCCTCCGCCGCGAGCCGCTCGAACCGACCGGACCGGACGTCGTTCTGGAAGTCTCGACTGCCATCCAGCGACATGACCGCTGGAAGCGGCAAGCCCGTCGAGGCGTGCACCACCTGGCCCGTGAGCGCCGCGGGCTGCGCGAGCCAGGACGCCAGGGCGGCGAGGTGAGCGTCCAACACGCCGTCGAGCGTGGAGCCGCTCGGGGTCTTCAGGGAGCTCACCTCCAGGGTGAAGTCGAGGGTGCCCTGGCGTCCATAGGTCCAGTCCGTGCTGTCGCCTCGCGTGACGTACCAGTCTGCTCCGTTGGTGCTGTAGAACGCGGTCTGGGAGCACGCCTCGACATACAGCTCGGCGAGGGCGTCGAGCAGGGTGTCGTCCACGGTGCGGTCCGTGGTGTGGTTCCAGACCCAGCCGATGTTGGTGGCCCCGCTGTGCAGGCTCAGGCCCGCCGTGGCGGGCGCGGTGAGGGCCAGGGTTCGGGCCGCGCGGGTCTCTCGTTCCGAGAAGGGGTGCGCACCGGGGGCAAACTCCGACTCGTCCCACGCGTAGTCCCAGTTCCGGTTGAGGTCGACGTTGCGTGCGTTGTAGCGGTTCGCGACGGACGCACCGTCCGGGTTCAACAGCGGCACCACCTGGACGTGGCGCTCGTCCAGCCCGTCGACAGCTCGCTCGTCGATGGCTTCCGCCAGAGCCAGCGCCAGCTCGATGGCTGCGCCTTCGTCACCGTGGAGCCCACCGAGGACACGCCACGTCGGTCCGTCCGGGTCGCCCCAGTCCATGCCCCACATGGGCGAGCCGCTCGCCGACACGCCGATCTGCACAAGCCGCCCGTCCAGCGAACCGAGCCGATCGAGCACGGTGTCCACGTCGAATGGCGTGCCTGCGACGGGGGCGATCTCCTGCACCTCGAGGCCTGCGGATCGGGCTCGATCCAGGGTCTGCGGGGACGCGTGCACGCGCACCCAGTGCCCGTCGGTCTGTTCGAGGAATCCAACCGGGAGTGTGGCGGCGACCGCGCGC
Organism: uncultured Enterobacterales bacterium; assembly: GCA_964604675.1. Classification (GTDB taxonomy): domain Bacteria; phylum Myxococcota_A; class UBA796; order UBA796; family CAJQPC01; genus CAZSAT01. The sequence continues at coordinate 18,752 of CAZSAT010000050.1, forward strand.
TCCGATGGCGTGGACCGCGCGATCCAGGCTTCGACCGGTGCGGCCAGGGCCACGGTGAGGAGGAGCGTCACTCTCGCAGGCTACTCCGCGGCGGCCACGGCGACCGCGCCGGTGTCGGCGTCCACGTCCGGCAGCGGTACGCCGTCCAGCAGCGGGGTCATCCGTCCGGCAACGACCGAGAACGCTCCGCGCTCGGACCGGGGCAGCTCCACAGCCTGCGGCAGCTTGACGCCCATCGCGTCCACCGGTCTTCCGTCGACACGGAGCTCGTAGTGCAGGTGCGGCCCGGTGGAGTAGCCCGTGGAGCCGACCAGACCGATGACGTCACCTTGCTTCACCCGCTGGCCCTTCTCGACCTTCAGCTTCGAGAGGTGGCTGTAGCTCGTGGCGTAGGGTCCGGTGTGGTCCAGCTTCACGTACAGGCCGTGGCCTCCGTTCCGGCCCGACACCGCGACGACGCCGTCGCCCGTGGCCCGCACCGGTGTTCCGGTCGGCGCGCCGAAGTCGGTGCCGTAGTGGGGCCGTCGCTTCTTGGCGATGGGGTGGTAGCGCTTGAGGTTGAAGCGGCTGGTGATGCGCGCGTCGAAGGCGAGTGGCGAGCGTAGGAAGGGGCGCTTCCTGGCCGTGCCGTCGGGGGCGTACCAGCCCTCTTCACCCTTCGCGCTCACGTAGCGGATCGAGGTGTAGGCATCGTCCGCGTTCTCGAGCCGCACGGCGTGCACCTGCCCGGCCCGCACGTGGCCGCCTTCGTCGTAGAGCTGGTCGAGCACCAGCGTGAAGCGGGCCCCGGGATGGAGCTCGCTGTTGAAGTCGACCTCGTACTCGAAGATGCGGGCCAGCGTGACAATGTCGGCTGGCCGGAGGCCGGCGTCGATCGCCGCGCTCCAGAGGCTGGTCTCGACCGTGAGCACGAGCTGATCGAGTCGGGTGTCGTAGGTCGCGGTCTGGAGCTCGGGCGCGTAGGGTGCGCGATCGGTGTGCACGACCAGGGTGTTGTCTTCATCGAGCCGGTAGCTGAGAGCCACGGGGGCGTCGGCGTCACGTGCGTAGTGGAAGCGCAGTTCCTTGCCAGCATGGATGCGCGTGAGATCCGTGTACGCGACCGCGGCTTCGACCACGCCGCCCACGTCGTGGAGGCCGTAGCGGGGGAGGATGGTGCCGAGCACCTCGCCGCTTCGGATGATGTGCTCGACCGAGCCGCTGTCCAGCTTCGTGGGTGGGGGTGGGGGGGAGGGCTCGGCCACGACCGCCGGTTCGGCGTCCGGGCCATCCAGACTGGCTGCGCCCAGCACGAGCCCGAGCGTGGCCACCACCGCCGTGGCGACGAGGCGAGGTGTTGTCATGTCAACCACCGGACTGGGGGGCAACCTTAAGGGATCCTGGTCATCCTACTGGAATGCCCGATCGCGCGCCAGAAAAGTCTTGACGCGTCACTCGTCGATGGGAAGCATCCAGATCTGGTCGGGGCGCAGGCCCAAGGTGGCGAGGGCCTGGTCGTAGCGATCGCTCATGTCGGCGTCGAACAAGAGGTCCCTGTCGATCTCGGTGTACAGCCAGCTGCCGGTCTGGATCTCTTCATCGAGCTGGCCAGGCCCCCAGCCGGCGTACCCGAGGCAGAGCTGGTACGGCGTGTCGCCGTCGACCAGGGTCATCAGGAGCTGACGCGACGGGGACACGGCGACCTCCCCGGGCAGGTTCCACCCGGAGTCGTCTTCCACGCCGCCGTGGAAGACCACGAAGCCCGTGGACTGATCGACGGGTCCCCCCCACAAGACCAGCCGCCCGTTGTCCCGATCCGTGGTGAGATCGAGCTGCACCAGCAGGTCGCGGATGCGGATGTTGGTCTCGCGGTTGACGACCACGCCGAGCGCGCCACCCTCGTCGTGGTGGCACACCAGCACCACGGTGCCGGTGAAGTTCGGGTCCCGCATCTGCGGGGATGCGATGAGCAGTCCTGGCCCCATCGTGTCCGTTCAGCCCGACGCGGGGAGCTCGCGGGCCGGCAGGCATTGCGCCTCGCCTTCGCCGCGGATCAGCTCTTCCGTGATCACGACCTCCTTCAGGTTGTCCATCGACGGCATCTCGTACATGACGTCGAGCATCACCTCTTCGAGGATGGTCCGGAGGCCGCGTGCGCCGGCCTTGCGGGACACAGCCTTCTCCGCGATGGCGCGGAGCGCTTCGTCCGTGAAGGTGAGCTTCACCTTCTCGAACTTGAACAGCTTCTGGTACTGCTTCACCAGGGAGTTCTTGGGTTCGCACAGCACGTGGATGAGGTCGTCGGCGCTGAGGTCGTCGAGCACGGCGATGACGGGCAGTCGGCCGATGAACTCCGGGATCAGCCCGAACTGGGAGAGATCCTCGGCGCGGACCTTCAGGAGCACCTCCCGGCGCCGCGCTTCTTCCTTGTTCTCGTCCACGGCGTGGAAGCCCACCCGCCGCTTGCCGATGCGCTCCTCGATCACGCGGTGCAGGCCTTCGAAGGACCCGCCGCAGATGAACAGGATGTTCGTGGTGTCGACCTGGAGGTACTCCTGGTTCGGCAGCCGCTTGTTGCCGCGGACCTGGATGTTGGCCTGGCTGCCCTCGAGGATCTTCAGCAGGGCCTGCTGCACGCCTTCGCCCGACACGTCGCGGCTCACGGAGCTGGTGGAGGGCTTCCGCGCCAGCTTGTCGACCTCGTCGATGTAGATGATCCCCTGCTGCGTGCGCTCCAGGTTCGAGGACGACGCGTGGTACAGGTTCAGGACGATGTTCTCGACGTCCTCGCCGACGTAGCCGGCCTCGGTCAGGGTGGTGGCGTCGGCCATCACGAAGGGCACGTCGAGGAAACGCGCGAGGGTCTGCGCCAACAGGGTCTTGCCGGTCCCGGTGGGACCGATCAGCATCACGTTGGACTTCTGGATCTCGACCTCGCCGGAGTCCTTGGACTTGGCGTTGGCGTCGAGCCGCTTGTAGTGGTTGTAGACAGCCACGGCGAGCTGCCGCTTGGCCTGGTCCTGGCCGACGACGTACTGGTCGAGGAAGCTCTTGATCTTGTCCGGGGACGGGATCTTCTGGTGGCCCCAGGCGATCGGCTTCTGCTGACTGTTCTCCCGGATGATGTCCAGGCACAGCTTGATGCATTCCGAGCAGATGTAGACGTTGGGCCCGGCGATGATCTTGTCCACCTCCCTCTGCGGCTTGTGGCAGAAGGAGCAGGAGAGACCGCTGGGGTTCTGGTACTTGGGCATGCACTCCTCGAACCGCAGGGCTCGGTGGCCGATGCCCAGCATAGCGTTGCAGGTCGACGGGGGTCAACGTCGGCCGGCACCCTCCAGGCCATCGGCACTACGGCCTGATCGACCCCAGACTGGAGGGCTTTCGTCCGACAACTGGCTAACATGCCGGAGTGTCTGCGACCCACGACCCGTATGCCGTGCTCGGCGTTGCTCGAGATGCCGACGACAAGGTGATCAAACAGGCGTTTCGTCGCCTGGCGCGCGAGCTCCATCCCGACGTGGCCGGAGCGGACGCGCACAAGGCCGAGCGCTTCCGCCGGGCGCGCGAGGCCTATGAGCTCCTGATGGACCCGGCGCGTCGAGCCCGCCATGACCGCGTGCGGTTCCGGGTCGATGCCGCCCCCTTCTCGTCGCCGCCGAGGGGCGGCACCAACGACATCGGTCTGGAGGACATCTTTTCGGACCACGGCGGCTTCGTGGACTTCGGCTTCGGGAAGGGGCCGGCACAGGCCGGGCGTGCCCGAGCGCGTCCGTCGCCAGGCCCCCGATCCCAGGCCAGGCCCTCCCCCGAACCCGGTGCCGACGCCGAGGTGCGCGCCGAGGTGCCCCGCGCGGTGGCGGAACGCGGGGGGCTCGTGAGCCTTCGCTACCCCCGCCGGGTCCGGGCGGACGGTCGGCACGAGCTGCACGGCGTGGAGGAACTGCACGAGCTCCGGGTGCCGGCCGGCACGAGCGAGGGGGACGAGCTTCGTGTGCCCCGCCTCGGAAACGCGGGCGCGCACGGAGGCACCTATGGCGACCTGGTCGCCCGGGTGGTGCTGATCGGCGCAGCACCGATCGATCACGAGCTGCGTCTGCCCGCGCGGGTGGCGATCCTGGGGGGGCGCGTCGAGGTGCGCACGCCAGGCGGGACCGTGCGCCTGACCGTCGCGCCGGGCACCTCGGGTGGGACCACCCTGCGTGTGCGTGGGAAGGGTGTGGGAGGCGACGACCACACGCTGCGCGTCGTGATCGACGTGCCCACCAACGACGGCGAGCGCGCCGAGCTCCTCGCTGCGCTCCTCGGCGCCGAAGAGTAGGCAGCTCGGTGGTCCAGGGCGATGCTCAGCGCACGACCAGGTCGAGGACTGCGTCCACGTCGTCGACGAAGCTGAACGCCAGGTCGCGTCGCAGCAGCGGCGGCACGTCGTCGAGGTCGTGTTCGTTGGCCCGCGGAAGGATCACGCGGCGGACGCCCGCCCGACGCGCGGCCAGGACCTTCTCCTTCACGCCGCCCACCGCGAGGACCTTCCCCCGGAGGGTGATCTCCCCGGTCATCGCCAGGTCGCTCGGCAGCGGCCGGCCCAACAGAGCGCTCGCCAACGCGCAGAGCAGCCCGACGCCAGCGGAAGGGCCGTCCTTGGGAATGGCGCCCTGGGGGATGTGCACGTGCACGTCGACCTCGCGGAAGCGCTCGGCGCGCAGACCCAGGGCGTCGGCTCGGCCACGGAGCAGCGAGAGAGCGGCGCGGGCGGACTCCTTCATCACGTCGCCGAGCGAACCGGTGAGCTGGAGATCGCCCTTGCCGCCGGGCAGGGTGCTGGCCTCGAGGAACAGGATCTCTCCGCCGACCGGCGTCCACGCCAGGCCCACGGCCACGCCGGGGCGATCGATGTGTTCAGCCAGCTCGATGCGGAAGGGTGGCGGTCCCAGCAGGCGCTGGAGGCGGCGTGGGTCGACCCGCAGGGGGCCGCGTCCGCCCTCGACCAGGCGTCTGGCGGCCTTGCGGTGGAGGCGGGCCAGCTCGCGCTCGAGGTTTCGCACGCCGGCTTCCCGGGTGTAGTTGCGGATGAGGGCGGTGAGGGCCGCCCGGGTGAGGTGCAGCTGACCGTCGGTCAACCCATGAGCGTCCCGCTGCCGAGGCAGCAGGTGCCGGGTGGCGATGGCGTGCTTCTCCTCCTCGATGTAGCCGGGGAGCTCCAGGGTCTCGAGCCGGTCGAGCAGCGCTGGCGGTACGGTGTCTACGCGGTTGGCGGTGGCCACGAACAGCACCCTCGACAGGTCCAGAGTGACGTCCAGGTAATGGTCCGAGAAGCGGTGGTGCTGCGCGGGGTCGAGCACCTCCAGCAGGGCACTCGATGGGTCGCCGCGCACGTCCTGTCCGATCTTGTCGAGCTCGTCCAGGATGATGACCGGGTTGTTGGTCCCGGCGCGCTTCATCGCCTGCACGATGCGGCCGGGCATCGCGCCGATGTAGGTGCGGCGGTGACCTCGGATCTCCGCTTCGTCCTTCACGCCACCGAGCGCGACGCGCTGGCACGCGCGTCCCAGCGCCCGGGAGATGCTCTCACCGAGGCTGGTCTTGCCGACCCCTGGCGGCCCGACGAAGCACAACACGGCGCCTCGAGCGTCGGGCTTGAGCTGGCGCACCGCGAGGTCTTCGAGGATGCGGTCCTTGATGCGGTCCAGCCCGTGGTGGTCGGCGTCGAGCACCTGCTTGGCGGCTGCGAGGTCCGTGACGTCGTCGGTGGAGACCGCCCACGGCATGTCGGCGAGCCACTCCACCCAGTTCCGGGACACGTGGTATTCGGCGGCGTCGCTGTGCATGCGCCGCATGCGGTCGAGCTCGCGCTCCGCCTCTTCGAGCACGTGCGCGGGTGGGCTGGCCGCGAGCAGCTTCTCGCGCAGTCGGTCGACGTCGTCCTGGCCGTCGGGCTCGCCGAGGTCCACGCGGATCTGTTGGAGTTTCTCCTTGAGCCAGTAGGTCTTCTGGCTCTTGTCCATGCGGTCCTGCACCCGCTCGTCGATCGCGCGGTCCAGGTTGGCGCGCTCCACGGCCACCGACGCCTCCTCGGCGAGGAACACCAGGCGCTTGAGCAGGCTCGGCTCGGCGAGCAGCGCGCTGCGGTCGTCGAGGCTGATCGGCAGCACTGCGGCGGCCCAGTCGGCGAGCCTTGGCCCGTCGTGCACCGCCACGAGAGCGTCCGCGACGTCGGGCGGGACCGTGTCTTCGTCGCCGACGTACTGGAGCATGCGCGCGCGCAGCACGGCGACCGGTTGTTCGAGCGTCGCCGGCGCTTCCGCGGCCGAGTCGAAGGGCGCGACCTCGGCCACGTGGCCAGCGGACTCGTCGGGCCCGTGCGCCACGAGGGTCACCCGCTCCAGTCCCTCGATGAGCACGCGCACGCTGCCGTCGGCGAGGGGAAGGCTTCGAAGCGCCCGCCCGGTGCAGCCGATCGCGTCGAGCTGCTCCTCGACCCGACGGACAAAGACGAGGTCCACGGACTGCTCGCGGTGGAGCTCGAGCGCGCCCAGCGAACCCGCGGAGACGACCAGGGTCTGGAGCCGGCCGGGGAACAGCACGGCGCCGTCCATGGGAATGCAGGGGAGCACGGGCATCCATCTGGTCTATCGTGCGCGCGGAGGAGACGTGTCCGGCGAGGCCCCGTTCGGTGACTACCAGCTGCTGACGAGGCTCGCGGTCGGCGGCATGGCCGAGGTGTGGCTCGCCAAGTCCTTCGGCGTCGAGGGCTTCGAACGTCGGGTGGTCATCAAGCGCATCCTGCCGCGCCTGGGCCGCTCGAAGCGCTTCCTCGAGATGTTCGTCCGGGAGGCGAAGATCTCGGCGCTCTTGTCCCACCCCAACATCGTGCAGGTCTACGAGCTCGGGAGGACCAGCGGCGAGACCTACATCGCGATGGAGCACATCTCGGGTCGCGACCTCACCCAGACGGTGCGGAGGCTGCGGGCCGAGGAGCGGAAGCTGCCCCTGCCGCTCGCCGTGCACGTGGCCGCGAGCGTGGCGCGCGGCCTCGCCTACGCGCACCGTTGCACGGGCGCACACAACGAGCCGCTCGACATCGTGCACCGGGACGTGTCCCCCCACAACGTGATGCTCTCGTTCCAGGGGGAGGTGAAGCTCTTGGACTTCGGCATCGCGCGGCTTGCCGGGGACGTCGCTCCGGACGCCCAGAAGGGACGGCCGGGCGGCGGCAAGTACGCCTACATGAGCCCGGAACAAGCGTCTGGCGCGAGCATCGATCACCGCTCGGACATCTTCAGCTGCGGGATCGTGCTCTACGAGCTGCTGGTGAACCACCGGCTCTTCCAGCACCAGGACCCATCCGAGAAGCTGCGTCTCGTCCAGCAGGCGGTGGTGCCCGACCCGAGGGTCGAGGCGCCCGAGGTTCCGGAGGCGCTCTGGGACATCCTGCAGAAGACCCTCCAGAAGCGCCCCGAGGACCGCTACCAGAGCGCGTCGGAGCTGGAAGAGGCCCTCCGGGTCTTCCTGTTCGAGGCCGGCCACCGTGCCGACGACGCCACGCTGGCGGCGTTCCTGGCGGAGCTCTACGCGGACGATCTCGCTCGCGAAGCGGAGGGCGCCGATCTCCAGAAGCTCGTCGCGGAGATGGGCAAGCTGCACGAGGAGCCGGTGAGCGAGCCGTCGGTGTCGGTGCCTGGAAGCGAGGGCTCCAGACTCTCTGCGAGTGACCTGCACGGGTCGATGTCCGGTGACGCGCTGGCCGCGCTCGGGAGCCAGCCGGTCGGTGAGGTGAAGTCGGTCTCGGTCGTGGCGGCCGAGCTGCTCGGGTTGACCGAGTTCTCCGAGCGTGCGGAGCCCGAGCGCCTCCTCCGGCAGCACGAGCTGCTCGGTCGCATCATCCGGCGGGTCGTCGACCGCTGGGGAGGTTGGCTGGAGGCCTTCAGCGATGAACGGCTGCGCGTGGTGTTCGGCGTGCCGCTTCAGCGGGAGGACGACGAGGACCGAGCGCTCGCCTGCGCCCGGGAGCTGGCCAGACTGAGCCCGCGGCTGAAGCGGCGGCAGGTCCAGGTCACGCTGGCGGTCGGCGTGCACCGGGGGCACGCGGCGCTGATCGGCACCGGCGAACACGTGGGGGTCATGCCCCGCGGCGACGCAGCGAAGCTCGCGCACCGGCTCGCTGCGTACGCCGAGCCCGGTGAGGTCGTGGTGTCCGCGAAGGTGGCGACCGCGCTGGACGACCGCTGGCAGTTCGCGGCTGGGAGCTTGCTCCGGGCCCGTGCGGGTCGACCGGCCGCGCCCACCTTCCGCTTGCTCGGTCGTCGCCGGCGCAGCGCAGGTGGCGTGCTCGGGCGGTGGGTGCGGCGCGGGGACGAGCTCGACCGCATCGGAGACTTCCTCCAGCGTCTGGCCCGCGGTGATGGCGGCAGCGTGCTGCTGTACGGGCCCAACGGGTCCGGCAAGTCGCGCATCATCCGTGAGATCCAGGGGCTGGCCTTGCGGGCGGGCGTGCCGTTCTACGCGGCCCGGGCCTCAGCCTTCGGATCGGGGCCCCCCTTGGAGCTCTTCCGTCGGCTGGTGGGTCAGGCCTTGGGACTCGATGTCGATGCCAGCCCCAAGGCCATCGCCGATCGGGTTCCCCGGCTCACCGAGCTTCGTCTCAAGACCGCCGAGGCCGCCACCCTGGCGTCCCTCTTCGCGCTCGACCTCGACCGGGGGCTCGAGCCGGATCTCGACGCGCTCTTCGCTGCGGCTGCGGGCCTGGTGCGCGGTCTGGGGCGCGAGCGCCCAACGCTCCTGATCGTCGACGACGTCGACCTCACCACGCCGCTGGAGCGCCGGCTGCTGGCCCACCTGCTCGACGCCACCACCGGCGACCCGGTGTTGTGGTTGCTCGCAGGGCGAGAGGCCCGGGAGGAAGGGCTGCCGGAGGCCGATCTGGCGGTGGAGCTCCAGGCCTTCGATGCGCGCGGAACGGCGGCGATCGTCAAGGACCTCCTGGGCGCCGACGAGGTGTCCTCCGAGCTCTCGGAGCTCATCGAGAAGAACGCCCAGGGCAACCCGCTGTACGTGCACGAGCTGGTGAAGGCCCTGACCCAGGCGGGAGCTGTCACCTACGAAGGCCGAGCCGCGCGCCTGAGCGAGCCCGACACCGAGCTGGACCTCCCCGCGAGCCTCACGGGGCTCATCGAAGCGCGCGTCGACGCTCTGGAGCCCGAGGTGAAGCGCACCCTCCAGCTGGCGGCCACGATAGGGCTCGTGTTGCCACGCCGCCTGCTCGAAGAAGCGGCGGGTCCCGGAGGCCCTGATCGGGTGGCCGAGCTCGTGCGCCGCGGCTTCCTCGACGAAGACCTCCGTCAGGGGCGGCTCGTGTTTGCGTCGCAGCTCATGCACCAACTGGTGGCGGGCGCCGTGCTGGGGGGGCAGCTGCGGGCGCACCACAAGGAGGCCGCAGCCACGATGGAGCGGCTGTATGCGGAGCACCTGCAGCCGCACTACCAGGCCCTGGCTCGCCACCACGCCGAGAGCGGCGAGCTGGTGACCGGCGCCCGCTACGCCAACCTGGCCGGCGAGCTCGACCAGCGGCGCGGCTTCCTGGACTCCGCGCTCGCGTCCTTCCTCCGGGGGGTGAGCTGGCTCGAGCGCGCGGAGGAGGAGACCTCTGCGCTCGGGAGCCCCGAGGGGCTTGCAGTCCTGCACCTGAAGGCCGGCGAAGTCGAGCTGATGCTCGGGAAGGTGCGCGACGCCGAGCGGCACCTGGAGGTGGCGCTCGAGCTCGCCAGCGAAGAAGCGCGCATGGATCTGGAGATCGACTGCTACCTGAGCCTCGGCCGGTTGCTTCGTCAGGGAGGTCACGCGATGCGCGCGGTCGCCAACCTGGAGGAGGGGCTCGCGTTGTCGCGAGCGCTCGCCGACACCCGGCGGCAGGTGGCCTTGCTCGACGAGCTCGGCAACATCGCCAGCGACGAAGGCCGCATGATGGACGCCGACGCGCTCTATGAAGAGGCCCTGGCACTCGCGGGGGAGGACTCGAGGCTCGAGGCGACGGCCCTCGTCGGGCTTGCCCGGCGAGCGATCCGCCACGCCGAGGGCGACCGCGCTGGCGACCTGCTGGAGCGAGCCATGCTGCTGGCGGAGGCGTTGGAGGACCGCATCCTCGTCGGGCGCATCCGCAACAACCTCGGTGCTTTGGCCTTCTTCTGCGAGGACTATGCGCTGGCGCTCGAACACTTCGAGGCCGCCTGGGCACTTCGCCGCGACACGGGCTACCGGCCGGGCCTGGTGGTCAATGCCTACAACGTAGGCTCGGCCCGTTGGCGACTCGGTGAGCCCGCGCGTGCGGCCCTGGCGTTCCAGGAGTCGCGTTCCGTGGCCGCCTCTGGCGGCCTGGCGCGCGGGGTCGCGATGAACGACGCGATGCTCGCGATGCTCGACTTCGAGCGGGACGGCGACCCGACTGCGCTGGACCGCCTACGATCGGCGCGCGCGGCGAGCGAGCGCCTGGGCGATGGTGAGACGGCGGCGTTCGGCCTCTGGCTGGAGGGGCGCGTGCTCGCGGGACAGGGGGATCCGGTCCAGGCCACGGTCGTGCTGCAGTCGGCGCTCCAGGCCGCCCGGGGCTACGACGCGCCGTGGCTCGTGCGCGACGTCGAGCGCGAGCTGGCGGCCCTGCCGTGAAGGCCTTCGTGGTCGAGAGCGGTCGCCGGGTCAGCCCCTGGTTGGATCCGGCGCACGCTTGCCCGATCCTGAACCGGCCCCTGTCGGCGTGGACGGCCCAGGCTCTGGACGAGGCTGGGCTGGAACGGGTCGAGTCGCCGCCCACCGACGAGGCGTACGTGCTGATCAGCGATCGCACCTGGCTCACCGGACGCACGCTGCGCCTGTTCCTGGCGTCGGCTGCGCCTGGATCCCGGCTGAGGGTGGAGGACCCGGACTGGCTCGCGTTGACGCTTCCGCTTCAGCGGCTGGACGCCGCCGGGGTCTACGAGGTGGGCCTCGTGGCCGCTGGCGGGCCGCCCGACTTCGGCACCTTGGCGCCGCTCACCGTCGACCTTGGGTTCGAGGTGCGGGAGACCTCGGCACCGCACGCCGCCCTGGCCCACGCGATGCCCGAGCGCTTCCCCCACGGCGACGCTCCGGTGCATCAGATCGACCACTGGAGCCACCTGCTGCGGGTGAACCTGCTGGCGATGGGAGCGGAGCTGTCCGCCTACAAGCGCCGCTGGGAAGACGCCAACGTCCTCGTGAAGCTCTGGTGGGCGCTCATCGTGGTCTCCCGCATCCGCTCGTGGAACCGGTGGGGCGTCGCCCGCGCGATGAACCAGGTGGGCCGGGGTTGCGTCATCCATCCAACGGCGGTGGTGGAGGGCTGCCGGATCGGCGACGGCGTCGAGATCGGGCCCGGCGCGATCGTGCGGGGCAGCCAGATCGGCGATGACGTGGTCATCGAGGAACAGGCCATCGTCAACCTCAGCGTGCTGGGGGAGGGCACGCGGGTCGGACGCCGCGCCACGTCCAACCTCGTGGTCACCTTTCCACGGGCCTTCTTCGGGGCCGCAAACGGCTACCAGGCCACGGTGTTCGGTCGGGACAGCTTCGCAGCCTGGACCGTCACGGTCTTCGACCTGTCCTTCGGACGGGCCATCAAGGTCTTCCTGGACGGCGAGCGGGTGTCGAGCGGGGGCTGGTTCCTGGGTGCGGCGCTCGGGCACCGGGTCCGGATCGGCGGCAAGGTCGACCTGGGCTACGGCGCCGAGGTGCCCAACGATGCGTTCCTCGTCGGGGACCGCGACGGGGTGCTGACGGACTGGGAGGACGGTGAGGGCCCGCACCGGGTGTTCGGCAACACCGCGAGGCCGGTCAAGTCTCCTCGAGCAGCCGCGCCAACCGACGACGATCCCGCTTCGTAGGCCGGCCCAGGCCGCGCCCGCGCACCGCCGTGGGCGGTGGCTTCGGCGGCTCCGGTGGCGTGTGGTCCACATAGAGCGACTTGGCCAGCGGGGCCGAGAGGCGCTTCTGGGCCAGCGCCACGACCTCGAGCTGCACGCGACCACGGGGGCAGAGCGCTTCCACGTGCATGCCCGGCTCGATCGTCTTCGAGGCCTTGACCGGCTCCCCGTCCAGCTTCACATGGCCCGCCACGCAGGCCTTGGTCGCCTGGCTCCGGGTCTTGAACATGCGCGTGGCCCAGAGCCACTGATCGATGCGGACGCCCATCGCCGTCACGATACTGGATCGCGTGGACATCGTTCTCTACGACGGCACCTGCGGGCTCTGCCACGGTGGCGTGCGCTGGCTGGTGGCGCGCGACGGGCCGGGGCGCCTCCACTACGCCCCCCTGCAGGGGACCACCGCCGAGGCGCTGCGTGCGCGACATCCCGGCCTTCCGCTCGGCCTGGAGGCGATGGTCCTCGTGACGCGGGGCCGCGTGCACGCGGGCTCTGCGGCGGCCGTCCGCATCGCGGCCCGCCTGCCCTGGCCGTGGAAGCTCCTCGCCGTGGGCTGGATCGTGCCGGCGCCGCTCCGCGATCTGCTCTACCGACTCGTCGCGGGCACGCGCTACCGATTGTTCGGCCGGGCGGATCTCTGCGATCTTCCGGAGCCCGAGGCCCGCGCGCGCTTCCTGCCGTGATCGCTCAGCAGGAGGGCTGCCAGCCGCCGAGCACGTCCTGGAGCATGGGGATCCGGTCCTGGCCCCAGTAGAGCCTGCCGTCCACCTCGAAGGTGGGAACGCCACACACCCCGGCTTCGATCGCGCGGTCGGTGTTGTCGCGCAGCGTGCGCTTCACCGCGGGGTCGCGCGTCGCAGCGATGAGCTCCCGTCCTGGGAACCCGGCTGCGTCGAGCACGGACTCCAGCACCTCCGAGGTTCCGATGTCGAGATCGTCGACCCAAGCCGCCCGGTACATCGCGGCCTCGCTCTGCGGTTCGACGATGGCGACCCGGAGCGGAAGCACCGTGCGCAGGGGAAAGGTGTCCGGCCACAACAGATCCACGCCCCACCAGCGAGCCCACGCCCCCATGTCGCGCCCGTAGTGGTCGCGCTTGCGCTCGTGGAAGGTGTAGAGCGGCACGTTCGCCGTGCCGATGGCCTGGAAGAGCGCGCCGAGCAGGATGGGGACCCGCTCGACGTCGGCGGTGCAGGCGGCGGCCACGCTGTCGATCTGCGTGGAGGCCAGGTACGAGAACGGGCTGGCGAAGTCGTGGAAGAAGGCCACCCGCTCCGGCCTCGGCCCCTCACCGCCGACCGTGCCACGTGTCCATGGCAGCGCGTGATCGCGGCCACGGCCCAGTTGCCGAGACACGAAGTGCAGCCGGTCCTGACCCCACCAGACCTCGTGGTGCTCGTCGCCGTGCACGACCTGGTACGTGGGCACGCCGAACACGCCAGCCTCATGGGCCGCGCTGGTGGCGTCGATCAGGTCCTGCTTCACATCGTCGCTGCGGTACAGATCGGGGGCGAGTCCCGCCGCTTGGGCGTAGCGAGCGAGCACCGTGTGGTCGGCGATGTCCTCGTGCCGTTCCCAGTACGCGCGGTACAGCTCCAGCGAGAGCTGCGGTCGGAGGTCGGCCGGCGCCGCGATGAGGAGCCGCATGGCGTCGACGCTCCTGCGCGGGTGCCACTGGGGAAAGCGCACGCGGTCCAGGCCCAGACGCTCGGCGCTCCGGTACACGTCGAGGAGGTTCAGCCGGGCCTTTGCGGGGGCGTAGGTGGACGCGGGCACATCCGGCATGTCGAGCTTTCGGAAGAAGCCGCCCAGGAGCACGGGCTTCCAGATGAGCGACACGCCGTGGGCGGCCGCAAAGTCCTCGACGCGGGTGGCGGCCATGTACGCGTAGGGACAGACGACGTCGTAATAGAAGTGCAGCTCGCTCACGCCTTGTACTCCTGCCCGATCACGAAGAGCTCGACCGAACGGCCGCGTGTGGCCTTCGGCTTGATGCGGCGGAATCGCGCGAAACGCGCTCGCACCGCCTGGGCCACCTCGGGCGCATCCTCCCCCTCGAAGACCTTGGCGACGAACGCGCCGCCGGGCCGCAGCGTGGCTTCGGCCAGCTCGAGGGCGCGCCACACCAGGCGGATCTGCCGGGCGTGGTCTCCGAAGCGGTCGCCGCTGGTTGGCGGTGCCATGTCGCTCACCAGCACGTCGCACGGACCGCCCAGGCTGCTGAGCAGCTGCGTGGCGTTCACGTCGTACACCGACTCGGTGAGGAAGATGCCCGGAATGCCCTTCGGCTCGTCGAGATCGACCCCGACCAGCACCCCATCGGGTCCGAGTCGTTCGCGCAGGTAGCGGCTCCAGGAGCCCGGGTAGCAGCCGAGGTCCACCGCCCGCTGGCCGCGCTTCAGGAGCTTGCACCGCTGGTCGATCTCGGAGAGCTTGAACACCGAGCGTGCGGCGTAGCCCGAGGCCTGCGCCTTGCGGGTCCAGTGGTCGCCGCGCTTGTAGCCCTTTCCGCGGCTCATGGCGCGACGGCGGAGTGGATCCGAGCCCAGGTCTCGTCGACCCCGATCGGAGCGCTCGACGAGAACCCGATCAGTTCGTCGGTCGTCAGGCTCCAGGCCGTGCGCAGCTTCCGAAGCTGCCCGCTCCGCGCGTTGCGCTTGACCTTGTCGAGCTTGGTGGCGAGCACGAGCACCGGCAGGTGGTTCTCGCGGCACGACCAGATCATCTGGCTGTCGCTTTCCATGGGATCCCGCCGAGCGTCCACGAGCACGACCACCAGCGTCAAGCGTTCACGGTGGCCCAGGTACCCCTCGACGAGGCCCTTCCACGCCTGCTGGACCGCTTCGGGGACCTTGGCGAAGCCGTACCCGGGAAGATCCGCGAAGACGAAGCGCGTGTCGACCTCGAAGAGGTTCACGGCCTGCGTGCGTCCAGGGGTTCCGGAGACGCGGGCGACGCGCTTGGTGCCGAGCAGGCGGTTGATGGCACTCGACTTCCCCACGTTGCTACGCCCTGCGAAGGCCACCTCGGGTAGGGGCTGCACGGGGACCGTGCCGGGGAAGCTCCCGAGGAAGCGGACGCGGCCGCCAGCGAGTTCCTTCTTCGCCATGACGCGGACTAACGTGGCTCCGCCTCGAGTTGATGGGCGGATCGCCGAGGTCCGATCAACGCGGCGGAGAGGCACGGCGCTCCGCGGTGCGGCGTAGCTCGTCGGGACAACGGGGAAGCACCACCTCGAAGGTGGCCCCCACGGGTTCGTTGGCGATGCAGCGGATGGTGCCGTCGTGCCCTTCCACCAGGGCACGTGCCACGTACAGGCCGATGCCCGTGCCTCCCCGCTGGGTCTTCGCGGCGTGCACGCCACGCTCGAAGATCCGCTCACGGGCCCGCTGGGGGACGCCGGGGCCCTGGTCGCTCACCCGCAACCGCGCCGCGCCGTCCAGCGCGTCGAGCGCGACCGTCACCGTTCCGCCGGGTGGCGAGAACTTCAAGCCATTGGCCAGCAGGTTGGAGAGGACCTGGTGCAAGCGGCGTCCGTCGGCGACCACGTGCATGGCTTCCCTGACCGTCACCAGCTCGAGCCGCACGCCACAGAAGTCGAAGACGGGTCGATCCATGCGGATCGAGTCGGCGACAAGCGCGCCAAGTTCGATGCGCCGACGATCGAGCTCGAGCGCGCCCGAGGCGGCATGCCGTGCGTCCAGGAGGTCGTCCACCAGCTCCAACAGCCGCTCGGCGTTGCGTCCGGCGACGCCCAGCAGGTCGATCGGTGCGCCGCTGGTCATGCGGGCCGGGGTGAGCGCGAGCTCCAGCGCGCTGCGCACCGCGGTCATCGGCGTGCGCAGCTCGTGCTGCACGTCCTGGAGAAACGCTTCCTTGAGGGCCTCGAGCTTCCGCGCTGCGGTGACGTCGACGGCGGTCAACGCGAACCCCGCCGCACCGGACACGGCGTCGATCATCGGGTGGGCGGAGAGCGCGTGCAGCGCGGGGCCGGCCTGGGTCTCGGTGGGCACCTCCCGCTCCCAGGCGCCACCCGCGGCGAGGGTCTGCAGGAGCGCGTCCGCGTCCTCGCTGCGCGCGCAGAGGCTGTGGATGCTGAACCGAAGCCCAAAGGTCTCGGTCGCCGCGCTGTTCTGGCTCAAGGTGTGCCCGTCGAGGCCGTGGGTGCTGATGCTGACGCGCGCGTAGCGAGCCGCCTCGGCCCCAGCGCAGGACGTCCGGGTCGACCGTGACGTCCTCGTCGAGGGGCGTGCCTTCGACGAGCAGGAGCGTGCGCCCGTCCGCCAGCTCCCAGCCGCCCACCTGGAGACGGAGTCGGGTGGGGACGCCGAGCGGGTACAGCGTGCGCTCCGAGCTGAGCCGTCGACCTTCCAACACCCTGTCCCGGGCCTGCCGCAGCACCCGGCGCGCGGTCTCGGTGTTGCCCGGGTCCCGTGCGAGCAGCTCGGAAAGGGAAGGTGCTCGCCACACCACCAGCGCGGCGCGGTTGGCCCAGACGATGCGACCCGCGTCGGGGTCCGTGATCCAGACCGCGCGCGCCAGTCGATCGAGCGCTGCCAGAGCGGGATCGGAGGGGTCTGGGAGTGCGATGGCGGGCGCGGTGTCGGGCACATTGCATCGTTGCACGAAAACGCAGGCTACTCTCTACCCGATGCCCGTCCTGTCCTGGTCTCGTGAGCCACCCCGCCGTGAAGTGGCCCGGCTGGACCCGGACACGCTCATCTACGTGGTCAGCGACCTGCACCTTGGCGATGGCACCGAGCACGACATCTTCCTGCTGAAGGACCGCTACCTGGTCGATCTGATCGACCAGGTCGAGGCGGAGGGCGCCACGCTCGTGATCGCCGGCGATGCGATCGACTTCTCGCAGGCCATGTCGTTCACGCGGGTTCTCCGCGCCCACGGTCCGCTGCTTCGTCGGCTCAGCGAGCTCGCCGACAAGGGCCGCATGATCTACGTGGTCGGAAACCACGATCTGGACCTTCGCCTCTACGAATACCTGCTCCGTTTCCCGGTGGTCTCGGCCGTGGAGGTCGGCGACGAGATGCTGATCGTACACGGCTACGAGTACGACGAGCTGCTGGGGCCGGACCTGCGGGCCAGCGAGCTGAACACCCGGGTCCACCACCTCGTGGAGCGTGCGCTCGGCACCTGGATCCGTCCGCCCCTGGCGCACTTCTACACCGGCTGGAACCGCTTCATGTACTGGGGCTTCCACAAGGTGTACCTGGCGCTCTGGGTCGCTGGAAGGGCGCTGCTAGCGGTGGGCCGCCCGGAGCTCTGGCGCGTGATGGAACAGATCCTCGGGTACTGGATGGGCAACGAGCTCGGAGATCCCGGTCGACTCGCTCGTCGCGCCGTGGACGCGGCCTCGCAGGGCCGGCACAAGGTCCTGGTGAGCGGCCACAGCCACCTGCCAGGGGTGGTGGAGCTGGGTGACGGACGCGCCTATGTGAACACCGGATCCTGGACCTTCCGGTCAGCCACCTGCTTGCGCTGGGAGCGCGATGGCGGTCCGGTGCTGACCGACCGCCTGAGTGGCAAGCGCTACGATGACCGCCTGTACCGGCCCATCCTGGAGGGCGCCCTGGATCACGTCAGCTTCCTGGACTGGTGGGCCGATCACTACATGGGTGGCTTCCGGTTCCGCTGTGGCGAGGAACGTCACCGCCAGCCGCCCCCCTTCGTCCCGGAGCCCTCGTGACCACGCTGCTGATGTCGATGGCCCTCGCGGGCGACGTGTTCGACCCGCGCAGCCTCGACGCGGACCAGCTCGCGACCATGCTGTGCAGCTCCAAGGTCGACGAAGCCGAGCGCTCCGGCAACCCTGACGCGGTCGTCGGCGAGTGGGAAGCCTGCTTGGCGTCCTTCGAGGCCGACGGCTTGGAGTCCGAAGCGGCCTGGGCCAGCGCCATGCTGGCCGTTGCGAAGATGGAGCGAGACTTCGCTTCGGTCAAGGACAGCGACCCGCTGAAGTACAGCCACGTCGTGCTCTGGACCGTTGCGCGCTACCCGTCGGTGGCCTGGCCAGACGAGCTCGTGCAGTTCCACTGGCGCCGGATCATGGCGGACAACGAGAGCCGGAAGTGGCTGCTCAGCGTGCGGTCGGTGGCCGTTCGGTGGATCACGACCGGCGACCTGAGCGAGGAGCAGGCGACGTCGCTCGCGGCACAGGTCGACCGCTACATCGGGGAAGCCGGCTTCAGCGCGCGATCGGACTACACCCGTGCCGACGAGGCCGACGTGTTCGTGATGCTGAAGGCCACGAAGGGCGAGGGTGCTGCAGCGCAGCAGGCCGGTTCGATGGGCGCGCTCTACACGGGTCAGATCACGATCGAGGCGTCGAGCGTGAAGTTCAAGAGCCGTGACGACAAGCGGGTCGGCCCGCTGAGGGCCTCGGGCAATGGCGAGGGCCTCGATCTCTCGAGCGCGCAGACCGAGGCGATCGAGCCCGCCGCCGTGGCCTTTGCGTCGGTGTTCCTGCGCGCCGTGGTGAACGAGGTGTTCGTCCACTACCGGCCTTGATCCCTGTCGACGGCCCATCCTCTCCTTCGGCCTCCCGCCCGCTCGCCGCTCGCCGCCCTGGAGCGGTTAGGTCGCTGGCCTCGCGCCAGCACACATGGGAGCACCGATGAACGTCGAAGGCCGCCACTTCCGCACCGTCTGGATGGACGGACCGACGGTCCGCATGATCAACCAGCCGCTCTTGCCCCACGGCTTCGAGATCGTGGACCTGCCCACCTTCCGCCACACGGGCGAAGCCATCCGCACGATGATCGTGCGTGGGGCCGGAGCCATCGGCGGCACGGCCGGGTACGCGGTGGCGCAGGCGGCGCTCTCCGCGCCCGACCGCGGCTTCCACGCGCACCTGGCCGAGGCGGTCGACTTCATCGAGCACACCCGCCCGACGGCCCAGAACCTGTTCTACGCCACGAAGCGGGTGCTGCGCGCCATCGAGGCCCAGGGCGACGACCTCGCCGCGGCGCGCCAGGCGGCTGTGGCCGAGGCGCTGGCCATCGCCGACGACGATGCCGCGTGCTGCGAAGCCATCGGCAAGCACGGCGCGGAGCTCGTGCCCAAGGGCGCTCGGATCTCCACGCACTGCAACGCCGGCTGGCTCGCGTTCGTGGACTGGGGCAGCGCCCTGTCGCCCGTGTACATGGCGCAACGGCAGGGCAAGGAGCCCTTCGTGTGGGTCGACGAGACCCGGCCGCGCAGCCAGGGTGCTCGACTCACTGCGTGGGAGCTCGCCCAGGAGGGCGTGTCCCACGCGGTCATCGCCGACAACGCCACCGGCCACTACATGCAGCGGGGTGACATCGACATGGTCATCGTCGGCAGCGACCGCATCGCCGCCAACGGCGACGTCGCCAACAAGATCGGCACCTACTCCTCCGCGGTGGTCGCTCAGCGGAACGGCATCCCGTTCTACGTGGCGGCGCCCACCACCACCATCGATCCCGACTGCCCCTCGGGCGGCGACATCCCGATCGAGGAGCGCAGCGGCGACGAGGTCCGCTGGACCTGGGGCTGGTCCGAGGACGGGGAGTTCACCAAGGTCAGGACCACGCCCGACGTGTCCACGGCGCGCAACCCCGCGTTCGACGTGACGCCGGCCGAGCTGGTGGCCGGCATCATCACGGAGAAGGGGGTGGTTCCTGCCACGCCCGAAGGCATGGCGAGCGTCTGGCGCCGCTGAGCAGGCGCCGGGCGCCGGCTTACCAGGCCTCGAGCCAGCGCAGCAGGGTTCGAACCGGCTGACCCGTCGCCCCCTTGCAGAGGTGGCGCTCGGGGCTGTCGAGGAACGCGGGACCGGCGATGTCGAGGTGGGCCCACTTGGGTCCGTCGACGAACTCCTGCAGGAAGAGCGCGGCGGTGATGCTGCCGCCCCAACGGTCGCCGATGTTCTTGATGCCGGCCCACTCGGCCTTGAGCTTGGACTTGTAGAGCGGCTCCAAGGGCATGCGCCAGAAGCCTTCGCCGGCCCCTTCGGCCGCCTCCATGAGGCCACCAGCCAGCACCTCGTCGTCGCTGTAGAGCGCTGTGTAGTGCTCGCCGAGCGCCACGACGGCGGCGCCGGTCAGGGTGGCGAGGTCGATGACGTGCGTGGCGCCGGTCTGGCTCGCGTAGCTCAAGCAGTCAGCGAGCAGCAGGCGGCCTTCCGCGTCGGTGTTGTGGATCTCGACGGTCTTGCCGTTGTGCATCGTGAGCACGTCGCCGAGCTTGTAGCAGTTCGCGCTGACCATGTTCTCGGCGGCGGCGAAGATGCCATCCACGCGCACGGCGGGCTTCAGCGCGTTCAGCGCGCTCATCGCACCGATGACCGCACCTGCGCCTCCCATGTCGCAGCGCATGGTCTGCATGCCACCGGACGGCTTGATGCTCAGGCCGCCTGCGTCGAAGGTCACACCCTTGCCGACCAGGGCCACGTGGCCGCGCACCTCGCCTTCCGGCTCGTAGCGCATGTGGACGAAGCGGGGCTTGCGGTGGCTGCCTTGCCCGACGGCCGTGATGCCGCCCATGCCTTCGGCGCGGATGCGGTCTTCGTCCCAGATCTCCACGGTGAGCTGACCGCCGGCCAGGTCCGCGGCCGCCTGCGCCAGGGTCTGCGGGTACACGACGTCTGCGGTCTCGTTGACCAGGTTCCTGGCCAGGGTCTGGCCGGCCGCGTGCGCGCGGCCGCGCGCCACGGCGCCTTCCTCGGCGCCCGCGAGCGCCACCTCGGACAGCGAGCGCTTCCGCTCGTCTTCAGGCTTGTAGCGGTCGAAGCGGTAGTTGCCTGCCCAGGCACCCTCGACCACGGCACACGTGGCCTCGGACGAGCCCGCGTCCAGGTTCAGCACCATGCGACTGCCGCCCTTGTCGCGCGCGAAGCTCGCGGCCAGGCCGGCCGCGACGCGGAGGTCGTTGGTGTCGCCCTTGCCGGTGCCCACGATGACGATCCAACGCGCGGGCACCGCGCCCAGCGACGGCAGGGACAGCGTGCTGCCCAGCGAGCCCTTGAACTCCTCGGCCTCGAGGTGGTCGACGAGCCCGGGGAGCGCCTGGGACACGGCCTCGGGGAGCGCGCGCGGTGCCGCTTCCCCGACGCCGATCGCCAGGACGTCGGCGGGCTGGAGGAGCTGACGGGTGGTCTCGAAACGCATGGAATCTCCGGAAGCGGTCTGGTCGGCTAGTTGAGCGTGAGCACGATCAACAGGACCACGATGAGGGCCGCCAGACCGGCCATCACGGCCAGGTACATATCGCTCTTCACCAGCTCCACGAGCCGCTCGACGGGGCCGGGCTGGCGCCAGTCCTCCGGGTCTTCGACGCGGTCGGGGAAGGGGTCGTCGGACACCATGGCGCCCGGTAGCGGCTGGTCCACCCAGCTCACGCTCGGAGGTGGTGCGGGGGTGGGCGCCGGCACGGGTGCGGGCGCGGGTTCGCGCAGGGGCGAAGGAGCCGGGTGGTGCACGGGTTCGGGTGCGGGCGCGAAGCCAGGCGCGGACGGCGGCGGCGCAGGCTCCGGAGGGGAGATGGGCCGCGGCAGATCGTCGACAGCGCCAGGTGGTGTGATCGCGTCGTTGGCCTCGACGGGCGCCGGAGCGACCGGCTCGGCGGTGATGGATCCGACCTCCGTCACCGCCGTGTCGGCGGGGCGCTCCATGGGGAGGACGGCGGGCTCTTCCTGCGCCGGCGGCGGCACATAGCCGGGCGCGGCTCGCACCTGGAAGCGGGCCTCGGTGGTGGTGGGCGGGTGCCCGGAGTCGCGGATCGCGAACGCGACGCGGACCCGGTACGCGCCCGGCACCAGCTCGGCGAGCTTGAAGAGGAAGCGAAAGCGGCCCGAGGGCAGACGATCGACCGTGTAGGCGCACGGCACGTCGCGGAGCCGCTCGTTCTTGCGTGCGTCGAAGACCGCGATGCCGCAGGAGATCTCGTCGTGCGCGTCGATCCCGACCGTGATGCCGATCGAGACGGTGAACACCACCTCCTCGCCGGTCTCGAAGGCGTCCACACCTGGCGGTCGGTTCAACAGCACCTTGCCGACGGTCTCGATCCCCGGGCGCATCAGCGCCACCAGCTCCTCGACACGGGGGAGCAGATCCTCGGCCTTGCGGAAGCGGTAGGGCGGCGAGGGCTGTGCCTCGCGCGACAGCCCTCGGTTCAACAGGGCTGAGGCACGGTCCGCGAAGCGGCTGTGGAACCTGGGGTTGGCATCCTCGGCACCCAAGCGCTCCTCGAGGAGCTTCCTCACCTCGACGAGATCGGTCTTGGCCAGGCCCTCCGCAGGGAGCGGCTGGGGCTTGCCACCCTCCACCGCCGTGGGGCTGGTCGCCGCCTGGTGCAGCACCAGGGACAGGCCCCACGTGTCGCTCGAGCCGTCGACCGGCCCGCCATCACGGCGTTGCTCCGGCGGCAGCCAGGCGTCGTCGATGGCGCTGAGGGCGGTGAGCTTGCCCATCGCGCCCCGCAGGGACGAGGGGACCGGATCGCAGAGGAACGCCTGCCCCCGCTCGTTGAGCAGGATGTTGGAAGGGCGCAGTCCGCCATGGGGGCCGAAGGCCTCCAGCTCACGGAGTGCGCGAAGCACCTGGGCCAGGGTCTCCAGGACCTCGGTCAGGGGCGCGCCCTGCTCCATGCGCTGCTTGAGCGTGCTCGCGTAGCGCGGTCGGACCAGGGCCGGCGTTCCGTCTGCCGTGGTGAAGCGGGCATGCAGGGGCGGCAGGAAGCTGTAGGTCCCGGTTTCGAGCAGGCGGCCGAGCTCCAGGGTGGCGTCGCGGCAGGCCTGCAGCAGCTCGAGCGGAGCTGGCGTGTCCCCTCGAAAGTCGTCGCGAGTGAGCGGGCACCGGAGCACGTACTCCTGGTCCTCGCACCGCACGAGGTAGCTCTTGCCCCATACACCGCGTCCGAGGAGCGGGCCGACCTGGTAGCTCCGCCCCTGGGCGTCACGGACCTCATCACCGGTCTTCATCGCGCCTCGGCCTCCGCTTGGACCTAATGGGGGTGGGGTGCCGCGGCAAGGTACGCTCTGGAGGTGCTGCTACCCGACGAGGGCAACGGTCCGTACCGCGTCCTCCGCGGATTCGCGCGCGACGCGGTGGACACGCTCGAGCGCGGGTGTGAAGAACCCGAGCGGCTCCAGGCCGAACGGCTTCGGTTCATCCTGCGCGGCGTCACCGGCACGACCTTCGGACAGGAGCATGGCCTGGCCCCCGACATGGGTGCGGCCGCCTTCCGATCGGCGGTGCCCATCCGGACCTACGCGGAGCTGAGCCCCTGGCTCGACCGCCTCGCAGAGGGCGAACAGCAGGTCCTCACCCAGGAGCGCGTGGTCCAGTTGCTCAAGACGTCCGGCACCACCGGGCGCCCGAAGCTCCTGCCCGTCACCCGGTCCTGGGAGCGGGTGGTGGCCGATGCACAGGCGCTCTGGCGCCTCGGGCTCGTCCGAGATCACGAGGGAGCCACCAAGGGAAAGGCGCTCGCCGTCGTCTCTCCGGCGGTGGAGGGGCACACCGCGGCCGGCGTCCCCTATGGCAGCAACACCGGCAGGATGCACGCCCGCCAGCCCTGGATCGTGAGGCTGCGCTACCCGGTCCCCGACGAGGTCTTCGCGCTCGAGGATCCGGTCGCCCGAACCTACGCGGTGCTCCGCTTCGCCCTGCAGGCACCGGTCACCACGTGGACCACGGCCAATCCGTCCACGGTGCTGCTCCTGTGCCGCAAGCTCGTCGAGCACCGCGAAGCGCTCGCCCGTGACCTCGGCGACGGCACACTCACCGGGCCCGCGTCCGGCGTTCGCCTCTCCTGGTGGGCGCGCCGGGCGCTGCAGCGCACGGACCCGCCCGACGACTGGCGGCCGGCGAGCTTCTGGCCCCTGGTGAGCGTGAACTGCTGGAAGGCCGGACCGGCGCCCTTCTTCGTGAAGCGCCTCCCCGAGGCCCTCGGCGCCGAGGTTCCGGTGCGGGACGTCGGGCTCACCGCGAGCGAAGGCTACTTCGCGATCCCGCTCGACGAAGGCGACGGTCGGGCGGTCGCCTGGCTGGGTGGCCACGTTATGGAGTTCGTGGGGCGCTCGGGCGAGGTGCTGTGGGCGTGGCAGCTCGAAGAAGGTGCGATCTACCGGTTGGTGATCACCACGTCGGCTGGCCTCTACCGCTACGACCTGGGCGACCTGGTCGAGGTCGTCGGGTTCGCGGGTCGAGCGCCGCTCCTGCGCTTCCTCCGACGTGGGAACAACGTGCTCTCCATCACCGGCGAGAAGCTCACCGAGGACCAGCTGGTGATCGCGGTCGGGCAGGCGCTGGCGGGGGCCGAAGCGACAGGCTTCACGGCCGCGCATCGCCTCGCCGAGGTACCCGCGCTTCGCATAGGGATGGAGGGACGGCCTCCGCCGGACTTCCTCGCCGTCCTGGAACAGGCGCTCTGCGCCACCAACATCGAGTACCGGGAGAAGCGCGCGAGCGGTCGGCTCGCCGCCCCCGAGCTCGTGCTCTTCGAGCCGGGCACCTACGAACGCTGGCGGGCGGCACGGGTGGCCGAGGGTGCCCCCGAGGGGCAGGTGAAGGACCCGCTGCTCGCCCTCGACGAGGCCGCCTGGGCCCAGCTCGTCAGCGCTTCCCGCGCGACAGGGTAGCGGGCCCCTCGACGGTCCACGTGCGCTCGTCTCCGCTGTCCCACAGCAGGTCGGCTCCGGCGGAGGTGCAGCGGACGTCCAGAGCGAGGTCGAGCCGCGCCAGGCGTGCCAGGCCTGTGGCGTCCGGGTCGGCGAGCTCCACGCCCTTCACGATCACGAGCCCCTCGCACGGGCTCGGCGGGAGGCCGAGCCCATCGGGACGTGTGACCAGGCGCTCGGTCCAGCTGGCGGCCCAGCCATCCGGGTGCTCGCCGGCGGTGCCCTCGCGGAGGAGTCGTTCGTCGATTCGGAGCCGGAACGCGGCCTCGAAGGGGGTTGCGTCCCAGGGGAATGCTGCCTGCCGCAGCATGGCGTGCGCGCCGACGATCAAGGGGCTGTCGGCGAGCTCGGCGAGCTCGGCGGTGTAGACCAGCGGCTCGTGTCCGTCGACTCGAACGGTGAGCTCGGCGTCGAGCCAGACCTGCTCGTCGAGCCCCTTGTCGCGGAGCGCCTGCACCACGAACAAGGTGGGCAGGCTGCTGCCGAGGAGGATGCCCAGCAGGAGCGGGAAGGTGGCGCGCGCGCGGCTCATGCCGCCACGACGCTACCATCGCGGCGTGATCTGGCTCCTCCGCATCGTGCTCGGCCTCACCGCCCTCGGTTGGCTGGCCGGGTGGCTGAAGGCCGTGCATCGGAAGCGGCACCCCCGCTTCGTCCTGGGGCCGGGCGATCCCCCCTGCGATCCTGAGCTGCTGGTCAGCGTTGTGATCCCGGCGCGCAACGAGATCGACAACCTCGCGGACTGCCTCGAGGCGGTGCTCGCCCAGGATCATCCCGCGCTCCAGGTGGTCGTGCTCGACGACGGCTCGACGGACGGCACGACCGAGGTGCTGGCAGCCCTGTCCGACGACCCCCGGGTCACGGTGGTCACCGGTGGTGATGCGCCCCTGCCGGAGGGCTGGTTCGGCAAGCCCTGGGCGCTCGAGCGTGCACAACGGCACGCGCGCGGAGACTGGCTGTTCTTCATCGACGCCGACGTGAGGCTCGCGCCAGAGGCGGTGTCGCGGGTCATCGCCTACGGGCAAGGCCACGAGCTCGGCATGGTGAGTGGGCTGGGCAGCCTGGAGATGCGCAGCTTCTGGGAGCGGGTGTTGCAGCCCGCCATCGGCGGTCTCGTCCTGGCCGGAAACGATCTCGACAAGGTCAACGATCCGGAGGCCGAGGGCCACGACCTGGCCAACGGTCAGCTGATCGCACTGTCGCGCGGTGCCTACGAGCGCGTGGGCCGGCACGCGGCGGTGAAGGCCGACATCCTCGACGACATCGGCCTGGCGCGGGCCTGTCGCGCCGCCGACGTGCCGTACCACTGCCTCTACCTGCGCGAGCTCTTCAGCTGCCGCATGTACGGGTCGCTCCGAGAGATCTGGGAGGGTTGGGGGAAGAACCTGTTCGCGGGTCTGCGGTACTCCTGGGGGAACCTGCTGGGTGCGCTGGTCTTCACGGCGCTCTTCACGCAGTCGGGGCCGCTCTTGATCGTGTTCGGCGTGCTCGGCGGCGGCGGCGAGCTGCTGTGGTGGGGCCTGGGGCTGACGGCCCTGATGCAGGTGACGCGGCTCACCCTCGACCTCATCTGGGGTCTCTCTCCGCTCTACGGGCTCACGCACGCGCCGGCCAACCTGGCCGTGATGGCGCTGATGGTGTCGAGCGCGGCGCGCTCGTCAGGTGCCGGCGTGAGCTGGAAGGGACGGGTGTACCGGCCGGGCGAGACGGGGTCGCGGTGAGAAATCGGTCTGGAGTGGAGCGCGGGCTGTTCGCGGTGGCCATGGGCGGCTGGGCCGAATCGGCACGGATGATTCCCTGGCGGAACGGTGCCACTATGGCGAACTCAGGAGCACCTCGTAGATCGACCCGTCCAATGTGCCCGTGCCGAAAACAATGCTGTGGGTCGCTCGTGCGCCGTACTCGTCCGGCGCGATCGTTGTGAGCGTGGAGCCTGCCAGCCCCCCGGCAGTCGTGCCACGAATGGTGGCGTCCGAGTCGGTGTCAGAGATGGTACCGCTCAACGGTCCGGACAACAGGTACACGGCGCCAGCGCCCTCTGCGCCGACGCTCGCCGCTGGCGCTGAAACCACGACATCCCCGAGGCCATCGTTGTCGAAATCACCAGCTTGTAGCCGTCGGCCGAACCCGCCGCTTTCGTCGCTGCCCTGGATTGCAACCGCCGAGACGTCGGTGAGCTGACCACCCGATGTCAATGGTCCGAGGACGACGTAGGCAATGCCTTCACCGGCCACTGTAATGTCGACGCCGGCTGCGCCAACAACGAGATCGGACTGGCCATCGCCATCGATGTCCGTCGAGGCCAGTGCAGCTCCGACGGCCTCGGTTCCGGTCCCCGACCCGACCCATTCAGCATCGCTGTCTGCTGCGGTCGTGGTCCCGCTGAGTGGTCCAAGGAATAGGTAGGCAGCGCCGTTGCCGGCGTCTGCTCCGGGCGCGCTGGCCACAAGGTCTCCGGTGCCATCGCCATCCAGATCCTTGTCCCCGAGCATGACGTCGCCCAGTGCTTCGTCCTCGCCCTGCCCTTGCAGCACCGCAGAGGCGAGATCGCTCGCGTAGTCGTTGCTGATCACGTCCACAGCTTCCACGACATACAGCTCCCCTGCGCCGCCGGTGCTGGACACACTGTGGTCCGGAGCGCCCAACACCAATGATGAGGCGCCGTCGCCGTCGTCGTCGGATCCGAGGGCCACCGAGGCGCCAGTTCTGCTCCCGGCCTCGTCGCCAATCAGGACAATTCCCTCGTCGAAAGGGATGAACTTGCTGAGGGGTACGCTGGCCACGGCAAGACCGCCGGTTCCTCCGTATCCGGTGCCGCCGACGAGCAGGTAGCTCCGCCCGTCTGCCATCAGGTCACCTGCCAACAGTGCAGCCGCCCCCAGCTCTTCGCCGGTGCTGCTCGCGCTCACAATCGTGGCACCGGAGATTCCACCAGACGCTCGCGGCCCCGAGGCGACATAGAGCCGGCCGTCACCACCGTTGTAGTCGGCCAGTCCCATGATGAGATCGTGTTCGCCATAGGCGTCGTAGTCTCCGCTTGCCAAGGTGAGGCTCTCGTAGGTTGAGGTCACGCCGGTCAGGATGACGAGCGCGTCCGTGTCGTCAGTCTCCCCACTCAGCTCACACTCCGGCGCATCCCCCGAGCAGTCGTTGTCGATCCCGTCGGAGCAGACCTCGGTCTCGGCGGGGCTCGTGGCGGCGTCCGCGTCGTCGCAGTCACCGTCCACGGCGGCGGTGCCGGAGGGTTGGTCGCAGGCAACGCTGTCGAAGGCGTCGCCG
>CAZSAT010000051.1:0-46349 GCA_964604675.1 uncultured Enterobacterales bacterium
CCACGCGGGTGGCGAGGGCGCCGACATCGTGCTCGAGCCGGAGACGCTGCGACGGATGGAGAGGTGTGAGCTCCTCGAAGGTGCGTGCCCGGCCCGCGTCGGGCCCGCGGCCGTTGATCCTCTGCACCTTGATGAGCGCGAGGTACTTCTCCGATTCCTTCGGTGGCCGCACCACGCCCGTGACCTCGTCGCCCGTTCGCAAGACGAAGCGGCGGATCTGGGACGGTGACACGTAGATGTCGCGTGAACCCGGCGCGAAGCTCGAGCTGGGGTCGCGGAGGAAGCCGAAGCCGTCGGGGAGGACTTCCAGGATGCCGGTGGCCGAAGCGTTGCCCTGGCGGCGGAGGTCGTCGAGGTCGAGGGTGTGCATGGCGGAGGACGCGCTGTGGAGGAGGTAGCGCGTCCGAGGGGGGGAGGGGGAGGACCGCGCGGGGGGGGAGGGCGAGCATAGCCCATCCTCGCAGCTGCGGGAAGCTCCTTTGTCGTGCGGTCGGTCAGGCCCAGGTGACCTTGTTCCGCCCCGTCTCCTTGCTGTGGTACAGGGCCTCGTCGGCTGCCTGCAACACGGCATCGCTGGTCATGTCCTGGTGCACCGACACGGTGATCCCGCCAAAGCTGCCCGTGACCGGGATGTCGATCCCGTCACGGGTCCTCATCGGTCGGCCCTCGAGCGCCGCACGAAGGCGCTCGGCGATGACGGCCGCGTAGCTCTTCGGGGTGGCCGGCAACAGCACGGCGAACTCCTCGCCGCCGAGCCGTCCGAGCACGTCGTGTTCCCGCAGGCAGCGCTGGAGCCGACGGCAGGTCTCGATCAAGACGTCGTCGCCGGCGGCGTGCCCGTGGGTGTCGTTGACCGACTTGAAGTGGTCGAGGTCCAGCATGACGAGCGAGACCGAGTCCTGCCGGCTGGCCAGGGCCCCCTGCATCCGCGCCGTGAAGTGCCGCCGGTTCGAGACGCCCGTCAGCGTGTCGGTCTCCGCCAGGCGCTTCAGCTCGGCGTTGACCCGCTGGAGCTGCTCGGTGAGGGCCTGCTTCTCGGCGAGCGTGCGCTCCAACCGGAGGGTCAGCTCCTCGTAGTCGCCGTTGATCTGCAGCAGCGTGCTGTTCGCGTGCTGCATCAGATCCTTGTAGCAGGACTGCTTGCCCACCTCGATGCCGAGCTGCCGGCCCGCTTCGACCACCTCGTGGCGGACACGGGTGCAGATCGCCTCGATGGAGAGGGGCTCGCGCGACTCCAGGCGCTTCAACGCCGACGTGGCGGTCTTCACGCTCGCGCCCTTGCCGCCGGCCTGGAAGACGTCGGCCACGGCATCGGCGGCCCGACAGATCTCCAGGAGCCGGTTGGTCCGCCGGTCTGCGAGGACGGCCTCGGGGTCGTGGTGAGCTGCGATGGCCTGCGTGAGGTCGCTGGGGATGCCCCAGGCCTGGGCAAGCTCTTCGAAGAAGCTGGCGTGGGAGGTGCCAGCATGCCGCTGCTCCTCGGCGATTCGCGACTCGGCGGGCAGGCCGCGCACACACTCGAAGGCTCCGCCTCGTGACGGGTCCTGCGCCGCGAGCGCCAGGGTGCCCAGATCCTGCATCAGTCCGGCCGTGAAGGCCTCGAGGGGATCTTCGAAGCCCGCCTCCTCGGCCAGGACCCGCGCAGCGATGCCGCGCCGAAGGCTGTCTTCCCAGAAGCGCTCGCCGTCGAGCTCCCCGATGTCGAGCTGCGCGGCCGTGGCGCGGACCACGTGGGCCACGGCGAGGTTCCGGATGGCGCGCATGCCCATCAGCACGGCTGCCTGCTGGACCGTCTTCACTTCCTTGCCGGCGCCGAAGTACGGGCTGTTGACGACCCGCAGAAGCTCCGCCGTGAGCGTAGGCTCCTGCGCGATCAGGCGGGCCAGTGCCTGGAGGCTGACGCGGGGGTCTCCGGCCGCCTTGACCACCAGGAACAGGCTGGCGGGGGGGGTGGGTAGCGAGAACGCCTGGGCGTGACTTCCTGCACGGTGACTCATCCTGGCCCTCCAAGGCTGGCTAGACGCACCCACCTCATCGGCCCGGTCGCGCCAGCCCGTGAGGGGAATCCCCGTTAGGGATCGTGCCTGGAGGTGCGACGTGGCGCTGTCCCTTCCGGCCGATGTCGAGGCCGTTCGCGAACGGCTGGCGGCGATGGACGAGCTGCAGGCGACCGCACGCATGCGCGAGCTCTCGACGGAGCTGAACCGGCACAACCGGCTCTACCACGAGCTGGCCGCCCCGGAGATCGACGACCGGGCCTACGATCTGCTGTTCTCGGAGCTCTCCGCGCTCGAGGAACGGTTTCCGCATCGGGCGCTGCCCGACAGCCCCACGCGACGGGTCGGTGGGGCCCCGATCGACGGCTTGGTGAGCCACCGTCACAGCGTGCCCATGCTGAGCCTCGGAAACGCCTTCTCACCGAGCGATCTCGTGGACTTCGACGCGCGGGTCCGTCGCTTCCTCGGCGACGTTGCCCCCGAGACGATCGCGTACGTGGTCGAGGCCAAGCTCGACGGCATCGCGCTGGGGCTCGAGTACCACCAGCGCACGCTCCGCGTGGCAGCCACGCGAGGCAACGGCGCGGAAGGGGAGGACGTCACCCACAACGTGGTGACCATCGGCACGGTTCCGCTGGGCCTGCCAGAGGGTGCTCCCGACACGCTGTCCGTGCGCGGGGAGGTCCTGTTCGAGCTCGCCGGGTTCGCGGCGATGAACCGGCGTCGTGAGGCCCGTGGTGACAAGCCCTTCGAGAACCCGCGCAACAGCTGTGCCGGCACCATGCGGCAGCTCGACCCCAAGGTGGCGGCGTCGCGGCCGCTGGTGTTCTTCGCGCACAGCCACGGCGAGCTGGCGTCCGACCAGCCCCCGGAGAGCCACAGCGAGCTGATGGACGCCCTGGCTCGCTGGGGCTTCACGGTGAACGAGAACCGGTGGCGCTGCACGACCATGGAGGAGGTGCAGGCGGCTGTCGACCGCCTCGGCGAGCTGAGGTCCGAGCTGGACTACGAGATCGATGGGGCTGTGGTGAAGGTCGACAGCTTCGCCCTTCAGGACGTGCTGGGGTTTCGCACCAGGAGCCCACGCTGGGCCATCGCGTACAAGTACCCGCCGCCGCAGGCGGAGACCGTGCTGGAGGAGGTGTTGTTCTCCGTCGGGCGCACCGGTGCGGTCACACCGGTGGCCTGCCTCCGTCCGGTGCGCGTGGGCGGAGTGACGGTGTCGCGGGCCACGCTGCACAACGCCGACGAGATCCTCAGGCTGGACCTCCGCGTGGGGGCCACTGTCGTGATCCAGCGAGCGGGTGACGTGATCCCGAAGGTGGTGAGGGCGGTGCCTGATGTGCTGTACGACGCCCGGCCGCAGGTGCTGTATCCGGAGGTGTGCCCGGAGTGCGGCACCGGGTTGACGCGCGATGCGGGGGAGGCTGTGACGCGCTGCCCCAACGCGCTGAGCTGCCCGGCGCAGGTGCAGCGGGCGCTTCAGCACTTCGCCAGCCGACGCGCGATGGAGATCGACGGCCTGGGGGAGAAGATCCTGGAGAACCTCATTGGCCAGGGCCTGGTCACTCGTCCCGCCGACCTCTACCGGCTCACCGTCGATCACCTCGCACAGCTCGACCGGCTCGGCCGCCGCTCGGCGCAGAACCTGATCGACGCCATCGAGCTGTCGCGTTCGCGACCCCTCGACCGCGTGGTGTTCGCGCTTGGCATCCCCCAGGTTGGCGAGGCCACGGCACGGGACCTCGCGCGAGCCTTCGGGTCCATCGATGCCTTGATCTCGGCCGACCTCGCGGCGCTGGAGGCGGTGGAGGGCGTGGGCCCGATCGTTGCAGCCTCCATCGTGACCTTCTTCGAGGACCCGACGCGCGTCGAGGAGATCAGGCTCCTGCGCCAGCGCGGTGTGCGCTTCGTCGAGCTGGAGGTGGCGCCCTCCGCAGGCGTTGAGCGCGCCGTCGCCGGGCGTTCCTTCGTGCTGACGGGTACCTTGCCCACGATGAAGCGTAGCGATGCCAAGGCCCGCCTGCTCGCGGCGGGCGCCAAGGTCTCGGGCAGCGTGTCCAAGAAGACCGACTTCCTGGTGGCGGGGGAGGCCTCGGGGTCCAAGCTCGACAAGGCCATCTCGCTCGGCGTGACCGTGATCGATGAAGCCGCGATGCTTCAGCTCCTGGAGGACTGAGTGCTGATCTGGATGTGGGGCTGTGCCTCCGACAAGCTCGTCGAGCCCCTGGTGTCGGCCGAGGTGGCGGCGCTGGAGGAGGTGCTGCCCGTCTCGACGCGTGTCGGTCTCGGTGGCGTGAGCCTGGCCGCCGCGGTGTGCCCCTTGAGCCACCAGGCCTGGATCGACCTCGCCACGGGTGAGTCCGACGACGCAGAGCAGGCGCAGCTGGCCGTGTCGGACGAGCTGGTGGACCTCCTCGGCCTGGCGGCTTCCACCACGTCGGGCGACGGACTCGTGCGCTACGACGACGAGACCGGCACCGCCACAGTGACCTGGAACGAGGCGGTGCTGGAGGACGGCTGGGACGTGACCACCGTGGAGCTGGAGATGTTGAGTGCCCAGGCGCACTTCCTCGTCACGATCGATCCGGTCGGCGACCTGGACCTCGTCGAGATCGAGGCCAGCTTCGTCTCGTGCGACACGAAGGCGCAGGTCGATGCCGCGGAAGGCTCCTGGGAGCGCGGTGGAGCCGAGGAGAGCTTCTACCTTCCGCCCGAGGGTTTCGAAGCCGAGGACGAGAGCGACCTTCCTTACTGGATCGGCGGCAAGCCGTGGCCGCAGCAGGGCAAGTTCGCCTGGGCGCGCGAGGCGGAGGGTGAGGAGACCGTGAAGGTGACGAGCCTCGATGCCGCGCAGATCGACAGCTCCCAGTGGCCGGCCAGTGCGACCACCCGCTCGTGGAGCGCCGACGTCCTGGTGCCGTTGGGGCGCTGAGCGGCTACCAGCCCACGCCGATCCAGCCCGAGGTTCCCCAGGCGTCGATCGCGCGGAACTCGAGGCCCACCGAGAGCCGTGCGCTTCGCTCCTTCCAGGGCGAGCCGATCTTGGCGGAGATCGCCTCTCCGCCGATGCTCATGCCCACGGGGATGGTGGAAGACAGGTCCAGCGAGATGTCCTCCTCGTCGAAGTTCACCACCTTGTGGTCGTCGTAGACCGACGCGACCGGCCCTGCCCAGACGTTGACGCCGCCCTCGCTGGAACCCCAGAGCGCCAGGGCCGCGGCATCCACCTGGATGGCCCGGTGCTCGGACGTGACGACGACATCCTGGGTGTCTTCGTCCCGTTCCTGGTTCTGGCTGGTGATCAGCTGCCCGCGCACCGAGAACGCGGGACGGATCCCGGTGCCCGGCATGGCGAGGTGGAGGCCCCCCGATGGCCCCGTAGCGATGACGGCGGAGTGGCGCAGGGCGCTCACGGCGTCCACGTGGAATCCAAAGTCCGCCCAGAACCCGATGGCGTCGTGCGGACGGATGTTCACCCGTGCCACGCCCGAGCGGTCGTAGGCGTTGGCCTCGCAGTTGCCTTCTTCGGCGTCGCAGGCGCTGACGACCTGGACCGGGTCGGTGGTGGCGCCACCCACGGCCTGCACCTCGACGAGGCCAGTGCTCGCGGTGCGACCGGGGTTGCCGAGGGGGATGGCCCGGGCGTGGGCCAGGCTCATGGACAGGAGCAGCATGCGGCGCCTATACCCTCAGAAGCGCCTGTGCGCGTGCGTCGCGCCCCGTCTACTTCGGTCAACGCAGTAGCGGGGGCCGCTCTCCGCCGGATAGCCGGCCACGACACACGGAGATGCCGTGAGGCTGTTGGTGCTCGCCTTGACCGCGCTGGTCGCCGGGGTGGCCTTCGCGGGGCCGCAGACGGTGAGTCTCGGGTTGGGCATGCTCGAGAAGGGCCGCTACCGCCTCGCCGTGCAGGCGCTCAAGAAGGAGATCGCCAAGAGCCCGGATCGGCCCGCACTCGAGATCGGTCTGGGCCGCGCGCTCGGCGAGCTCGGGCGGTGCGACGAGGGGCTGAAGCACCTGTTGCCGAACGCGTCCAAGAACCGCTTCGACGCCGACGCTGCATGGGCCGTCGCCAAGTGCAGCGCCCGGGTCGACGACGCGGCCATGGCCACCTACTGGCTGGAGTTCGCGCACGGCATGGCCGAGGAGCGTACCGCGCTCCAGGTCGCTCTGGCGCTCGCCTACTACGATGCGGGCGACCTGGCGCTGGCCGTCGACGTGGTCGAACGCATCTACCAGCGTGAACCGGCCGCTCCCACCCACGAGCTGGCGCTGCTCCGGCTGGCGGTCGCGGTCGGGGACGTCGAGCTCGCCGACGAGCTCCTGTTCCTGCTCGACCACCACACCCAGATCAAGGGCCTCGGTGCACGTCACAAGCTGCGCGGCATCCTGGAGCTCGACCTCGGCTATCCACTCGCTGCCCAGGCCACGCTGCTCGCCTACATCGAGCACCACCGAGCGGACGCCCGTGCGGTCCAGCTCCGGATCGAAGCCATCCGTCGGGCCGGCGATGCTGCGACTGCCCGGGCGCTCCTGGTGGCCCGCAGCGCGCTCACCGACGTCGATCGCTACCCGTATGCACGCGCGGTCCGCGCTCGCGTGCAAGCGGATGTCGGTGAGCTCGAGAACGCTCAGGAGCTAGCGGACGCCGCCCTGGCGAGCACGCCCTTCGAGGCCGATGCCGTCGCCAGCGCCTGGTACGTCGCGCGCGCTCGTGGCCAGACCCAGACCGCGAACGCCCTGGCCGCGCGCTATGAGCTCGTCCAGCCCAACC
This sequence comes from uncultured Enterobacterales bacterium, assembly GCA_964604675.1. GTDB lineage: Bacteria > Myxococcota_A > UBA796 > UBA796 > CAJQPC01 > CAZSAT01. The sequence continues at coordinate 6,775 of CAZSAT010000051.1, forward strand.
CGCTGCGCACGCTCGACAAGCTCGTGCCGCCCACGGAGCCAAGCCCATGACGGCCGCGCCACTGTTGTCCATCCTGCTCGCTGCGTGCGACCGACCCGCTGGACCGGAGACCGTCGCCGACCCGGCGCCCGCGGTCGCGCCCGCCGACCGGCCGAACGTGTTGCTCGTCACCATCGACACGACCCGCGCCGACCACATCGGCGCCTATGGCTACGAAGCGGCGAGCACGCCGACACTCGATGGCCTGGCGGACGTGGGCATGCTCTTCGATCGAGCCTATTCCCCCGTTCCGTTGACCATCCCTTCCCACTCCACGTTGATGACGGGCCTCGACGTGTACCGCCACGGTGTCCGGAACAACGGCGATGGCGTGCTCGGCGAGCAGTTCGACACCCTCGCCGAGCTGTTCAAGCAGGCCGGCTACGCCACGGCCGCGTCGGTGGGCGCCTTCGTGACCGCAAGGGACTGGGGCTTCGGGCAGGGTTTCGACGCCTACTTCGACCAGATGCCCGAGGAGGAGCCGGGCCCCGGCGGTCACAACCAGTGGGCCGTCGAGCGCCCGGCCGAGTCGGTCGTCGACGACGCGCTGGGTTGGCTACAGCATCGCGAGGAAGGCACGCCGTGGTTCCTGTGGGTGCACGTGTACGACCCGCATCATCCGGTCAGCGTGGATGCGAGCTGGCTCGAGCGCTTCGAGAACCCCTACGACGCCGAGATCGCCTACACCGACGCCCAGCTGGGTCGGCTCATCGAAGACCTCGATCTGGACGACACGGTGGTGGCCGTGATGGCGGACCACGGCGAGGGCCACGGTGGGCACGCCGAGATCCTCCACGGGCTGTTCCTCTACAACGGCACCCAACGCGTCCCCATGATCCTCGCCGGACCCGGGGTCGAGGTGGGCGTGGAGACCGACCCGGTCGGGATCGTGGACATGGCCCCTACGCTGCTGGACCTCGCCGGTCTCCCGGTGCCCGATGGGCTCGATGGGAAGATCCAGCCTGGCAACCCTCACCCGCTCTACCTGGAGAGCTACCAGCTCACCGAGCGCTTCGGCTATGCACCGCACGTGGCGCTGGTCGACGGTGACCGCAAGCTCATCGAGCTGCCACGCCCGGAGCTCTACGACCAGAAGGCCGATGTTCGGGAGCAGCACGACCTGAGCCTCTCCGAGCCCGAGACCGTGGCGCGGATGCAAGCGCTCTTGAGTGCGCTCGAGGTGCCGTCTCCCACTGCGACACAGTCCGAGATCGATGCCGAGGCGATCGCCCAGCTCCAAGCGCTCGGCTACGTGTCCGGCGGCATCGCCCACATCGAAGAAGGCGAGCTCCCGGACCCAAAGGACAAGGTCAAGATGGTTCGCCTGCTGCAGCAGGCGGAGCGCCACCGCCACGAGGGGGACCACCGTGCCCTGGAGACCAAGCTGCGTGAGGCCATTGCGCTCGATCCATTGGTGCCGGAGCCCTACCTGAAGCTGTCCCGTTCGCTGAGCATGCAGGGCCGGCACGACGACGCCAAGGCGCTCATGCTCTCCGGGGTCGCCCACCGACCGGAGGACCCGCGACTGCTCCTCGCCGCGGCCATCACCTTCGGGTCCGCGGGGGAGCCGGAGACTGCGCTCGATCTGATCCGCCGCTGCCGTGCGATCGACCCGAGCCGCAGCCACTACGTCGAGGTGGAGATCGGCGCCTTGTTCTCCATGGGCCGCAACGATGAGGGGACCGCCCTCGCGAAGAGCTGGCTGGCCGAGCATGCCGATGCGTATGGCGTCGCGGCCGCCATCGGCACCTTCTACGGTCAGCAGGGTGACCTGAAGACGGCTTCGCCGTACCTCGTCACAGCGGCCGAGGCGCCGTCACCGCGTCGCGACGTGTTCTACATGCTCGGCAAGATCGCGGCGATGCACGGCGACGACGCCACGGCGAGCGCGATGCTCGCTCAGGAGGTCACCCACCACCCTGGCCACCTCGAGGCTCGCGTGTTGCTCAGCCGCAGCCTGGGCGCGCTGGGACGGTACGAGGAGCAGCTCGAGCACGTCGAGTTCCTCCTGAAGGTGCAGCCGAAGATGCCGGACTTCTGGCACGGCAAGTCCGTCACGCTCTTGAACCTCGGCGACGCCGAGGGGGCCCTGGCGGCGGCGGAGCACGGCCTGACCTTGTCCGAGGGCAACCCGGACCTGATGCTGATGAAGGCGAACGCTCTGGCGAAGCTCGGTCGTCGGGACGAGGGCCAGGCGCTCTTCCAAGAAGCCCAACAGCGGCGCGCGAAGCTGCAGGCTGAACAGGCTGCGGCTGGCCAGGAGACCCCACCGGCGCCCTGACGCCAGGGTTGGCGACGGGACGAGAGCTGTGTCTGTCGTGCAGCCCTCCGGCCTCGCTGAAACGACAAGACCCGGCCACCTCGCGGTGACCGGGTCTTGCGCTGGATCGCCGTGAGGCGAGGGCTCTCTACTGGTAGTAGTAGAAGGAACCCCAGTACTCGAACCAGTAGAAGTTGTAGTAGCCGTACGGGCCACCGGTCGGGTAGAAGGACGCGTAGCCGGGGTAGCTGTAGGTCCAGGCCCCGTAGTAGTCCTTGTACATGAAGTCGCCGGTGCCGTACGCGCCACCCCAGTAGTTGTTGGTCGTCTCGGCGTACCCGATGCCCGTCTCCCAGCCGGCGAGGCCGCTGAGGTCGATGTCCTCGCAGTAGGCGCCGTCGTAGACGTAGGGGGCATCGTAGGTGATGTCGAAGGCCCACTCGCAGTCCAGGCAGTCCGACGTCGGCGTGGCCGAGGTCCACTCCATGATGTAGAAGCAGCGGGTCTCCGAGGCGGCCCAGCTGTACGTCTGGAAGGCGGCGTAGCCGCCGTCCAGCGACGACTTGATGCCGGTGGTCACCTGCGCGGCGCCGATGTGGTACAGGCCCGCGAGGCCGGTGTCCGTGCTGCTGCTGCTGCTGCTGGTGTCGTCCCCGTCGTCACCGATGACGATGGGGTCGCCGGTCTCTTCGGAGGTGGTGGACTTGTCGTCGCAGGCGGTGGTGAAAGCCAGCGAAGCGCCGAGCCCGGTCAGCGCCAGCAGGCGCCAGTTCACGAGGTTCATGGAAGGTCTCCATCGTTGCGGGGGGGGGCCGGTCGGGGGTGCCGGCTTCAAGCGGCTGGAACATACGCGCTCGAACGGGGGCTGGCAACAAGACGAGACAAGCTCCTGACCGTGGACCTTGCAGGCCGACTCTCTACGGCTGGTCGTAGTAGTACCCCCGTCCCCAGTACTCACCCCAGGCGAAGCTGGGGTCGTCGTGGCTCGCATAGGCCCAATAGGCCACATACCAGCTCCCGTCGTAGGCGTAGAGCAGGTCGCCGTCACCCCAGCCGTACTGCTCGTGGAGGAGGTTGGTCGCTGTGGAGGCGAAGCCGACGCCTGCTCGCCAGACATGGGCCTCCACGACCTCGTCGACGCGGAAGTCGCCGCTGGAGTAGCGCAGCACGTCGCCGGCATCGCAGGCCTGGCCGTCGTACACGGTCGGTGCGTCGAGGGTCAGGTCGAAGGCGAAGTCACAGGCCTCGCAGGCGTGGCTGGGGCTCGCGTCGGTCCAGGTCTGCCGCCAGACGCACCGCAACCGCTTGCTCGGGTAGCCGGTGAGGGTCCACCAGGACTCACCCGTGAGGTGCTCGTCGTCCACGTCGGCCTGCCCGAGCCACCAGAGCGCCACCAGCCCTGTGTCCTGCAAGGCCGTCGAAGCCGTGTCCGGGGCAGGCGCGGGGTCCGGTTCTGGGGCGGGGCATCCCAGGAGGCACAGCAGGAGCATCGGGAGTTGTATACCCCGGGACCTTCGGCCCCAGAGCGACGAAGGCCCCGCTCTCCGGAGAGAGCGAGGCCCGCGCGAGGCGTCGTCGTCGGCGACCTAGTGCACGCCCTTGATCTTGCCGATGTCGCCCGAGGCCAGGCCGTTCGACACGTCCTTGGCGAGCTCCTCGATGCCCTTCTGGAACGGCTCCACGAAGGTGTACGCGGCGGCGAGGATGGCGATCACGATGACCGAGATGAGGAGCATGTACTCCACGGTGCTCTGGCCTTCGTCTTCGAAGAGGAACTGCTGAATCGAGGTCATGTCAAACTCCAGGATGTCGTGATGGACGGTGGGATCAGTGCACGCCCTTGATCTTGCCGATGTCACCGGAAGCGAGGCCGTTGGAGACATCCTTGGCCAGCTCTTCGATGCCCTTCTGGAAAGGCTCGACGAAGGTGTAGGCCGCCGCCAGGATCGCGATGACGATGACGGAGATGAGGAGCATGTACTCCACGGTGCTCTGGCCTTCGTCCTCGAAGATGAAGTTCTGGATGGCGGTCATGTTGGCTCCCTGTCTCGGTTGGGGTGTTGCAGCCTCGCTGGGCTCGCACATCCACAAAGCAAGGGGTGTGCCAACTCTTTCTTTATCGTGATTCCAGTGACTTAGAGTCGTTTGCCAGGACAGGCCGGTCGCGGGACGTCCCAGCAGGTGCCCCACCCGCGTCCCAAGGTCGACCCTCTGCGACCTTTTGATCCCAGGTGGGACGCTCGGTCCCCTGATTGGTGCTCTAGACGTCGAACTTCACGCCCTGGGCGAGCGGCAGCTCGGTCGACCAGTTGAGCGTGCAGGTCTGGCGCCGCATGTAGGCCTGCCAGGAGTCGCTGCCGGCCTCGCGACCGCCGCCCGTCTCCTTCTCCCCGCCGAATGCGCCGCCGATCTCGGCGCCCGAGGTGCCGATGTTGACGTTGGCGATGCCGCAGTCGCTACCGGCGTGGGACAAGAAGCGCTCCGAGGCGCGGAAGCCGTTGGTGAAGATCGCGCTGGACAGGCCCTGTGGCACGTCGTTCTGCCAGGCGATGGCCTCGTCGAGGTCGTCGTACGTGAAGAGGTACACGATGGGTGCGAAGGTCTCGTGCCGGCAGATGGCCATGTCGGGTCGCGCTGCGACCACGGTGGGCTTCACGTAGTGGCCGGACCCGTCGATGCGCTCGCCGCCGCAGAGGATCTCGCCGCCCTGGGCCTTCACCTGCACGAGCGCCTGCTCGTACTGACGGACGGCGTCTTCGTCGATGAGCGGCCCGCACAGGGTGCCGTCCTCGAGGGGGTTGCCGATGGGGATGGTGCCGTAGGCGCTGACCAGACGACGGGTGAGGTCGGCAGCGATGTCGCTGTGCAGGAAGACGCGCCGGGTGCTCGTGCAGCGCTGACCGGCCGTGCCGACCGCCCCGAAGAGGATCCCGCCGAGCGCGATGTCCAGGTTGGCATCGGGCTCTACGATGATCGCGTTGTTGCCACCGAGCTCGAGGAGCACGCGACCCAGACGCTTTGCGACGGCCTGGCCGACGTGGCGGCCCATACGCGTGGAGCCGGTGGCCGAGATCAGCGGCAGGCGCTTGTCGTGGATCATCGTCTCACCGACCTCGGCATCCTTGCCGACGATCAGCGACAACACGCCCGGGTGTCCGTGCCGCTGCAGCACCTCGTCGCAGATGCGGTGGGTGGCGATCGCGGTGAGGGGCGTCTTCAGCGAGGGCTTCCAGATCACGGTGGCGCCACAGGCCAGAGCGACCAGCGCGTTCCAGGCCCACACGGCGTTGGGGAAGTTGAACGCGGTGATCACGCCGATCGGGCCGAGCGGGTGCCACTGCTCGTACATGCGGTGTCCAGGACGCTCGGAGTGCATGCTCTTGCCGTACAGCTGCCGTGACAGGCCGACGGCGAAGTCGGCGATGTCGATGCTCTCCTGCACCTCGCCGAGTCCTTCGGAGAGGATCTTGCCCATCTCCAAGGTGATGAGCGCGCCCAGGTCGTCCTTGTGCTCGCGGAGCGCCTCGCCGATCTCTCGAACGATCTCGCCGCGCTTGGGCGCTGGGAGCATGCGCCAGCCCTCGAACGCAGCCTCGCTGGCGGAGACCACCTGCTCGTACTGGGCGAGCGTGGCCATGCGCACGCTGGCGATCCGGCTGCCGTCGATCGGGGAGAACACGTCGAGCAGGTCGCCGTCGGTCTCGAGCGCGCCTCCGGACCAGGCACCGCTGTTCTGGGAGGTGAGGCCGAGGCGAGAGACGAAGTCGTGGCTCATGGGAGGGGCTCCTGGAGAGGGGCGCCCCTCTAACCCATGCGCGTCACGCGATGGCTTCGAAGTCCACCTTGGAACCATCCACCCGGACGCTGGTGCGCTTGCCCTTGCCCTTCACGGCGACCGCGGCGCCCGAGTGGGCCGGATCGATGCGGAACGCGCGACCATCCTCGGAGGCCACGAGCCCCTCGGGGCTGACGAAGCCCACGAGGTTGCCACGCCGCCACTGCTGGTAGTGCTTGCTGCAGAAGCCCTTGCTGCGGTGGTTGGCCGTGCAGCCCTCCACGCCACAGCCGAGGTGCGCGAGGCTCTTGCGCCCGCGCCTCCCGGGTTCGTCTGCGGTCTTCGCTGCTACCGCGTTGTTGGGAGCGGACTTCCTGGTCGCTGCCTTCTTCCGGCTGGCCTTCTTCGGAGCGGCCTCGTCGGCGGCTGGGACAGCTGCGGGAGCCGGCAGCGCCGCCGTGACCGCAGCGACGATCTCGTCGAGGCTCGGCGCGGCCTGCTGACCCTGTAGCGTGTCCACGGCAGCGGCGAGGGCGGCGATGCGCTCTTGCATCTTCTGCAGCTCGGTGGTCAGCCCGGAGACCTCCCGGCGCAGGCGGTCGACATCTTCCGGGCGGGCCATGGGTTGTTGACGCAGGACCTCGTCGATGACGTCACGAACGGGTGCTTCGACGACCCTGCTGGCAGGGCCAGCGACCACACGGGAAACGAGATCGAGAAGAGGCATCGGAACTCCGGGTCATGGCGTCGCGCTGTAACACGGCGAGGGTGTCTCATGCCCCTTGTCGTGTCAAGGGCTGTGCGCTTTGTCGTCTCAGGCGCGGGGTTCAGGCGCGAAACATCCGAACACGCCACTTGCGACGACGCGTGCGCCCGAAGGTGTGTCGAGTGAGGTCACGAGGACCTGGGGGGGCCCGCTCGGAGCGTCGCGGCCCATCAGGCGACCGGCGAACACGAGCGCGTCGCCTCCGGGCGACACGAGTTTGTGCGACAGGGTGAACTGGTCGAAGAAGTGCAGGTAGAACAGCATCTCCCGCGAAGGCCAGAAGCGTGCGAGCTCCACCGCGTCGCCGCCCGGCGACACCTGGTTCCAGGCGATGCAGTTCGCTTCCTGCAACACCTTTGCGAAGATGAGCGCTCGGCCCCTCGGCGACCAGAAGAACGCGAGGCAGTCGTCATCCGTCAGGCGGGTGACCTCGCCGCTCTCGAGGTCCACGAGCGTGGCTCCCCGGTAGGGCGTGCCTTCGCCTTCGGGGGCTGCCGAGAAGACCACCTGCGACTTGCCGGGCACCGGCACGACCGCACCGAGCCCGGTGAAGTCGAGGATGTCCTGGGTGTCGTTTCCCTCGTGATCGCTGTGGACCAGGGTGTTCGTGCGTCCGCGTCGCACGACGTGCACGACACGTTCGTCGAGCACGATGGGCACGCAGTAGTTGCCCGGTGGCTCGGGAAACGGGACGTCGGGCCTGCGTCCGTCGAGGTCGCGCACGACCACTCGCGCGTCGCTCCCGGTGCCCGCATGGATCAGGAGTCGCCGATCGTGCACGAAGTGGAAGAAGAGGGGGGCGCCCTCCTCGAGGACCCGGAGCCGTCCCGGCTCGTCGTGAGACACCCAGCCCAGGGTCAGGCGATCCTCGGCCTGCATGAGCACCAACACGCCGGAGCCGTCGGGATGCCACGCGGCGTAGATCGGGACGCGACCCTCGACCGCCAGCAGCTCCACCTGACGAACGCCGTCGAGGTCGAGCAGGTGGACCCGCGCAGGGCCGCTGGCTTGTTCGCCTTCGGGGTACTCGAAGCAGAGCAGGTTGTGCCCCGCCGGCGACCAGGTCGGCCACGCGTGGTTGGTGAGTGCGAGGTCGGGCCGCCCCCACACCAGGAGGGGGTTCTGGGCGACCGACAGCGTGAGCTGGCGATGATCGGCTCCGTCCTGGTCGGACACGTGGACCTGGCCGTCGGCCCCGACGTACGCGATCTGGCTCATCCGAGCAGCTTCACCGCGGCGAGCGTGTGGAAGGCCAGCGCGAGGAGGGTGATGGCGGCAGCGGTGCGGGGCATGGCCGTGAGCTCGAGCGTGCCGGCGCGGTCACTGTCGAGCTCGTCACGCAGCTCGTCGCGCAGCCCGGGATCGAGCTCGTGCTCCTCGGCCGCGACCATGGCGGCGAGCGCGGTGTCGTTGTGGATGCCGAAGGTGCCGAGGCTCAGGCCGGTGGCACCCAGGTAGAGCAGCGGCACGCCGCCCGGAAGGGATCCGCCGAGCCAACCCACCAGGCCGTAGACCAGTCCGAGGGCGCCGCCGAAGAACAGCGGCATGCCGAGGTAGCGGAGCATGGCGTGACGGCGCGCGAGGTGGAGGGCGTTCTGCACACACGGATCCTACACGCGGCGGAAGCCACGGCGTCGGGGTGGGTTAGCTCGCAGCCATGTCCTTGCTTGTCCTCGTCGCCCTCGCCCAGGCCCGCTCCGTCGACGAGGCGCTCGCGCTGCTCGAGCCGCTGCGCGCGCTGCGCCACGCCGATGCGGCGCCAACCGTGCCTCGCAGCGCCTACGCGTCGGCGTCGGCGGGCCAGCACGTGAAGGGCATCGAGGCGGTGGACGGCGTGGCGGCCTCGAAGGGCTGGGGCGTGGCGGTCTTCGACCTCCCCATCGAAGCGGTGTGGAAGGCCGTCAACGATGAGAAGCGCTTCGCCGGGCTTCTGCCGGTGCAAGAGTCCGCTGTGCTCACGGGCACGCCCAACCGCGATGGGCGCACGCTGTTCCAGTACATGGAGCTTCCGATCGTCGACGATCGCTGGTGGGTGGTGGCCATGGACCACAACGCGGAGCTGTACACCCAGAGCGGTGGCGTGGTGTGGGAGCTCTCCTGGAAGGACGCCACCGACCCGAGCCGTCTGGTGGGCACGGGCTGGGCCAGCCGCGTGGAAGACGCCACCCCCGTGGCCTGGACGCACGGCTCGTGGCTGCTGGTGGACCTCGAGGGGCGCACCCTTGTGGAGTACTTCGTGTGGAGCGATCCAGGTGGCTCCATCCCGGCCGGTCCGGCCTCCAAGTTCGCGGGCGGCGCCGTGCTCGACACCCTCTCCGCCATGGAGCAGCTCGCGACCGAGCACGCGGGGAGCGCCGAGGCAGGCTTCGTGCGGCCGGATCAGAGCGCGCTGTAGCCCTCATGGCTCGGAAGCTCGTCTTCTCCTTGCTGGTCGTTGCGGCCTTCCTCGGGCTCGCCGAGGCTGCGCTCCGAATCGGGGGTCTTCCCACCGGCCGCTACGCGTTCCTCTTCGAGCAGCAGGACGAGCTCTACTTCCGGAACCACACGGAGGTGGTCTCCTGGGGTCCGATCAAGTACCTGCTGCAGACCAACGACCACGGTCTCCGTGGTCCCCAGCTGGCGCCGGCCAAGCCGCCCGGCACCGTGCGAGTCGCGGCCCTGGGCGACTCGGTCACCGACGGCTTCTTCGCCGACAACCCCGACACCTATCCGGCGGTCCTGCAAGACCTGCTGATCGCCCGTGGCGCGCAGGTCGAGGTGCTCAACGCAGCGCGGGCAGGCGGATCGATCGACAAGGAGGCGCGCATCCTCCGGCAGCTCGCCAGCCTCGATCTCGACGTGGTGGTGCTGACCTTCGTCACCAACGACATCTCGGACATCGTCGGCAAGGACCTCGCGGTCCTTCGCGACCGGAAGGCGCCGGTCACCGGGAGCGCGTTCGAACGGTTCGTGCTGGGCCGCACCGCCATCGGAGAGCTGGTGTTCTCCCTGCACCTGCGCAGTCGGTCCAGCGCACCGGAGGTCACCCGTGCCCCGGTCGTCGAGGGCCTGACGGACGCCCGCTACGCGATCGAGGGTGGAACCGCCTACGAGGACAACGCCCGCGACTTCCTGGCGCGCTACGCGACCACCGACGGCCTCGCCCTGGAGGAGGTGTGGTCCCCCGAGGTGGAGCGCGCGGTCGAGAACTACCTGGCGATGCTCGCGCTCGTGCAGGCGTTCTGCGAGGAGCTGGGGGTCGAGCTGGTCTTCGCCTTCTTCCCCAGCTACCCCGAGCTCTACCTACCGGGCACGTCGGATGGTCTCCGCCAGCGGCTCGAGGCCTGGTGCGACGACAACGGGCTCCGCTGGCTCGACATCACGCCCGCCTACCTCGAACACCCCCGTGAGGAGCCGCTGCACCTCGCGCCAGTGGACTACCATCCCAACCCGACAGGCTACCGGGTGATCGCAGAGACCGTGGCCGCCTACCTCTTGGAGGAGGGCCTGGTGGACGCGCGGTGACAGGTGGAGGCGAGCTCCACCCGCCGCTCTACTTCATCTGGTTCGCGACGCGCTTGAGCTCGCGGATGTTCGGGATCTCGAGCAGCTTTCCACGCGTGACGAAGTGGCTGAGGGCCTGGGCCTGCCGGAAGCGCTCGCCCCACTTCATCATCTGGTGCCAGAAGCTGTCGTACTTCTTCTGGTTGAACTTCCGGACGAAGGAGTCGCTCGCGAGGAAGCTGATGATCTCCTTGGGCAGGTTGTTGAAGATGCTCAAGAAGAACAGGAAGTTCAGGTAGTTGCCCTTCGGGGTGTGGAAGGACGAGCGGTAGATCTGGTTGTACTCGTCGGTGACGAAACCGTCCTCGATGCTCTTGTGGTAGAACTCCGTCCCCGGGTACGGGATCAGGCTCGAGGGGAGCAGGTTGTAGGGCGGCGGCAGCGTCAGCACCAGCCGCAGGCCCTTCATCACGTCTTCGGTGGACTCCCAGGGGTTGTCCAGGATGAAGTGGTAGTCGGGGATCTGGATGTAGTCCTTGTACTTCGAGATGATGTTCACGGCCTTGAGCAGCTGCTCGTTGGTCATGCCGCGCTTGTACATGCGCATCGTCTCGGAGCTGCCGGTCTGGATGCCCAGCTCGGTGAAGCAGAGGCCCGCGTCGATGAGCGCGGCGTACTTGTCTTCGTTGATGGTGGTGGGCGAGCACTGGGCCCGGAAGGGCATGCCGATGTCGCGCTTCCAGTGGTCGGCGAACTTCTGGATCTCCTCGGTGGAGGTCGAGAAGAACACGTCGTCCTGGAAGTGGATGATGCCCACCTCCGGGTAGCGGCGCATCACGCTCTTGATCTCCCCCACGAGGTGCTCGACCGAGCGACGCCGCAGGTAGCGCTGCCCCTTGTAGAGGTCGTGCTGGAAGGCCACGCCGCAGTAGCTGCACTTGTGCGGGCAGCCGCGCGTGATCATCGTCTTGTAGGAGACCCGCAGGTCGCCGTTCCGGTCGGGGTAGGTCGGGACGACGGTCTTCATCACGTCCCAGGTGGCCGGGATCAGATCGGCCTTGGTCGACAGGTCGTAGGTCCAGTCGTCGTCGAGGTCGAAGTCCTGGTGCGGCAGCGTGTCGAGGTCCTGCACGAGCGGCCGGTGCGGGTTGCCGACGATCTTGCCGTTGGGCTTGCGGAACCACCAGTTGCGTACGTCGTAGTGGTCCTTGCCGTCCTCGAGGCACTCGACCAGCTCCAGCAGGCTCTGCTCGCCTTCGCCGACGTGCACCATGTCCACGAACTGCAGCGCCTGCTGCGGCATCGTGGTGGGGTGGAAGCCGCCCCAGCTGATGTACTTCTCGGGGAAGCGCGCCTGGATCGAGCGGGTGGTCTGGACCGCGACGTCGAACATGGCGGTCAGGAAGCTGATGCCGATGAAGTCGCGGTCAGCGACGAGGTCGAGCAGCTGGTCGACCATCGAGTCGGGCATCTGCTTGATGTTGCCCTTGCCTTCCAGGTCCTCCCACCGCGACCCGTAGGTGTCGGCCGGCAGGAAGATCATGCGGACATCGTGTCCGTGTTGCTTCATCCAGGCAGACAGCGTGCGGATGCACGGGCTGTAGTGGTCGAGCGGGGTCGGGTTGATCAGTGCGATCTTCATCGGATGGCTCCAGGGCCCCCACCATAGCGAAACGGCTGGGGGCCGGCTACGGCGGTGGAGTGAGCTTCCCTACAGGGGAATGCGTGGACCGGCCGGCACGCCGGAAACGACCCGGTCGCCGTCGGCGCTGAGCTCGGTGTCGCCGACCAGCAGCCCGCAGAGCCGCGGGGGCCCTCCACCGACCTTCATCACGGCGGTCACAGGCACGCTCTCGCCATCTTCTTCGATGGGTGGGCCCTCCCGCACGGCCGTGAGCTGGCCGTCCACCGCGCGGAGCAGCACCGTGCCGCCCGAGGCCGGGATGCGGGCCACGCCATCTTCGACCACCACCGGGCCGAGCGACTCCGAGGAGAGCCCGCCCAGGATCTCGGCCGTGGTCGGGTCCACGGTCGGCGGCAGGCCCGGCGGGCGGCGCTTGAGCACACGCTTCAGCAGCTCGCGGCCCTCGCGCAGGCCGAGCGCTGTGCCGAGGATGAAGTAGAGCGCGGCCCCAGCGGCACCCGACACGAGGATCGTGAGGGTGTCGCCGACGGGAGGCCCGTGGGTGAGTCCAGCCCACACCGCAGCGCCCATCAAGCCGGCGGCGACGAAGATCCGCAGGTGCTCCCTCAGAAGCACCCAGGCGACGCCGCGGACACGCTTGTTGAGCACCACGAGCAGGAAGACCACCTCGCTCGTGACCAGGGCGGCGTGGGAGAGCGGGAGGCCCTGCACGCCGAAGCCGGCCGGGTACATGAGCGCCCACGCGACCGGAAGCTTCAAGAGGACCACCGCGAGGCCTGCCCACATCGGCGTCCAGGGGTCCATCAGCGCGTAGAAGATCGGGAGGAGCACCCGGTGCGCGCCGATGCCGAGCAGCGCCACGCAGTACATCTGCAGCATCAGGGCGGTCTGCTGGGTGTCGGTGGACGTGAACGCGCCGCGCTCGAACATGAGCCGCACGACCGGCTCGGCCAACAGGAAGAGCCCGACGCCGGCGGGCGCCAGCAGGAAGCTGTTGATGTTGAGCGCTCGCCCGACGGTGTCGCGGAACTCGTCGTGGCGGTGCTGGGCGGCGAGCACCGAGAGGCCCGCCAGGCTGGCCACGCCCACGGCCACCGAGAAGATGGACAGCGGGAGGTGCACGATGCGGAACGCGTAGAGCAACCACGAGACCGGGCCGTCGCCCTCGTTGGACGCGAGCTGGGTCTCGATCAACAGGTTGACCTGCACCACCGCGATGGCGATGACCGCGGGCCCTACGAAGGCGAGGAGGCGCTTCAGCTCGGGGTGCTTGCCGAGGGTGATCTCGAAGCGGAAGCCGGTCTTCCGCAGCGTGGGGATCTGGACGAGTGCCTGGCTCGCGCCGCCGAGCAGGGCGGCGATGGCCATGCCGAAGATCGGGTGCAGTCCGGTCGCCGCTTCGAACGCATCGGCCCCGACGCAAGCGCCGATCGTCAGCACGTTGAAGAGGATGGACGCTGCGGCGGGGAGGAAGAAGCGCCCGCGCACGTTGAGCATGCCCGAGAAGACGCTCGCGACCGAGATGGTTGCGATGAACGGCGCCAGGATGCGGGTGAGCTGCGCGGTGAGCTCGACCTTGCCTGGGGTCTCGGCGTAGCCCGCCGCGATGACGTAGACGAAGGGCTCGGCCATGACGAAGGTGAGCAGAGTGACCGCGCCGACGGCCACCAGGAGCACGCCGAGGAACGCGTTGGCGAGCGCGAAGGCGCCGGAGGGGCCCTCCTTCTCCTCGACATCGGCATAGAGCGGCACGAAGGCGTTGGCGAGGGAGCCCTCGGCGAACAGCTCGCGGAACAGCGACCCGATCCGGAACGCGGCGTTGTAGGCGTCGGCCGCCACGCCTGCACCGAAGGCTGCGGCGAAGGCGATCTCGCGGAGCAACCCGGTGATGCGGGACAGGAAGTTCGCTGCGCCGACCGACAGCGCATTCTTCTTGACGTTGGTGGCTTCCGACATGCACGCGGCGGGTAACGGTACGATGGCACCATGGCTCGCTCTGGGCGCCAGGTCAGGTCGGATGCCGCCCGGCTCTCCGAGGGGGTGGGCGCCATCACCGGAGGGCTGGACCACCGGCTCCTCGTGGCTCTCCAGCGGGCGGCCGCCACGCCGCTCGCCGTCACGGTGTACGGCGAGAGCGGTGTCGTGGAGGCGGGCTTCGCGACGCCGGCGGAGGTGAGGCAGCGGCTACGCCCTGGGGAGCGGGCCGTGGGGGCGGCGCTTCAGCCCGTCGTGGGCGAATCGGGTCCGAGCTGGAAGGCGTCACCGTGCCGTCGGACGGCGGGGGAGGCCGCGCTGGTGGTGGTGGATCACCGGCCGGACGTGGGACACCCGGCGTTGCGAGGCCGTGTCGCCAGCGTGCACGACCTCCACAGCGGCGAACGCTGGACGGCGGGCGCAGGTGTGGGCGCCGTGGGGCCGAGCCACCACGGCACGTCCGTGGTGGGCACGGCGGTCGCGGCCAGTGGCGGGACGGTCGATGTGATCTGCCCGTCCACGTGGCGAGAGGCGGCCGGGTGGGAGCTTCATCCGGGTCAGGTGGCCTGGGCGCTGGAGCGCGAGGCGGCGCGCGCCGAACCGCCCGCGGTCGTGCTGCTGGCGCTGGAACGTCACGGCGACCTGCCCGTCGACCCGATCGGGCGTGCCGTTCGTGCGTGCCTCGACGCGGGGGTCCTGGTCGTCGCGGCCGCCGGCAACCACCCGGGTCGCCACAGCAGCTGGACGGTGCGCGACGGTGGCTTTCGGTGGACGCCGAGCGGCGAGGGAACCCTGTGCGTCTGGCTGCGGGCCGGCGTGGCGGTGGTGGATGGTGAGCGCGTCGCGCTCGATGCCGGGCCCGCAGGGCTGCGCCGCATCGGCGGTGCCTGGGTGAGCTTGCTCCACCCGGAAGCGCCGGTCCTCTCGGTGACCTCGTCGTCGGCGGTGACCGTGGACGTCCAAGGCGACGCCCGCGTGTTCCCGCCCTTCCCCAACACCGGCGAGCTGCGCTTTCGCGGGCACCATGCCGGGCGCGGAAGCGTCGGCCGGCCGGGGACCCTCCCGGGCGTCATCTGCGTGGGTGCCGAGGGCGTGGGCGCCGTGGGGGTCGACGACCACGGCGCAGCGCTCCCCCACGTGGTGGGCCCGGCTCGCCTGCGCGCGCCGGCCAACGGCGGGGGACTGCGCGCCTTCCAGGGCACCTCGGCCGCCGCCGCGCACGCAGCCGGGCTGCTCGCTCGCCTGGTGGCCGAGGGTTGCCCCGATCCAAGGGTCGAGCTCTCGCGTATGTTGCGTACGTGACCACCTCTCGCCTCCTGCTCGGCCTCGGTCTCGGCCTGGTCCCCCTCGCGCTCGCTTCCGGCGGCCCGGACGACGGGGGCTATGTCTTCGCGGAGACCACCGACGACGACGGTCCGCCTCACCACGTGATGGATGCCGAGCTCACCGACCTGGCGCTGACGGACGAGGACACCGGTCTGGTGGCGCTGCCGTTCGACGTGGACTGGTACGACGTGGCCCTGGATCAGGTGCTGGTCGGCGACAACGCCACCGCGTTCTTCTACGGTAGCCAGGCCCAGGGCGACGCGGTCTGTCCGGCCGACGGTGGGGACTGGGAGGGCATCGCGGCGCTCTGGGCCGACCACGACGCCGACAGCGTGGGCTGGGGTGTCGTCGGGTACTACCCACACCGCGTGGTCGTGCTGGACTGGCAGGGCCTGCACCCCGACGGCGTCGCCGGTGACGGCCGGGTCCAGGTCTGGCTGCAGGAGGCCACCGACGAGGTGGTGGTGGTGCTCGACGACGTGGACTTCGGCGACGCCAGCTACGACGGCGGCGCGGGCATGGCGGTGGGGGTGCAGGCCAACGACGTCGTGGGGTTGCCCTGGAGCTGCGAGGGCGGACTGACCAGCGGGAGCTCCGCGTGGTTCGGACCGCAGGACGCGCGACCGGATGCCGCGGAGATCGGCCTGTCCGAGGTGAGCCTGTTGTTCTACGGCTCGGACGACAGCGACCAGGCGGGCTCGTTGACCACCGCGGGCGACGTGAACGACGATGGCCTGGCGGACCTGCTCGTCGGGGCGCCCGGCGGTGACGCCGTGGCGCTCTGGTACGGCGGTCCGGGCCTGGCCGGAGACGAGCTCGACGCCGCGGACGTCACCTTGACGGGCGACGCCGGGGACGAGTTCGGCGCGGCCGTGGCGGTCGTGGATCTCGACGGCGACGGGCAGGCGGAGATCGCCGTCGGTGCGCCGGAGAACGACACGGCGGACACGAACGCCGGCGTGGTCTACCTGCTCGACACCAGCGAGCTCGCCACCTCGGTGGACCTCTCGACCGACGCGCACGCGTTCCTCACGGGTCCGGCGGGCGTCGGCGCGCGTGTCGGGGCCACGCTCCACGGGCCTGGCGACGTGGATGGCGACGGCTACGGCGACCTGCTCGTCGGAGCGCCGGAGGACGACACGGTCGCGACCAACGCTGGCGCGGTGTACCTCTGGTCTGGCGGAACGGTGTCGGGCACCTCCGACCTGAGCGCTTCTCCGTCGTTTCTCGGGGAGCTGGTCACCGATCGGCTCGGTTCGAGCCTGGCCGGCGCGGACGTCGACGGCGACGGCCTCTCGGAGCTGGTCTTCGGCGCGCCGTACCACGACGCCGGCAGCGGCGACGAGGGCAGGACCTACGTCGTCGCGGGCGCTGCCTGGAGCGGCGCGAACGACGTCGCCGCGGTCGCCACGGCAGACTTCACAGGAGACTCGGGGAGCGACCAGCTGGGCGCCGGCCTGCTGCTCTTCGATCTGGACGGCGATGGCCTCACCGACCTCCTCACGGGCGTGCCGGCCGAAGACGGTGCCGCGCCGAATGGCGGCGCGGTCCTGCTGTTCAGCGACCTGTCGACCTGGACGGGCAGCTTCATGGGCGGCGACGCCGACGCCGCGATCTACGGCGACTCGTCGGGCGATGGCTTCGGGTCCTCGTTGGCGGCCAGCGATCTCGACGCCGATGGCCAGGACGACCTGGTGGTCGCCGGAGCGGCTGCGGACCATGGCGCGCCGTCCGGCGGTGCCGTGTGGGCCTGGCGCACGCTGCCGTCCAGCGGTGGCGTGGCCTCCGACGCCGATCACCGTCTCGACGGGCAACTCAGCGGGGCCTCGGCCGGGACCTCGCTGGCGAGCGCCGGCGACATGAACGGCGACGGCTACGGCGACGTCGCGGTGGGTTCGCCCTTCGCATCGGTCTTCGGCCCGACCCTAAATGGGTTGGTGAGTGTCTGGAGCTACTACCCTTCGTTCCTCGACGAGGACGGCGACGGGGTGGTCGCGTGGGCGTCGAGCGGACCCGACTGCGGCGACGACGACCCGCTGATCTACCCAGGGGCCGGCGAGGACACCGCCACCGACACCGCGCTGACCATCGACGACGACGACTGCGATGGCTGGATCGATGGTGCCTACCGCAGCCGCACCCGCGCGGACTGGTGGGGCTGGGACCTGGCCGAGTTCCTGGGTGACCCGGCCACCACGCGCTTCGACTTCGACAGCGGCACCGCGGGCACCTCGGTGGCCACCCTGCACAGCGCGGAGGGGCTGACCCTGTCCGCCTCGGGTTCGGTGACGGCGGACACCTCCGTGGGCGGCGCCACGGCGGACGGGCTCGCGGCGCGGGTCGGCTCCGGCACCACCAACAGCGTCACGCTGAGCTTCTCCGAGCCGGTCGACGCGCTCTCCTTCCAGCTCCTCGATGCCGAAGCGCCCTTCTACCTGGCGGCCTGGAACCGGGACGGCGACCCGCTGGCCGGCGGCTACGTGACCTTCGAACACGATGGCAACAACGTGCCGGGCGGCCGCTTCGTGGGATTTCTGTTCGACGAGGGCGTCGAGACCCTCTGGATCGCCTCGACGGCCGGCGCCACGTGGGGCTTCGACGATCTGGACGTCGCCTGGACCGCCGACTCGGACCGGGACGGTGACGGCTACTCGCTGGGGGACGGCGACTGCGACGACGACGACGCTGCCGCGAGTCCAGGCGGGGAGGAGCTGCTGGACGACGGCGTCGACAACGACTGCGATGGCACCACCGACGCCGGCACGTCGGAGGTGGAAGAGGACGACGCGGTCTGGACCGGCGACGTCTCGGTCGACGTGACGCGGCTCGACTTCGAGGAGCTCGACGATGGCGAGGTGGTCGACGACGACTACGACAGCCTTGGGGTGA
This sequence comes from uncultured Enterobacterales bacterium, assembly GCA_964604675.1. Taxonomy (GTDB): domain Bacteria; phylum Myxococcota_A; class UBA796; order UBA796; family CAJQPC01; genus CAZSAT01. Next base: position 24,932 of record CAZSAT010000051.1, read on the forward strand.
ACGTGGACGGCCTCGTCGTCACCACCGACGTCGACGGCGCCGCGCCGGTGGATGCCCAGGGGGCGCTTGCCACCACGTCGGTCACCCTCACCTTCGACGAGCTCCAGCCGGGTGTGGGCTTCCAGCTGCTCGACGGGTTCGGGGTCTTCACGGCGCTTGGCTACGTCGACGGCAGCCTGATCTACGAGAACACGATCACGGTGGCGGAAGAGGACGTCGACGGCGGCAGCTTCCACGGGCTGCTCTACGGCTACGGCGTCGACGAGCTCGTGATCGCGGGACCGGTCGCCGACACCTGGGGGCTCGACGACGTCGTCTTCGCCACCCTCGGGCTCGACGATGCCGACGGCGACGGTCTCACCGAGGCCGACGGGGACTGCGATGACGACGATGCCACCACCTACCCTGGCGCCGAGGACACCTGGTACGACGGCGTGGACAGCGACTGCGCCGGCGACGACGACTACGACGCCGACGGGGACGGCTACTCCAGCGACGGCTTCGAAGGGCTCGACTGCAACGACAGCGACGCGTCGACCAACCCGAGCGCCGCCGAGGTCTGGTACGACGGCACCGACAGCGACTGCGCCGGCGACGACGACTACGACTCGGACGGGGACGGTCACCGCTCCGAGGAGTACGGCGGGGACGACTGCGAGGACGCCGACAGCTCGGTGAGCCCGTCCGCCGAAGAGGTCTTCTACGACGGCATCGACGACAACTGCTATGCCTTCGACGACGACGACGCGGACGGCGACGGCTGGGGCGCCACGGGCGGGGCGCCCGGCGAGCTCGGCGGCGGGGACTGCGACGACGGCGCCACTGCGACCTACCCGGGCGCGAGCGACAGCTGGTACGACGGCGTAGACAGCGACTGCGGCGGCGAGAGCGACTACGACGCGGACGGCGACGGCTACGACAACCAGCTCTACGGCGGCGACGACTGCAACGACGCGGCCGCCCAGCAGAACCCCGGCGCCGACGACACCTGCTACGACGGCGTCGATCAGGACTGCGCGGGGGACGACGACTACGACTGCGATGGCGACGGGCACGCGCTCGAGCCCCGTGGCGGCGACTGCGACGACGACGACCCGAGCGTGAACCCGGACGCGACCGAGAGCGACGACGAGGACGGTGTGGACGAGGACTGTGACGGCACCGACGAATGGGACGACGACGGCGACGGGTTTCGGGGCGTCGAGGACGGCGGTGAGGACTGCGACGACGAGGACGCGGCGATCCACCCCGACGCTGTGGAGATCTGCTACGACGGCGTCGACGACAACTGCAGCGGGCACTCCGACGACGACTGCGACGAGGACGGCGAGGACCGGATCGCGGCAGGCGGCTCGGACTGCAACGATCTGGACCCCGACATCGGGCCGACGGCGCGGGAGGTCTGCTACGACGGCATCGACCAGGACTGCGCGGGCGATTCCGACGAGTTCGACTGCGACGGCGATGGCTTCGACAGCGACACCTACGGCGGCGCCGACTGCGACGACGACGACGCGGACGTGAACCCGGACGCGACGGAAGAGCCCTACAACACGGTGGACGAGGACTGCTCGGGCGACGCGAGCTACGACGCGGACGAGGACGGCTTCGACGGCGCGTTCTACGGCGGCGACGACTGCGACGACGACGACCCGTCCGTCCACCCCGACGCAGCAGAGGTCTGCTACGACGGGGTCGACGACAACTGCAGCGGTCACGACGACGCCGACTGCGACGAGGATGGCTACGACGCCGCGCTGCTCGGCGGGGACGACTGCGACGACGGCGACGACGCCGTCCACCCCGGGGCCACCGAGGTCTGGTACGACGGCGTGGACGGCGACTGCGCGGGGGACTCGGACGACGACGCCGATGCGGACGGCTGGGACGTGGCGGACGACTGCGACGACGCCGAGCCCACGACCTACCCGGGGGCGAGCGACTTCTGGTACGACGGCGTGGACGCCGACTGCGACTTCGCAAGCGACTACGACGCCGACGGGGACGGCTTCGACGTCGACTTCTACGGGGGACTCGACTGCGACGACACCGATCCTGACGTGTCACCAGCGGCGGTCGAGGTCTGGTACGACGGCGTGGACGGCGACTGCTCGGGTGACGCCGACGCCGACGCAGACGCCGACGGCTTCCCCGTGGCCGACGACTGCGACGACAACGACGCGGAGGTGCATCCGTCGGCGGCCGAGATCTGGTACGACGGTGTCGACACGGACTGCGCCGGCGACTCCGACTTCGACGCCGACGCGGATGGCGCGGACGCCTCGAGCGCAGGTGGTACGGACTGTGACGATGCCGACGCCGCGGTCGGTCCGCATGCCGAAGAGGTCTGGTACGACGGCTTCGATCAGGACTGCGACGGTGGCAGCGACCTGGATGCGGACGGCGACGGCGTGGACGCCGCGAGCGAGGGCGGCGCGGACTGCGACGATGCGCGCGCCGACGTGTACCCGGGTGCCGCTGACTCCTGGTACGACGGCGTGGACAGCGACTGCGCTGGCGACGACGACTTCGACGCGGACCTCGACGGCTACCAGGCCGAGGCGTGGGGTGGCGAGGACTGCGACGACCTGTCTGCTGACGTGTCGCCGGCGGTGAGCGGGGACGACTGCGGGAACGGCGACGAAGACTGCGACGGGCTGGTCGACGAGGACTGCGTCGTGCCGGTCGACACGGACGGCACGGCCATCGACACGGGGGACCCGGTCAAGCCAGACGACACCGATCCTCCGGTCGAGGATCTGCCCGAGGATCCGGTCGGTCCGGAGGCGGAGCTCTACGAGCCACCCCCACTCGAGAGTCGCTGTGGGTGCAGCGGCGGGGCGGGGGCGAGCGGCCTGTGGGTGTTGGCGCTCGCCGTGGGCCTGCGCCGTCGGAGGCGTTGAGCGTGCCTGGCCGCTACGGCTCGACCATCATGACCATCTGGGCGGCGACCGCTTCGGGCGCTGGCACCATGCCGGTGATCTGCGTGTAGTCGAAGCGTGCGACCACGCGGATGGTGTCGTAGCCGCTGGCCTGGGTGGTGACCGTGGCGGTGACCTGGCAGGAGGGGATGGCGTCGCAGTCGAGACCAAAGCCCTTCAAGACCTTGCGCGTCTGGGTCTCTGCGGTGCTGACCGGGTCGTCGGAGCGCACCGAGAGCCGCGTGCCGTCTCGCACGCTGTTGGTCACCGACGTGAGCTGGAAGAAGTAGGTGCCGTACTCGACCACGGCCAGCGTGATGAACACGAGGATGGGCAGCGTGAGCGCGAACTCGATGGCGGACGCCCCACGGCGTTCTAGACGCTTCATTGTTTCTGCTCCACGAGCATCACGCTGGCGGCGCTCATCTCGGTCGGCACCGGCACCATGTCGATGAGCGGGTCGTAGCCCACGTCGAGCTGGCACTCCAGGGTCATCGAGGGCCAGGAGCCGCTGATCTCCACCTGGGGTTCACAGCTGGTCGAGCTGCCCGACGCGCAGTCGATCCCCCAGCTCGCCAGGTAGTCCTCCATCGACTCCTCGGCGGTCTCGACCGGGCCGGGCACGTCGTCGGGGTGGACTGCAGAGCCCTCCCGACAGCCGACCCGGACCGCTTCGATCACGGTGGAGCGCTGGAAGAAGACCCAGCCCCACTCCATCATGCCCGTGACCACGGTCAGGAAGACCGGCATGATGAGCGCGAACTCGATGGCGGAGTGTCCGGAGCGGCGGCTCATCACTTCACCAGCGCGATGGGGATGGACTGCGCGATCTCGAGCAGGATGTCGGGCAGCTCCTCGGGGTCGGGCGTCTCGTAGAAGGAGCCGTTGCCGCGCACCAGGCTCTCCATGTAGGCCGACTGTTCCGCGTAGGCGGAGCCCGTGCTGTTGTTGAAGCTGACCGAGTAGATCGAGATCTCCTCCTCGTCCGCCCAGTCGGCCATCGACAGGCCGTAGGAGCGGCGCCAGGACTCGCAGGCGGCCTTCTGGTACCGGTTCCTCAAGGGACACTCCGGCTTGCCGTCGCTCACGAGCACGATGCTCTTGACCGCTCGATCGCTGCCTTCCTCGGTGAGCTCGGTGATCGCCTGGAAGAGGCCGTCACCCTGGTTCGTGCCCGTGTCGGAGGGGTAGGCCGCAGGCTCGTAGGGGTAGTTGCAGCGCGTCATGTTCGGGGCTGAGTGGTAGTAGTAGCCGCGGTAGATGCGATCCCAGGGGGAGTAGCTGCGGTCGCACCAGGTCAGGTAGGCGTCCCACTGGTCGTAGATGGTGGTGTACTCGTCGACCACTTCGGACAGCGGGGTCCAGACCTCGGCCCCTCCCACGAAGGTGGCCATGCCGATGCTGTCGCCCGGGAAGTTGTTGTCGCCCATGTATTCGAGGAAGGTGAGCACCGCGTCGCGTGCTTCGGGCATCTCGTCAGCGAAGGAGCCGGTGACGTCCTGGGCGATCATCACCTCGCGAGGAAGCAGCGCCCCCACCGCGGCGCCAGACGAGCCGACCGACGCGAGGTCCTGGTCGAACATCGGCATCAGGAACATGGAGATGGGCCCGTCCGGGCTGTCGTTGTTCCGCCGGACCTGCACGCGCACGCCGTTCGCGTAGTCGGCGCTCGCGTCCCACGCGATCTCGGACGGCAGGTCCCAGTCCCAGGCGCCGAACTCGATGTCGACAAGCGGGTCGACCGTGACGTCGTCTCCGGCCACGTAGTTCATGGCCATCACCTCCTGGGCGACCGCCATGGCCTCGTCGGCATCGCCGGTCTGTCGGAGCGTGACCAGCGCGGCGTGGGTGCCGGCATCGGCCGCGTTCTGCGCTTCGAAGCGCGCCAGTCGGAGGTAGCTCACGTCGATCGCGAGCGCGGCGAAGCCGAGCAGCACCGACAGCGTGACCCCGATGATGACGGCGTAGCTGCCCCGACGGGACGAGAGGCGTGCCATGAGGACTCCTGGATGCCCCACGGTACCTCGTCGCGCGCGCGCTCGGAGAAGTTTTTCCTCCTGGAAAAAATCTTCCCTCAGTACCCTGGTAGCTGGACGTGGAACCAGGGCTCGCAGAGCTCCACCTCGGCGCCCTCGATGGTCGTGGTCGGGCAGGCGGCGCAGGTGGGGTCGGGGTCGCCGAGCGACATCGCCGCGGTGTTGGCGCCCGCCAACGTGACCGTGCCCAGGGAGGGGTAGGGGCAGTTGCTGAACCAACCACTCGCCACCTGATCGACGGAGAGCTCCGCCGTGCCCCAGTGCTCGAGCCCGACGGTCCCGATGGCGCTGTCGAGGGTGGGGAAGCCGGACGACACGCCGACCGCGCCCTCCACGTCGATCCACACGAGCACCGCGTCGCGCTCGTCGGTGTAGTCGAGCGACAGCTTGGCTTCGAAGAGCTGGTCGCTGCCCTCGCTCCACCAGGCGTAGCGGCCGTCGAGGATCCAGGTGATCGCCTGCGATTGCTCGGTGCCCTGGAGCACCGCAGCCTCGGGGAGGGTGACCCCGAAGCCGTCGGCGGACAGCTCGCGGCGGTCGGCCGAGCTCAGCTCTGCGGTGCCGTGCCACTGCGCGCCGTACATGTCGGTGCAACCCCCCACGAGCTCGACGAGCTCGGTGCTGTCGTCGACCTCGGGACAGAAGGGGTCGGCGAGTGCGTCGAGGGAGGACGCGAAGAACTGGAGCGCGAGCAGGTTGTCCGGGTTGGCTGCGACCAGCAGCCGGTCGATCTCGCTGGCCTCTGCGAAGCGACCGGGTTCGTCGGGGATGCTGTCCGGCATTGGCGTGCACGCGGCCAACCAGAGCATCAGTGGATGAACTCGTCGTCGGTGCCGCGCCCACCCTCGTGCACGGTGAAGCGGCCGAGCTCTCGCTCGAGCTTCTTCTGCTTCTGGAGCAGCATCAGCCGCTTGAAGATTCCCGTTCCACCGTTCATCCACATCCACGCGCCGAGCCAGCCGAACAACGACATGGCGCTGTAGAGATCGCGGCTCGAGAGGAAGTAGAGCAGCGCCATGAGGCCGGTGCCCCAGGCCACCCACACCGCCTTGATGGGCAGCACGAAGAACAGCAGGATCTTGGCGTGGGGGATGGAGAGGCCGAAGATCACGAGCAGAGCGGAGAGCACCGGCCGCAAGCCGACGTAGGGTTGGGCGCCCACCAACAGGCCAGCCACGTCGAGGAGCGTGGTGGCCAGCACCGCGACCGCGCACGAGAACACGATCGCGCTGACCAGCTTCTTCGTGCCGAGCAAGCGTTCGCACGTGCCCATGAAGAACACGAGCACCAGCCACTCGAGGAAGGCTCCCAGCGGGCTCGGCTGGTTGATGACCAGCGCGGTGACAGGCTGCCAGGGCTTCCAGTAGCCCTGGCCCACGGGCCACATCGCCAGCCACTCGAAGACGGGAAGGCCCGCCCACTGGCTCAGCAGCAGTTCGAGGATGTAGATCGACACCAGGGCGATAAGGGTGCCGCGCACCAGTGGCGTGATGTCGATGCCGAAGTTGCCGCCCCCGAATCGCTGGGTCTCCATGCTGCGAAGGCTAACGCCGCTGTTGCTCCTCGCCATCCTGCCGTGGCCCGTGCACGCCCATCCGATGGGCAAGTGGTTCCCCGTGCACAAGACCGAGCTGCTGATCGAGGCCGACGCCGCGCGCCTCGACTACACCCTGCTCATCCCCACGGACTGGGTGGTCAACGAGCTTCGCGCGGAGGGCGGAGACCCGGACACGTACACGCAGGACAAGCTCCAGGAGCTGCAGGACAGCGTGCTGCTCCGTCAGGACGGCACTCTGCTCCACTGGAGCGCCGTGCCGCTCGACGAGGAGACCGGCCTCGGCAACCGCTCGAACTTCGAGTACCGCCTCCGCCTGGTCGCCGACCTGATCCCGGGAGCGGCCGACAGCTTCACGCTGACGGTCACCAGCTACCCGGACACGCACAGCTTCTTCAACCACACGGTGTCGGTCGATCCGATCTTCGTGGCCACGGGATCGTCCCTGTTCAGCATCGAGGACGGGCGCGCTCGCTTCGACGAGAACGGGCAGTGGCGGGCCGAGGACCGTCTCAGGGAGGTCATGGTCCTCCTGGAACGAGGCGGCCCGATGCGCACGCTGACGCTCGGCGACGCTCCGATGCTCTTGGGGGACGCGGTGGCCGGTGACCCCTGGGACGCCCTCGACGAAGGTCGGCTGCTGCCAGGGCTGGGCGGCGTGCTCGTCGCGGTCAGCGGGCTGCTGGGTGCACTGGGCGGCCTGGCGGGACCGAGCGCGACGACGGCGCTGAGTCGCGGCGTGCCCGTCGTGTTGGCGGCGGTGGCCCTGGTGACCTTCGGCGGGCAGTGGCTGGTCGCGTCGGCGGGTGGTCTGGCCTTCGGGAACGGGGTGGCCGCCGCGCTGTGCGCGGTCGTGGGTGCGTGGCGCTGGCGGCGGAGCTGGCCGGATCCAGGGCTCCTCGGGCTCGGGGTGGCGCTGGGCGCGCTCGCATGCCACGGCCTGGGGCTGTCGCTGATGTTGCTGGAAGTGTTCGCGGTCTGCCTCCTGATGGGGAGCCTGTGGGTGGCGGTGCGTGGCGCGCCGGGGCGCGGCGGGCTGTTGGCCGGGTGGCTGGCCGCGGTGGGCCTCGGATTCCTCGCGCTGGTGCTCGGGTGGCGAGGCTGGGGTCTCTTGACGGAACAACTGAACACCTTGACAGGGTGACAACTGTTCAGTAGGCTCCCTCGCACGGAGCCCGCCATGGAAGACCTCGCCCCCCGCCAGCGCCAGGTGCTGGAGTACATCGCCGCGTGCCTGGATCAGCGCGGCATCCCACCGACGTACCGGGAGATCGCGAACGCGCTGGGCATGAAGTCCACCAACGGGGTGGCCGACCACATCAAGGCCCTCGAGAAGAAGGGCTACGTGGAGCGGGAAGCAGGCCGAGGCCGGGCCCGCGCCATGCGCCTGAGCGATCGGGCCACCGGCGGCTTCCGGGATGAGGCCACCGTGGCCGTTCCGATCGTGGGGCGCGTGGCCGCTGGCTCGCCCATCCTGGCGGACGAGAACCACGACGGCGTGCTGCGGGTGGACGGCAGCTTCCTCCCACCTGGTGGGCAGGTCTTCGCCCTGCGTGTGGCGGGCGAGTCGATGATCGAGGACGGCATCCTGGATGGTGACCTGGTGATCGTGCGCAAGCAGGCCAACGCCAGCGATGGCGACACCATCGTGGCGATGGTCGACGGAGATGCCACGGTGAAGCGCTACTACCGCGAGGGTGGACGGGTGCGCCTGCAGCCGGCGAACGCCAGCATGGAGCCGATCTGGTTGGACGGGTCGCAGCACAGCGAGGTGGTGGGCCGGGTCGTCGGCGTGTTCCGGGCCATGGCCTGAGTCCAGGCCTCCGGGCTCCGCGCCGCGTGTTGTAGCCTGCGGGCGTGGCCTCCAAGCGCCCGGGCCTCTGGGCCGACGTCGCGCTCGCCCTGGCGCTGATCACGCTGGCGAGCATCCTGCTGAACGGCGGTGTGTTCTGGCTGGTTGGCCAGCAGGCCACGGTCGATCGCCAGACGGCGCTGGGGCTCTCCATGGGCCGGGTGTTGCGCGCCCAGCTCGAGGCGGCGGGACCCGACGAGGAGTCGTGGAAGCGCATCGTCACCAGCTACCGGCGAGGGGGCGTGGAGGCGGACGCCCTGTGGGTGACGAGCCCGGCACTGCAGCGGGTGGCCGGGATCGCGGGTCAGGTGCCGGACACTCCTGACAGCGGACTGCGGCGAGCCCTCCACCTCAAGGAGGAACACATCGAGGTGGTGGGGCGGCTCGGGCTGACGCCTGTGGTGGCGGTCACCGAGCCCATCGTGAACGCCGGGGCCGTGGTGGGCGCGCTCCGTGTCGAGCTGTCCGCGACCGACACCGGCTTGCCCGGCGGTCGCGTGGGCTTCCTGGTCTTCTACACCCTCGTCACCGGCGGGCTCGTGGCCGCCTTCGGCTACGCGATCCTGCGCCAGCGGCTCATCGACCCGGTGAGAGCCGTGCGCGACGCCACCCGCCGGATCGCCGACGGTGAGCTGGGCCTGTCCCTCGAGCTCGACAGCGCGCGCGAGATCCATGAGCTCTGCGACGCGCTGAACGCCATGAGCGCCTCGCTGGCCGACTACCGGAGCCGCACGGCGGAGCATGTCGAGCACCTGGAGGCCGCGAACGCGGAGCTCCGCAGGGTGCAGGAGGAGCTGGTCCGATCCGAGAAGCTGGCGGGTGTCGGCCGGCTTGCTGCTGGCGTGGCACACGAGATCGGAAATCCTCTCGCGGCCGTCGTCGGCTACACGGAGCTGCTCGCAGGCGGTCTCGACGATGCGGAGCTGGAAGGCGACCTGCTGGCGCGCAGCAACAAGGAGCTCGAGCGCATCCAGACCATCGTGCGGGGCTTGCTGGACTACGCCCGGCCCGGCGAGGCCACCGTCCAGCCCACCTCCGTCCGGCAGCTGCTCCACGAGGCGGTCGACACCGTGGCCCTCCAGCCGACCTTTCGGGGGGTGTCCGTCGAGGTGCACGTGGCACCGGAGTGCCCGGCGGTCATGGTCGAGGCCCAGAAGATCCATCAGGTCCTGGTCAATGTGCTCTTGAACGCCGCGGACGCGATAGGGGGCGCCGGGGAGGTGACTCTGACGGCGGCCCCCTCCGACGGCCTGGTCGAGATCGCGTGCCGGGACACGGGGCCGGGGTTTGCGCCCGGCACCATCGGCCTGGTCTTCGATCCCTTCTACACCACGAAGGAGCCGGGGCAGGGCACGGGCTTGGGCCTGGCCATCTGCCAGCGCATCGTGGAGGACGACGGCGGCTGGATCCGGGCGGAGAACAGCTCGCGAGGGGGCGCTTTGGTCACCCTGGGGCTCCCCACCCCGTGAGGCTCGGCGCCGTGGTGGTGTTGGCCTTGCTCCTCCGCCTGGTGCGGGCGGGACTGCGATGGGACGAGATCGCCCTGGCTTACGCCGCCTACCAGCACGCGTGGGTGCAGGCCTTCGTCGAGCTCGATGTCGCGGGCATGCTCACGCGTTGGGTCGGCCTCCATCCGCCGCTCTACTCGCTCCTCTTCGGTCTCACCGAGCGGGTGTGGGGTGCGCCGCTCGGGTGGCTGCTCCTCGGTGTGCTCGCCAGCACCGGCGCCGTGTGGCTTGTGGGCCGTGCCCACGGCGTCGGGGCCGCGCTCGTGCTCGCAGTCGATCCGCTCCAGCTCGCCTACACTGCGGAGGTCAACAACTACCCGCTGCTGGTGCTCATGGTCGCCGGGCTGCTGCATGCCCGGGCGCGCTGTGCGGCCGGCGGATCGGCGGTCTGGCTGGCGGTCTGGGGCCTCGCGGCCTGCTGGACCCACCTCCTGGGCGGCCTGGTCGCCGGTTTCGTGACGCTGACCCTGCTGCGCCGGTGGCGCGAGGCGCTCGCGGTGCTGGTGGCGCTTGCCGTCGGTTCGGCGCCCCTGGTGGCGAAGGCGTTGGCGCTGATGGCGAGCGAGAGCACCTTCGGGCAGGCGGGGCTCCAGCTCGACGTTCTGTGGCACGGCCTCGACGCGAAGCTCGGCGCGTGGATCGTCGTCTGGGGCACCGCGGGCCTCGCAGCCCTGCGCTGGCGGCAGCTCGGGTTCATCTGGTGGGCTTCGGGCGGCGCGATCGTGGGCATGCTGATCGTGGGTGTCGCTGCTGCGCATCAACAGCCGTACTGGCTCGTACTCGGCCCTCCGGGGGCCGTGCTGGCGGCCCTGGCCCTTCGACGTGGCGTCGTGCTCGTCGGGCTGGGCGGCCTGGTGCTGGTCGTCCCCGAGATGCTCGACCAGCTGTCCGAGGTCAGGGACGGCCTCGCACGCGAACGCGGCATCGACGCGGTGTTGGAGGCGGCGGGGCCGCGGGACGCGATCTGGCTGTTGGCCCCAGCGCTCAAGCCGGACGACGACAAGACCGCAACGTCCGATGTGCTGTGGCGCCTGCCCCCGTGGCGTCCGATGCCGGCCTGGCAGGGACGGTCCTTCGAGTTCGCCGACTACGGCTTCGGCCAGCCGCGCCTGGTGGGAGAGCGCGTGGTGCACACCACGACGGACCTCTGGCGGGAACAGCTCGATGCGGTGGTGCGCTGGCACCTGGCGGACGGTCGAGCGCTGTGGTTCGTGCTCTATGATCACGGGCCCGCGAATGCCTACGACGTGAAGCTGCAGAACGCCCTTCGACCCTACGTGACCAGCTGCTCGGAGCACGGCGCTCACCCCACGATGGGGCCGGACCTCGTGTGCCGCGTCGAGGCGATCCGGGGCGATGTGCGGTAGGCTTCCAGCATGGCCTGCCTCATCGTGCAACGGGACGGGATGCCGAATCGGGTGTTCCCGCTTCGCGAGGACAGCGTGCACATCGGTCGTGGCGACGAAGCCGACCTCCGCTTGTCGCGGAGCACGGTCAGCCGCATGCATGCGCGCGTGCAGCACGGGGCCGATGGCTGGGAGCTGCGGGATCTGGAGAGCCAGAACGGCACCTTCGTGAATGCCCGTCGCACGTCCCGCCACGTCTTGGATGCTGGCGATGTCGTGCAGCTCGGGGAGTACACGCTGGTGTACGTGCACGAGGAGGTCAAGGGCGCGCGCTTCGAGGGGCGAGCCATCGAGGAGATCGCCGCCTACCAGGCGCCTGTGGGGCTACGCGCCACCACGACGATGTTCCTCGACGCCTCGCAACGCCCCAGCCTGCACGGCGCCGAGGTGCTCTCGGAACGGGCTCGGCTCGAGGGCGACGGCGAGCACTGCCCGCTCGGTGTGCAGACCCGTTGCTTCGGCAACGGCTGGGACATTCCGGTCGACGGTGTGGGCCCGCTTCGCACGAAGCTCGCAGAGATCGTCTGGACGGGTGAAGCCCACGAGCTCGTGCGCGTGAGCCGCGCGGCCCGGGTGCTCGTGAACGACCGAGCCGCTCGGCGCGTCGTGCTCCAGCCTGGTGATCGGGTGTGCATCGCCAGCTCGGTGTGGACCTACGCAGTCTAGGTCGTCACACACCTGTCACTTGTACTGTGTGCGCCAATGGGCAATGACATAGGTGCGGCGGGGGCGTGCAGTGTGTGTGCGCCTGCTCCGCGTGTCCCCACAAGGAGGCTCTCGATGGACAGCACGATCAATGCGATGATCGCTGTACGTATGTTCTGCGCCTTCCGTGGCTGGACCCACCAGCTGAAGAAGCCGAAGACGCTCACCCAGGCCTAGGTCGCACGACCTGAACCGCTGCCCCCGGGCAGCGAGCCTGCGTCTCCAACGGGACCGATGTGTCCCGCATGGAACCCGTCCGCCTGGCGGACTCACCATTCAAGACAGTTGGTGCAACCATGTTGCCCGTCGACAAGACGCCCCTCGCGAGGGGCTCGGTGCGCGAGGTGCTCGCCCTCGCGTGGCCGGTCATGATCTCCATGCTCAGCTACACCGTGATGGGCGTCGCCGACACCCTGTTCGTTGGACAGCTCGGGACTGCGCCGCTCGCGGCGGTGGGTCTCGCAGCGGCCTGCGTGCACCTCGGCTACGCCTTCAGCAACGGTCTGCTCCGAGGTGTGCGCGTCAAGGTCGCGCAGTCGACCGGTGCGGACGATGTTGCGGGAGCACGTCGTTTCGCCTGGCAGGGGGTGTGGCTCGCGCTCGCCCTCGGTGGGCTCGTGGCTCTGCTCGCGCCGCTCGGTCCCCAGCTCTTCGAGTGGATGGGGGCGAGCCTCGCCGTGCGCGAGCTGGCCGCGGCCTACTTCGGTGTGCGCCTGCTCGGGGCACCGCTCCTCTTCCTCCAGCTGGCGTTCGCGAGCTGGTTCCAGGGACGGGGCGACACCCGCACGCCCATGGTGGCGCACCTGCTCGCGAACGGGATCAACGTCGCGCTCGACCCGGTGCTCATCTTCGGGCTCCTGGGCGCGCCGGCGCTCGGCATCGCGGGCGCCGCGGTGGCCACCGTGGTGGGCTTTGGCGCAGCAGCGATGTACCTGGCTTGGCACTTCCTTCGGGACGCCGGCCGCGAGCAGCCTCTGATGCGCTCGGCGCTCGCCGAGATCGTGACGGTCGGAGCCCCGATCGGCCTGCGTGACCTGCTGGAGGTCGGGAGCTGGGTGGCCTTCACCTCGCTCCTCGCACGGGTCGGTGAGGTCCACCTCGCAGCGCACGTCATCGCCATCCGGGTGGTCTCGGTCAGCTTCCTGCCGGGCTACGCGGTGAGCGAGGCGGTGGGCGTGCTCACGGGTCAGGCCGTGGGGGCGCGCAGGCCGGCTATGGCGCGTGAAGCGACCCGCAGCGGGCTGCTGCTCGCGGTGGGGATCATGGCGGCGTGCGCGCTGGTCTTCGTGGCCACGCCGGTTCCGCTCGTCGCCGCCTTCGGCGCCGAGCAGGACGTGATGGTGGTGGCGGTGCAGCTCCTGCGCATCGCCGCGGTGTTCCAGGTCTTCGACGCCGTCGCCATGGTCGGTATCGGCGCACTCAACGGGGCCGGAGACACCCGCATCACCATGCTCATTGGCATCGGTTGTGCGTGGTTGGTGAAGCTCCCTGCAGGGGTCGGGCTCGCGCTCTTCGCGGGCATGGGCGCCGCCGGGGCGTGGTGGGGCTTGACCCTGGAGGTCATCGCCTACGCGGTGCTCGCCATGGTCCGACTTCGCGGAAGCGCGTGGTTGGAGGGGCGCCTCGAAGCGGAGCAGCTCGCCGCCGCGAAGTGATGGGAGGGGGACGGTCGCCTGTCGGGTGACCGTCCCCCAGATAGGATCCGGCATCGATCCGCCTTTCGTCGAACCCCCCGCCCCCTGGACGACGGCCTGGCCCGCGCTGCCGGCGCTGCTGCTCGCGCTGGTCGGCTCGTGGGGACTTCGCCGCACGCCGCGCATCGATCGCCGTCTGGTGGTCGTCCTCGGCGTCGCCCTGGCGGTCCGTACGCTGTGGCTGCCGGTGGAGCAGCACCAGTACGACGGCCACGAAGCCGAGTACCTCGACATCTACCTGGGACGTCGCGATCTCACCCGCGGTGGTCCCTTGCTCTACCCGGTGATGCAGTGGCTGTATTGGCTGCTCGGCCGGCTCCCCACGCACGAGGCGGTCCCGGTGGTGGTGTCGCTGGGCGCCTCGCTCCTCGCCATCGCCGCCCTGGTCGGTCTCGTCGGACGCCTCGCGCGCCCCGAGGCCGGACTTGCGGCCGGGCTGGCGCTCGCCCTCTGGGGAAACCACGCGTTCTGGTCGTCGAGCGCCTACAACGTGATCCTGCCGCACGCCCTGGGGTTGGTGGCCCTCTGGGCCCTGGCCGTGTGGTGCTCGGGCGACAGCCCCCTGGCAGCGGGTGCGTTGGCCGCCGGGGCTGGAGCGCTCGCCGTCCTCCTGCGGGTGGAGTCCTGGCTGCTCGCACCCGTCGGACTCCTGCTCGTGCTCGCTCACCGGCCCGCTGGGGCCACCCGCGCGCTGCCCCCCATCCTCTTCGGTGCGGTGGTGGCGGCCTGTGGGACGTGGCTCGTGCTGTTTCCCGGCACCACGCCGGGCGCCGGTCAGCGGGATCTGTCCTTCGCGATCAACCACGACCTGTACGCCTACTTCGCGCCCTTCGATCAGCTGTGGGCGGCTGGCGTGGCGGCGGTGGGGCTGGGGCTGGGACTGTTCCGTTTCCCTCGACTCTTCGTTCCCTTGGTGGTCCTGATTGGAGGCAGCCACCTGCTCTTCGCCAGCTTCGACGACTACGGCTTCCGGCACCTGCTCAATGCCGAGGCTGCGCTCGCCGCCGGCCTCGGCGTGCTCGTGGTGCACCGGTGGGCCCGCTGGCTCGCGCCCGTCGCGTTGGTGGCGCTGGTCGGTCACACCCAGGATGTGGCGGATCGCTACTACATGCCCGAGCACGATCTCGTGGAGGCCGCCGAGGCGGAGGGGCTGCCCGAGCGCTCGCTGCACGAGCTGGACGGCTGTACCTTGATCTCCGAAGACGGCCGGGTCGTGCCGGAGGACCGCCAGATCTCGCACTTCAACCTCTACGATCCCGCAGAAGAGCGCGCTCTGCGAGAGCGGACAGGCTGCGTCTCGTGGCTCCGAAGCCTCCAGGACGAGCGCTGGTCGTCGCGGGCGGTGCGGGACCGTGCGCTGCGACTCGAGCACTTGTTTGTCATCACCGACTCGGCGGTGGTCGTGGACGATGAAGCGCAGGTCATGGGTGTGTTGGCTACCGTGGGCGACCGCCGTCCCGGACGAGGACCATGATCGAGCTCCGCGCCATCGCCGCCCGCCTGCAGGTGCTGCAACGTCGCCAGCACCGACTCATCTGGGGTCGAGCTGCAGCTCTGGCCAGCGCCGGGGTGCTGGGTGCATGGCTGCTCCTCGTGCTCGGCGTGTTCTCGGGCGCCCCCAAGGCGATCGTGCTCGGCGTCGCCGCCTTGGCGGTGTTGGCCAGCCTGTCCGCTGCCCTGGCCTGGGCCGCGGAGGCCAGTGGCGAGGCGGACCTCCAGCACCAGGCGCGGACGGTGGAGGCGCTGCGGCCCTCGCTGGAAGGGCGCCTGCTCGTCGCGGCCGAGCGCAGCGAGGGGCCACTCGGGGAGGAGTCCCCCGGTCTGCTGGCGCTCGCGGCTCGACGGGCGGTCGGCGTGCTCGATGGTGTCGCCGCGGACGAGGTCCATCCGCGGCGCCCGTTCGAACGCACGCTCCTGGCGGTCACGGTCGTGGCCCTCGCCCTCGCGCTCTCGAACGTGCTGCCGCTCGGCCCGATGCAGGCCCTCCGCTTCGCCTTCACGCCCGGTGCCTCTGTCGCCAGCGACATCCTGCCGCCAGCGCCGGACGAGAAGGCGCTCGTGGGCGACATCGTGCTGCGGTACGTGTACCCGGACTACACGCGGCTCGATCCGGTGGAGGTACCCAACAGCGACGGCACCGCCCACGGCCCGCCGGGCACGCGTGTCGAGGTCTCGGTGCGTACCGGCCGGGTGTGGCAGGCCGCCGAGCTTCAGGTCGACGACAGGCCGCCCACCGAGGCGAGCGTGGTGGGCGGACGGGACGTCGCCGGGAGCTTCCTGATCGAAGCGCCTGGGGCGTGGCGGCTGCTGTTCCAGGCAGGGGGAGGCAGCGCGTCGTCGCCGGACCACCCCATCGAGATCGACGAGGACCTGGCGCCCACCGTGGAGCTCACCGCAGCGACCGACCGCCTCGAGGTGCCCTGGAACCAGCGCATCCCGGCCCGGTGGAGCGCGCGGGACGACTACGGCGTGGTCAGGATCGTGGCCAGGGTGGAGACCGATGGCGATGGCGTTGTCCTCCGCGAAGACGTCGAGGGCCCGCGGCGCCTCGAGGGCGAGATCGGTCGCTCGCCCTTCGACCTCGGCTTGTCGCCCGGCGACACCGCGACGCTCACCGTGGAGGCCTGGGACAACGACACGGTGAGCGGGTCCAAGGCAGGACGTTCGCGCACCTTGAAGATCGTCGTGCTCGGGCCCAAGGGCCAGGCGCGCCGCTACGAACGCATCTGGCGCGAGCTGCGGGACGCACTGGTGGGAGCCCTCGCGCCCTTCGTGACGGAACCCGAGCTGCCCACGTCGCAGGCGGCGCTCGCGAGCTGGGGCGCCGACACCGCGACGCGCTTCGAGCCGGTCGACGCCCTGCAAGTCGAGCACTGGGATGTGCTCGCGGAGACCACCTTGGAGGGGCTGGTGGTGCACGAGGTCCGGCGGCAGGTCGCCGGACTCCTGCGCTTCGTCCAGCAGGTGGCCGACCCACGAAGCGACGACGCGCTGGACAACCGGGACCGCATCACCGTGATCGACCAACGAGCGCAGCTCGTGACACGTCTCGAGTCGGCGGTGCTCATGCTGGACGGCATGCTGCGCTACCGGGCGCTCAAGCAGATCTATGCGCTGGCGGCCGACGGCGCGCGAGCGTCCGAGGGGCTGGCGCGCCGCAGCGAGGGCGGGGCCTTGCCCGGCGAGGTGCTCAGTCGGCTGGATCGGGTCGACCGCGCGTCGCGTTCGCTCAACCAGGCTGCGGCGACCTACGAGAGCGGCTCCAGCGAGCTGGTGCTGCGGGCTGTCGTGGAGCTCGACACGATGTCGACTCGGCTGCGGGAGTCCTTCGAGCTGACGGACGAGGCTCGTGCTCGTGCCCTGGCTCGCCGTCTCGCCGAGGGTTGGCAGATGCTCGAGGCGAACCTCGAGTACCGGGTGCGCCAGCAGGATGAGCAGGCGGGTGAGCAGCGCGACATGCTGAAGGAGTTGCTCCGCGAGCTGGAGCGGCTCGAGATCGAAGAGCGGGAGCTCCTGCAGCACACGCGCGGCGCGAGGGAAGCCGACGGCGGGGGGGAAGACATCCTGGCGGCGCGCTGGGAGCGGCTCGAGGGCAAGGCTGCCAAGGCCGCCGAGGTCGCCGCGGCGCTCGAGACCCCCGAGGTCGACGATCGCACCGCCTGGTGGCTGGAGTCGCAGGTGGAGCGGCTCGAGGACCAGACGGCGCGGCTGCTCCGAGCGGTGGAGGCGCGGGACCTCGCTCATGTCGAGGAGGAGGCGATGCGGGCCTGGAGCATCGCGGAGGAAGCTGCGCGAAGGCTCGGCTCGGCCGGCGAAGGGTCCCAGGCGCGCGACTCCGAGGCGGTCACCCGCGCGCTCAGGCGCGTGGTCGGTGACGTCACGGCGTTGGACGCTTCGGCGAACATGGCGGGTCCCACGCTGCGCGGTGCCGTCGACGAGCTGGCTGTCCGCCAGGCGGGAGCTCGGCGGGACACGGTGGAGGCTGAGGGCGTCGCGCGGCGCGTGGCCGGCTTCCTGCCGCTCAACGCGCCCGGCCTCGTGGAGAACATCGAGGGTGCCGTGCGGGAGATGGTGAGGGCAGAGGCAGCGCTCGACGCCGTGAGGGGCGTGGAAGCCGAAGGCGCTGAGCAGGCGGCGGCCGAACGCTTGCGGGTGGCCCGCGAGGCGCTCGCATCGTCCTCGGCGGCTTGGGAACAGCAGCAGCAGCGCATGTCCGACGGGGCCGACGAGGCGCGTCCCGACGATCCGAGCGCCCCGACGCCCCAGCCCGAGAAGCTGCAACCCCTCGATCCCGAGGACGACCAGGCCTACCGAGACGCTCTGCTCGAGGGCATGCAGGGGGAGGTGCCGCCGGAGTTCGAGGTGCTGAAGCGTCGGTACTACGAGGAGTTGGTCCGATGATGCTGACGCTCGGGTTGGCGTTCGCCGGCGTGGACGACGGGCAGGCCTGCCTCTCGGCGAACGACCTGATCTGCGCTCGGCGCGAGCTCGACGCGGCCCGGCGGCGCGGCGCGTCGGGCCGCGACGTCGATCTCCTGGAGGTCGGCGTGCGCTTCCAGGAGGGGGACTTCGAGGGCGCCTTGCAGGTCGCCCGTCCGTGGCTGGAAGGGGAGGACGCGCTCCCGGACGCCGAGCTCGTCGCGGCGACCGCCGAGGTCCACCGTGGCCTGGAGGTGAGCGAGCGCGATGGCGTGGTGGTCGTTCACCACCCCGGCACCGACCGGGTGCTCATCGCCGATGCCGAGACGGCCCTCGCTCGCGCCAGACAGGTCATCGGGCCGGCGCTCGGCGGCGACCTGCCCCTCACGCCGAGGGTGGAGTTCTATCCCACAGGGCAGGACTTCGTGGCCTGCTCTGGGCTGCCGATGGAGTCGGTCCAGACCACCGGCGTGATCGCGATCTCGAAGTGGAACCGCCTGCTGCTCACCTCGCCCCGGGCCACGACAGACGGCTACGACTGGCAGGACACGCTGGTGCACGAGTGGATCCACCAGGTGGTGTCGTGGCACACCCGGGATCGTGCGCCGGTCTGGCTCCAGGAGGGCCTGGCGAAGAGCCTCGACCAGCTCTGGCGCACGGGCACCTTCGAGCTGCCCCTCGACAGCCAGGCGTACCTGGCAGACGCGCTGGAGACCGGACAGCTCATCACCTTCGAGCAGATGCACCCTTCGATGGCGTTCTTGCCGTCGGCTGCGCACGCCACGCTGGCGTACGCGCAGGTCGCGACGATGATCCACTTCCTGCGCACCGAGCGAGGGCCCGACGCCTTGCCCGACCTCCTCGCCCGCGTGGCGGCGGGAACGGACGCACAGGTGGCGGTCGGTCAGGTCTGGGGAGGTGGCTTCGACGCCTTCGAGGACGCGTGGTTCAGCTGGGCGAAGACCCTGGACCTGTCGCGGGTGAAGGTGAAGCCGCTGCCGACCGTGCTCGACGGGCACGGAGGCGACGAGGCGCTCGATCCGGTGCTCTCGGCCCACGAGGAGCTCTCCGGCCGCTACCGGCTCGGTCGCTTGATGGCGGCCAGTGGTCAGCACGAGGCCGCCCTCGTCTACTACCGGGAGTCCCTGCCGGACGACGAACCGCCGGGTCCTGTCACGGTCGGAGCGCTGGCCGAGTCCCTGGTCGCACTCGGGCGCACCGACGAGGCGGTGGTGTTGCTCGAGGAGAGCACGCGCTTGTACCCGGGGGCCACGCGGAACCAGCGCTTCCTCGGTGAGCTCTACCTGCAGCTCGGTCGGGATCGGGCTGCGCTGACGCGCTTCGAGCACGCCGCCGACCTCTACCCCTACGACCTCGCTGTGCGCTCGGAGCTCGCTGAGCTGCATGATCTCCGGGGGGACGACGAGGCCGCGGCGCGCCACCGCGCCGCGATAGCCATCCTCAGCTACCAGGACCTCAGTCCTGCGTTCTAATGGAGTCCCATCGATGAGCGACACGACCCAGGACGACGAGGCGCTGCTGCGCCGGCTGGCCGAGGCCCACGACGAGCTGGTGGAGGCCATCGGCACCGTCATCGTCGGCCAGAAGGAGGTCGTCGAGCTGATGCTCGCCGCGCTCTTCGCCCAGGGCCATTGCCTGTTCGTGGGCGTGCCGGGCCTGGCCAAGACCCTGCTGGTGGCGACCACCGCCCGAGCCCTCGGGCTGGACTTCAAGCGGGTGCAGTTCACGCCGGACCTGATGCCGAGCGACATCACTGGCACCGACGTGCTGGAGGAGGACCGCGCCACCGGCCGTCGCTCCATGCGCTTCCTCCAGGGCCCGGTGTTCACCAACCTGCTCCTGGCGGACGAGATCAACCGCACGCCGCCCAAGACCCAGGCCGCGCTCCTCCAGGCCATGCAGGAGCGGCAGGTCACCGCGAGCGGGCACACCCACACCCTCGAGCGCCCGTTCCAGGTCTTCGCCACCCAGAACCCCATCGAGCAGGAGGGCACGTACCCGCTGCCCGAGGCGCAGCTCGACCGCTTCATGTTCGCCATCGACGTGGGCTACCCGAGCGAGGCCGAAGAGCTCGAGATCGTGCAGCGAACCACCGTGGGCACCCTCCCCGAGGTCCGTCCGATGCTGCATCGCGACGAGCTGATCGCGCTGCAGGACCTGGTGCGCCGCATGCCGGCCTCCAGCGATGTGGTGCGGCGCGCGGTGTCTCTGGCCCGCGCCACCCGCCCGGGGCCGGAGGGCGCCGAGGCGGCGCGGAGCTGGATCAGCTGGGGCGCCGGCCCGCGCGCCAGCCAGTACCTCGTGCTCGGTGCGAAGGTGTGGGCCGCGCTGCGCGGGCGTGAGGTGCCGGCGCCGTCCGACATCGACCCCGTCGCCCTGGCGGTGCTGCGGCATCGGGTCGTGCTCAACTTCCAGGCGGAAGCGCAGGGCGTGCAGGTCGACGCGATCCTGCGCGAGCTCATGGCCGAGGTGTGACGGAAGGGCACGCCACAGGCACCTTGTGGGACCCCGAGGTCCTCGGTCGGATCGCGCGTCTGCACCTGGTGGCCAACAAGGTGGTCGACGGGCTGCTCCATGGGGTTCACCGGTCCCGCCGCACGGGGCCGAACGTGGAGTTCGCCGACTACAAGGAGTACGCGGCCGGCGACGACCTCCGGCACCTGGACTGGCGTGTGCTCGCCCGCTCCGACCGGCACGTGATCCGCCGCTACGAGGCGGAGACCGAGCTCGCCTGCTACCTGGTGGTCGACGTGTCCGGCGACCTCGGGACCGGTGCCGGGGGGCGCTACCAACGCCCTCCGCTCGAAGGCTCCAAGTTCGCGTATGCGGTCACCCTCGCGGCCACCCTGGCCACCTTCCTGCAGCGTCACCAGGAGCGTGTCGGGCTCGCCTTGATGGGAGGGGAGGGTGCTCCCTGGCGCTTCGTCCCAGCGCGCGGCGGTCGCTCGCACCTCGCGCAGCTGTTCGGGGTGCTCGCCAGCGTGCGACCGGCAGGTGTCGCCGATCTGGGCACCGCGCTGAGCGAGCTGGCGCCCCGCCTGCCCAGGCGCGCCCTGGTCGTGCTCGTCAGCGACCTGATGGAGGACGCCGCGGCGTGGGCACCGGCCCTGCAGGGCCTCGCGCGCCGGCGCACCGATCTGGTGGCCTTCCACCTGCTGGACCGCCGCGAGCTGTCGATGGACTATGCCGAGCCGCTGGTCTTCTACAGCCCCGAGGGCGGCGACGCGCTCCCGCTCGATCCGGCGGGCATCCGCGACGAGTTCGTGCGGGTCGTCGAGGGCTGGCAGCGCGAGTGCCGGGC
>CAZSAT010000052.1:0-46075 GCA_964604675.1 uncultured Enterobacterales bacterium
TCGACCCGGCCGAGGACATCACCGCCCCCTACCGAGGACGGCGGCCCAAGGTGGCCATCCTGCGCGAACAGGGCGTGAACGGTCAGATCGAGATGGCCGCCGCCTTCCACGCGGCTGGTTTCGACGCGGTCGACGTGCACATGAGCGACGTGACCAGCGGCGCGGACGATCTGACGGCGTACGTCGGGCTCGCAGCCTGCGGAGGCTTCTCGTTCGGCGACGTGCTGGGTGCGGCTGGCGGTTGGGCCAAGGGGATCCTGTTCGACCCGCGCGCCCGCGACGTCTTCGCGGCCTTCTTCGAGCGCTCCGACACCTTCTCCCTGGGCGTGTGCAACGGCTGCCAGATGCTCGGCCAGCTCCAGGAGCTCATCCCGGGCGCCGAGCGCTGGCCACGCTTCGTGCGCAACCGGAGCGAACAGTTCGAGGCGCGCGTCTCCCTCGTCGAGATCCTGGACTCGCCCAGCGTGTTGTTGCAGGGCATGGCCGGCAGCCGGTTGCCCGTGGCCGTTGCGCACGGCGAGGGCCGCGTGCTGGCCGGCGATCCTGGTCTGGTGGCCGCCCGCTTCGTCGACAACCGGGGGCGGGTCGCCGAGCGCTACCCCCAGAACCCGAACGGCTCGCCGGGCGGCCTGACCGCCTTCACCAGCACCGACGGTCGCGCCACGATCCTGATGCCGCACCCGGAGCGGGTCTTCCGCACGATCACCAACAGCTGGGCTCCCCGAGCCTGGGGCGCGGACGGTCCGTGGCTTCGGCTGTTCCGGAACGCGCGCGTGTTCGCCGGCTGACCCGGACCGTGCCGGTGCTCGGGGTGCTGGATCGGCCCTGGTCCGCCGGACACCGCCCCGACGACGGCATAGACGGCAGCGATGGACACCATCACCCAGGCCGCACTCGGGGCCGCCGTCGGTGAAGTGGGCTGGCGCCGGCAGCTCGGCGGCCGGGGCGTGCTCTGGGGCATGATCTGCGGGCTCCTGCCCGACCTCGACGTGGTCGCTGGCCTCGCCGGCCCGTGGGCGAGCCTCGTCTTCCACCGGAGCTGGACCCACTCGCTGGTCGTGCTGCCGCTGGTCACGCCCCTGGTCGGCTGGGTGGGCAAGCGCGTGAACAGGAGCGACGCGCCGCTGTCGACCTGGATCGCGCTGTCGGGCTGGGCGCTCATCACCCACCCGCTGCTCGACGTGTTCACCACCTACGGCACGCAGTTGTTCGCGCCACTGACCGACCGACGCTTCTCGCTGGATGGCGTGAGCATCCTCGACCCGGTCTACACCGTTCCGCTCCTGCTCGCCCTCGCTGTGGCCAGGCTGCGGTCGGTCCCCCTGCGCACATCGCGCCTCGGGGTCGCTGCGGCACTGACGTGGGGCGTCGCGTACCTGGGCCTCGGGTGCGCCTGGTCCGAGCATGCGCGCGCGGCCGGTCTGGCCGATCTGGCCGCACAGGGCGTGCTTCCGGAAGCGGTGCGGACGCCGCCGATGATGCTCCTGGGTCCGAACCGCAAGGTGGTGGCGCGCAAGGATGGCGCGCTCTGGGTCGGGGTGATGTCGGCCTGGGCCGACGACACGGTGAGCATGCGGCCCGTGGACCAACAACACGGTCCTGCGGCGCAGGCGGTGCTGGACACACCCGAGGGACGGATCTGGGCCTGGTTCGCCGACGACTACCTGCAGATCGCCACGGAGGCCGGTGCCGACGGCGCCACCACCGTCCGGCTCTCCGATCAGAAGTACGGCCGCTACCTGGCGCCCACGTCGAGCGTGTTCGTGGTGGAGTCCACGGTCAGCGCCACGGGGCTGGTGGGCGAGGTGGTGCAACGCAGGAACGTCGACGGGCTCGACGTCGCGGCGGAGTTCGCGGCGGGCTGGGCCCTCGCGATGGGCGGCGCCGAGGCGCTCAACGCAGCAGCGGCCCACCCACCAGGGCGGTGACGAACAGGGCGAGGAACGCGACGAGCAGAGCACGGCCGGTCGAGAGTCCGTAGCAGGCGCGCACCGCGCGGACGCTGCCCACCACGACCGTGACCGCGGCCGCCGGGGCGAGCACCGGCAGCGCCCACCCCAGACCGTCGAGGCCTGCGAGGCCGAAGATCACGATCTCCAGCGCGAAGAGCCCGGCCAGCGGCCCTGCCCACGAAAGCCCCAAGGCGTCCAGCGCATCGCGGAAGGCGCCCTCGCCACCCAGTCGGCGGGCCAGCCCGTGTGCGGAGCCCGTGAGCAGGGCCCACTGGAGCACCATCATCGGCACCACCAGGCGCGCCTGCAGTGCGTACCAGCCGGACGAGTCCCCTGGGACCGGCCCGCTCGGCACCTCCCCTGCCGAGGCCAGCCACAGGCACAGCACGGCCCAGAGCGCCCCTGCGCCCACCACCGCGATCCCGCCCCTCACAGCAAGGACTCGATCCAGGTGGCCACCCGCTCCACGATGGGCTCCGGGCACACCCGCGGCCAGCGGTTGTGGTCGGGCGCCGGATCGTGCTCGAAGGTCCAGCGCTCCACCGGACTCGCGGTCAGCGCGAGGGCGTGGTCGATGGCCGGCCAGGGAGCCCAGTCGTCCCCTGCGAGGCACGTGGCGAGCACGGGCACCGAGCAGGCCGACAGCGCGGCTTCCGCATCGAAGCTCGGCAAGCGGTAGCTGCCGCTCCGACCGACCGACGCCCAGTCACGGATGAAGCCGGTCGCCTCGCGACCGCCGAAGCCGATCGCTTCCCCTGGGAAGAAGCCCAGCACCGAGCTGAGCGCCAACGCGGCCTGGGTGGACCCCAGGTACTTGAGCGACCTCGGCCCGGACCAGCAGCGCCAGTAGGGCACCCCCGACGCGACGAGCGCGACGCCAGCGACGTCCCCGGAGAGCCCGGCGTGCATCAGGGCGATCTGACCGCCGATGGAGTGCCCGAGCCAGATCTGAGGCGCGTCGAAGCGCTCCCGCGCGGCGGCCGACACGGCCGGGAAGTGGTCCCTCGCCAGCTGCTCGTAGGTCCAACCCACGCCCCGCCGGGCCCGGACCGGGCTCTCGCCCTGCCCCGGAAGGTCAGCGGCCACGACGCCGAAGCCCCGCGCCGCGAGGCCCCGACAGACCTGCTCGTAGTAGGCGGCCCGGATGCCGAGCGCCGGCCCCACGAGCACCACGGCCCGTGCCGCATCGGGACCATAGGCCGCGACCGGCTGGGCGCCCCAAGGGGTCTCGATCCTCACCAGTCGGTGTTCCGGTAGTCCTTGAGGAAGCGCCCCCAGACGTGCTCGCCGGTGGCGATCCCCTCCATGATCGGCCCCACGATGCGAGCCGCACCGTCCACGATGTCGAGCGGCGGGTGGAAGCGGTGCTCCGCCTTCTTCCGCTCGGCGTGGTGGGCCGGGTCCTCGTCGGTGATCCAGCCGGTGTCGACCGCGTTCACGTGGATGCCATCGCGCACGTAGTCGGGGGCGACCGTGCGGGTCAGCATGTTGAGCGCGGCCTTGGCCATGTTGGTGTGCGGGTGCCGGGCGGTCTTGAAGGTCCGGTAGAACTGACCCTCCATCGCCGAGACGTTCACGATGTGCTTGTCGCGGTCGGGGGTCCTGTTCATCAGGGCACGGAGCCGGGCGTTCAGGATGTAGGGCGCCACGGCGTTGACCAGCTGCACCTCGAGGAGCTCCACCGTGGGGACCTCGTGGGCGAGCAGCCGCCAGGAGTTGACCTCGCGGAGGTCGACCTGCTGGAGGTCGGCGTCGAGCCGCCCTGTCGGGAACAACGCGAGCTGATCATCGTCGGGCAGGACCGCGATCTGGCTGGCCTCGGCGGGGTCCGTGAAGCCCTCCCCGGCAAGCTCTCGACCGGTGCGTTGCACCACCGCCCGGGCGGCCGCCGAGAGGCGCTTCGGGTCGCGCTCCGCGTCCATCAGGTGACCGTAGAACCCCGGTGGACGGCGCACCGTCTGGCACGCGTTGTTGACGATGAAGTCCAGCCGCTCCTCGGTGGCCAGCAGGGTCTTGCAGAAGGCTTCGACCGCGGGTGAGTTGCGCAGGTCGAGGCCGTACACGACGAGCCGGTCGAGCCAGGCGGCGGCGTCTTCCTCCGCCGCGTAGCGCTCGGCGGCGTCGTGGGGGAAGCGGGTGGTCACGATCAAGCGCGCACCGGCCCGCAGGAGCTTGATGCCGGCCTGGTAGCCGATCTTCACCCGTCCCCCGGTCAACAGCGCCGTCCGCCCGCTCAGATCCGCGGTCTGGGTGCGCTTGACGAGGTTCTCGTCGCCGCAGGTGGCGCACATGCTGTCGTAGAAGGGGTGCAGCACGTCGAAGCTGGCCTTGCACACGTAGCAGGACCGCTCGATGTGCAGGCGCTCCACGGGCTCCTCGAGCTCGCGAGGGGCGTCCCGGCTGGGGGTGGCGAACACCGGCTGCGCGCGTGACCGTCGGATGCGGGTGGCGTCGAGCAAGGCCTCGTCGTGGGCACGGGCCAGCGCCTTCTCACGCTTCTTTCGCGCTCGTCGGAGGGGCTTGGTGTCGCCCCGCTCCGGTCGCGAGATGCGGCCGGCAGCCGTCATCAAGCGACGCAGTGTGGGCCGGTCCACCGGCGCGAGCAGCGCCCGATCCTGCACCACCCGCTCCAACAGGGCGATGGTGGCCTGAAGCTCCTCCAGGAACGCTGCCTCATCCTGCGGGTCGTGCACCGTGGGCTCCGGAGCGCCGACTAACGCGGGGTAGGCTGGTGGCATGTCCGTCGACGTCCGCACCGAGACCATCATCGCGAGACCGCGCCTCGAGGTCGCAGCCTACGCGATGGACCCGGACAACGCGCCCACCTGGTACGTGAACATCCAGAGCGTGGAGTGGGAGACGCCGAAGCCGCTCGCGGTGGGTTCTCGGCTGGCCTTCGTGGCGCAGTTCCTCGGCCGCCGCATGGCCTACACCTACGAGATCACCGAGCTGGTCGAGGGCGAGCGCCTGGTCATGACCACGGCCCAGGGCCCCTTCCCGATGACCACGGAGTACGCGTTCGAGGACGTGGACGGCGGCACCCGCATGCGCCTGCGCAACCACGGCGAGCCGAGCGGGTTCAAGAAGTTGATGGGGGGCATGATGGCCGGGGCGATGCGCAAGGCCAACGCGGCCGACCTGGCCAGCATCAAGGCCCTGCTCGAGTCCACGTGATGTGGTGGGTGATGATGATGGGCTTCGACCTGCAGGGACACCGTGGCGCGCGCGGCCTCCACCCGGAGAACACCCTCGCGGGCTTCCGAGCGGCCCTCGCGCTGGGCGTCGACACCTTGGAGCTCGACCTCGGGCTGACCGCCGACAGCGTGCTGGTGGTGCACCACGACACCCACCTGAGCGGCGCGATGGCGCGGGGCCCGGACGGCGCCTTCCTGACCGAGGAGGTCGCGATCAAGGATCTGCGCTTCGCTGAGCTGCGCACCTACGACGTCGGTCGCCTGAACCCCGACCACGCCTACGCGGCTCGCTGGCCCGAGCAGGTCGGACGCGACGGCGAGCACGTCCCCGCGCTCGCCGAGGTGCTCGAGTTTCCGGAGGTGCGCTTCAACCTCGAGACGAAGCTCGACCCGACGCGGCCGGACGCCACGCGCTCGCCCGACGCGTTCGTGGCTGCCCTGCAACAGCTCCTGGCCGACGACGGGCTCCGCGCACGGGTCACCGTGCAGAGCTTCGACTGGCGCACCGTGCGCGCGCTGCACGGCTGGGTCCAGACCGCGTGCCTCACGGAACCGGACACCGTGAGGCCCGGAAGCCCATGGACCGGTGGGCTCGATCCGGCGGACCACGAGAGCGTGCAGGCCCTCGTCGCGGCGGCAGGCTGCACGATCTGGTCACCCTCCCACGAGCAGCTCAGCGCGGCCATCGTGGCCGACGCACACGCCCTCGGCCTGAAGGTGGTGCCCTGGACCGTGAACGACACCGCGCGCGCCGCCGAGCTGAAGGTCTGGGGCGTGGACGGCCTGATCACCGACTACCCCGACCGCGTCCGCTGATTCAGAAGTCCGCGACGCCGCACACCAGCTCGGGCCGGTCCACGAAGGGGTTCCGGTTGTCCTGTACGGCCTCCACGGCGTCGTTCCGGTCACGCTCCTTGTCGCTCACCGGGTCTTCCAGGTGCCAGGCGATCATCACCGCCTCGAACCAGGGCTCGAGCTTCGCGCCCTGGCTCGCGCTGCTCTCGGCCCAGCCCCCGTCCTCGCCACGGTAGCGCACGCTCATGTAGAGGATGGCGCGAGCGACATCGCCCTTGAACGCGTCGACGGGCTCGAACACCGTGCCCTCGTAGTCACACGCCTGGCTCCGCCCCTTGACGCTGCCTCCAGTCGTCGAGACCTCGACACGCGCCGGCCCGAAGGGAAGGTTGCCACGCAGGCCGTTCACCCACCCGTCCACCGGAAAGACCTGGTGCAGGTCGCTGCGCATCGGTGCCGCGTCGTCCGACCAGCTCTGCGGGAAGGTGTGCTCGCGGTTGTAGCAGTCCCCTTCCGAGTCGTACTCGCCGCACTGGTCCTGGCCGAACTGGTAGCGGTACGCGGGCTCGCCGTCGCCGGGATCGCCGTAGAGATCCCAGACCGAGCCGTCGGCACGCGCGTCGGTCTGCTCGAAGGCTTCCCAGACGCCGTCGTAGCTGACGGAGGTGTGGTCCCGGAGGCGCTCGTGAAGCTCACCGGCGAGGTCCTGGTCGTCCACGTCGAGCCCCTGCCAGGTGCTGCCGCCACCGTCGCCTGCCTCCACCTGATCGGTGCAGTCCACGATGAGCAGTGCGTGGTCGATGCACGGTACGTCGGTGTCCACAGCGAGCGCCGTGTCGCGGGTCTCGAGCCCGGTCTCGCGGCCCGAATCCCCACCGGAGGGTGCGCTCTCTGCGGTGTCGGAACCGGATGTGCAGCCGCTGAGCGCCGCGGCCAGGACGACCAGGGACATGCACGCCTCCGAGCGAGCGCACACCTTCACGCGGCAGGCCGCCCCTGGCAACAAGCGGAGGCGCCGCGTGGTAGTCGTCGCCGGTGATTCGTCGCCTTCGTCCCTACGCTGTGCGCTTCTACCTCTCGCAGGGTCTGCAGCACGCCCAGCGCCGCTGGCACCGCCTGTTCCGCGGCGCGCGCCGCGAGGCCACCGCCTGGCTCCAGGTCGACGACCCCTACTCGGTGCTCCTGGCCGAGCGCCTCCCCGCGCTGGTCTCGGAGGTCGGGCTCGATCTGGCGGTGGTGATCGTCCCTCCGCCCGACCCGGCGTTCACCCCCGACGTCGAACGCCTCCGCGCCTGGGCTCTGCGCGACGCGAGCCTGCTGGCGGTGCAGCATGGCCTGGACTTTCCGGTGAACCCTGTCCTTCCGGCGGATGAGCAGGTCGCGCTGGCCAACGCGGCGGTGCTCGCAGACCCTTCCCTCGAGCGCGTCGCGTCCGTGGGCACGAGGCTCTTCAGCGGCGCGCCCCTGGAGGCCGCGGACACCTCCGAGGTCGCCGAACGGCTCGCACAGGCAGGACAGGCGCGGCGCAAGGCCGGTCACTACCGAAGCGCGATGTTGCAGTACGAGGGCGAGTGGACCTGGGGCGTGGACCGCCTGGCGTTCGTCGAGGACCGCTTGCGCGCGGAGGGCCTCGATCGACCCACGCGGCAGGCCCAGGTCGCCGCGCCCGACCCGGGCGCCGCCGAGTCCCTGGAGTTCTTCTTCTCCTTCCGGAGTCCCTACAGCTACCTGGCGATCGATCGCGTGGCGGCCCTCGCGGACAAACACGGGGTGCCGCTGCGCATCCGACCCGTGCTGCCCATGGTGATGCGTGGGCTCCAGGTTCCCAAGGTGAAGGTCCTCGACATCGCACGGGACTGCTCGCGCCTCGCCCGCCACCACGGCATCCCCTTTGGGCTGATCAGCGATCCACTCGGGAGCGGCATCGCGCGCTGCCTGGCGCTGTTCGTGGCCGCGGAGGCCCACGGGCTCGGGCTCGCGTGGATCCGGTCCGCTGGCCGCGGCATCTGGTCGGAGGGCCTGGACGTGCAACGCGACGGCGACCTGCGCCTGCTCGCGGAGCGGGCGGGCGTGCCGTGGGAAGCAGCCCGCTTCGAGGGCGAGGCCCACCTCGACCTGGCCGAGGCCAACCGCCAGGCCCTGCTGCAGCTGGGCCTCTGGGGGGTTCCGAGCTTCCGCTACGGCGCCTTCAGCGCCTGGGGACAGGACCGGCTCGAGCTGCTGGACGCGGTCATGGCGTCGGCGCCACGGGGAGGGTGACCCGCACCAACGCACCGCCCTCGGGGCGGTTGCCCAGGGCCAACACGCCGCCCAGCTGCACGACCAGGGCATAGACCGTGTGCAAGCCCACGCCCCAGCTGTCGCCGCCGGACGATCGGGCCGCGAGGCGACGTCCGTAGACGAGCCCGTCGGCGGCGGTGAGATCGGGAAATCCGGGGCCCTGATCGAGCACCTCGAGCGTGAGATCACGCGTCGACACCCGGACCGAGACCACGACGCGCCCGCCCGGTGGGCCGTACTTCAGGGCGTTGGACAGAAGGTTGTCGATCACGCGCCCCGCCTCTTCCCGTACCGAGGCCTCCGCGCCCGAGACCTCCAACAGCACCCTCTGATCCCGCCGATCCGCGAGGGCCTCGAAGGAGTCGACGCTGCGCTGGGCCAGCACGCGAGCGGAGACGCCGGGTGCAGCCGGCACGCGGGTGTTCGCGGTGGCCTGATCGAGCAGCCTGGCCATGCGGAGTCCCGCGGCCTGGAGCTGATCGCGCCTGCGCTCGACGACCGCCGGGTCCCGGGCGTCGAGCAGCTCGGCGGCCGCGAAGATGGCGGTGAGCGGACCCCGGAGATCGTGGCTCAGCGCCGTGAGGGTGCGGGCGTGGGCGTCCTTCGCGGCGAAGAGCGCGCGCTCGGCCGCGTCGCGCTCGCTGCGGGCGCTTCGAAGCGCCTCGGTCTCCAGCTGCAGCCGGGCGAGCTCGAGGCGGAGCGCCTCGTGCTCCAGGCGCAACGTGGCGCCGTCGCTCCGGAGCCGCTGCTCCATCGTGCGCGCCTCACGCAGGTGATGCACCGCCTCCACCAGCTGGTCGAGCCCTTCGTGCACCTTGGCCGCGCTCTCGTGGAGCAGCACAGCGTCCTGGTGGGCACCGACGTCGCGCGCCAGGGCGAGCGCTTCCCCGTGCTGCGCGACGGCCGCGACGAGGAGCTCGCGGTCCTCCGCCAGCAGCGCGCCGAGCGCCAGGGCGCGTACCGCGCTGCTGCGAAGGTCGATCGAGGCGGGCTCGTCCACCAGCACCGTCAAGGCCTGAGCGGCCGCCTCCCTCGGCCGACCGGCGCGGGCGAGCGCCCAAGCGCGGATGGCGTCGCCCCAGGGCGCGAGATCGTCGCGTGTGCAGGCAGGCAGGATGGCGACGGCCCGGTCCAGGGCTCCAAGGGCGTCGTCGGCGCGCTCGACCTGCTGGTAGCAGCTGGCGGCGTTGATGAGCAGCGCCACCCGGCGGTCCGGCTCCAGGGCGTCTTGCTCCCGGAGGAGGTCGTCGAACTGCTCGGCGGCTTCAGGGAGCCGGCCCTTGGCCCGAAGCACCGACGCGCGGTTCATCCGCATCTTGATGACCTGCTCGGCGACGGCGCCGGGCACGTTCTCGGCGGCCTGGAACCAGTGGAGCGCCTCGTCCAGCTGCCCCACGCTGTAGTACACCTCGCCGATCGCCGCGCGCGCGGCGAACACGGCCCCCAGGTCGCCGCAGCGCTCCGCGAGCTCGATCGCACGCAGCGCCCCTCCGAAGGCCTCCCGCAGCCGTCCCGCCTGCTTCAGCAGCAGGGCGAGGCGCGCCTGGGTCAGGGCCTCGGCCGCCAGCCGAGCGTCGTCCTCGGGCAAGGCGGCGAGCTGGTCCATCAGCGCGCGCAGCCGGGCCTCGATCTGCGAGGGGTCGGGATCGGAGCGGACGGACAGAGCCTCCAGCTCCTCCCGAAGGGACGCGAGCGACACGGGCACAACCTACAGGATGCGCACGCCGACGAGGTAGCTTCACGCCATGGCAGGTTCTCCCCACGATCTGAAGATGACCCTCCCCGCCTCGGCCTACACCGAGCTGCCCGAAGGGACCGCGTACACCCCCGTCGTACCCGACGGCCACGAGATGCCGGAGCTCACGGTCAAGGCGCTCGTGATCGGCGCGCTCGTCGGGGTGGTGTTCGGCGCGGCCAACGCCTACCTCGGGCTGAAGGTCGGGCTCACCGTCTCGGCCTCGATCCCGGCGGCGGTGATCGGCGTGGCGATCTTCCGGGTGTTCAAGACCGGCAGCCTGCTCGAGACCAACATCGTGCAGACCGTGGGGTCGGCTGGCGAGTCGCTGGCAGCGGGCGTGATCTTCACCTTGCCGGTGCTCTTCTTGTGGGGGCACACGCCCGGCTTCTGGCCCATCTTTCCGCTCGCACTCATCGGCGGGCTCCTGGGCGTGCTCTTCATGATCCCGCTTCGCGAGTTCTTGATCGTGAGAGAGCACGGCAAGCTCACCTACCCGGAGGGCACCGCGTGCGCCGAGGTGCAGGTGGCCAGCCAGGCCGGCGGCTCGCAGGCCCGCCTGCTGTTCGGGGGCATGGGCGTGGGCGCGCTCTACACAGCCGTCGAGAAGTTCGCTCATCTCTGGCCGGCGGAGCCGGACGTCGTCGTAGACCAGAAGGGCTTCCGCACCAGCTTCGGTGCCGACGTCACCCCGGAGCTCCTGGGTGTCGGCTTCATCATCGGCCCCCGCGTGGCCGCGGTGATGCTCGCAGGGGGCGCGGTGGGCTGGTTGGTGCTCATCCCGCTCATCTACCTGTTCGGCGCCCACACCGCGGCGCCCGTCGCACCGGAGACGTCCGCCCTGATCCCCGACATGGACAGCTGGTCGATCTGGAGTCGGTACCTGCGCTACGTGGGTGCCGGCGCCGTGGCCTTCGGGGGGCTGTTCACGCTGTTGAAGTCCACGCCCACCCTGGTGAAGAGCTTCCAG
The DNA here is from genome assembly GCA_964604675.1 of uncultured Enterobacterales bacterium. Classification (GTDB taxonomy): domain Bacteria; phylum Myxococcota_A; class UBA796; order UBA796; family CAJQPC01; genus CAZSAT01. The sequence goes on from CAZSAT010000052.1 coordinate 10,927, forward strand.
CTCGCCCTGGGCGCCCTCGCGGAGAGGACCACCGCCGCGGCACCTCGCACGCGACGCGACCTGCCGCTCACGGTGGTGGGCGCGGGGCTCGCTGGCCTGGCCCTGTGCGCGTCCTTCCTGCCGCTGATGGCGAACGGCGGAGGCGCCATCGGCGTGCTCGCAGGCCTGGCCGTCGTGATCTTCGCGTTCTTCTTCGTGACCGTCAGCTCACGCATCGTGGGCCTCATCGGAAGCTCGTCGAACCCGATCTCCGGCATGACCATCGCCACGGTGCTGGTGTGCGCCCTGCTGTTCGGGAACGCCTACCCCCCCGAGCAGGCCAAGGTCGCCGTGCTCACCATCGGCGCGCTGGTCTGCATCGCAGCCGCCATCGCCGGTGACACCTCCCAGGACCTGAAGACCGGCTTCCTGGTGGGCGCCACCCCGAGGCGGCAGCAGCTGGGCGAGGTGGTGGGGGTCATCGCTGCGGCCCTCGCCATGAGCACGGTGCTCTCGCTCTTCTCCGCCGACATCCTCTCGGGTGCCTTCAAGGCTCCCCAGGCCAACCTGATCCTGCTGGTCATCGACGGTGTGCTCGACGACAACCTGCCCTGGGGACTGGTGCTCGCCGGCGCCTTCATGGCGTTGTGCGTCGAGATCATGGGCTTGCCCACCCTGGCGTTCGCGGTCGGCCTGTACCTGCCCATCCACCTCGGTGTGCCCATCATGCTCGGGGGCCTGCTCCGGCTGGCCGTGGAGCTGCGCAAGCAACCATCGGACCGCGAGCACCGCCGCGAGATCGGTGTGCTCTACGCCTCCGGCCTGATCGCGGGCGCTGCGCTGGTCGGTGTGCTCGCTGCCACCCTGGCCTTCTTCGAGGTGCAGGTGCCCGGCAGCCCGGCGAGCCCGGAGGCCTGGGCGAGCGCCACCGTGGCCTTTGGCCTGCTGGCCGCCACCCTCGGCTATGTCGCGCTCGGAAAGCCCGGCGCGAAGGCCTGACCGGGCGCCTCCTGCCGCCCTGCCCGACGCCACCTCGCCGCTTCCTCGCCTCCTGGCCCACCCCTCGCAGACCCCGGCTATAGTCCGCGGGCGAGGCGCGACATGGTCCTGGGCTTGTGGCTGGCATGCACGCCAGCGGGCGAAGACGAGGCGACCTGCGGCCTCGATCCCGAGGTCATCCCGGCCTTCTCCCTCCTCGACGAGAACCCCAGCTCCCCCTCCTACGGCGAGGAGGTGGCCCGCGACGACCACCTCGGCGACGTCTGGTTCCTCTACTGGGCACACGCCACGTGAGGACACTGCCAGTCGCAGGCTGCGACGATGCAGGAGATGGTCGACGAGCAGGGCAGCGCCTGGGACGGCGTGTACCCGGTCATCGTCAACCTCCCGGGCTACGAGAGCGGCCTCGCCGACCTCTCGGCCGAGACCGACATCCCCATCCTCCAGGACACCACCGAGGCGGATGCGGGCGAGGCCTACGGGGCCTACAAGTGGTACATCTACATCGTCGATCAGGACGGCTACCTGACCGATCTCTGGTACCAGCTGGACCTGGATGGCGACGAGCGCCAGAGGGTCTACGACGCGGTCGACTCCGTCCTGGAGGGCGCGTGATCTGGCTCACCCTCGTCGCCTGCACGGGCGACTCCTTCGACTCCGCCTCGGCCGGCGACTCCCGAGGCGCGGAGACAGGGGCACCCGCCGACTCCGGCGAGCTCACGCCGGTGGCCTCCTGCGGCACCGTCGAGCCGCTCGCGTGGGGCCAGGACACCTGCGTCGACGCGGCGCCTTGCCGCCTCTCGGGCGAGCAGGCCTACGAATACCTGGGCTACAGCCTGGCCTCTGGCCACGACGTCGACGGCGACGGCCTGCCCGAGGTGCTCGCTGGGGCCCTGGGCTACGACGAAGGCGACACCGCCTATGCCGGCCGCGCTGCGCTGGTCTACGGCGCGTCGTGGGCCGCCGGCGAGCCCGCGATCGGCGCTGCGCTGACCGCTCGCGCCTCACAGGCCTACCTCGGGCACAGCGTGGCGCTCTCTCCCGATGTCAACGGCGACGGCTACGCGGAGCTGCTCGTCGGGTCCTATGGCGCGGCCGACCCCGATGCCTTCGCCGGCGCCGTGCACCTGGTCCTCGGCGGCCCCAGCCTGCCCGCGACCCTCAGCGCCGACGCCAGCTGGACCGGAGAGTCCGCCTACGGCCAGCTCGGGTACCGCGTCCTCGCGCCAGGCGATCTCGACGGCGACGGCCTGGCCGAGCTGGCCTTCGCGGGCGAGCTGAAGACCCTCGGAGACGACGGCCAGGAGGACTACCGAGCAGGGAGCGTGTACGTGGTCCGGGGGAGCGAGACCCCCGCCGGTGGCAGCGCCGCGGACGCGGACGCGCGCTGGGACGGAGCCAGCGACGGGGCGGCATCGGGGCTCGGCCTGGCCGCCGCGGACTTCGACGGCGACGGCGACGGCGACCTGGCCGTCTCCGCGCCCTACGGCAGCTCCAACTACGGGGATGTGTACCTGATCGACGGGGCCGACGCGGTCGCTGGAGGGAGCCTGGCGGACCAGACCGACGTGGGTGCCGACGCCTACTACTCCGGCTTCGGAGTGTTCCTCGCCGCCGACGACCTCGACGGCGACGGCGCAGCCGAGCTGGTGATCGGTGCGCCGTCCGACGACCGGGCGCTGCCCGATGCGGGAGCTGTGCACATCTACGCTGGCGGTGCCGACGCGCTCACCGGGGCGCCCGAGCGGGTGGCGGTGCTCACCGGAGCATGGGACGACGCCTGGCTCGGTTCCGGGCTGGCCACGGGCGGAGACGTCGATGGCGACGGCCTGAACGACCTGCTGGTGGGCGCCATCACCGCATGGACCGGCCTGCGCCCGAAGAACGGGCGGTCAGCGATCTACAAGGGACGCACGGCATGGACGGACGCGACCCTGGACGACGCCGAGCTGCGCTTTCACGGGGTGGGCAGGAAGGACTACCTCGGCCAAGCCCAGGCCCTCGCCGACCTCGACGCCGACGGTCGGGCCGACGTGGTGATCGGCAGCGGCTTCCACGACGTGGGCAGCACGGACGTCGGCATGCTGTGGGTGTTCTTCGGGGGGTGAGCGCTCTACGCGGGTGCCGTGTCCAACATCGGCACCGGCTCCAACCCCAGCTCCGGCCTGGCGGCGAGCGCATCCGCCCACCACGGGAGCTGCCGAAACAGCCGCGCGTGGTCCTTGAACAGCGGGCACACGATGCGTCGCCGCTCACCATCCAGCTCGAGCTCCAGGGACAGGGCGTGCAGCGCCAGCCGCCGCACTCCGAACTGCTCGCGCCACCAGCGGTTCACCTTGGAGTCCCCGTGCTGGCCGTCGGCCAGGATCGGGTGGTGCAGATCGCGCACGTGGCGGCGGACCTGGTGGTACCGCCCCGTGCTGGGCCGGATCTCCAGCAGGCTCGAGCGGGGCTCGTGGGCACGTCCGAGCACGCGCACCACGCTCGAGGCCTCCCGCAGGACGCCCTTGTCGTCCTTCATCGGCCGATCGATCTGCACGGCGTCGTCGTGCTTGCAGAAGCCGCGCACCATGGCCACGTAGGTCTTCTCGCCCGCGCGCAGGGCGCTGTGCAGTCGACCGGCCACGCCACGCTCGGTGGCGAACAGCAGGCAGCCGCTCGCCGGTCGGTCGAGCCGGTGCACGGGGTCGACGCGCACACCGAGCTGATCCCGCACGCGCTGGAGCGCCGCGTACTCCCACTTCTTGTCCTTCCGGTGCACCACGAGCCGGGGCGGCTTGGCAATGACCACCCAGCCTTCCCCCTGGGCGAGGACCGTGAGCGGCGTCGCACCCTTACGCAAGAGCATCATCGAGGCGCCGGATCACGCGGTCGTAGGCGACCATGCGGAAGATGCTGAGGACGCCGATGCCGGCGATGCCCCACCAGATCTGGTCGGGCTGGTAGGTCTCGAACAGGAGCGTCTGAGCCTCGCGGGTGGAGGTGCCGAGAGCCTCGGCCAGGGTCGGCATCACGTCGGTCTTCTGCAAAGCGTCGACGCTCTCGGGGCTGCGCCCGAGCTCCTCGACCAGGTGCTTCCGGGCCAGGTTCACCTTGTCGCCGCGCTCCTCGTAGGCGTTGCCCGCGAGGATGGAGCCGGCCACCCAGCCGATGGCGAGCGGCACGTGCGCGTAGCCCATGAACAGGCCCTCCTGGCCCTTCCGCGCAAGGGTGGCCAGGTGCTCCGGGCCCCCTTCCTCCAGCGCGAGCACCATGTAGATGGCGACCACCGCGCGCACGCCGTAGTAGGCGAGGCGTTCGAACATCTCCATGAGGTTGACGATCCAGAAGCGGCTGTCGAGGCCAGTGAGCTGCTCGACGAGGGTCTGGCGCTGAGCGACCATGGGATCTCCGGTGAGACCCAGCCGCCATAGGATGAAGCGTGCACGTGAGCAAGATCGAGGTCGTCGCTGCGCTACGAGCGGTGCTCTTGGAAGAGCTCGCCGCCGTGGAGCGGATCGCCGCGGCAGCACGCGACGAGACGACCTCCGCCGAGACCCGGCAGGAGGGCAAGTACGACACCCGGGCCACCGAGGCCAGCTACCTCGCGCGAGGGCAAGCGTGGCGCGTCGCCGAGCTGCGCAGGCTCGCTGCCTGGTTCGAGGTGCAGAGCGGCGACCCGCGCGACGTCGTGGGGGTCGGCGCCCTCGTCGCGTTGGCCGGCGCCCGGCAGGAGCTCGTGTTCGTCGCCCCCGTCGGAGGCCTCTCCGCCACGGTGGGCGGCCGGAAGGTGCGCGTCATCTCGCCCGGCTCGCCGCTCGGGAAGGCCCTGACTGGCCTGGAGGCCGACGACGGCTTCGAGCTCCAGACGCCGCGCGGCCGGGTGGACTACGAGGTGCTCGCCATCTGGTGAGTCAGCCGAAGAAGAGGCGCACCAGCAAGAACCCGATCCCCGCGCACCAGCCGACCGCGCACACCACCGCGCCCACCATCAACAAGACGACAGGTCGGACGCGCTTGGTCTCCACGTCGGGACTCACGGGCGGCGGCCGTGGCTGCGTCTTGTCGACGCCGCTCAGGTCGGTCTGGATGACCGGCACCTCGGAGACCTCGTCCGGGCGCGGGCGCGGGGCCGTCAGCTCGCCCAGCGGGGTCTCGACGGTGGCCGTCACCACCGGCTCGACCCAGGTGCGGACCGTCACCGGCTCGCCGATGCGGCGCGGACGTGTGGTGCGATCCGGGAGCCCGAGATCCGTGGTCGCCTCGCCGGGCTCGTCGCTCGCCTCCGCGCGGGGACGCTCCTGCGTGGTGCTGTCCATCAGCATCCGGCGGATCGTGTCCACCTCGTCCCCAGGATCCGGACGCGCAGGGCTCGCCGTCGCGGTGGCGCCGCCGCCGGGCTCGAGCCCCGCGAGCTCGGTGGGCACCAGCGAGCTCTCGAAGCCGCCGGGATCGGCGGTGGGGCCGTCGTCCACGTCCTCGTCATCGAGGGGCTTCAAGGCCTTGATGGCGCGCGAGTAGAGCAGGGTGCCCTGCTCGGCCTCCTCATCGGGTGGCAGCTCGCGGCCCGCGAGCAGACGCATCTTCGCCCGCCCGAACTCCTCCTGCGTGAGGATGCCGTCCTGGAGCAGCTCCTCCAGCATGCGTAGCTTCGACAGGGTGCGGCGGCGTCCCACGGGCCGACCTTACCGGACCCGAGCCGCCCACGACCAGAGCCACGCCGAGCAACAGCAGCGCGCCGGCGACGAGGGTCTGCACGCCGAGGGCTCGCCGTGCACGACCACCCCGAGCACCATGGCCACCACCGCACGGCCGTGCCGAGCGACGCCACGCCGTGGGGCGCGAGGTGCGGATGGCGCAGCACGAGCGAGCCCGCGGCCCACGAACACGCGGCGCCGACCAACAGGGCCAACCACCCGGGGTGCGGAAGCGCGGGGACGCCCGCGAGCGCGGCCACGCCTGCAAACCCGATCGCCAGCCCCACCAGAGTGCGATGTCCCGGGCGCTCCCCCCCGGTCACCCACCCCCGACCAACAGGAGCGAGGGCGCGGTGGCCATCACCAGCGCCACCAGCCCCGAGGGCACGCGGGTCTCGGCCACGCAGACCATCGCATTGCCGCCGAGCACCAACAACACGCCGGCTGCGGCCGCCGTGGCCCAGACCCGTCGGCCGTCCGCCATCGCTCAAGGCCTGGGACCGGGACGGCCAGGTGCCACCGGCGGCACCTTGTCGAAGACCCTGTCACCGGGGCTCCGCGTGGGCTGGGTGGCCGGCGGCCGCCACCAGGCCGCGCTCGTTCGCCGGAAGCTGGTCAGCGGTCTCGCGTGCCCCACCGTGCCCCAGCTCCCCGCGGCCGAGTACCTCCAGACGGGGGGCTACGACCGCCACCTCCGCCGGCTCCGTCGCGCCTACCGCTCCCAGATCCGCCGGCTCGCCGAGCACGTGGGCGCCGCCTTCCCGGCGGGGACGCGCATCAACCGCCCCCGAGGAGGCCAGTTCCTCTGGGTCGAGTGCCCGAGGGCGGCGACGGCCTCGTGCTGTTCGAGGCCGCCTGGGACGCGGGCATCTCCGTGGCGCCCGGCACGATGTTCTCGCCCAGCGGAGGCTACCGGCGCTTCGTCCGTCTGAACGGCTCGGTGCCCTGGAGCGACCAGGTCGTCGAGGCGGTGGACACACTGGGCAAGCTCGCCACGGCTCAACTGCAGTAGCGACGTCGGATTAGGTGGGGCCGTGCGCGACCCCTACGAGCTGCTCGGCCTGCCGTCCGACGCCACGACCGAGGACGCGAAGACGGCCTGGCGTCGGCTGGCCCGAGAGCACCACCCGGACCTGAACCCCGACGACCCGGAGGCCGCCGAACGCTTCAAGGCCATCCAGGAGGCCTACGAGGCCGTGCGCGATGGCACGGTCGGCGCGCGAAGCGTGCGACGCGGTCCCGCGCCCGATCCCGACTGGATGGACGCCCTGGCCTGGATGGCCGAACACCATGTGCGGGTCACCCGCGAGCTGGTGCAGCGCTGGGCGGCCGATCACGGCACCGGCCACGAGCTGGCCTGGGCGCTGGCCGACGCCATCCGCCGTGGCGGCCTGGAGCGGGTGGGGCCGCTCGGTGGCGGAAGGCGGGTCAAGAAGGCGCTCGCCCGGATCGACCTCGCCATCGACGACCGCCCGTCCCACACCGGGCTCTCGGTCGAGGGGATCAACGGCCGCTGGCTGGTCGTGCTCCATGCCAGGGAGCTGTGGCGGCGTGGCCTGTCCGACGAGGATCTGCTGCGTCCGGTGGTCTTCCATGCCGTCGAGCTCGGTGTCAGCGTGGCCCTGCCCCGCGCCCTGGGTCTCCGCCGCGCCGCCGCCTCCCAGAACCACGCTCGGGAGCTGGACCTGGCGCTCCGGCGAGCGCGTCTGCTGGACTGGGGCTTCAAGGGAGGCGTCGGTGGCCTCGTGGTCTTGATGCTGGCCTGGTCGGCCTGGAACCGGCTCTCCGGTGGGTGACGCAGAGCTGGTGGCGGCCTTCAAGGCGTGGCTCGGGCCCCGTCGGAAGTCCGTGCTGGCGGCACTCGCACCCGAGGCCGGACGCAGCCGGGAGCTCACGCGGCTGGCGGAGGCGGTGCGCGCTCGTGGGCTGGGCCGGGAGGCCTCGCTGGCCGGCTTGGACGCCCTCGAGGCTCGCCTCGTCTCCGCCACGGGCCTGGCCGGGTTCCGGCCGAGCGGTGAGGTCGAGGTCGAGGACCTGCCCTGGGTGCTCCGCGGGCTCGTGGAGCGCATGGAGCCCGGAGCTGCGGACGAGGCCTCTCGGGTGGCCGCGGTGGCTGCCGCCAGTGTGCTCGGGAGCCAGCTCCACGGCGCGAAGAGCGGGCCCGCAAAGCTGGCCGCGACGCTCCGGTGGCTGGCGCGCTGCCTCGCTGCCTGACCCGAGGCCACCGCGTTCCAAGCTCACGGAGACCCTACCGGTCGTCAGCGACATCACCCCATCCACCCCGTCGCTCGCGACACACCGTCGGGCAAGCAGGTCGAGCCGATGATCGGCGTTTCCAGTGCGTGCGCCGTGGCGAGCGGGCGAGCGCCCGCGGTGCGGCGGGCCGCAGGCGTGCCCGCGGCACGTCAAGGGTCCCGCACGCCGCTGAGTGCGTGCTGGGGACGCCGAGGGCGGATCCACCGCGCCGCCCGGCGGTGTAGGCTCGAAGCATGCAGAAGAAGGGTGCCACCCGCCACGAGGTCCTCGAACGCCTGGAACACCACGGCGGACTCGCGCCAGGTGTCGCGTCGGCAGTGGCCGAGGAGACCGGCGTGCCCGAGGCCGACGTCTACGGCGTCGGCACCTTCTACACCCTGCTCCGCAAGCCCGGCGTGCGGCGGGTGTGCCAGGGACTCACCTGCCGCCTCGTCGGTGCCAAGGCCTTGCTCGACGCCGACGAGAGCGCCGTGCCGGTCTCCTGCCTCGGCCAGTGCGATCGCGGACCCGTCGCCATCGACGCCCGGCTCGAGCTCGAGCAGGCGGCACCCCGCGGTGCCGTGACGCCGGACGACCCCAGCCTGCCGATGAACCTGGGCGGCGTCGACCGCCCCGGCTACCCGGCCCTCGAGCGGGCCAAGGCGCTCGGCCACGAGGCCGTGCTGGACCAGCTCGAGGCCTCCGGCCTCCAGGGCCGTGGCGGCGCCGGCTTCCCCGCCTGGATCAAGTGGCGGGCCGTACGCAACGAAGAAGCCGGTCCTCACTACGTCGTCGTGAACGCGGACGAAGGCGAACCCGGCACCTTCAAGGACCGGGACGTGATGCTCCGGCGGCCTCGGCTCATGCTCGAAGGTCTGGCCATCGCCGCCTGGTTCGCGGGGGCGGAGGAAGCCTACATCTACGTCCGGGGCGAGTTCCCGGCCGAGCGCCGCAGCCTCGAAGCCGCCCTCGCCGACGCGCCCGTCCCGGATCTCACCATCCACTTCGTCGCCGGCCACGGGGCCTACATCTGCGGCGAGGAGACCGCGCTCCTCGAGGCGATCGAGGGCAAGCGCGGCATGCCGCGGCTCAAGCCCCCCTACCCCACCCAGGTCGGGCTCTTCGGCAAGCCCACGCTCATGAACAACGTCGAGACCCTGGCGTGCGTGCCCAGCGTCATCGAGCGTGGCGGCGCATGGTTCCGGGATCAGGGCCGCACCGAGCCCGGCTCGAAGCTCTACTGCGTCTCCGGGCACGTGCAGCGCCCCGGGGTCTTCGAGCTTCCTCTCGGTGCCACGCTCGACGAGGTCGTGGAGGCGGCCGGCGGCTACCTCGGCACCCCCAAGGCCTTCTCTCCCGGCGGCGCCAGCTCGGGCTTCCTGCCCATGACGCTGCGCGAAACGCCGCTCGACTTCGCGAACCTGCAGCAGCACGGTTCCATGCTCGGTTCCGCAGGGGTGGTGGTGCTCAACGACACCGTGAACCTGGCCGAGGCGGCGAAGTGGCAGCAGGTCTTCTTCGAAGACGAGAGCTGTGGCCAGTGCGCACCGTGTCGCATCGGTGCGCGCCTCCAACGCCGGGCCATCGATCGGTTCCTCGACAGGCGCGACGCGTCCGCGCTCGAACATGTGGAGGAGCTTCACTGGGAGATGGAGGAAGGCTCGATCTGCGGCCTCGGCATGGTCGCGTCGGTGCCTCTGCTCACGGCCATGAAGCACTTTCCGCAGGACTTCGCATGAGCAACACCTTCGAGCTCACGCTCGACGGGCGCACCGTCAGCGCTTCGCCGGGAGAGACCCTGCTCGACGTCACCCGCCGCGAAGGCGTCGACATCCCCACCCTGTGCGCCGAGGACCGGGTCGACCCCATGGGCAGCTGCCGGATGTGCCTCGTCGAGATCGAGGGACAGCGACGCCTGCATCCGAGCTGTGCTTACCCGGCCGAGGCCGGACAGGTGGTCACCTCGGCGTCCGCACGGGTCAAGCGCCACCGCCAGGTGCTGCTCAGCATGTACCTGGCCGACCACGAGCTCGACGACGACGACCTGCCGCGCGAACGCGGTACCGGCAACCTGTTGCGCCAGCACGTGCTCACCCATGGCACCGGCCCGCGCCTCCCGCGCACCGAAGCCCCGCGCGCCGGCCGGCAAGATCTCAACCCCTACATCCAGTTCGAGCCCGAAGCCTGCGTGCTGTGCAACCTCTGCGTGCGCTACTGCGACGAGGTCGAGGCCGTGAGCGCGATCACGCTGTCCGGGCGCGGCGCCGAGACCACCATCACCACCGCCGACGACCAGAGCTTGATGGACTCGAGCTGCGAGCTCTGCGGCGGCTGCATCGCGGTGTGCCCGACGGGGGCGATGACCGAGAAGGCCGCGCTCGACTCCGACTGGCGCGACGAGCGGGTGGTGCGGTCCACCTGCAACTTCTGCGGTGTGGGCTGCCAGCTCAACCTGCACGTGAACAACGATCGGGTGGTGCGGGTCACGAGCCCGGACCCCGGCACCACGGTGAACGACGGCAACCTGTGCGTGAAGGGGCGCTTCGCCACCGAGTTCATCCACCACGAAGACCGCCTCACCGTGCCGCTCATCCGCAAGGACGGTGGCTTCGTCGAGGCGTCCTGGGAGGAGGCCCTGGCCTTCGCCGCCCAGGGCCTGCTCGGGGTCAAGGAGCGCCACGGCGCCGACGCGCTCGGCTTCGTGTCCTCGTCCCGCTGCACGGGCGAAGAGAACTACCTGGTCCAGAAGCTCTCGCGAGCAGCCTTCGGCACGAACAACTGCCACCAGTGCGCGGCAACGTGACACGCGCCCACCGTCGCCGGTCTGGTGACGATGTTCGGTGCGGGCGCGATGACCAACTCCATCCCGGAGATCCGGGACACGGACCTGATGTTCGTCATCGGCTCGAACACCACCGAGGCCCACCCCATCATCGCGATGGAGATGAAGCGGGCCAAGAAGAACGGCTCCAAGCTCATCGTGGCCGACCCGCGACGCATCTGGCTGGCCGACATCGCCGACCTCTACCTGCAGCTCCGGCCGGGCACCGACGTGGCCCTGCTCAGCGCCATGATGCACGTCATCATCACCGAGGGCCTGCACGACGCGGCCTTCATCGAGGCCCACTGCACGGGCTTCGACGACGTGGTCGCCAGCTGTCGGGACACCACGCCGGAGTGGGCCGAGCGCATCACCGGCGTGCCGGCCGACGACATCCGCACCGCTGCCCGCTGGTACGCCACCACCGAGAAGGCTGGCATCTACTACACGCTGGGGATCACCGAACACACCCACGGGACCGACAACGTGTACGGCCTCGCGAACCTGGTGTTGATGACAGGGCACCTCGGCAAGCGCAGCGCCGGCATGAACCCCCTCCGCGGCCAGAACAACGTGCAGGGCGCCAACGACGCCGGCGCGAGCCCCGTGTTCTACCCCGGGTACCAGCGGGTCAACGACCCTGAGGCGCAGGCCCGCTTCGAGGCCGCGTGGGGCGTGCCGCTCTCCCCGAACGACGGCATGAACTTGAACGTGATGATGAAGGCCGTCGGCAGCCAGATCCGCGGCATGTACGTCATGGGCGAGGACATCATCCTCTCCGAGCCCAACGTCGAAGCGCTCGAGGAGCGCATGAACCGCGTCGAGTTCCTCGTGCTCCAGGACATCTTCCTGAACGAGACGGCCCGCTACGCCGACGTCATCCTTCCCGCCGCCTGCTTCGCGGAGAAGGAGGGGGTGTTCACCAACTCCGACCGCCGCGTGCAGCGGGTCCGGAAGGCCGTGGAGCCACCCGGTCAGGCACGGGCCGACTGGGAGATCGTGTGTGACCTGGCCCGCGCGTGCGGCTACCCCATGCCCCACTACGGCTCGGCGGCGGAGGTCTACGACGAGCTCGCCCAGCTCACCGACAAGTTCGCCGGCATCAGCCACGCTCGCATCGAGCTCGAGGGCGGCCTGCAGTGGCCGTGCCCGACCCCCCACCATCCCGGCACCGGAACGCTGCACGGCGACGGGCCGGTCAAGGGCAAGGGCATCTTCCAGCCCATCGCCTACCGCCCCAGCGACGAGCTGCCCGACGCCGACTACCCGCTCCTCCTGTCCACCGGGCGCACGCTCTACCACTACAACGCGGGCACCCAGACCCGTCGCGCCTCCGGGCCCGCCGCCAAGCAGCCCGAGAACTTCGTGGAGATGCACCGACGCGACGCGCGGAAGCGCGGCTTCCGCGACGGCGAGCTGGTGCGGGTCAGCTCGCGAAGGGGCACGGTCACCGCGCGAGTGACCATCAGCCCGCGCATGCGCAGGGGCTGCGTGTGGATGCCGCTCCACTTCCCGGAAGCGAACACCAACCGGCTCACCAACGATGCCGGCGACCCCGTCACCCAGACCGCGGAGTACAAGGTCTGCGCCGTGCGGGTAGAGGGCCTGGCCGCCGCCAAGTAAGACTGGGGCATGCCCTTGCTCCTCGTCTTGCTGGCCTGTGCCAACCCAGGAGAACGCAGCCGTGTCAGCGTGCTGCCCATCCAGGCCACCCCCGAGCGCCTGTTGATGGTCAGCATCGACACCCTGCGCAAGGACCGGCTGGTCCGCTACGGCGGGTCGCAGGGCATGCCTTGGCTCGAGGCGCGGCTCGAGGAAGCGTTCGTGCTCGAGGAGCACCACAGCTGCTCGAACAACACCATCAACTCGATGACGTGCTTGATGCTGGGCCGCGGCGCCATCGATCTGGGTTGGCAGCCATGGATCGACGGTCAGCCCAACCCGCTCGGCGATGCCCCCTACACCCTCACCGAGCGCCTCGCAGACCACGGGATGCTCGCCGGCCTGGTCACCACCAACCTGTTCATGGGCACCGACTGGGGCCTGGCTCAGGGACAGCACCGCTACCGAGCCAAGGCCGCCGGCCTCGCCTCCTGGGCCGTGGACGAGACCCTGAACATGCTCGAGGACCTCGACAGCGTGGACCGATGGTTCCAGCACGTGCACCTGTTCGACCCCCACCAGCCCTACGACATGCCCGACGGCTACGACACCACGGGCTTGCCACCCATCGAGATCGACATCCTGCAGCAGGGAGCCCGGCTCAAGGTGGCCTGGCCCGACCTGGGTGACGACGCGCGCGACGCCTACCTGGAGCACATGGATGCCGCCTACGACGCGGAGTTGGCCTACCTCGATGGCGAGCTGCAGCGGTTCTTCGAGGAGGCCGAGGCGGCGGGGTGGCTGGACGACACCCTGGTGCTCTTCATCAGCGACCACGGCGAGCAGTTCTTCGAGCGTGGCAGCTGGGGCCACGGGGACCGACTGCACCCCGAAGAGACCGCCGCGCTCGCCGCCTTCTGGGCGCCGGGGCTGGTGGACGCCGGCACGTGGCTCGACGACACGACGCACGTCGACATCATGCCCACTCTGGCACACGCCTTCGATCTGCCGAGTCACGAGTGGGTCACCGGCCGCGCCCTCGGCAACCGCCCGCCGATGAACGGGGTGCACTTCTACAACGTGTTCACCGAGCCCCAGCGCATCGCGGTCGAGCAGGGGGAACTGCGCCTGCACTATGGCTGGGACGGCGAGAAGCTCTTCTACGACCAGGCCGACGATCCCAACGAGCTCGAGGACGTGTACGCACCCGACCGCGCAGACGTGCAGAGGCTCTGGCCGCAGGTCGAGACGATGGTGGATCAGGCCACGACCACCCTGGACCTGCCGCCGGCGGAGGAGCTGGAGCTGGCGCGGCGGCGGGTGCGCTGAGCCCGGGAGGCCGGACGGGGCGGAGCCAGCCGGCACCTCAGCCCACCCCGACGATCTCCCCGTCCACCACGTCCACATCCGCGGCGGAGGGCCGCCGCGGCAAGCCCGGCATGCGCAGGATGTCGCCGGTAAGGGCCACGATGAAGCCCGCCCCCGTGCTCTCGCGAAGCCCACGCACGGTGATGTCGAAGCCACGCGGTCGTCCGAGCTTCTTCGGGTCGTCCGAGAGGCTGTACTGGGTCTTCGCCATGCACACCGGCAGTCCGGCGTGTCCCAGGGCCCGGATGCGACGCGCGTCGGCCTCGGCCTCGGCCGTGAGCACGACACCGTCGGCGCCGTAGGCCCGGCGCGCTGTCGCAGCCAGCTTCTCGGTCAGCGGCGCAGACCAGTCGTACGCGGGCTGTAGCGCCGGGGGCTCGTCCGGAATGACGTCGAGCACCGCCTGCGCCAGCCCTTCCGCGCCGGCGCCGCCGCGCGCGAAGTGCTCTGCGGCCGCGCAGCGGATCCCTCGCGCCCGGCAGCCGTCGACCACCGCCGCGATCTCCGCGTCGGTGTCGGTGGGATGCCGGTTCACCGCCACCACCGCTGGCAAGCCGTAGGCCCCCAGGGTCTCCAGGTGGTGCTCGAGGTTCGCGAAGCCCGCGCTCACGGCCGCGACGTTCTCCGACTCGAGAGCCTTCAGCGGCACGCCGCCGTGCATCTTGAGCGCCTTCACGGTGGCGACGAGCACCGCCATGCTCGGACGGAGGCCTGCGCCCACGCACTTGATGTCCAGGAACTTCTGTCCGCCGAGGTCCATGCCAAAGCCCGCCTCGGTGACCACGAAGTCGGCGAGCCTCGAGGCCATGCGCGTCGCGATCACACTGTTGCAGCCATGGGCGATGTTGGCGAAGGGACCGCCGTGCACCAGCGCCGGCGTGCCCTCGGTGGTCTGCACCAGGTTCGGGAGCAGCGCGTCCTTCAACAGGGCCAGCATGGCGCCCGTTACCTCCAGCTCGCGCGCGTACAGCGGACCGCGGCCCGGACGGAAGCCCACCAGGATGTTCTCCAGGCGGACCCGCAGGTCGTCCAGGTCCCGCGCCAGGCACAGGATGGCCATCACCTCGCTCGCCGCGGTGATGTCGAAGCCCGACTCACGCGGCAGGCCCTCCTTCGCACCCCCGAGCCCGAGCAGGACGTTGCGGAGGCTGCGGTCGTTCTGGTCCATGACGCGCTTCCACATCACGCGGCGCGGGTCGATGCCCACGTCCGTGCCGAAGTGGAGGTGGTTGTCGAGCACGGCGGAGAGCAGGTTGTGGGCGGCCGTGACCGCGTGGAAGTCGCCGTTGAAGTGCAGGTTGATGTCCACGCTCGGCTCGAGCATCGAGCGTCCGCCGCCCGTGCCACCGCCCTTGATGCCGAAGCACGGCCCCAGGCTCGGCTCCCGGAGCGCCAGGCAGACACGCCTTCCGAGCCGGTCGAGCGCCTGGCCGAGTCCGATGCTGGTGGTGGTCTTGCCCTCCCCCGCGGGGGTTGGGGTGAGCGCGCTGACCAGGATCAGGCGGCCGCGCTCGGGCCGGTCCAACAACGACAGCGGGAGCTTGGCCTTGTGGTGACCGTAGGGCATCAGCTCGCTGGCGGGGATGTCGAGGCGGCCGGCGACGTCGGCGATGGGCTGCATGGGGCGCTCCGGAACGAGGCCCGAAGTGTCTCACGCCTCGTCCACCTCGAAGGGCACGCGCAGCAAGTCCGCGTCGACCGACGAGCCACCGACCGCGACCTGGTAGCGCCCTGGCTCGACGCGCCAGACGCCCTCGTCGAACCACGCGAGCGCCGCCACCGGCAGCTGGAAGCGCACCGTCGCCTGTCCGCCGGGCGGCACGGTGACCTTGTCGAACCCACGGAGGAGCTTCGGTGCGCGCTCCACCGCGATGTCGGTGAAGTCCACGTACAGCTGCACCACCTCGCGGCCCTCACGGTCGCCCACGTTGTCGACCGTGACCTGCACCGACAACACGCCCTCGGGCCCGATCACGGCCTGGTCCAGGCGGAGGTCCCGGTACGCGAAGCGCGTGTAGGAGAGGCCGAACCCGAAGGGCCAGGCGATGGCCGCCCCGTCGCGCTCCAGCAGGCTGTAGCCGTGGAACAACCCGTAGCTGGCGCGGTCGCCCCACGGGTCGAAGTCGGGGAGGTCGGCTTCGCGCTCGGGCACCGAGAAGGGCAGCTTGCCCGATGGGTTCACGTCGCCGAAGAGCAGGTCGGCCACAGCGTGACCAGCCTCCTGCCCCGGGTAGAAGGCGTGCAGCACCGCGTCGACCTGATCACGCCACGGCGCGGTGACGGCCGAGCCGCCCAACAGCACCACCACGGTCCCTCTGGCCGCCGCCGCGGTGGCTTCGATCAGCGCGACGTCCTCGTCGCGCAGGCCGAGGTGCAGGCGGTCCCCACCGCCGCTGATGCCCGGCGGCTGCCAGGCGCCCTTCCCCTTGGAGGGGTCCATCACGATGTACTCCCCCTCGTCGCGGTGCGTGAAGCCCACCACCACCACCGCCACGTCGACCTGGGCGGCCTCGGCGGCGGTGTCCAGCCACCGCACGCCGGGGTGCCGCGCCTGCAGCCCCGCCAGCACCGTCACCGGCGTGCAGGCCACCCGGCTCGAGCCCTGGTCGCCGGTGGGGTCGCGTCGTGCGAGCCGGCCGATCACGCCGACGCGCTGCTCGGACAGCGGCAACACGCCCTCGTTCCGGAGCAACACCGCACCCGCGACCGCCGCCTCCCGCGACAGACATCGGTGCGCGTCACAGCCCAGGAGCGCCGACGGGAAGTCGGCCTGGTCGTTGCGCAGGGCGTACGGCAAGCGCGTGGTGAGCACGCGCCTCACGCAAGCATCCACCTGGTCCTCGGCCACCGCAGCCTCGCGGTACCGCCAGCGCGACGGCATCTCCACGTCCATGCCCGCGGCGATCCCGGCCCTGCCGTCCCGCACCCCCCAGATCCAGTCCGACGTGACGAAGCCCCGGAACCCCCACCGGTCGCGCAGCACCCCCTGCAGGAGCGCGCGGCTGTGCCCGCAGTGCTCCCCGTTGAGCAGGTTGTACGCGCTCATCACGCTGGCCGCCTCACCACAGACCACCCGGAAGTGGGGCAGGTAGACCTCGTGCAGCGCCCGCTCCGGCACCGACACGTCCACTCGGAAGCGGCTGTTCTCGATGCTGTTGCACGCGAAGTGCTTCACGCAGGCCATCACCCCCTGGCTCTGCAGACCACGGGTGAGCGCCAACCCCATGGCGCCCAGGTGCACGGGGTCTTCGCCGTAGGTTTCCTGCGCACGTCCCCAGCCCGGGTGCCTCAAGAGGTTGATGCAGACCGCTCCCGAGTAGTTCGCCCCACCCGCACGGACCTCAGCGCCCATCGCCCGGCCCACGCGCTCCTCGAGCTCGACGTCCCAGCTCGCGCCACGGGCCATCGTCACCGGAAAGGCGGTGGCGCCCTCGGCGGTCGTGACCCCTCGCGGGCCGTCGGTGAAGGCCCAGGGCGGCAAGCCGAGGCGCTCGTTTCGCCCGCTGTAGACCAGCGGCGCCGGCTTCTTGTAGATCGCCACGTTGCGGAAGTAGCGCCACTCGAAGCGACGCTTGGAGCCATCGCCCGAGAGCTGATCCAGCTTCTCGTCGAGGCTCATCGCTCCGATCAGCTGGTCCACCACCTCGTCGAGCGTGCCCTCGCCGGGTAGCCGCGCGAGGTGGAGATCGTGACGCGGGTTGTGTGCATAGAGCCGCCCGGCCACGAACAAGGCCGCGACGACCGCAAGACAGGACAGGCACCACATGCTCGAGCTCTATCCCCTCGTGCAAGGAAGCCCGCGCCCCAGCCGTAGCGGGTCGGCACACGGAGGAAACGTCATGATCAAGCTCCTCGTGACCCTGTTCGTCGTCCTGCCCATCAAGCTGTTCGCGCTGGTCGTGAAGCTGGGAGCGCTGGTGCTGAAGCTCCTGCTCCTGCCCTTCACGCTGCTCGCAGGCGGCTTGAAGTGGGTGGTGCTCGCCGCACTCGGCTACGTCGTCTTCAAGCAGCTCGAACAGCGCGGTGAGGCGACGCCCGCCAGCGGATGACTCGCTGACAGGCTCGTAAGTAACGAGCCCTTTCAACGACTGTCTACTGCGGGGGCCAGCCCCCGCACCGCGCGCGGTGCGCGCGGGAGCGGTTCGTTGGTAACGAACCGCCCAACTAGTGGTTCTGGCTGATCACGCGCAGGATGTCGAAGCGGGTGATCGCCCCCACCAGGCGCCCGTCGTCCACCACCGGCAGGCGTCGGAACACGTGGGTCAGGAAGATGCCGGCCGCGTAGTAGACGTCCATGCGGCTGGGGACCGTGATCACCTCGGTGGACATGAAGTCCCGGACCCGGCCGGCGGCACGGTTCTCACCCACGCCCCGGGTGAGGAGCTTCAGGAGGTCCGACTCGGTCACGATGCCCACGATCTTGTCGCCCTCGAGCACAGGCGCACCGGTCACCCTCTGGGTGAGCAGGAAGTCGATCGCCTCGTAGACGTCGATGTCGGGCGCCAGGGTGGGCACCTCGGTGTCCATGGCATCGCGGACGCGCGGGAGACGGCGCATGGTGGCCTCTACTCGATGGTGACGGAGCAGCCCCGGGCGATCCGGAAGCTGGTGGAGCCACCCTGCTTCGCGCGCGCCAGGATGGCCGAGGGGTTCACCCCGCCCTTCAGCAGCACCTTGCGCGTGCGGTGGATGAGGATGTTGAGGTCGGTCCGACCCCGCTCGGCGCGGGCGGACCAGATGGCGGGCAAGAGCACCTCGTCGGGCACGTAGTCGCCGGATTCGTACGATCCCGGGGGATCGAGCAAGGCCGCGACCAGCCTGGCCCGAAGCTCCGAGAGCTCCAGCAGCACGTTCGGGCGCCCCTCGAAGCCCATGTCCAGACGACCGCCAGAGGGCAGGAACTGGAAGCGCACGCGGTTGGGCAGGCCCAGCCCATCGGCGAGCACCGTGGCGGCCTGCGTGCCGGCGCCCTCGCTCTCCACCTTGAAGATCACACCATCACGCTCGAAGCGATCCCCTGGAACCACCGTCTCGACCGCCCCTTCGGGCAGCGGAATGCGTGACATCGACAGCTCACAGCCCAGCTCCACCGCCAGCGTGCCGCTGACGAGGTGGAAGGTGAGCGAAGCTTCCGGCCAGCCGTCCACCCGCAGGTGATCGTCGTCGCCCCCGCCCACCGTGAAGGGAAGCTGCCGGATGCCCCAGGCACCGCCAGGACCCTGGAGCACCCACGCACGATCGGTGAAGCCCAGGCCCTCATCGAGCACGACCGTGTAGGTGCCGCCCGGCACCTCCAGGCGATCACCACCACGGAGCAGGGTGCGCTGACGCACCGTCTCGCCGTTGACGTTGGTGGGGTTCTTCCCGAGCGCCAACACCTCGACGCCGCGCACGGTGGGCGTGATGACGCAGTGCTGGCTGCTGGCCCGCCGGTCGAGCAGCACCACGTCGCATTCCTTGCGACGTCCGAGCATCAACCCACGGTCACGGACGAGGATGCGGAGCCCCTCGCTCGTCTCCAACCAACAGCGCGCGCGATCCAGCATGGGCGCGAGCATACCGCGCGGGGCGCTCCCGGGGGCCAGGGCGCTGCTCGTGACGTGCCGTGACCGGGACCTGCACGGTTCGGCCACAACCCGGCGCGACCTTGGAGCGTGTCCCGGAGGTCGATGTGTCCCTGCAACCTGTGGTCGGCGAGCCACGCACCTGGTCGCGCGACCTCGCGCTGGTTGGTTTCGTGACCGGCTTCGCCGCCCCCGCCGCCTGCTTCGGGTGGTTCGTGTCCCCGGCGTTCTGCGTCCTGGCAGCCCCGGTCGGCGGGGCCATCGGCGCGCTGCTCGGGCGCGCCATGCCGGGCTTGCTCGACCGGGTCCGCGGCCGTGTCCCCATCGCCCTCCTGCTGGTGATCCTGGGGCCGGTGCTGGGGGCCCTCTGGGGGGGCATGACCGGTCTCGGAGCCGGCCTCGCGGCCCAGGCCTGGTACGCGCTGGTGGGCGGTACCCCCGCGCTCTTCGGACCCGAGCTTCCTGTGGTCGGCGCCGCGTACGGCACCGCAGCCGGCGCGGTCCAGCTCGGCTGGTTCTGGTTTCCCTACACCTTCCAGACCGTGCGCAGGGGGCGCCGCTGGCCCGTGCTCGCCGCAGCCATGCTCCTCGCGCCCGCCACCGCCTTCGCGATCTACGTGCCGGTGTTCGTGCTCAGCTGAGCACGCGCCGCGCGGAGCTTCCGCCGGATCAACGCATCCGGGCCCAGACCGTGGGCATCCACCAGCCCCTCGACCTCCCCCAGGTGGCGCTCGGCCTCTTCGACCTCGCCCACGAGGAGGTGCACCCTGGCACGCCGGACGCGGGCATCGTTCCAGGCGCCGAGGTCACCGGCGGCCAGGTGGTCCAGCGCCTCGTCGAGGAACCGCGCCGCGTCCTTCGGCCGCCCGCGCGCGATCGCGAGCTCGCCCTGCACCCCCAGCGCCACCCCCTCCAGCCGAGGGCTCCGCACGGCGCGGGCCAGCGCCAGCGCAGGCTCGAGCTTGCGGGAGACGTCGGGGAGCGCTCCCGCTCGCAGCTCCAGCTCGGCACGGGTCAAGAGCACGATGACCAGCAGCTCGCGTAGGCCCGTGGGCGCGATGACGACCTCCGCCTCCCGGAGCGCGCGCCGAGCGGCCTCGAAGCGTCCGCGCTCCACGTTCAACAGGCCGATGTCGTTCAACACGATGGCCAGCTGATCGGGCAGGTCCTGGCTCCGCGCCAGGCTCTCGGCCTCGTGCAGGTGGCGCGCCGCTTCGTCCAGCCGCCCATCCTCCAGAGCCAGCTCGCCGAGCGAGAGGCAGAAGTCGTAGGCGCCTGCGAGCCCATGGCTGTTGGCGAGCGCCACCGCCTTCTCCATGGCTCGCCGGGCGCGCGCGATCCGGTGTTGTCGGAAGTACACGATGCCCAGGTTGCGGAGCTCCCGAACCTCCAGCGATCGGTCGCCGAGCTCGCGTGCGCCCGCCAGGGCCCGCTGCATGAGGTGCACCGCCCGGTCCAGCTCGCCGCGGCGAAGTGCGGTGACCCCCATCAGGTCGAGCACCCGCGCCTCGAGCGACTTGAAGCCGAGCGACCGGGTGAGGGTGAGGGCGGCCGACAGGTGACGCTCGGCGCCCTCGTGCTTGCCGTAGCGGGTCTGCAGCAAGGCGGCGGTGCGGAGCGCCCGTGCCTCGAGGTGCCGGTCACGGATCGCACGGCTGAGACCGTGGGCCGCCTCGACGTGGTCGCGCGCCTCCTCGAGCCGCGCGCGCTTGATCTCCAGCACGGCCAACTCGATGCGAAGCCATCCCGCCTCTCGGCGCGCTTCGGTCTGCACCGCGAGCGCCATGCCCTCCAACAGCGCCTCTCGAGCGAGCTCGTCACGACCGTCCTGGGCGAGCAGGGGGCCCAGGGCCAGGAGCAGGCGAGCGGACCCGATCGCAGGGAGATCCGGGGTGCCGCGCAGCTCCTCGATGAGCTGGTCGAGGCCCGGCGGCAGGCCGTGGGCCAAGGCGTCCCAGCACAGCGCGCGCGCACACAGCAGGGCCGCGTCGAAGTCAGCGTCGTCGAGCGCGAAGCGGGTGGCCGTGAGGAGGTTGCCGCGTTCGCGCCGCAGCTCGGCCAACGCCGTGGCCGACTGCAGCCCCCACAGCCGCAGCTGATGCACCTCGGTGCCCAGACGCGCGAAGCAGGCCACGTAGCGACGCCTCAGCTCGGCGGCCTGGTTGGCTCCCAGCACCTGCAGGCGGTGCCCGGACAGGTATTCGCGCAAGGTCCGGAGCATCTCGAACCGCGGCTCGGGCTGACGCGCCACCGTCCTCACCAGGGACTTCTCGAGCAGGGTCTCCAGGACGCGCGCCAGGAGGTCCGGGTCGTCCACCCCCTCCACGGCCACGACCCTTCGGTAGTCGGGGTAGCCGAAGCCACCCCGAAAGAGCGACAGCTGGACCAGGACCCGCCGCTCCCACGGTCCGAGCAGGCCCCAGGCACTGTCCAGACCGCGTCGGAGATCGCCGTCCGTGAGCGAACCGAGCCGCGCCACCAGGGTGTCGGAGCCCGACTCGCCCAGCAGCCCTGCAGCCACCTCGAGCGCGACCGGGAGCCGGTCCACGCGCTCGGCGACATCGCGAAGCCGGGACTCGGGCAGCTCCACGGGCGAGCGCGCCCGCAACAACTCCACCGCCTCCTTCGTGCTCAGAGGGCCCAGCCGCAACACCTGCTCGCCGGGGGCACCCACCGGTTGCCGGGCCGTGACCAGCACGTGGACATCCGAGCCGTCCAGCCAACCCTGCACGACCGGACCGAGGTGCCCGATCAAGCGGTCGACGCCGTCGAGCACCACCAGCACGCCGCTCCTCGAGCTCAGGGCCTGCGCCACGCGCCCGCCCACCACGGCATGGTCCGCGGTGGCGCCAGGTGGCACGCCCAGCACCTCCGCGAGCACCCGCGAGATCGCGGCCGGCTCCGCCTCGTCCGAGAGGGCGCACCACCAGGTCTCCTGGAACGACGCGCCGCGCGCGTCCTCACAGAAGGCGCGCGCGAGGGCGGTCTTGCCGCAGCCCACCGGTCCCGACACGGTGACCACCCGCGCACGCTCGACGAGGCGCGTCAAGCTGTGCAGCTCGCCCTGCCTGCCCACGAAGGGATCCGCTCCGACCGGGAGGTTGTTGTCCTTGTCGCCCGCCCAGGTTCCGCCCCCGGCCTCCGAGTCGATCTCGACCGACCAGCTCGGCTCGTAGCTCGTGACCGTGTGTTCTTCCTGGGGGATGAAGGCCAGGCACTCCTCGACGAGCACGCGCAGCGGCGGGCCGTTCGGCACCCGACGACGAACGCGCTCCAGCGCCGCCCAGAGCTCGTGCGCGTCGGCGAAGCGAAGCTCCGGGTCGAAGCGGATGCAGCGCTCCAGCACGTCGCCGAGCCCCTCGGCGTGTTCCTCCATCGCCGAGTGGATCTCGCGGGCGGCGATCAGATCTTCCACGGCCTGGAGCTTCGGAAACACCTCCAGGTGGTCGGAGCCCGGGAAGAGGCGGTCGCCACAGACCAGCTCGAAGAGGATCGATCCGAGCGAGAACAGGTCGCTGCGACCGTCCAGCCCTTCCCCTCGGGCCTGCTCCGGCGACATGAAGGGAGGCGTGCCCCAGATGCTGCGCTCCGAGTACGCCGAGTCCCGGAACTGGGCCACGCCGAAGTCCGCGACCTTGACCATCCCGCGCACGTCGATGAGCACGTTGGCGGGCTTCAGGTCGCGGTGCACGAGGTTCGCCGACGCGAAGTTGGTGACCTCGAGATCGTGGGCGCTCGCGAGCCCCATCGCCACCTGCTGCACCACGTCGAGCGCCGGGTCGATGGGGAGCGGCAGCCGGAAGTCCATCAGTCCCGACAGCGGCACGCCCTCCACCAGCTCCATCGCGATGTAGAGCTGCTCCTCGACCTCGCCGAAGTCGTAGACATCGACGATGTTGGGGTGGCGGAGGAGCCCGCCCACCCGCGCTTCCCGGATGAGCATGTCGCGCGACGCACGACCGCTCATCGCGTCGTTGCGGATGAGCTTGAGCGCCACCGGCTTCCGGAACCCCGCCGGTCCCTGCAGCTCGGCGCGGAACACCCGCCCCATCGCGCCCTCGCCCACCAGGGCCGTGAGCTCGTAGCGCCCCAGCTTCAGCGGCAGGTCGTGCGCGGTCAGGGACTCGATGCGGCTGGTCACGGCCACAGTGTCTTCGCTGGAGTCGCGAAGCGCCAGTCCAGGAGCCCGTTGCGGACCACCGCGCCGGGAGCGAGCAGCTCCAGGGAACGCTCCTGGGACGTGACGACCGGCGTGTCGTGCGGTGTGTTGTGGTGCTTCGGCGGCGAGCTCCTCCCGGCGACGAAGTCGGCGTGCGCCCGCAGCCGCGCGCTGTGCCAGGCCCGACCGGCGCGCGGAGCGTCCACCAGGCTGGCGGCCACGTGTTCGACGAGGCTCTCGTCGCAGTCGACCCCCACCGCGTGCCGACCCTGCATCCCTGCGGCGAGCAGGGTGGTGCCGGTGCCCGCGAAGGGATCGAGGACCGTGTCCTCCTGGCAGCTGTACATGGCCACCAGACGTGCCGGGAGCTCCAGGGGAAAGGCGGCACTGCGGGTCCGCGTGGCCCGATCGAGGCCCTGGGGAACACCGGTCAGCCCGGACCAGAGGTCGGAGAACCACACGTTCCGCTCCTCCCAGAAGAAGGCGCTGCGTCGGCGGCGGGGCTTGTCGGCGGCCGCAAAGCTCCGCTTGTCGCCCTTGCGCAGCACCAGGATCGCCTCCTGTTCGTAGGTCACGTAGGCGCCGGCCGGCAGCATGCCGGAGCCCATGAACTTGTTCGGAGCGTTGGTCGGCTTGCGCCAGCTGATGCCGGGCAGCGAGAGGAAGCCGGCGCGCCCTGCCCCGAGGGTGGCGCGCGCCCGGTTGGGCCAGAGCTGGAAGCGCTTGTCGATCGTGCGCGTGGCGTCGCCGAGGTTGACGCAAGCCAGACCGCCCGGGACCAGCACCCGGTGCAGCTCCTGCCAGACCTGATCGAGGACCGCATGCATGGCTTCGAACGCGGCCTCGGCCCCCCTCTCGAGTCCGCACGCCGGGTCCAGGCCAGCGAAGACCTCGTCCCACATGGCGATCATCGGGTACGGCGGTGAGGTCACGACCAGGTGCACGCTGGCGTCGTCGAGCGGCAGCTCGCGGGCGTCGGCGAGGTGCAGGCGGGCGGTCGTCATCACGGGGTGGCTAACCTCGCCGGCTCCCGAGACCGTTCGCCAACAGCTCCAGGGCCTCGCGCCCGAGCAGCGCCAGATCTTCGACTCCGCCCCCGCCATACCAGCGGCGGAGCGTGGCGCGCAGGGTGCCCATCACCGCGGCCGCTGCGATGCGCGCGTGGCCTGGCGCGAGCCCGTCGGTCTCCATCGCGTGCACCATGCGCCGCTCCCAGTCCACGTCGAGCTCGATCTGGCGGGCGATGAGCGCGGCCGAGGTCACCAGCACCCGGTGCTGGGCCACCAGCTCGTCGCGGTGGGCGGCCCACACCGGCACCATGCGACCGAGCGCGTCGGCCAGGCGCTCGAAGCCCCACTCGTGGGAGCCCGCCAGCGCAGCGTCGAAGGCGTCGAGGAACTCGGCGTGGCGCGGGAAGACCACGCCATCCTTCTGGGGGAAGTAGCGAAAGAAGGTCCGCCGGCTCACCCCGGCGGCGGCGGCGATGGCCTCCGCCCGAACCTGGTCGTAGCCGTGTTCCGCGAACAGCCGCATCGCAGAGGTGACGATCGCGCGCCGCTTCGCCTGCTTCTTGCGATCCCTCAGCGAGGTCGTCATCCTGCCCGCCCATGTTGTGGTCCCTGCTCGCACTCGCCTCGCCCCCGCCCCCAGGCCTCTTCGCCGAAGGCGGGTGGAGTCCCCACAACGAGCGGCACGGCGTCACCGTGCAGGCGAAGGTGCTGGACGGGCGCGGCCGAACCGCCTTCCGGGGCATCTACCCCCTGCCCGACGACGTCGACCTCGAGACCCTGTTCGCCGTCATCAACGACATCGAAGGCGCGGTGAACATCGGCGACCGGCTCGAGGAGAGCCGGCTCTTGTCCTCGGGCCCTTCCGGCATCGCCTTCTACCAGGTGCTCAGGGACCCGTTGGGTCCCGTGGCCGCGCGCTGGTGGCTCAACACCGCCCAGGTGGAGCGCGACCTGGACGGTGTGGTCGGTCACCACCGGCGCACCTGGCAGTCGGCGGACGCCGACACCTGGCTCGAAGCACGCGCCGACATCCAGGCGCGCTACCCCGACGCCGTGGAAGTGGGAGGGACCTGGGGCGCGTGGGAGGTCGTTCCAGCCACACGCACCCTCATCTACACCACGCTCACCGACCCCGGCGGCAAGGTGCCCGACGCCCTCTACACCACCGTCAGCGGGCGCACCCTGCCCGACAACATGCTGGACTTCGTGCAGACGGCGCGTGACAAGTGACACTCGGTGCCATAATACATGGGAGCAAGGAGGTCCCATGGACGGTGGCACCCGCGTGGCGGAAGTCTTCCAGGCGCAAGGCGTGGAGTTCCTGTTCACCCTCTGCGGCGGACACATCTCGCCCATCGCCGTGGAGGCCAAGAAGCGCGGCGTGCGCATCATCGACGTGCGCCACGAGGTCAACGCGGTCTTCGCCGCCGACGCGGTCGCCCGGCTGACCGGGAAGCCGGGAGTGGCGGCGGTCACCGCCGGCCCTGGGGTCACCAACACCATCACGGCGATCAAGAACGCCCAGCTGGCGCAGTCGCCGCTCGTGCTGATCGGCGGCGCGACGGCGACCATCCTCCGCGGGCGCGGCAGCCTGCAGGACATCGACCAGCTCGCCCTGATCGAGCCCCACGTCAAGCTCGCGCTCCGGCCCGACACCCTCCGGGAGGTCGTCCCCGCCCTCGAGAAGGCCTTCGCGGTCGCGCAGGAGGGTGTGCCCGGCCCCGTCTTCGTCGAGCTCGCCGTGGACCTGCTCTACGACGAGAGCGTGGTCCGCGAGTGGTACGGCAAGACCGTCGACAAGCCCGACAAGACCGTGGTGGAGAAGGCGCAGGCCTTCTACATCAAGCGGCACCTCGACAAGACCTTCTCCGGCCCCAAGGGCGCGCGCATCGGCGGCGCCGGCGGCCACTCCCCCACCGACCCGCCCAGGGGACAGGTCAAGCGCGCCGCCCAGATGCTGATGAGCGCCGACCGGCCGGTCATGGTCATCGGCAGCCAGGCCACCCTCCGCGCCCCCCACATCCAGGACCTCGTGGCGGCGGTCGAGCGGATCGGCGTGCCCACGTACTGCTCGGGCATGTCCCGCGGTCTGCTCGGAAAGGGCCACGCGCTGCAGCTGCGGCACAAGCGCCGGATGGCGCTGAAGGAGGCCGACGTGGTGGTGCTCGTGGGCGTGCCCTGCGACTTCCGGCTCGACTACGGCTCCCACGTGGCCCGCGCCAAGGTCATCGGCATCAACCTCTCCGACGACGACCTCAAGAAGAACCGTCGCCCCAACCTCGGCATCCTGGCGGACCCGCACACCACGCTCTGCGCCATCGCCGCGGGCATGGAGCAGGCGCCCGCCCGGGAGAGCTGGTGGAGCACCCTGCGCGAGCGCGACGCCGCACGGAACACCGAGATCGCGGACATGGCCGCCACGCAGGCAGTCACGCGTCACGGCCCCGGCATCAACCCGCTGGCCCTCTGCATGGAGCTCGAGGAGCAGCTGGCCGACGACAGCGTGCTGATCGGGGACGGCGGCGACTTCGTGGCCACGGCCGCCTACACCGTGTCCCCCCGCGGTCCGCTGTCCTGGCTGGACCCCGGCGTGTTCGGCACCCTCGGCGTGGGCGCGGGCTTCGCGCTGGGTGCCAAGCTCGTCCGGCCCGACGCCGACGTGTGGCTGATCTACGGAGATGGCGCCGCGGGCTTTTCGATGCTCGAGTTCGACACCTTCGCACGCCATGGGCTCGGCGTGATGGCGCTTATCGGCAACGACGCGGGATGGACGCAGATCCAACGGGACCAGGTCCCCATCCTCGGCGACGATGTCGCCACCGTGCTCGCCTACACCAACTACCACGTCATCGCCGAAGGCTGTGGCGGCAAGGGGCTCGTGGTGCGCGACCCCGACGAGGTGCCCTCGACCCTCGAGCAGGCGATCGAGCTGTCGCGCGCCGGGCACCCGGTCTGCGTCAACGCCATCATCGGCAGCACCGACTTCCGAAAGGGATCGATCTCGATGTGATGCGGGTTCGCACACGCTGCGGAGCCGCGCGAAGCGAGACATTCTGGTCGCGTTAGGAGGGTAGATGTCCCACGCGCTCGCCCTCGACAGCCACACGCTCGCGCTCGACCTGCATGCGCTGCTGCGCGACCTGGACCCCGGCCGCTTCAAGGCCGACTTCGAGGAGCCGCTGCGCGAACGCCTCGCCGAGCTGGAAGACCGTCTGGCCGAGCTCACCGCGATGTCGGCGCCCGACTTCGTCGCCGCACTCCAGCTGCATGCCCATGGCCTCTCGGTCACCCTGCGCGAACACGCCCCGGACCCGGAGCTGAAGGCCGCCGAGCTGCGCGCCGCGTGGCAGCAGCTCCGAACAGAGCTCACCCCCCGCTACGAAGCGTTGGCCAAGGCGCTGGCCGCGTACGACATCCACGTGCCGGCCCTCCGGCCGACCAACGTGCGCCGAAGCGTGTTCCACATCGCCAGCGGCCTCTTCGCCGTGGGCCTCATCGAGTTCGTGCTCACCCCCGGACAGCTCGCCATCGTCGGCGGCGCGTTCATGGTGCTCGCGTGGAGCATGGAGGCGGGGCGTCGGCTTCACCCGAAGGTGGCCGACCTGATCATGCTCGTGTTCGCGCCCGTCGCGCACCCGCACGAGTACCACCGGGTCAACTCCGCGACCTGGTACAGCACGGCCCTCTTCCTCCTCGGCTGCGCGGGCTCCACGGTGCTCGCAGCCCTCGGCGTGATCGTGCTCGGCTTCGCCGACCCGGTCGCCGGCTTCATCGGTCGCAGGTGGGGGCGCACCCTGCTCATCAACGGCCGCACCCTGGAAGGCACGCTCGCCTTCGTCTCCGTGGGTGCCTTGGCCGCCCTGGTCACCTTGCTGGTCTTTCACCCCGGCCTGGGCGCGCCCGCCATCGTGGCGATGTCCCTGGCGGGTGCGGTGACCGGCGGGCTGGCCGAGCTGGTCAGCCGGCGCATCGACGACAACCTCTCCATCCCGCTGGCCACTGCCGCGGGCGCCGGCGTGGTGGCCGTGTGGCTCGGCGTCCTGTGAAGCTGGGCGAGGCCTACCCCGTCGACCGCGGGTGGCGACGCGCGCTTCGACGCGCCAAGCAGTTCCTCCGCGACCCCGCCGCCTGGAGCGCCGAGCACTACCGCCACAAGCACAGCTACGACTGCGTGGCGGTTCGGCAGGACCAGTGGGCGCAGCGCGAGGAGTGAGCACCCTCGCCCACCGCGTGGTCGGCGGAGGCCCGCGCACCGCCTATGTCCTCCACGGCATCCTCGGTGCCGGCCGCAACTGGCTTGGCATGGTGCGGCGCATGCACGCGCGCTGGGCCGGCTGGCGCTTCGTGCTGGTCGATCAGCGCTGCCACGGCGAGAGCCGGGACCGCCCGGGCCCACACACCCTGGAAGCATGCGTCGACGACCTCCTCGCGCTCACCGCGGTCGCCGGCGCCCCCCAGCTGGTGGTCGGTCACTCCTTCGGCGGCAAGGTGGCGCTCTGCTACGGACGCCGCGGACACGCCGAGCTGGAGCAGGTCTGGTCGCTCGATGCGCTGCCCAGCGCCGGCACACCCCAGGATGCCGACGAGGTGGCCCGCGTGATCCGCGCCTTGCGCAGCGTGCCCCAACCTCTGAGCACGCGCGCCGAGCTGCTCCGCTTGCTGGCGGCCGATGGCTTCGCGCCGAACATCGGCGCCTGGATGACCACGAACCTGCGCCGCGTCGACAGCGGGCTGATCTGGCGCTTCGACCTCGACGGCGTGGAAGAGCTGCTCGCCGACTACTTCCGTGTGGATCTGTGGCGGTGGATGGACCACGCCGAGGTGGAGGTGCACCTGCTCCAGGCCGCCGGAAGCGACCGCTGGCGACCCGAGGTCATGGCGCGGCTCGCCGCCACCGGGCCCGCCGTGCGGCATCATCGCCTGGAAGACGCCGGGCACTGGGTCCACGTCGACAACCCCGATGGTCTCCTGGACCTGTTGGACGAGGGCTTCGCCAGATGACCCCCACCCGCGTGCTCCCCGGCATCGGCAAGGCCGTGCCCCCACTCGGACTGGCTCCCAACTACGGCTTGGATGCGGCCGGGGTGCGGGAAGCGCTGGAGCGGCTCCACTACGTGTTCTGGACCCCCAGTCCGGGGCGCATGGCTCGTGCGGCTGCGCCGCTGCGCGAGGCCCTCAAGGCCGATCGCGAACGCTACGTCATCGCGACGGGTCCGACCGTGGCCGTCACGGCCGGCAACGTGCGACGCACGGTCGAGCGTGCGCTCGAGAAGCTCGACACCGACTACGTCGACCTGTTCCAGCTGCACTGGCTCGGCGTCACGAGCGCGTGGATCGACGGCACCCTCGACGAGATGCAGAAGCTGAAGCAGGAAGGCAAGGTCAAGGCCCTCGGTGTGAGCATCCACGACCGCCCACGTGCCGGACGGTTGGCGTCGGACTCCCCCCTGGACATGCTGATGATCCGCTACAACGCCGCCCACCCAGGAGCCGAGCGCGACATCTTCCCGCACCTCGACCGCAACAAGCGAGGCATCGTCGCCTACACCGCCACGCGGTGGGGAAAGTTGCTGAAGCGCCCCCGGGGCTGGTCGGGCGAGGTGCCCACGGCAGGCCACTGCTACCGCTTCTGCCTCGCCGACGAACACGTCGACGTGTGCCTCACCGGGCCGGGCAACACGTCGGAGCTGCGCGAGAACCTGGCCGCGCTCGAGCAGGGTCCCCTCTCGGAAGACGAGCTCACCTGGATGCGGGACTTCGGACGTGTCGTCCACGGTTGAGCCGAGGCTGATCGGGCACCACGAGGGCCTCTTCGCGGTCGACAAGCCCAGCGGATGGGTCGCGCACGCCGCGATGCCCGACGAGGCCTTCGACGTGCTGGCCTGGGCACGCACCCAAGGGTTGCCGCGCGACCTGGCGCCGATCAACCGGCTCGACCGCGGCACGTCCGGCGTGCTGCTCTACGGCGACAGCCCGGAGCTCCGCGGCCACTTCGGCGCGCTCTTCGCGGCCGGCAAGGTGCGCAAGGACTACTTCGCGTTGGTCCACGGACGCGCCCGCCGCAAGGGCACCGTGAAGCGCCCCTTGCCCGAAGGTCGCACGCCCAAGCACGCGGTGACAACCTGGCGCCGCGTCGAGATCCTGGGCGGCTTCACCCTGTTGAGCGTGCACCCGCAGACCGGACGGAAGCACCAGATCCGGAGGCACCTGCAAGGAATCGGGCACCCCATCGTCGGCGACGATCGCTACCGACCCCGCCGCTTCCGCGCGGTACCAGCCTTCCCGGGTCGGCTGTGGCTGCATGCGGCGTACCTCGCGCTCCCCGGTGGCCTGCGCTTCGAGAGTCCCACGCCGCATGATCTCTACGAACACCTGGTGACCTTGCGCCGCGGCACCGCGCCCGACTGAGCCGCGGGCGATCCAAGTCCGGAGCCCGTACGTAGATCGAGGTGGAAGGCACTGGAGAGACCGATGCGCGACCTCGAACTGCTCCTCCTGCTCGGCGGCGGCACCCTCACCGGCCTCGGCCTGAGCTGGTGGACCCGGATCGGTGATGCCGCCCTCGCGAGCGCCTTGCCCTGCATCCAGGCGGCGATCGGGTAGCTAGCCGTCGATCCAGCCGCGCACTTCAACGACCCTTGGATGCTCCGGACCCAGGCGGGCCTCCAGATCGGCGAGGGCGGACCTCAGCTCCGGGGCGCCCGCTGGATCGTCGACCGCTGCCATGAGCCGCCCGAGCCGGGCGCGCACCAGGGCCACCGTGGCGCTCTGGACGCCGTACGCACGCCGGAGCCGCGTGATCGCCGCCTGGTAGGCGTCGAGTGCGGCTTCGTCGCGCCCTTGCAAGGTCAGCGCCCGGCCAAGCGCCTCCCAGGCGTGTCCGGTCTGCCACGCCTGCGCACCGGCCAGCTCGTCGTACGCGCGCAAGGCCTGCCGCGCAGCTTGCTCCGCCTCTTCGCCCCGCGCGAGCACCACCAACGCACGCGCCCTCAACAGCTCGAGCTCGGCGCGGTCCGATGCCCACGGCCCCCCGGTGGCCTCCACGGGCACGAGCTGTGCGAGGAGCTCCAGCGCCTCCTCGCCGCGCTCGAGCCGCACGAGCACGCTGGCCCGGCTCCGCGCCACCACAGCCACGTCCTCGACGCGCGTGGCGGCCGCGTCGGCGCGCTCCAGGAGCACCAGGGCCTCCTCACCGGCTCCGCGTCGGCTCTGGGTGAGCGCCAGGTCCACCAGAGCACGAGACAGGTGGCGCTCGTGGGGACCGGGCGCGTCGGCCGCCAGGCGCACCGCTCTGGCGTGCACGTCGAGCGCCTCGTCCAGACGGTCCATCCCGCGAAGCGTGTCGCCGCGCCAGGAACGCACCCACGCATCGAGGGCCGGGCTTCCGTCCAGCGCATCGACCCGCTCCAGGTCGAGCAGGGCCGCGTCGAACTCGCCCTGCTTCTCCTCCACCGCCACCAGCATCTGGAGCACGACCTGGTGCTCGCGTGGATCGGCGTAGATCGCCAGGACCGGCTCCGCGGCCCTCAACAGCTCCAGCCCCTCCCGGTGCCGCCAACGCCAGCTCAGGTTGGCCGCCAGGTCCCGCCGCGCCTCCGCGAGCCCCAGGTCCCCCTCGTCGAGCACGCGCTCCGCCAGCTCGAGCCGGTCGCGGAGCACCTCCTCGGCCTCGCCATGCCGCTCGAGGCGGGCCAGCATGCCGGCCTGCTGCTCGGCGGCCGAGAGGCGATCCAGGTGCTGCGGTCCGTCCCGCACCACGATGGCATCGTCGGCGGCCCGGTACGCCTCGAGGGCTTCCTCGATCCGGCCCAGCTCCCGCGAGCCGTGCCCGATCCCCATCCACGCCTCGGGCGCAAACTCCTCGACCATGCCGAGCTCATCGGCCAGGCTGAGCGCGTCCTGGGCTCGGTCGAGGCCAGCCTCCCAGTCGCCTCGCCCGTAGAGCGCGAGCACGTCGGTCAACAGGATGGCGACCTTCACCGCGTCGGTGCGCGAGCGTGCGTCGAGCACGTCCTCGAGGGCCGCGTGGGCCGCGTCGTGCTCTCCGAGCGCCATCGCCACCTCGGCGTCGGCGTAGCGGTGCTTCGCCACCCCGTAGAGCCGAGGCGAACAGGCCCACAACGCGACGATCAGCCCTCCGGCAGCCACACCCGGCTCCGGGCGATGCGCAAGGCGTCGAGGTACAGCCTCATCGTGACGGCCAGGCGCAGGTCCACCGAGCCCGAACCCGAGGTGGCCACGACCTCATCCCCCGACAGCGTGACGCTGCCCCCTTCGAGCTCGAACACCGACACATCGTCCGATACGGAATAGCGCAGGACACCGTCGCTTCGACGCCAGCGGATCGCCCGGTAGCCGGGCTCCACATAGAACGCTGGACGTTGTGTGTGTTCCAGGAATCCACGTTCGTCGGCCCAGACCGATGGCTTCTCGATGTAGGGGCCGCCGTCCTCGGGGCACCACGGATCGCACTCGCCACACAGGTTGCAGGCGTCTGCGAGGTTGCCGATCTGGTGGCGCTTCGACACGATCAGGGGATCGCCCTCCGACAGGGAAAACCGGCTTCCCTCCCACGTTACCCGCCCTGGTCGGTGCTCGCCGGCCGGCATCGGCAGCGCGAAGTTCGCCAGGTTCGGACACACTGGAATGCACTTGTCGCAGGTCAGGCAGTCGAACAGCTCGAGGCGGGTGCCCACCTTCTTCGGGGCCTTCTGGTTCTGGTCGCGGTGGTAGGCCGGCTCGTCGGCCAGCCCCGCTGCGCGAGCCTGCAGCCTGTCGTCGTTGCCGAGCGCGGCCACGGTGCTGCAGCCCTCCGCCCGCATCATCTTCTCGAGCCCGGCGAGGTACCGGCGCATTCGGGCATAGCCGCCGGCCTTCAGGAGGTCCGAGCACGTGGTCACCGGGCCGAGGCCGCCCGCCACGGTCGCGGCGAAGTTCTGCGGGTCGACCCCCGCCGAGAAGGTCACCGGCAGCTCGGGGAAGGCCTGCCGGAAGCGGGCCGCGAGCTGGAACGCCAACACGTGGAGCGGCGGTCCGGAGAGGTACATCTCGCCGTCACCGAAGGGCGGCTCGTCGCTCCGACAGACCAGCGTGTTGGTGAACTTCACGCCGAAGCCCAGGCCCTTGCCCTCGGCCCGTGCCAGCAGGCGCGGCACGAACGCCAGCAGCTGGTCCCAGTCCAGGTCCTTCTCGAACGCCCCCGCGTCCAGGTCCACGAAGTCGTAGCCCATCCGATCCATGAGCCCACGGCAGCGATCGTAGCCGTGGAGCGTGGGGTTGAGCTTGACCACCGTGTGCCAGCCCCAGTCCAGGCACTGCTCGGCGATGGCCTCGATCTCGTCGGCCGGACAGCCGTGGAAGGTGGAGAGCGTGATGCTGTCGGCCAGCTGCGTCGGGATCGGCACCTCGGCCCAGCGCGGGGGCAGCTCGGCACGCAGGCGCTCGATGAGCGGACCCGTGTCCCGCATCTGCGCCAGGAAGCTCCGAACCTTCTCGGTGCGCACGCCCGCCAGGTCGTAGCCGAGCGACACGTCGAAGGTGCACGCGGGCTCGAGTCCCAGGGCGTGCGCGGCCAGGTGGACCAGCACCCAACCCTTCGCGTACTCCTCGGCGGACTGTTGGACCAGGAGCTCCTGGCTCCACTCCACGTTGTAGCCGACGTGCGGGACGAAGATGCAGGGCCGGGGAATCTCCAGCTGGTCGTTCTCCTGGACGGTCTTGAGCTC
Organism: uncultured Enterobacterales bacterium; assembly: GCA_964604675.1. GTDB lineage: Bacteria > Myxococcota_A > UBA796 > UBA796 > CAJQPC01 > CAZSAT01. The sequence continues at coordinate 45,065 of CAZSAT010000052.1, forward strand.
GAAGAAGCGCGCCCCTGCGAGCCAGCCGATCAGCAGGTTCTGCGCGAGCTGCGTGTGCGGCCCGGATGCCAGCCCCAGGGGGTTGGCCAGGCACCGACCGAAGTGCTCGAACGACAGGTCCACGTCCTCGGGGGGCCGCCACACGTCCCGAGGCTTGAGGGTGTAGAGGACTCCGCCCTCGGCCAGGTCGCGCTCGAGGCGCGCCACGAGGGTGGGAAGGGGAAGCGGGTAGAGGTCGTCGCGTCGCACACCCCCAGGGTAGCCCGGTGCCCCTACCAGCGGTTGCGCAGCTCCCGAAGGGCCACGAAACGCGCCTCGAGCGAGCTCAGGTCGCGCTCCGGAAAGGCCTCCTCCAGGCCCGACAGCACACCGGGCTCTTCGAGGCGGAAGAAGGTGTTCACCCGCCGCTGCTCCCCGATGGTCAGCCAGCGCAAGCCATCTCCCTGGTAGGAGGCCGCGTGAGCGTTGTCCGGTTCGCGGGCGAGGGTGAAGCCCAGGTTGTTCTGGAGGTAGTCGTGGCCCGGGTACAGCCGGGTGCGGTCGTCCAGGGTCCAGAGCTGGTCTCGGAAGGTGCGGAACAACGCCGCCGGGTGGCCACCGTTCTTGCAGTTGCCCGCGCCTGCGTCGAAGAGTGTGTCGCCGGCGATGAGGAAGGGCGTGTCCGCTTCCCCGAGCAGGCACACGTGGCTCATCGTGTGGCCGGGCGTGTCCAGCACGTGGAGCTCCGCGGCTTGCCCGATCACCACGGTGTCGCGGGCCGTCAGCCCCACCGTGGCACCGGGCACCTGCCCACGCGCACCTTCGTGGCAGAGCACGACTGCCCCGGTGCGCTCGACGAGCTGGGTGTTGCCCTTCACGTGGTCGAAGTGGTGGTGGGTGTTGAGCACCTGGCGCACCGACCACCCGCGCTCCGCCGCGGTGTCGGCCAGGGTGTCGGCGTTCCACGGGTCGATCACCAGGGCGTCACCGGTGTCCGTGCACACCAGCACGTACTCCAGGTTGCGCCAGCCT
>CAZSAT010000053.1:0-45874 GCA_964604675.1 uncultured Enterobacterales bacterium
CGTCCGGACATCGAGCGGGTGGCGGACCTGCAGGTCGTCACGCGGCGGCTGGAGCGAGCTGTGGCCGAGGTCGAGCTCCCCGGCGGCATGAGCGTGGAGCTGTCGGGGGTGCCGTATGTACGCGTCGAGGTCGTCGACCTGCTGGTGCGGGACCAGACAAGGTTCTTCCCGATCGACGCCGTGCTCTTCGGCGCGGTGCTCCTGTGGCTCTTTCGGCGACCGTTTCCGGGCCTGCTCCCGCTGTTGGCCGTTGGCCTCGCAGTGCTGTGGTCGACGGCAGCGCTGGTCGCCGGCGGCTTCGTGTTCAACGTGCTGTCCACGCTGATCCCGATCCTCGTGCTCGTGATCGGCCTCGCCGACGGCATCCACCTGCTCACGCGCTACCGCGACGAGCTCGCCGTGGACGGCAGCCGGGAGCTGGCCATGGGGCGCACGCTCCAGCACCTCGCCCACGCCTGCTTCCTCACGAGCTTCACCACCGCCGTCGGCTTCGCGTCGCTCGCGACGAGTCGGAGTGACGTGGTGCGGGAGTTCGGCCTGACCGCTGGCGTGTCGGTGCTGATGACGTACGCCGTGGTCGTCACCGCGCTCCCCACGATGCTCGCCTTCGTGCCCGAGGCCCACGTGCTCTCGGGGGTGGGACGCACCGAGGACTCGCGCCTGACGCGCGCCTTGGACCGGCTCGCTGTGGCCGTCGAGCGCCACCCGCGCAACACCCTGGTCGGCTGCGGGACGCTCACGCTGGTGGCGCTGTTCTTCGCGGGCCGGGTGGGAACGAACTCGGCGCTGTTCGAGTTCTACGGCGACGACCACCCCTCGGTGGCCTTGCACGACACCCTGGTCGACGAGCTCGGCGGCATCGTGCCCGTGTACGCCCACCTCGAAGCGGATCGCCCCGGCGCGTTCCGGGAGCCCGAGGTGCTCGAGGCCGTCTCTGAGCTCCAGGCACGCATGCTGGCGCGCGACGAGGTCCGTTGGGCCACCAGCACCGCCGACGTGGTGGGCGCGGTCCACCGGTTGATGACCGGCGAGGTGGGGCTGCCACGAGACGGGTTCATGCTGGAGCAGGAGCTCTTGCTCGTCGACATGGGCGCCGAACAGCTCGGTCTCGACCGACTCGTCGACCAGGACTGGCAGGTGGCGCGCGTGCTCGGCCTCTCCGACGACGCGGGCGGGCTGGTCTTCGTGGACCTCAAACAGGCGATCGAGGCGGCAGGCGACGAGCTCGTGTCGCCGCTCGGGGTGACGGTCACCGGTGCTGGCGATGGCATCGTCGCCAGCGCCGGGGTGCACCGGATGATCGACGATCTCATCGCGAGCGTGGCGGTGGCCTTCGGCGTGATCTCGCTCACCCTGCTCGCCACCTTGCGCTCCGCGAAGCTCACGGTCATCGCCATGGTTCCGAACATGCTGCCCCTGGTCTTCACCCTGGCCGCGCTCGGGGCCGCCGGGCTCGACCTGACCACATCGAACGTCGTGTCCTTCGCGGTGGCGCTCGGGCTCGCTGTCGACAACACCATCCACTTCCTGGTCCGCCTGCAGGAGGAGCGCGCCCGGCTGCCGGACGTCGGCGCTGCGATCCGCGCGACGTTTCGAGGGACCGGAACGCCCATCGTCTTCACCAGCGTGCTGTTGATGATCGGCCTCGGCGTCATGCTCGCGAGCGACGCCAGGCCCACGCAGCAGTTCGCGGGACTCGCCCTGGCTACGCTGGTGTCCGCCCTGGTGGCCGACCTCGCGCTCCTGCCGGCGCTCGTCCATGTCTCCGAGAGGTCCCGATGATCGCACTCGTGTCGCTGGCCCTGGCCCAGGATGCCCGAACCCTGCTCGAGGAGGCTGCCCGGATCCAGGACCAGGGCAACGCGATCCAGCAGGTTCGTCTCACCACCACGAGCAGAACGGGCACCGAGAAGGTCAAGGAGCTCTCGCTGACCGTTCGAAAGGGGGGCGACGCGCTGGATGTGCGCGGCGAGCTCACGGCGCCCGCCGCGCTTGCGGGCACCCGGTGGGTCCTCCGGCAGGCCGACGCCGACGCCCACTTCGTGCTCTACCTGCCGGCGCTGAAGACCGTCACCCGCATCGAGGGGCGCTCCCGGTCCGGCAGCTTCCTCGGCACGGACTTCAGCTACGAGGATCTTCAGCCACCGCCGCTCGACGCAGCCGACCACGCCCTGGTGTCGGAGAGCACGGCTACCTGGGTGGTCGACTCCACCCCTCACGATCCGGAGTCGTCGGCCTACTCGAGGGTCCGCACCACCCTGGACAAGGCCTCACGCCTGCCTACCCAGGTCGATCTCTTCGTGGGCGAGGCCCCCCGGAAGCGCCTGGAGGTGCTCGCGACCGCCCGAGAGGGAGGTCAACAGTTCCCCACGCACCTCGTGATGACCGATCTGGCTCGAGGGAGCCACACCTCCTTGGAGGTGCTCTCGTGGCAGCTCGACGTGCCCGACGCTCAGTTGCCCGACGCGCTCTTCGACCCCGACGCGCTGGACGCTCGCTGAGCCAACGCGGCGAGCGCGTCGCCAGCGGGGTCGTCGGTGCGCGCGAGCAGCGCGATCACCCGCTCGATGTACTGCTCGCCCGGGTAGGCGGCCTGCAGGCGTGAGACCGCCTCCCAGTCCGCCCGCCGCGAGGCACAGGCGCCGAGCACCACCATCTCGTGGGCAAACGCTCCCCGGCCGGTCTTCAGCGCTGCCGCTTCCGCTTCGTCCCAGCGACCGAGCTGGGCATAGGCGAGCGCGAGGTGTTCGAGCACGTCGGCGGTGGGTTGGCACCCGCGCTCCTCCAGCGCCCAGAGTCCATAGTGCAGCGCGCGTTCGGGCTGTCCGAGCTGCAAGTGCACGAGGATCAGGCTCGAGCAGGCGTCGGTGTAGGGCGGGTCGCCCTCCAATGCGCCGATGTAGTGGGCACGAGCGCGCTCGGGGTCCTTCGCCTGGACCCGGAGGTAGTGGGCGAGTCCCGCGTGGGTGAAGGCGCTCGGAGCGTCCGCGTGGGCCGCTTCCCACAGGGTGAGGCTCGAGGCCCAGTCGCCGACCCGCTCGCGGACGCCGATCGAACCCACCAGCGCGAGCAGCGCCACGTGCTGCAGCCGCAGGGTCGCTGGGACCGCGGCCGCCACCGCGACCGCCAGTCCAGCCAGCGGCAGGTAGAGGTAGCGCTCCCCCATCAGGCCCTTGTCCAGGGTGGCGAGCAGCGTGGGCGCGAAGGACAGCGCCGCCCACGCCAGACCGGCCAGGACCAGCCCGCGAGCGCGTTCCTGCCGCACCAGCCAGGTCACGATCCCGAGGAGCACGACGAGTCCGAACAGGCTGGCACCCAGCGGTGGCAGGTACGAGATGTGGCGCGCGGGCGTGAGCGGCCAGGGCCAGACCACCAGCCCCGCATAGACCGACGCGATGTGGAGCACCTTGTCGGCCACGGCCTCGATGCTCGACATGGACGGCACCGCGGCGCGCCCGACGCCGGCGGCGACGCGGCAACCGAGGTAGGCGACCAGCGAGGTCACCAGCGCTGCGTAGCGAGCCCATCCCAGGGGACGGCGGTGCCGGGCGAGGTCCAGCGACAGCAAGAAGAAGGGGAGGAGGACCGCGCTCTCCTTGCTGAGCAGCGCGAGCCACGCGAGCACGGCACCGGCCGCCAGACGGGGAGGGGACGGTGCCCTCCGCTCGAGCATGACGAGCGCGAAGAGTCCCAGGGCGGCGGCCATGCTGTCGTTCCGCGCTGCGATGAGCGCCACCGCCTCGATCTGGAGGGGATGCAGGGCGAAGATCACCGTGCCGAGGGCCACGGCGACGGTCGCGCCCGGCAACAGGCGGCGCAGGAGTGTCCACAGCCCTCCCACGGCGAACAGGTGCCAGAGCACCGAGTGCACGTGGTGCGCGGCCGGGTCGAGGCCGAAGAGCGTCTGGTCGAGCGTCAGGTCGAGCAGGAGCAGGGGACGGTAGTAGCCACTGGCGGGGGCGGGGAGGCGCGTGGTCAGCCAGAGATCGGCCGTGATCAGCTCGCGCCAGTGCTCGAAGGAGCTCGTGTACTTGTTGTCCGCGACCAGCGCGACGTCGTCCCAGGCGAAGTCCGCGCCAGCGAGCGGCAGGTACGCCAGCACCGTCAGCAAGAGCACGGAGACGAGGACGGCACGGTCACGGAACACGCCGCACAGCTATCCTGTCGACGGAGTGACGCGTGACCCGAGCACAGGCCTGGCTGGTGGCCCTGGGGCCCGCGCTCATCCTGCAAGCCGCTTCCGCGTGGGCGTGGCACCTGGGCATCCACGAGCCCGAAGAGCTGTACAACGCCGCGCATGCGGCGCTCGTGCTGGCCTCCGGACCGGGCCTCATCCTGCCGCTGCAGTACCAGCCGTTCTGCGGGGGCTGCGCCGTCGACGCCGCGCTCGGAGCAGGGAGCTTCGCGGTGCTCGGCCCGTCGATCGGTGCGTGGCGCATGGTGGGGTGGTTCTGGTTCGCCGTCGCGGTCCTCAGCGCCGGGAGCCTCGCGGAGCGCTTCGCCGGCCGACGGGGCCTCTTCGCGTGCGGCGCCCTGTTCGCGTTCGCGCCGCCCGCCTACCAGGAGCTCGCCAACATCCTCAACGGGAACCACCCCGAGGGCGGCGCGCTGCTCGTGCTGCAGCTCGCGCTCGGCGCGTCGGCTCGGGGGGCTCGTCGGCCCTGGATGGCCCTCCTGCTGCAGGGCCTCCTCGTGGGCTTCGGCCTGTACTTCGTGCGCTCCCTCGTCCTCGGCGTGGTCGGGTTGGGGCTCTGCTTGGTGCTCGCGCGTTCCGCGTCCGGCGCCCTGGCAGCCGGAGCTGGCCTGGTCGTCGGCCTGCTCCCCCTGGTGGCCGTGCGCGAGGTCTTCGGTGCCTGGCCCACCGAGCCGATCTACCAACACGACGAGTGGCGGCTCTCGCTGGCGTGGGTCGGCCGCAACGCCCAGACGCTGTGGGCGCCCGTGCAGCTCCGAGGCATCTGGGGGGATGGCTCTGGGGGCTCTTGGTCCTGGCTCGGGGTTCCGGCCTTCGCGGGGTGGGCCGCCCTCGCGTGGCTGGGGAGACGCGCGACCGCCCTGAGTGGCACGCTCTTCGCGTTCACCGCGCTGTACCTCGTCTACCGCCTGGCGGTCTGGATGGACGGGACCACGCCGCCCTTCGCCCAGCAGGTGCGCTACCTCGGACTGGTGTACCCGGCTGCGCTGGGCCTGGCCGCCGTAGGCTTGGCGCGAGGCGGCTGGATGGTCCCGGCGGGCGTAGCGCTGGCGCTCCCCGGCGTGGGCAGCCGAGTCAAGGCTCTGTCGGGGCCCTGGTCCGCGCACCAACGTGCCGCCCCGGCGCACGCCTTCCTCGCCGAGCGGGCGCGCGGTCCGGAGGCCGTGCTCCTGGCCACCCGTGCCGGAAGTCCCTACGACCTCGCTGCGGTGGCCGCCGGGCGGCACGACACCGAGCCAGGATACTTCGTTCCCTACATGAAGGATCAGGGCCTAAGCCTGCTGGAACGTGCGGATCTGGATCCGTCGAGCAGGCGCTATGGAAGGACACTGGGGGCCCTGATCGGCGCCGAGGCCAGCAACGACCAGCTCGCCTCCGCCATCCAGGCAGGCGCAGAGCTCTCGCTCCCTACCCTCGACGCCTGGCTGCTCCACGATCCCGGGCTCGTCGATGACCTCGGGCGCCGCACCGAGGCCCCGAGCGACGAGCAAGCCCGCAAGGTGTGGTCGCTCGCGCGTGGCCGCGTCATCGGGCGTTCGTGCCTGCGGGAGGACGACCCCGACGCACCGGAGGCCGTGAGCGTGGTGCTCTCGGAGACCTGCCCCATCGCGCTGGACGCTCACGACGACCTGCGCTGGGTGAGCCGAGGCGTCGGCACCGTGCTCGGGGAAGGCGACGCCGCCACCCTCACCGACCTCTGGCTGGACGATGCCCTGGATCGCGCAGCCGTGCGGCAGGGCCTGGACTGGGCGCGCGAAGCGGCGTGGCTCACCGAGCGACTGCCCGAGGTGGCGCTGCGCGGCGGGACCGAGTAGAGCGCCACGCTTGTCCGGAGGCGACATGTCGCGCGTCGACATCGACCACCTGCTGCCCCTCGTGCAGAAGCCATCTCGGTACCTCGGCACCGAGCTCAACGCCGTGCACAAGCCCCTCGACGGGCTCGACGTGCGGCTGGCGCTCATCTTCCCGGACCTCTACGACCTCGGCCTGGGAAACCTGGGCCTGCACATCCTCTACGCCATCCTGAACCGCCTCGACGGCGTGTATGCGGAGCGGGCATACGCCCCCGCCCAGGATCTGGAGGCCCTGCTCCGCGAGCGCGGCCTGCCGCTCTTCACCAACGAGTCGCGAACGCCGCTCGCCGAGCTCGACGGCCTCGGGTTCACGCTCCAGTCCGAGCTGACCTACACCAACATCCTGAACATCCTGGACCTCTCGAAGGTGCCGCTGCGCGCTGTCGACCGCGAGGAGCACCACCCCTTGACCTTTGCGGGAGGGCCGGCGGTGTTCAACCCGGAACCCCTGGCGCCCTTCATGGACTTCTTCGTGATCGGCGATGGCGAGGACGTGGTGGTCGAGCTGGCGGCCTGCATGGCCCGGCACCGTGAGGCCACGCGGCGCGAGAAGCTGGTCGCCTTGTCGCACCTCGAAGGCATCTACGTCCCAGCGCTCTACCCCATGGAGCAGCTCCCCGACGGTCGCATCGTGCCCGCCCAGGGCGCACCTCCCATCCGAAAGCGGACCACCGCGCGCCTGAGCGGCGAGACCTTCCCGGTCGACTACATCGTGCCCTTCACCCAGCAGGTGCACGACCGCGTCAGCCTCGAGGTGCTCCGTGGCTGCACCCAGGGATGTCGGTTCTGCCAGGCGGGCATGACCACCCGGCCCGTCCGCGAGCGCACCATCGACGAGGTCGAGTCGCTGATGCGGCGCACGCTCGACGCCACCGGCTACGAGGAGGTCTCGCTCGTCAGCCTGTCGACGTGCGACTTCTCGCGCAGCCAGGGCCTGGTCGACCGCGCCGCTGCCGTTGCGGCCGAGAGCAAGGTGAGCGTCTCGCTGCCGAGCCTGCGCTTGGACTCCTTCTCGGTCGGGCTGGCCGACAAGGTGGCCGATGTGCGGCGCACCGGCCTCACCTTCGCTCCGGAAGCGGCCAGCCCGCGCCTGCGCGCCGTGATCAACAAGTGGATCCCCGACGACGACCTGCTCGAGATGTCGGTCCAGGCCTTCGACCGCGGCTGGAAGCACGTCAAGCTGTACTTCATGATCGGGCTGCCCACCGAGCGCGACGACGACGTGGCCGCCATCGCCGACCTCACCGTGCGCACGCTCCAGGCGGGTCGGGAACACAACCACAAGGCGCGGGTCAACACCGGCGTGTCGACCTTCGTGCCCAAGCCCTTCACCCCCTTCCAGTGGGCCGAGCAGATCGATCGGGACGAGGCGCGGCGCCGACAGGGGCTGCTGGCCGAGCGCTTCCGGGGCCACAACGGCATCAAGTTCGGCCGGCACGAGCCCGACGAGACCTTCCTCGAAGGCCTGGTGTCGCGAAGCGACCGCAGGGCAGGGGACCTGATCGAAGCCGCCTGGCGGCACGGCGCGCGCTTCGACGCGTGGAGCGAGCACCGCGACATCGGGGCCTGGGAAGCGGCCCTCGAGGAGACCGGCTTCGACGCGCAGGACGCCCTGCGGGCACGAGGCCTGGACGAGCGCTTGCCGTGGGACCACATCGACGTCCACATCCCCAAGGTGTGGCTGCGAGGCGACTGGGAAGCCGCGTTGCGCCTGGAGCACGCGCCCGACTGCCGGCACAGCCAGTGCCATCGATGCGGCGTGATCGACGTGGAGCGTGAGCTGTGCGCCGACATGCTGCGCAACGCGATCGACGGCGCCAAGGAGGAGGGGACCTGGACCCCCAGGAAGAAGGTCGTGGGCGACCCGCTCGCACAGCGCGCCACCACCGCGCCGCTCATCGAGCGCGCCGCATCGGGCCGCAGCACGGACGAGCTCGTCGATCGTGGCGACCCGGATCCCGTGCAGAAGCTGCGCTTTCGCGTGGGGCGCGTGGGCGGGTCCCGGCTCCTGGGACACCTCGAGGCCATGAACGCCTGGATCCGCGCCCTGCGGCGGGCCAAGGCCCCCCTGGCCTACACCCAGGGCTTCCACCAGCACCCGCGCGTCAACTTCTCGGCCGCGAACCCGGTCGGGGAGGCCAGCACCGGCGACCTGATGGACGTGGTGCTCCACGAGAAGGTCGACCCCGCGGAGCTGCTCGCTCGCTTGCAGGGCACGCTGCCCGACGGATTCTCCGCCACGGCCGTGGTCGAGGTGCCTCTGCGGGCCAAGAGCCTGATGAGCCAGATCGCTGGCTTCCGCTACCGCTTGGAGGTGGCCGATCCGAGCTCGTTGGCTGAGCGGATCGACGCGATCGTCGCCGCCGACGAGCTGCTGGTGGAGCGCAAGACCAAGCGTCGTGGCCGAAGCCGGCGCGGCACCCGCCAGATCGATGTGCGCCCGATGCTCAAGCACCTCGCGGTCGAGGACGACGCCGTGGTGCTCGAGACCCGTGTCATCGAAGGCAGGAGCCTCCACTGGCGTGAGGTCCTGCGCTTCCTGGACCAGGACGTGTTGCACACCCCCGTGCTCAAGGAGCAGACCTGGCTCCAGCCCGGAGAGCCCGCCCCGTGAGCGTGCTGCTGTGGGTGGGCCTGGCCCTGGGCGGCACGGTCTGGGGACCCTGGCAGGATGCCTGGGCGCCGGTCGACGGCGTCGAGGCGTTGCCGGCCGCGTCCCCGGCCAGCGAGACAGCCCTCGCGCGGATGTACCGCTGGTACCGGAAGCAGTCCGACAAGGACGGCGCTCGCTGCCCGTACTACCCGACCTGTTCCAGCTACGGGTACACCGCCGTACGCCGTCACGGCGTCTTCGTCGGTGGCCTCTTCACCCTCGACCGCCTGCTCCGGGAGTACCGGCGCATGGGCGAGGACGACTTCTACCCCCTCGTCACCGTGTACGGCACGGTTCGGTTCCATGATCCTGTTCCTCCTGCTCGCTCGCACCGCGAGCGCTGAGCCCTCCACCGTCGCACTGGCGGACGACGAGCCCGTCGGCGACGAGCCCGGTCCGATGCCTGCCGCGGACCCTGCGGATGGCCACGACCCCGCGGACTTCGGCGACCACCTGCTCGCGCTCGACGACCCGTTCAACGCGCTCACCTGGTACCGACGCGCGCTGTGGGAGGATCCCGATCGGCCCGACGCGGACGCGCTCCGCTTCCGGGTCGCGTACACCTACGAGCGGGGAGAGCGCTGGGCGGCCGCAGAGGTGGCCTATGGCCAGCTGGCCTCACGCTCGGAGCTCCTCGCGGCGCAGGCGTCGTACCGGCAAGGGGTCGTGACCGCGCTCTCGGGTGACACCGACGCCGCCATCTTCCACCTCGAAGGCGTCGAGAGCTGGTACCCGGAGGCCGTCTGGGCCCAGCGCGCGACCTTCGCCACCGGCGTGCTCGCTCTGCAGGAGCACCAACTCGAGCTCGCGGCCGCCCGCTTCGACCGCGTAGACGGCGAGCTGGGCACGAAGGCAGCGGCCCTCGCCGACCGAGCTCGCGAGCCCCTGCCCACGCGCTCACCACTGGTCGCAGCAGGCCTGTCGACGGTCGTGCCCGGCGGAGGCCAGCTCTATGCGGGACACCGCGGCGACGCGATCATGGCCTTCGCCGCCAGCTCGGTGCTCGCCTTGTGGTCCACCACCCTCATCGTGGACGGCCTGGCCGACGAGCGTGTGTGGGAGGTCGGGGCAGGAGCCGTCGTGGGCGGCATGGCGGGACTTGCGTGGACGAGCAACGTCGTGGGCGCGTGGCGAGGCGCCGACCGCGCCAACCGCCACCACGAGCGGCGACGCGCCGAGGCGATCCTGGAGGATGCCTGGGACGAGCGCCTCGAGCTGCACAGTGACGAGGTCGAGCTGCCGGCTCGCGACTAGGCCGCTCACCCGATGAGAGCTAGGGCACGCGGCTCAGCTCGATGCTCGGATCGAGGGTCGTATCGAAGGTGCTGTCGGGCACGGCCTCGGCACGCAACCCTTGCACGCGCAGCTCGACATCGACCAGGCCACCCTCGCCGGGCGCTTGCATCGCCACGGTCTGCGGGAACCAGACACCCGCGGCGATCTCGAGGTGGTCACGCGCCTCGACGGACACGACGAACTCGTCGTGCTGTCGAATCGACGACGCGTACAGCCGCTGCCCGTCGTCGGAGACGACGAAGCTCAGCTCGCCGCCGAAGCCGTCGGTCCCGACAGCCCGCCAGCCCCACGACTCGCCGACCTGCTGTGGCTCGGGCGACCAGGCCCACGTCCAGCTCGGGTCCGCACCGGTGCGAAAGCCCGGTACGGCGACCTTGTCGAGCACCCGGCCGATGACCGCCTGCGCTTCGGCGGCGTCCATGCGGTGCAGGTCGTACTGCATCGCCTCGCGCAAGACCGGCACGTAGTCGACGAGCAGCGCTCCATCGCAGATCATCACGCGCTGGGTGTCGCCGGAGTAGTCCACGCGGAAGCGGCCGTCGTGGGTGGCGAAGCGCCAGCGCTCTTCGCTCTCGACGGCGTTCTCCGTGCTCGTGCGCACCACCCCATAGCGCAGGCTCGTCACGCCAGCAGCTGCCGCATCCAGGGCGGCCAGGACCGCGTAAGCGTCACCCGGAGGCGCATCGGGACGGGTGTCCGCCGTTGCGATCGAGAACAGGAGCAGCACCACGAGACCTCCGCACCGGCTTGCTATCGCGTCGCGCCGGCGGGATAGGACGTCCGAGCAGCCCGAGGACGTCCATGTTCGAGCAGACCGACGAGCAAGAAGCCCTGCGCGAGGCGGCCGCCAACGCCGCGCGCGAGCTCATCGCCCCCACCGTGAAGGCCGACGACGAGGCGGAGGCGTTCCGGCCCGAGATCTTCGCCGGGCTCGGCGAGATGGGCCTCTGTGGCATCCCCACGGCCGAACAACACGATGGGCTCGGGCTGGGCTACCTGGAGTATTGCATCGCGCTGGAGGAGATCGCCAAGGTGAGCGCCAGCTACGCCGTGTGCGTGGCAGTCAACGGCCTTCCGCAGATCATCCTGTCCAAGATGGGCACGCAGGCCCAACAGGAACGCTGGCTCCCCGGGCTCGCAGCGGGCGATCTGCTCGGGGCCTTCGCGCTCTCGGAACCCGACAGCGGGAGCGACGCCGCAAGCCTCACGACCACCGCGGTGAGGAAGGACGACCGGTGGGTGCTCAACGGCACCAAGTTCTGGATCACCCACGGCGGCTATGCAGACTGCTACATCCTCATGGCTCGCACGGGAGGACGTGGGGCTCGTGGCGTGAGCGCGTTCGTCGTCCCGGGCGAGGTGCCGGGGCTCAGCTTCGGCAAGAAGGAAGAGAAGATGGGGCTCCGCTCGAGCCCCACGGTCGAGCTCGTCCTGGAGGACGTCGAGCTCCCCCTCGCCGCCCTCGTCGGCCAGGAGGGGCAGGGCTTCCACATCGCCATGGAAGCGCTGAACAGCGGGCGCATCACCATCGGGGCCACGGCGGTCGGCATCTGCCAGGCGTCGCTCGAGGTCGCCTCCAGCTACGCCTGCCAGCGCGAGGCGTTCGGGAAGCCGATCATCGACTTCCAAGGCGTCGGCTTCATGCTCGCCGACATGGCGATGAAGACCGAGACGGCACGCCTGCTCGTGCACAAGTCCGCGCGCCTCCGCGATGCCGGTTCGCCGTACGCCGACATCGCCGCCATGGCCAAGTGCGTCGCGACCGATGCCTCGGTCGCCGTGACCACCGACGCCGTGCAGGTGCTCGGGGGCTACGGCTACACCCGGGAATACCCGGTCGAGCGCTACATGCGGGATGCCAAGGTCATGCAGATCGTCGAGGGCACCAACCAGATCCAGAGGCTGGTCGTCGCGCGCAGCTTGAAGAGGCGTTACGGCGGCGGCTCCTGAGCGCCCTGTTAGACTCGCCGCGCTTCGTCGTTCACGAACGTCTCCAGCCAAGAAGTCCATGAAGACCTGCAGCCTCTGCGGCACGACCTACGACGACAAGGTCGACTTCTGCTTCCAGGACGGCACGCCTCTGCGCAAGGTGGAGTCCGCGCCCGCCGTTGCCGAGAGCGCCCCGGCCGATCCACCTGCGCGCCCCCCCCACGACACCCTCTCGGGCCTCGACGCGCCGGATCCCATGTCGGCGCTCGACGCTCCGGAGGCCACCTCGTCCTTGGCGAGCGCCCTGGACCCCACGGGGCTCCCCGACCCCAAGGGCCCACCGAACGACGACGACGAACCGTTCTCCCAGGTCCCGGAAGACGACGAGCCGGTCGTCAGCCCGGCGAGTGACGACACGGGGCTGACCGCGCCGCTCGGCAGCTCCATGGAGCCACTTCCAGAGGTCGACGAGACCGGTGCCGAACAAGACGACGAGGGCCTCACGGCGCCGCTGCCCGTGCCGGAAGCCGACGAAGCCGTCGGCGATCCCGAGAGCGTGCCGTTCGAGTCCGAAGACGATGCGTTCAGCTTCGGCGACTCCCCGCTTCCGGCCGACGACGACGGGGACGACTTCATCCCCTACGCCACCACACCCGCGTCGAGCAGCAAGATGCCGCTCGTGCTCGGCGGGGTCGCGCTGCTGTTCGTGCTGGGCGCGGGCGGCTACTTCCTGACGCAGAGCGGGGAAGGGGATCTCGAGCCCGCACCGGCCGCTGTGGAGCCGCCGCCCGAGCGAACGCCCCCACCACCGCCGCCCCCACCTCCCGAGCCCGAGCCCGAGCCCGAGCCCGACATCGCAGCAGCCGACGCGGACGGAGAGGGCGCAGACGCTGCGGGCCCGGAGAGCGACGGGGGCCTGGTCGACGCCGCAGTCGACGACGGGGCCGCCGAAGCCGCTGAAGCTGCGGCGGCCGCCGAGGCTGCCCGCAAGGCCGCCGCCCGTGAGGCGCGGCGCGCCGAGCAGGCCGCGCTGATCGCCAAGGCTCGGAACACCGGGAGCAGCGGAACCAGCGAGACCGCCACGAGCACCGCCAGCGACGACGGCAGCAGCCGGGAGCTGTGGCAGCAGCCGACGAGCGCCGACGAAGGCAAGATCAACGTCACGAGCACGCCGGCCGGCGCCACCGTCTACGTCGACGGAACGGCCGTCGGCACCACGCCCACGAGCACCACCGTGGCCTACGGTTCGCACACCGTGAAGATCGACATGGACGGCTACGAGGGCAGCACCCGCAGCGTCGACGTGCAGACGCGCTCGCTGAGCGTTCCGTTCCAGCTCAAGGCGGTTGGCGGCGCCACCGGTCGCGTGAACCTGTTCGGCACCACCGGCTCGGTGGTCTACGACGGCAGCACCAAGCTCGGCACCATCCCGGTGACCGCTCAGCTCACGGAAGGGCCGCACACCTTCAAGGTCGTGCTCCCGGATGGCTCCAGCTACAGCGTCACGCGCAACGTGCAGTTCCCGGACGGCGGCCGTCCGGTGAACATCCCGCTCTCACCGAACTGAGGGCGTCGACCGAGGTAGGGAAGGCGCCCCGAAGAAGGCCGCTCGTGGGCGGCGTCAGCAATTGAACATAATATCCATTATCGGAACATCTGGATGAAGCTCTCGGGGAGGGCTAAGCTCCCGTGGTGTTGTTCCTCCTCGCCGCCTGCAGCTTCGAGCACCTGGCGTTCCTCGATCCCTACATCGAGCTGAGCGCGAGCACGACCGCGGTCGACTTCGGCGCGGTCGCGTATGGGGTGACCGCCGCCGACACGGTCCACTTTGACAACGCGGGCACGACTCCGGCGCAGGTGGCGCTCGCCGTGGAGCCGCCGTTCAGCCTCGATCAGGTCGAGGTCCTGGTGCCAGCGGCGGGAAGCGCCAGCGTCATGGTGAGCTTCAGCCCGCTCGCGGCTGGCGACGTCTCGAGCGAGCTGACCGCGGCGCTCCAGGCCGGGTCCGGCTTCGCCATCGCGCTCGCGGGTGCCTTGAACCCGGACGGCGACGGCGACGGTGCGGAACACGCCCTGGCCGGCGGCGACGACTGCGACGACACCGACGCCTCGATCGGGCCCGGTGCCAGCGAGGTCTGGTACGACGGCGTCGACCAGGACTGCGACGGCAACGACGCCGACGCGGACGGAGACGGCTTCGGCGCCGTTGAGGCGGGCGGTGACGACTTCGAGGACCAGGTCGCGGATGCCTATCCGGGGGCCGTGGAGGTCTGGTACGACAACGTGGATGGCGACTGCGACGGCGAAGACGACTTCGATGCGGACGGCGACGGCTTCGTGAGCGACGCCTTCGGAGGCGATGACTGCGACGACGAGAATCCTCGCGTCAGCCCCGGCGACGACGAGGTCTGGTACGACGGTGTCGACCAGGACTGTGACGGCGCGAACGACTACGACGCGGACGCCGACGGCGACCGCGCCTCGGCCCACGGAGGCGCGGACTGCGACGACAGCGATCCCACCCGGTACGGGACCGCGGCCGAGCTCGACGACACCGTCGACCAGGACTGCGACGAGCTCGTGGACGAGGACTTCGTGGGCGTCGGCGACATCGTGCTGAGCGAGCTGATGCTCGACCCGAGTGCCGCGAGCGACGCGTCGGGCCAGTACGTGGAGCTCGTGAACGTGTCGGACCGAACCGCGGTGCTCCAGGGGTGGACGGTCGCTGGCACGCCCGTCGACGACGAGCTGCTCCTGGAGCCTGGCGCACGTGCGCTGGTGTGTGCCACGGTCAACAGCGCCGACAACGGCGGGCTCAGCTGCGACTGGGGCTGGGACCGTGCGTGGCAGCTCGACTCCGAAGAAGACGAGCTGAGCCTCGAGCTCGACGGCGTGGTCATCGACGTCGTCGCCTGGGGCCCGGC
Organism: uncultured Enterobacterales bacterium; assembly: GCA_964604675.1. Classification (GTDB taxonomy): domain Bacteria; phylum Myxococcota_A; class UBA796; order UBA796; family CAJQPC01; genus CAZSAT01. The sequence goes on from CAZSAT010000053.1 coordinate 14,851, forward strand.
CTGGGCCGCCCCGGAGGGCGCGAGCCTCGAGTTGGGGCCCGAGGACGCCACCGACAACGACGATCCCAGCAGCTGGTGCGACGCGGTCAGCACCTCGGTCACCGGCGACCTCGGCACGCCCGGCACGCCGAACGACTGCCCCGGCTGAGCCGGCGACCTACGGCACGAGCGGGCCGATGTCGCCGTCGGTCGTTGGTGTGGCGCTCGGATGCGGCGCGACGAGCGACAACAACACGCCGCCGTTGGTGACCGCCAGGATCTGGTCGTCGACGACGACCGGCGCGACCGTGATGCCCTGGAGGAGGTGCCAGCGCTCGAGCTCCCAAGTGGCCTCGCCGGACTCGGAGTCGACGAGGTACAGGCCGCCGTCGCTCGAGCCCAGCAACAGGCCGGCTCCGGTGACCTGGGGCGTGGTGAGGGCACCGCTGGTCTCGGAGTCCCAGGTCCAGATCGTGGCGCCGGTGCGCCGGTCGATCGCGCGCAGCCGGCCGTCGCTGCCAGGATGGTACAGCCGCTCGCCGTCGACCAGGCTCGCGTCTGCGGTGCCCGCGTCGACCCGCCACCGCACGCTCTTGGTGTCGAGGTCGAGGGAGACGAGTGGCTCGGAGAAGCCGCCGACATAGAGGTCGCCGTCCGCCACCACCGGTGTGCCGATGAGATCGGGGTAGGTCCCCTCCCCCACGCGCCGCTCCCAGGTCGTGGTGCCGCTGCTCGCATCCAGCGCGACGGTGGCGCCGTCGGAGAATCCGGCAAGCAGCAGGTCGCCGGCGACCACGGGGCTCGGCGCCCCGAAGAGCGTGAGCTCGCTGTGCCGGGTGGGATCGTCGGGACGCTGGTACCGCCACGCGAGGTCGCCGGTCTCGGCATCGAGCGCATAGAGCACGTCGTCGACACTCCCGACGAAGACCCGACCATCGGCCAGCGTGGGCCGTGCCGTGACCGGGGCGCCTCCGAAGTGGCTCCACAGCTCCTCGCCCTCCGCGTCGTAGCGAAAGGTGTAGCCAGCGGTGTCGGCGAAGAGCACGCCGCCGTCGAGCATGGGCACCGCTTCGGCCTGGACGGCAGCCTTGCTCTCGAGCGTCTCGAGGACCTCGCCGCTGCGCCGGTCGAGCACGAAGAGGCCCTCGGTGGACGCATAGCCCAGGTACACGCGCTCGCCAGCCACGGCGGGCCGCGACCGCTCGGTGTGGGTGGCCGCGGGGAAGCGGGGACCGGGGAGCCGGCGGGACCACGACTCGACGGGCGGGGCGTCCAGCACGGCGCCGAGGTCGGCGCTGGGCCGCTCGGGACGCTCGAGCAGCCAGAAGAGCGCGATCGTGGGGTCGATCACCTCTCTCAGCTCCCGACGCGTGCGAGAGCCACAGCGACCTGTTCGAGCCGCGGGCTCGCGGGGAAGCGGGCCTGGAGCTCCTCGTAGGCGGCCTTCGCGTCGGCCGCGCGGTCCGCCGCTTCGTAGGTCGCGCCGAGGTCCAACAGCGCGCGCTCGGCGAGCAAGCCGTCTTCCCGGTCGGCGATCGCTCGGTACGCCGAAGCGGCGCCATCGAAGTCGCCGCTGTCCCGCATCAGGGCTGCGAGACCGGCCTGGCCTGCGTAGCCGAGCAGGCCGTCGTCGTGCTCCGCCGCGACCCTCTCGAAGGCGCGACGGGCATCGTCCGTTCGGCCGGCCTGCAGGTAGAGGTCCGCCGCCTTGAGCGCCGCGTCGGCAAAGGCGGTGCCCGTGAGCTCGGGAAGGGCCGCCTCGTAGCGCTCCGCGAGGGCGACGAGCTCGTCCTCGCTGGGGCCGGTGCCCAGTCCCGAGAACGTAGCGGCCGGATCCGGAAGGTCGCGATCGAGCTCGGCCACGGTCGCGCTGCCCGCCTTCTGCGCGTCGATGCGCGCGTTGCGCACCAGGCCGATGACGAGCACCATGACCATGGCGAGGCCCAAGAGCGCCAGGCCGTGCTTCCAGTGACCGTACAGAAAATCCTGCACCTTGATCTGGGCGCGGAAGAGGAGATCGACCTCCTGCTCCTCGTCCCCCAGGGGTGGCATGATCGGGTTCTGGTCGGCCACGGGTCCGTCTCCGAGAGTGGGCGCCTTCGCTTAACGCGCCCGACGTGGACGCGTTGGAGCGCAGCACGGTAGGCTCCGTCCCCAGATGTCGCTCCCTGTCCTGTTGTTGTCGACGGCCTGCTCCACCTGGCCCACGTGGTCCCAGGCCGCGGCCGACACCGCTACCCTCTACGCGGCCGGCGAGACCCCGCCCGAAGCCACGGTCTGGGCCGAAGGTGCCGACCTCGCGACCTCGCCCGACGGCGAGGCCATCGAGCTCGAACCCGGCACCGGCGTGCAGTTCCTCCTCTCCCTGTCTGGGGCCGGCACCACGGCCGCGAGCGAGGGCGGCGGCCTGGACACCAGCGCGTGCGGCGTCTCGAGCCAGTTCCCGCCCACCGACCGCGGCGACTACACGGGCGAGGTGCTGTGGTTGCCCGTCCGGGTGACCGAACCGGGCACCCTCTGCCTCGAAGCCGCTTGGAGCAGTGGCCACACCGTGGACCTGTTGCTCTACGACGTGAGCCAGTGTGCCGTGCCCCGCGGCCCCATCGAGGACCCGACCAGTGGCGTGGTCCTCGGGCATGGCGGGGTGGACGGCACCGCCTGGGCGGCTGGCGTCGTCGCCGGGCCTACGTACGCGGTCGCGATCGCTGCCGCGGCCCCCGCAGGAACCGACGAAGTCGACCTCGTGGTCGGCGTGTCGGAGGCCTTCCCAGGTCCGTCAGGTGGCGACTCCGGTGCCTGTGCGGCCATGCCGGAGGTGTCTCCGTGAGGCGCCTGTCGGCCGTGCTCTTGGGCCTGTTCGTCGCCGCGCCGGCCGCCGCCGCCGAGTACCGGCAGCTCGAGCTGACCGACGGCCGGGTCGTGGTCGCAGAGGTGGTGGAATCGACCGGCACGGGCCTGCGCGTGCGCACCCCCCAAGGCGGTGTCTTCCTCCGGTACGAGCAGGTGCTCGCCCTCGAAGATGTCGACCAGGCAGCGTACGACAGCCAGGCGCCCTGGCGTGTGGCCGTGATTCCGCTCGTCTCCAACGAGGCTGGCTTCCTCCGCGAGATCGGACCCGCCACGCGCCTGCTGAACGAGCACGTCGCGGGCTTCGACCACGTCGACCTGGTCGGGACCGACGAGCTGACGGCCGCGCTGGGGGCGGACGGCATGGCCACCCTTCAGGCCTGCGGGATCGATCCCGGTTGCGCCACGCCCCTCGCGCAGACCGCCGATCTGACCTTGCTGTTGATGGGTGAGCTCGTCACCGAGGACGACGGCACCCGCGCGCTGTTGCTGGCCTCCGCGTACGCGGACCATCCCCGAGCACAGCGTGTGGTTCGAACCGAGTACGCCGCCGACGCCGCGCAGGCGGCCGCGCAGACGCTGGGGGGCGTCTTCAGCGCGTTCCACCTCGATCCGGACGCAGATCGCATCGCCGCAGCAGCGAGCGCAGCAGCAGCGAGCGTCGCCATGCCGGAGCCGGTCCCGGAGCCCATCCCGGTCGAGCCGGTGGCGGAACCGGAACCGCAACCGGACGGCGAGACGGAGGCCGCGGAGCCGATCGCCGAGCCCTCGTCCGTGTCGGTCGTCCCGGAGGTCGGCGAACGAGCTTCGCGGGCGCTGGCCTTCGTGCCGATTCCCGGCTTCCCGAGCCTGCTCTCACGCGATCTGCCGAACTTCGGCTACGCCTGGGTCGCGGTCGTGCCCGCGACCGCAGCTGTGGTCTACGTCTCTGGACGCGCATCTTCCCGGCGCGGACAGTTCCTCTTGATGAGCGTAGCGGGCTACTACGGCGTGACCGTCGCCGCGAACCAGATCCTCGGTACGCGCACCCTCGCGCTCAGCGCGGCGCCCGCTGCAGAGGGTGGCGTCGTCCAGATGACCGTGGAGTATTGAGATGGGCCGCAACCCCTTCATCGACAGCGCTCCCCCTCCCCCGCCCAAGCAGCCCTACAAGCTGACTCTGCGCAACACCGGGCAGGTCATCGAGGTCGACCCCTCCGATCTGCCGGACGAGCACCACGACGGGCACGAGGGAAGCGTGCTCGCCCTCCTCCTGCGGGCCGGGATCGACATCGAACACGCCTGCGGCGGCGTGCTGGGGTGTTCCACCTGCCACCTCTACGTCGAAGAAGGCTTCGACACCGCGCCCGAACCGATCGAGCAGGAGGACGACATGCTCGACATGGCGCCCGCACTTCGCGACACCTCGCGGCTCTCCTGCCAGTGCGTGCCGGACGGCAGCAGCGACGTCGTGGTCGAGCTGCCGAGCTGGAGCCGCAACGAGGTCAAGGAAGAGCACTGAGCCCGGCTCCTGCTCAGCGCCCCGTGTAGCACAGCGACAGGCCAGACTCGGCGAGCCGCACCACGACCGGAAGACCGGTCTTGTAGCCCAGCTTGACCGCACGGTGGCGCTCGAGATCTTCGACGAGCGCTGCCTCGTGCACCTGGCCGCGCAGGAGGACCGTCACCCATCGGTGCGTCCGCCGCGCCTGTCGGAGCCGGGCGCCGAGGTCGCTTCGATCGACCCTCGCCAGGATGACGAAGCACTCCCCCGCGATCGGCGAGCGGTCTCCGAGCGTCAGCTCCTGGCCGTCGACGACGACCACGACGTCCAGCCAGGCGCGGAGCAGATCGGGGGCCAGTGGCATGCGGAGCTGTATGCCACAATCCGCCGCATGTCGCAGGACGACCGGTACAGGCCTGGCTGGCGGGACGCCTTCATAGCGACCTGGCTCATCGTGCAGATCGTGCTGCCGCTCAGCTACTACGTGCGAGCGGCGACGGTGCCCACCGAGGGAGAGGGCCGCGCCGATCTGTACGACGAGCGCTTCACGTGGCGCATGTTCTCGCCCGTGCGGATGCTCCGGTGCACGCCCGAGTACCTGGTGAACGGCGAGGGTCCAGTGAGCCTGGAGCGTCACGTGCACTCGGCCTGGATCTCGCTCCTGAAGCGCGGACGGATGGACGTGGTGGAGGCCGTCAGCGGCTACCTCTGTGCGCAGCCAGGAACCGAGAGCGTGCGCCTCGAGCTGCGTTGCCGCGAAGCCGACGGGAGCCGGGTCACCATCGTGCACGGCGCACGGGAGTGGTGCCTGTGACCTGGTGGCGTACGTTCTGGTACGGCCTGGAGATCGAGCCGACACGGCTTCGGATCCTCCGCATCGCGTTCTTCGGCGTGCTGGGGCTCGACCTCTGGCAGCAGGTGAGCCACGCCCCCCGCTATGGCGCAGGGGGCATGAGCGTGCCGCACATCAGCTTGTTGAGTGCGCTCCCTGCACCCCACCGGGACTGGGTGCTCGTGCTCTTCTGCCTCGGGAGCTTCCTCGCCTTTCGCGCGGCGATGGGGGTCGCCGCTCGCGCCAGCGCGGCGGCCGTGGCCGCACTCTTCGGGCTCATCTACTTCTGGAGCCAGGTCGACAGCTACCAACACCACTACCTCGTGTGGATGATCGTCCTTCTGGCGGCGTTCGTGCCCTGGGAACCCGCCAACGGACCGCGTGAACACTGGGCGGTCCGCTTGCTCCTGGTGCAGCTCTCGCTCGTGTATCTCTGGGCGGCGGTCGCGAAGATGGATCCGCACTGGCTCGAGGGGCGGACCCTGTCCATGCAGATCTCCAAGGAGTGGGTGCGCGAGGGCGTGATGAACACCGCCAGGGCGTGGGAGATCAAGCCGCTTGCCCTCTGGAGCGCCGCCGCCTGGAGCGTGATGTTGGCGGAGCTCACCCTCGCGGTCTGCCTGCAGGTCCGGAGGCTGTGGCCGGCGGCGCTGGTGCTGGGCCTCGGATTCCACATCGGCATCGAGGTGCTCGGCTACAAGATCGGGCTCTTCTCAGCGTTCATGGTCGCCCTCTATTCGCTGCTCCTCCCGGCACGGGTCGTCGCCTGGTGTGACAGGATCTGGCCGAGCGAGGAGGCGGAGAGGCGGCTGGGGCCAGCCATGGCGCTGTCGCTGGCCGGGGCCGCGGCCACCCTTGCCTTGCCCTTCCCACCGGTCGCCGCGCTCGCAGCAGGCGTCGCCCTCTTCGCGGGCGCAGCAGCCTGGTCCCGCCCCACGCTGCCGACCGGCATCGCCCAGCTCACCGCTGGCCTCGCACTCGTCACCCTCGCGGAGACGACCGACCAGGCGCGCGACTACTACAAGTACCTGGGCGGAGACACGCGCAGACGCGGCGAGGTCGACGTCGCCCTCGACGCCTACGAGAACGTGCTGGCGATCGATCCCGAGTACGTGTCGGGCTGGGTGAGGCTGGGCGATCTGATGCTGCGTCGAGGCGCGGAAGGCGACGACGAAGCAGCCGTCGAGGCCTTCGAGACCGCCCTCGACCTGGCGCCGCGCCGCGCGTCTTCGTGGTCACGGCTCGCACGCGCACGGGCGGCGAGAGGCGAGCTCGAGGCCGCTGCCGAAGCCGCCGAGCGCGCCTTGGAGCTCGACCCGGAGGAGCCCGACGCGCGCGCCGTCCTGCGACGGCTTGCACCTTCGGAGCCCAACCCATAGCATCCGTGGCAGCGGAGACCCCGATGGCAGAGAGCACGCAGAAGCTGTTCAAGCGCTGGCGCGCCGGCGACCAGCAGGCAGGCGCCACGATGGCCCAGCGGTTCTCCGACTGGTACTACGCGGTCGCCGCCTCACGCCTCGGCGACCGCGACGGCCGGGCGCCGCTCGACCGCGCTTGCAGGCGCTTCTCAGAAGGGATCACGAGCCTGCAGGACGTCGACACCCTGGTGGCCTGGGCGCACGAGATCATCGTCGAGGAGCTTGCGGCCGCTGGCGGTCGGCTCTCCGGTGGCGATCAACCCAACGCGCTCACGCGCAACCAGAGTCCGACGGCGCTGTTGCAGAAGGCGAGGGAGCGCTTGGAGGAGTCCCAGGTTCGGCTCCTCGTGCACGCGTACGACGCGGGCTACCCCCTCGACGACCTGAAGCGTGAGTCCGAGTCGGCCGGGGGCTACCCGCTGGCCGTGCTCGAGGCCCGCTATGCGCTGAAGCGGGTGCTCCGCGACGAGCTGGGCGTGAAGCTCACCGAGGTCCCAGACGGCCGCCCGCGCCTCGACCTCGCGCCGCTTCCCCTCTACGAGGCTGGCCGCATGAGCTCGGTGGCCGAAGAGACCGCGTTCGAGCAGTGGATGCTCTCGGAGATGGCGCTCTGCAAGGACCTCGCGGAGTTCGCGGCCTTCGCCTTGGCACTGCGTGGTGGCGCCCTCGCAGGCTCGCCGGTGGCGCCGACCACAACCAGCTCGGAAGGCGAAGTCTCCCTCGACATCCCCGAGGACACCGGCGGCTCCCGTCTGCCGCTGCTTGCCGGCGTCGTGGTGGTCGTGGTGGTCCTGGCCCTGGCGGCCGTCTTCTTGATGGGCGGCTGATGGAGGCCCCCACGCCCGGTGGGGGCTGGAGCGTGGACCCCAGCCTGCTGGCGGCGATGCGCCTCGGGCACGCACGGAAGGCGCTCGATGCGGAGCAGCCGGAGACGGCGGTCGCGGAGGCCGAGGAGCTGCTCGATCTCGAGCCAGACAACCTCGACGCGCTGCGCGTGGTCGCCGAGGCCGAGCTGGAGCTCGGCGCAGCCTCGGTGGCGCGCCTGGCGTTCGAGCGCTGCCTCGAGCTCGACGACAGCGACGCCCATGCCTGGTCCGGCCTCGCGATCGCGGCCTTCGAGTGTGCCGACCTCGAGGCGGCCACCGTGGCCGCGCGCCGCGCCGTGGCGCGCGACGACCAGCTGGCCGAGGCCTGGTACTACATGGGCCTCGCCCTCGAGCGGTCCGAACGGCACCAGGATGCGCAGGAGGCGCTCCTCCGGGCCGGGCAGCTCGAACCCGATCGCTTCCCCACGCCTGTTCGGCTCGACGACGACGCGTGGGCCGCAGCGATCCACACAGCGGTGGAGCGCCTGCCCATCCCGCTCAAGGACTGGCTCGACGACGTGCCGCTGCACGGCTGTGAGCTCCCGGCTGGACAGCGATTCGGCCCAGGGCTCGAGCCCATCAGCCCGGTGGCGGCCGCGCTGTACGTCGGCGAGCCGCCGGACGAGCTGCAGGACCCGTGGACGGTCAAGCCCCCGGCGTTCGAGCTGTTTCGAGCGAACGTCGAGCGGCACCTGGCCCATGGAGCGCCGAGCCCCGAGCGGGTGCTCATGGAGGCGCTCCGTGCCGAGATCCTGGACTGGCTCGGCCTCCCCGAGGGCAGCCACCCGCTGACCCCGTGACCTTCACCGTGCTCGGATCCGGCACCGCGCTCCCTACGCGCGAGCGCGGCCCGGCGGGGTTCCTGGTCCAGAGCAACGGCCACGACGTGCTGGTCGACGGCGGCAGCGGCACGCTGCAGCGCCTGGCGCGCGCGGGGGTCGAGGTGGCCACGCTCTCGGCCGGTGTCTACAGCCATCGACACGTCGACCACACGGGCGACCTGGTGCCCCTCTTGTTCGCCTTCCGCGTGGCTGGTCGTCAGGCGGCCTACCCCATCTACGCCGGTGAGGGCTTCACACCCTTCCTCGCAGGCCTTCGTGAGGTGTATGGGACGTGGATCGAAGGGTTCGAGGTCCCCGTTTCCCAGCTCTCCCTGAAGGGGAAGGACCGCGCCGCCCTGCCAGGAGATGTGGTGCTCGACAGCCGCCCCGCCGCCCACAGCGCCGGCGCGCTCCACCTGGCGTTCACCGGTCCAGCTGGGGAGCGCGTCGTCTTCTCGGGGGACACCGGCGAGTCCCCTGCCCTGGCGGACCTGGCCTCGGGCGCGGACCTGCTCGTGTGCGAGTGCGCTGTGGAGGCGGTCGATCCTCGCAACGCCCACCTCTGGCCGGAGGCGGTGGCGGCGATCGTGGACCAGGCGCGTCCGGCACGGGTCGTGCTGACCCATCTCTACGACGAGACCGACCCGGAGCGTGCGCTGCGCATCGTGGGCGCCTCCGGCGTTCCGGTCCACCGCGCGGTGGACGGAGACGCGTTCGGACTCTGAGGCTCACTCCCACTCGATGGTGGCGGGCGGCTTGGAGGAGATGTCGTAGCAGACACGGTTGATGCCGGGCACCTCGTTGATGATGCGCGAGCTCATCCGCCCGAGCACCTCGTAGGGCAGGTGTGCCCAGGTCGCGGTCATGCCATCGGTGGAGGTCACTGCACGGATGGCCGCCACGCTCTCGTAGGTTCGCTCGTCCCCCATCACGCCCACGGTCTTCACCGGCAGCAACACGGCGAAGGACTGCCACACGTCGCGGTAGAGGCCAGCGGCGCGGATCTCCTGATCGACGATGGCGTCTGCTTCCCGCAGGAGGTCGCACCGAAGCTTGTTGACCTCACCGAGGATGCGCACGGCCAGGCCCGGCCCCGGGAACGGCTGGCGGTAGACCCGCTCCTCCGACAAGCCCAGCTCCAGCCCGAGCTGGCGGACCTCGTCCTTGAAGAGCTCGCGGAGCGGCTCGATGAGCTCGAAGCGCATGTCGTCGGGCAGGCCCCCGACGTTGTGGTGGCTCTTGATGGTGGCGCTCGGCCCCTTGAAGCTCACGGACTCGATGACGTCCGGGTACAGGGTGCCCTGAGCAAGAAAGGGGATGTCGTCGCGTGCCTCGGCCTGCTCCTCGAACACCCGGATGAAGGCCTCTCCGATGATCTTCCGCTTCCGCTCCGGCTCTTCGACACCGGCCAGGCCCTCGAGGAAGCGGGCCTCCGCATCGACCACCGTGAGGTTGAGCTCGCTGAACTCGGCGGCAATGCCTTCGCGTTCGCCCTTGCGCGACAGCCCGGTGTCCACGAAGAAGCACTGCAGCTGATCGCCGATGGCCTTGTGCAACAGGGCGGCCACCACCGCGCTGTCGACGCCGCCGGACAGGGCGCACAGCACCAGCTGATCGCCCACGCGCTCGCGGAGGCTCGCCACCTGCTCGTCGACGAAGGAGCCCATGCTCCAGTCCGCACCCAGCTGGCAGGCGCCGAAGAGGAAGTTGCGCAACAGCGCCGTGCCGGCCTCGGTGTGGGTGACCTCGGGGTGGAACTGGATGCCGAAGCGGCGCCGATCCTCCGACGCCATGGCGGCCACGAGGCAGGTCGGGGTGGTCGCGACGACCCCGTAGCCAGGCGGCGGCACCTCGACGTGGTCTCCGTGGCTCATCCACACCTGGCTGTTCGACGGAAGCCCTCGCAGCAGCGCGTTGTCGCCCTCGGCCACGTGCAGCTGGGCGGGACCGTACTCCCGGCGCTCGCCCCTTCCGACACGTCCGCCGCGGAGGTGCGCCAGCAACTGCATGCCGTAGCAGATGCCCAGGATCGGAACGTCGACGTCGAGCCAGCGCTCGTCGAACGCGGGGCTGTCGTCGGAGAGCACCGAGTCCGGGCCGCCGCTCAGCACCACCGCCTTCAGCCTGGGAAGGTCCTGGAACGCCCGGGTGCAGGGATGGATCTCGCAGTACACGCCCTGCTCTCGGATGCGCCGCGCGATGAGCTGCGTGTACTGGGAGCCGAAGTCGAGGATGAGAACGAGCTCATGTCCGGTGCTCACGCCACCTCCGGGCGGGCGGGGTTAACGTGACCGGCGTGCACCGGCTCTTTGTGAACGCCCAGCTGGTCCGTTGTGACGCCGCCATGTCGGTGGAGCACGCGGACCTCCGCGTCGTCGACGGCGTCATCGCCGAGATCGGGCGCGATCTCGAGCGCGACGACGCCGAGGTGGTGGACCTGAGCGGCCGTTGGCTCATGCCCGGCTTCGTGCAGTCGCACGTCCACCTCTGTCAGACCCTGTTCCGTGGCCTGGCGGACGACCTGCAGCTCCTGGACTGGCTCCGCACACGCATCTGGCCGCTCGAGGCCTCACACGACGACGACTCGATGTACTGGAGCGCCCGGCTGGGCGTGAGCGAGCTGCTCCTCGGCGGCACCACGGCGATCCTCGACATGGGCACGGCACGCTCCGTCGACCCGCTGTTCACGGCCTGCGGAGAGGCCGGCCTGCGCGCATTCATCGGGCGTGCGCTCATGGATCGTGACAACGAAGCGGGCCTCTCACAGCCGACCGAAGCCGCGCTCCAGGCCGCGTGCGACGAGGCGGACCGGCACGCCCACCATGCGCGCCAGGGCTATGCCTTCGCCCCGCGCTTCGTGCCGAGCTGCACCGAAGAGCTCCTGCGGCAGGTGGTGGTGGAGGCGCGGCGTCGCGGGTGCCTCATCCACTCCCACGCTTCCGAGAACCGCGCCGAGGTGGAGCTCGTGCGGGAGCTGACGGGGCGCGACAACCTGGTGTACCTCCACGGCCTGGGCATGAGCGGGCCCGATGTGGCGCTCGCCCACTGTGTCCACGTCACCGACGAAGAGGTCGAGCTCCTCGCGGAGACGGGCACGCGGGTGCTCCACTGTCCGTCCTCCAACCTGAAGCTCGGAAGCGGGATCTGCCCGGTGCCCGAGCTCGTCGAAGCCGGGGTTCACGTCTCCATCGGAGCCGACGGCGCCCCCTGCAACAACCGGCTCGACGCGTTCACGGAGGTCCGAACGGCGGCGCTCGTGCAGAAGCCCCGCCTCGGCGCCGACGCCATGCCGGCCGCGCTCGCGCTCGCGCTCGCCACCCGGCACGGCGCAGAGGCGCTCGGACTCCCCGCGGGAGAGCTCTCGGTGGGCAAGCTCGCAGACCTCGTCGTGCTCGATGCCGACGACCTCGCTGCCCTTCCCGGGCACGACCCGATGTCCACCATCGTGTACGCGATGCGCCCCGCCAGCGTCCAGTCCACGTGGATCGCCGGCGAGTGCGTGGCCCGTGACGGACGCGTGGTGGGCTGGGACCGCGCAGACACGGTCGCCGGGGTGCGGAACGCGCTCGGGCGTGTGCTCGAGCGGGTGGGTCTGTGAGGGTCTTGCGCGCGGCCGCGCAAGCCATGGCCTCCGGTCGCGACGCCGTGCTCTGCAGCGTGATCGGGGTCGATGGCAGCGCGCCCCGGAAGCCGGGGGCCCGCATGCTCGTCTACGCTGACGGCACCATCGTCGGTACCATCGGTGGTGGCGAGTGGGAGCGGCGCGTGATCGCAGCGGCCCTCGATGCCTTGGAGCGCGGCCAGCCCGTACGGGTCGCCGCTCACCTCACACGCGACATGGGCATGTGCTGTGGCGGCGCAATGGAGGCCTACGTGGAACCGCTGGAACGAACCGACCGGCTGCACGTCTTCGGCGCTGGACACGTGGGCACAGCGCTCGCCCGTCTGGCGCGGGACCTCGGCTTCGAGGTCCACGTGTACGACGAACGGGAGGACTGGCTCGAGGAGGGGCGCCTGCCAGGCTGCACGCTGCACGAGGGCGATCCCAGCCGAGCGCTCGTGGTGCTGGGCAGTCGGGACTTCGCGGTCATCGTCACCCACAGCCACCAGCTCGACCAGGCCCTGCTCATGGGCTTGATCGGGCAGGACTACGCCTACCTCGGCATGATCGGAAGCCGAGCCAAGGTCGCGAAGTTCTTCGTGCGCCTTCGTGCCGCCGGCGTGGACGAGGCGCGGTTCAGCCGCGTGTCCACCCCGGTCGGCCTCGACATCGGCGCCGAGACGCCCGAGGAGATCGCGGTCGCCATCGCCGCCGAGTTGATCCGCGTGCGGCGTGGTCACAGCGGCACCGTGCGCCCCCTGGCCGAGATTCCGCTGGCGGCGCGCGGAGGCGATGGGACCGCTCGCCCTCCGGCCCTGGAAGAGCTCGTCAGTTGAGCTCGAGCGGGTCGCACAAGGTGAAGGGCGCGATCTCGGCCGAAAAGCGAGCTCCATCGTCGCGCACCATCTCGTACTGGCCGTGCATGGTGCCCATCGACGTGCTCAGCGGGCAGCCCGAGGTGTAGCGGAAGCTGTCGCCTGGCTCCAGCCGTGGCTGCTGTCCCACCACCCCCATACCGCTGATGTGCTCCTGCTGCCCGGTGGCGTCGGTGATGACCCACACCCGGCTCACGAGCTGCGCCGGCGAGTCGCCGACGTTCTCGACGAGCACGCTGTAGCTGAAGAACCAGAAGCGCGCCGCCGGATCGGATTGTTCCGGATGGTAGCGGGGGGTCACCCGGATGCGGATGCCGTCGGTGGTGTAGTCGGACACCCCCGTGGTCTAACTAATCACACACCGCGTCGTCGTTGTCGTCGAAGCAGCCGCTGCCCGTGAGCCCCACGAAGAGCTCGGGGGTCTCCGAGTCGTTGGTGACGACGACCAGCTCCGCAGAGAACTCGCCCACCGCGGTCGGGTAGAAGAACACGTTCATCGGCAGGGTCTTGTCCGGCTCCAGATCGAGCGGGAGGAAGTCCAGGTTGGGCAACGCGAAGTCGGTGGCGTAGTCGCCGGAGATGTAGATCTCCTGCACCTCGACCGCCACGCCCCCCTCGGAGATCAGCGTGACCTCCTCGGCCGAGCCATCGCCATCGGGCGGTGCCTCCAGGAAGTCGACCGAGTCGCTGGGCACCACGGAGAGCACGGGGCCGTTCATCTCGTAGGCCACCAGACCGAGCTCGCCGCAGGCGGTGGTGACGGCCAGGCAGCTGGCGAGAATCAGAGGTGCTGTACGTCGCATGCTCACTCCGAGAAAGCTCCGTGCTGCGCGGTGTGTCGCCCGCGGAGGCGCGCTTCTTACCTCAGGTTCCACAAATGTAGCAAGAAGCATGCCGCGTGATCAAGCCCGATTGTAGCCACGTTGAAGCCGGCGTGGGCGCCGATGCCCCGCCGAGCTTGCGGCATCGAGGTCGCAGAGGCACCCCCGTCGCACCCTCGCGGTGTACGCTCCCGGAGGTGAGCCAGCGACCCGCCATCTACACCAGCCCGCGTTCGAGCGACGTCGTGGCTCAGCTCATCGCGCGCCTCGATCAGCGCCTCGACGGTCTCGACGACGTCGCCGTCCAGCGGCTGCTGGAGGACACCGTCTACCAGGAGCGCCAACGCTTCGAGGACGAGTCCCCGACCGAGGACGAGGCCAAGCTGCTCGCCAGGATCTCACGGCTCGCCCTCGACAACCGCCGCAGCGCCTGGGAAGAGGCTTGCCGGGGATGCGTAGACGCCTACGCACGCGAGATCCACAACCGCTTCAGCCTCCGGGCCTACCGCATGGCCACGCGCCTGCTCCCCGGGGCCCTCACGCGACTCGTCACCGCCCCGAACGCCGGGCGCGTGATCTCCCGGGACTTCGATCCGCGCGCACGGATCCGGATCCAGGGACACGTCGAGCAGGTCAAGCGGCTCGCCGAGCGCGGCACGGTCGTCTTCACGCCCACCCACCTGTCCAACCTCGACAGCCCGCTCATCGGCTACGCCCTGTTCTCGAGTGGACTGCCCCCCGTGGCCTATGGCGCCGGACTGAACCTCTTCTCGAACCCCGTGATGGAGTTCTGGATGAGCCGGCTCGGTGCCTACACGGTCGACCGGCGGAAGCAGGGCCAGCTCTACAAGGAGGCGCTCAAGGGCTACGCCACCGAGCTCACCCTCCGGGGGGTGCACAGCCTCTTCTTCCCCGGCGGCACGCGCTCTCGGAGCGGCCGCGTCGAGAAGCGCGTGAAGAAGGGCCTGCTGGGCACGGCCATCGTGGCCTGGCAGGAGCTGCTCGCCCAGCGAGCTCCCAGGAGCGACGTGTTCGTGGTGCCGATGACCCTGTCCACCTCGTTGGTCCTCGAGGCGGAGACGCTGATCACCGACAGCCTCGCCCGCGAGGGCAAGTCCCGGTACATCATCTCCGACGACGAGTTCAGCCGCCCGCGCGACGTCGCGAGCTACCTGTCGCGGGTGCTGAACCTCGACGAGGCCGTGCACGTCACCTTCTGCCAGCCGATGGACCTGCTCGGGAATCCGGTCAACGACGACGGCGAGAGCCTCGACGCCAGGGGGCGTGTGGTGGACCGACGCGGCTACGTGTGTGACCGGGACGGGCGCCCGGAGGCCGACCCGCAGCGCGACCGGGTCTACACCGACCGCCTGGCCAGGCGGATCGTCGAGTCCTGGCACCGGGAAAACGTGGCCCTCTCGACCCACGTCGCGTCCTTCGCCGCGTTCCAGATGCTCGCCGACCGGCACCCTCACCTCGACGTGTTCCACCTCGTGCACCTCGACCCACAGCGCCGGCTGATGGAGCGGGGCCGTCTGCTCACGGCGATCGATGACCTCCTGATCGCGCTGTCCACGCTGCAACAGCAGGGGCGCATCCGCACCAGCCTGCCAACGACCGCCCAGGGCATCCTGGACGAGGCCGTGCACACCTTCGGCAGCTACCACACCCGCAAGGCGCTCCGGCCCGAAGGCGACTGGATCGCAGCCGACATGGAGCTGACGCTCTACTACCGCAACCGTCTCGTGGGCTACGGCCTGGGGGACGCATGAAGCTCGGGGTGCTCGGCGCGGGACCCTGGGGCCGCGCGCTGTACGGCCTCGCCAAGGCGGCGGGCAACGACCCCCTCCTGGGCCACCGCAACCACGCCCCCGACGGCTTCGCCTCCACCGACGATCCGGCGCGGCTCGGAGCGCACGCGGACCTGATCGCGCTCGCGGTCCCACCGTCGGCGGTGAGGGGCGCGCTGGGAGCGCTCGGGCTCACGAGCCGCCACCGCGTCTTGCTGATCAGCCGTGGCTTCGACCCCGTCAGCGGACAGTGGCTCTCGCAGCTCGTGACGCATGCGTCGCCGGTCCTTCGCGTGGGCGTGTTGGCTGGCCCCGGCGTCGCCACAGAGCTCCTGGAGGGGCTGCCGGGCGCTGGCGTCGTGGCCAGCCCGTTCACCGACGTCTGCCGCCTCACCCAGCAGGCGCTGCACAGCGGTCGGTTTCGGGTCTACCCGTCGCAGGATCTGCGTGGCGTCGAGCTCGCGGGGGCCGCGATGGAGATCCTGGCGTTGGCGGTCGGCATCGTGGACGGCCTCGAGCTCGGCGCCGGCCTCCGCGGCATCGTGATGGCGCGTGGGCTGGCCGAGGCGGCGAGGCTTGCCGACGCGCTCGGGGCCGACGGGCGCACCCTCGGCGGGCTCGTCGGTGTGGGCGAGCTGGTCGCCGCCACCTCGTCGCCCGAGCACCGCGCCTATGCGGGTGGGCGCGCCCTCGCCGTCGGCGGCGACGTCGGTCGCACCGAGGCGGTCGACACCGCACGGGCTGCTTTGGTGCTTGCGGGAGAGCACGGCATCGAGCTGCCGCTCTGCCAGGCCGTGGCGGCGATCGGTTCCGGTCGGCTGAGCCCCCAGGACGCCATCCAGCGGCTCATGGAGCGCGCGGCGCCCACCGACGAGTCCTGACGCCTAGAACGTTGCGAGCACACCCGGCCACGTCAGCTCGAGCCCCATCCACGTCTGCACGCCGGAGCCCGTGGGCACCAGCGCAACGCGCACCAGCGTGCCGCTCACGCCCACGCGCACCAACGCAGCTGGCTGGAGCGACGCGGCCAACGGCGCCAGGGTGACGCGACCTTCGTCGACGGATGCGGCCTCACCTCCGATCCACATCGCGGTCGCGCCGAGATCGATGGTCGTGGACCAGGGACCGCGGCCTGCTCGCAGCCGTGCCGCGGTGTACGCCTCGCCCGCCACCCAGCTCGCGCTGCCCGCGCGCAAGGCCAGCCATCGCGCTCCCAGGGGGGCGTTGGCCGTGATCCCGAGGAGCACGCGATCCCGTGCCCGCCCCTCCAGGCTAGCCCCCACCGAGGGGGCATAGGCCAGGTCGGCCGGCAGGAACCCGGAGAGCCCGACCGCCAGCTCGCCGCCCACCGCCCTCAGGCCGTCGGCGTCGTCGAGGAGCCGCGTCAGCCGCCCGTTGGTGGCGGCGAACGCGACGTTGTCCGCTCGCAGCTTGCGCGACACGATGCCCGCGACCTGCCCGTTCTCGTCGACCAACGGCCCGCCTGAGTTCCCCGGGTTGACCGCCGCGTCGACCTGCACCATGCGCGTGCCGACGGCCGAGACGATGCCTTCGGACACCGACCAGCGCAGCAAGCCGTCGAGCAGGCCCGTTCCGTCCCGCACGCCGTGCGGGTGCCCCAGGGCCCAGACCGACTCACCGGGTCGGAGCGGTTCGGCGCGCACACTCAGGTAGGGCTGGCCCGCGAGGGCGTCCACCTGCACCAGCGCGAGGTCGTTGCCAGCATCCTGACCCACCACCCGGCCCGTGCCCGCCACGCCGCCGCGCGTCTCGACGCTCGGCCGCCTGCCGCTCGCGACGCAGTGGTAGGCCGTGGCCACCGTGCCCTCGGAGTCGATCAACACCCCCGCGCAGATCGCCGAGCCGATGCCCAGGAGCACCACGCTCTCCTGCCACGCCTCGACCTCATCGGGACCTACCTCGGCTTGCGCGGTCGGCACGAGGCACAACAAGGTCAGCGCGAGCAGGAGCAGCGACACGCCGAGCAGGGTACATCGTGCCCGACGCACCGTCGGAGGTCGCTGTGCTCGTCCTGACCCTGCTCTTCGCCTGCAACAAGGATGCCTCGGACACCGCGGTCACGGCCCCCGAGGACACGGCAACCCCCCAAGACACCGGCGGAGCGGCCGACGAGGACCTCGTCACGTCGGGGCCCGCGCTCCCCGACTGCACCCAGCAGGACGGCACCACGACCGCCGTCGCGCTGAGCGGGGTCCTGCTGACCCCGGAGGGCCCGGAAGCTGGCGTGGTCGTCTACGACACCAGCACTGGCCTGATCGACTGCGTCGGCAGCTGCGACACGTCCACGGCGCAGGTGATCTGCACGGAGGGGGTGATCAGCCCAGGGCTCATCAACGCCCACGACCACCTCCAGTACAACGTGCTCGCGCCCTGGGAGCACGCCGACCTCTACGACGACCGATACGACTGGCAGAGCGACGGCGACTACTGGGACTACCGGGAGGCCTACGACGCCATCGAGGACGAGCTGAACTGCGAGATCATGAAGTGGGCGGAGCTCCGCAACCTGGTCGGCGGCGCCACGGCGGCGGTGGGGAGCAGCGGCGGAAGTTGCATCGACATCCTCGTGCGGAACCTGGACGAAGACAGCGCCTCCCACGGCCTGAGCGACTGGTCGATGAGCTACTCCTCGGGCCGCGCCGAGTACGTGGACAGCGGCGACGGCAGCGCCTTCCAGGACGAGCTCGCCAACGGCTCCATCGAAGCCGTCGCGTACCACGTGGCCGAAGGCATCGGCGGTTCGGTGACCGACGAGATCGACCACATGGCGTCGGTCGGCATGGCTGGACCGGGCTTCTCGTACGTGCACGCCACCGACGCCACGCTCTCGCAGCTGGCGGCCATGGCGGAGGCCGGCACGTCGATCATCTGGAGTCCGCGATCCAACCTGGACCTGTACGCAGAGACGACCCCGGTCCAGCTCGCGTCCACGCTCGGCGTGCCGGTGGCCGTCGGCCCCGACTGGACCTGGTCGGGCTCCTACAACCCCCGCGAGGAGATCGCCTGCGTCGACACCTTCTTCCAGGCCGTCGGCACGCCGTGGTCCGATGTGGACGTGTGGGAGACCGTCACCTCCGATGCGAGCGCGGTGTTGGGCCTGGAAGGCCGACTCGGGAAGCTCGAGCGTGGCTACCACGCGGACATCGCGGTGTTCACGTGGTCCGCCACCCCCTACCGGAGCTTGATCGACGGCGATCCGCAGGACACGCGCCTCGTGCTCGTCGGCGGCCAGGCCTTGTTCGGCGTGCCGGAGCTGGTCGACGCGCTCGCTGAGCAGCCGAGCTGGTGCGAGACCTTGGACGTGTGCGGTGAGGAGCGCTCCGTGTGCGTGAAGCAGGCCGAGAGCGGTGACGACGCGCAGACCCTCGCGGAGATCGAGCAGATCCTGGTCGACGGCCTGGCCGAGACGACCATGCCGCAGCACCTGGACTACGCCGGCGAGCTGTACGGCCTCTTCACGTGCGAGGACGAGCGCGTGGCGTGCGATCCGACGCTCCCGTCGACGGGCGACTCGGACGGCGACGGCATCGCCGACAGCGCGGACCTCTGCCCCGACGTGTACGACCCGCACCAGGGCGATCACGATCTCGACGGCGAGGGCGACAGCTGCGATCCCTGCCCACTCGCGCCGCTGACCAGCTGCGACCACGACCCCGAGGACATCGACGGGGACGGCGTGCGCTCCGACACCGACGTGTGCCCCTACCTCTACGACCCGGACCAGGCCGACAGCGACAGCGACGGGCACGGCGACAGCTGCGACGACTGCCCGGACCAGTCCAACCCCGGCGACATGGCCTGCCCGGGCAACGCCGTGAGCGTCCAGGTCATCGCCGACGAGGACCACGCGGACCATCCCGACGAGGGCGACCGCGTGCTGGTCAGCGGCCTGGTCGTGACCGGTGTCGCCGACAACGGCTTCTTCGCACAGGACGCGAGCCTGAGCGAGTACGCCGGGGTCTGGGTGTACGAGTCGGCCGGGGTCGACGTGGTGCTCGGGGACGTCGTCGACATCGACGGCACCTACGAGGAGTACAACGGCCTGGTGGAGATCCTGGACGCCACCTGGAACGTGACCGGCAAGGCCGCGCTCCCCGCACCGGTCGTGATCGACGCGGTGTGCGACGTCGGCGACGACGGCAAGCTCGCCGAGCGCTACGAAGCCATGCTCGCCACGGTGACGAACGTGACGGTCAGCCACGAGAACCCCGACACCCCGGACGACTACGGCACCTTCGAGGTCGACGACTGCCTCTACGTCGACGACACCCTTGGCCAGGACCACGAGCCGCACCCCGCCGAGGGCACCAGCTACGCCTCGATCACCGGGGTCCTGTCGGACGCCTACAGCCACCGTCGCATCCTTCCCCGCGAGGCCTCCGAGGTGGTGGAGTGAGCCTCGTCGTGATCTGGCTGGCGTGCGGTTCGGTCGATGGGCCGACCGTCGCGCCGGTGGCGTCGCCCGACGCGCCCGTGGACGGTCCTTCGGTCTACCTACCGGAGCCCGACACTGTGGAACGCGTGGCGGCTCGTCACCTGCTCGTACCCTACGAGGGTGCCCTGGCCGCTCCCACGGGCGTGACCCGGACGAAGGACGAGGCGCGCGCCGAGATCGCGGCGCTCCGCCAGCAGCTGCTCGCGGGGGCGGACTTCCACCAGCTCGCCCGTGAGCACTCGTCGGATGGAACGCGAGGTCGCGGTGGGTGGCTCGGCAGCTTCGAGCGTGGGACGATGGCCCCAGCGTTCGAGGACGCCCTCTGGCGCCTGCCGATCGGCGGGCTGTCCGAGCCGGTCGAGACGCCGTACGGCTTCCACCTGATCCTGCGCGAGCCGCTCGAGGAGGTGAAGCTCAGGCACATCCTCGTGCAACACCGTGACGTGCCACGGTCCACCGGCACCGTGGTGGCCGACGACCGGAGCGTCGAGGAGGCCCGCGCGCTCGTCGAGCACGCGAGGTCCGAGGTGCTCGCCGGGCGCGCCTTCCGTGAGGTGGCCATCGAGGTCGGTGGCACCGAGCTGGGTCGCCGCGGCGGCGAGGTGGGCTGGTTCTTCCTCGCAGAGCTCGGTGCCGACTTCGACGAGGCGGTGGCCGACCTCGAGCCCGGTGAGGTCAGCGAGGTGATCGAGACCCCCCTCGGCTTCCACCTCGTGGAGCGCGTCGAGTAGCCCTTCAGCGGTGCCAGACCGTGTGAGGGCTGTGCTCAGCGGCGCCGGGCAGCACCTCGCGCAGGTACGCATCGAGCGGCTTGTCGGCCATCCAGTGCCGCGGATAGCCCAACGCGACCTCTTCGAAGCGAACGCCGTCGCGCCAGTCGGTGGCACGCATGTGGAGGTGACCGTGCACCGCCGCCAGCACGTCGTACCGGAGGTGCCAGTCAGCGGTTCTCGCGGTGCCGCACCAGGGCGCGTAGCGTGCGACGCGGGGGGGGAAGCGCACCAGATCGCGGCGCCATGGCCAGTGGTTCACCAGCACGAACCGTTCGCCAGCGTGCTCGGCGAGCCGCGCCTCGGTGATGGTCACGCGGGCGTCGCACCAGGCATCCCTGCTCTCGTGTGGGGCATGCCCGAGCAGGCGCTCGTCCATCGCGACGATCCCCCCGTCTCGCGCCCAGGCCAGCACGCCCTCGCGGCTCACGTGCGTGGGTCGGTAGCTGTAGTCGTAGAGCAGGAAGCAGAGCGCGATCCGCGCCGGACCACCCTCCCCGTCGAAGCGCGTCCAGGGGTCGTCCGGCGTCTGCACGCCGTGCTGTCGCCCGAGGGCGACCAGCTGGGCGTACCGCGCCTCCCCGGAGGGCTCACCTGGCCGACTCCAGAGCTCGTGGTTGCCCGGCACCCAGCCCACCCACGCGAAGCGCGAGGCCAGCTGGTCGAAGCACCAGCCGATCTGCTCGAGGGTGTCGCCGACGTCGCCCGCGACGATCAGCCAGTCGTCCGGGTAGCTCCCCAGCTCGAGCACGGCCTGGCGGTTGGCTGCATGGCCGACGTGGAGGTCGGACACCGCGAGGAGACGCGGCACTACTCGCTGGCGAGCACAGCGTCGACCGCTGCACGGATGGCGTCGTCGTAGGGCTCGACGTCGTCCTGGCGCACCGTCATGGTGCGATCGACGACCAGGATCCGCGGCCAGCTCTGCTCGGGCTCGATCTGGTACGCCCAGCCATCGACATCGGCCAGCACCGGAGCGGTGATGCCGAAGCTGTCCTTCCAATAGGTCACGTCTTCCGCGCTCATCTCGCTGTACGTCAGGTTCTCGGGGAGCAGCGTGACGTACACCACGTCGTCCGCCAGGTAGTGCTGGTAGGTCTCCTCCAGATCCTGCGCGAGGGTCTGGCACGGCCCGCACCACATCGTCGAGACGTCCAGCACCACGACCTTGCCGTAGAACTGCCACAGGCAGACTTCGTCCCAGGCTTCGTCGTAGCCACGCACGTCCTCGGCCACGTCGCCCGCGCCGAAGCCCTCCGCGCTCAGGGCGTCCGGGACCTCACCCAGTGACCAGCCGTTGTCGGCGCAGCTCCAGGCGGCGCCGGACGACGCGGTGTCGTCGTCGGTGGTGTCGGGACTGTAGAAGCGCGGGGGATCGCAGGCCAACGACAGGATGAGCATCATGCCTCGGAATGTAACGAGCCCGGACGGGGGCTCTCTGACGACCTTGACGATTCCGGCCCAGGGCGTGAAGTTTCGCCCCGTGTCGCTGACCAGGACGAGTCTCGTCGAACGCTTCTCGAGCTATGGCTCGCCGCGCGACACGTGGCGGGTCGGCGGCGAGTTCGAGCGCATCGGTGTGCGCCCCGACGGCGCAGCCGTGCCGTATGGCGGCGAAAACGGGATCCGGCGCGTGCTGGAGCTCTTGGCGGAGCGCTACGACTGGGCGCCAGTCCACGAGGGGGAGGCGTTGATCGCGCTCAGCCGCCGGGGCGCGTCCATCACCCTGGAGCCCGGTGGCCAGGTGGAGCTGAGTGGCGCTCCTCACGTTCGGCTCGCGGAGGTGGCCGCCGAGGCTCAGGAGAACCTCACCGAGATCACGGCGGTCGGCGACGAGCTGGGCATCTGCTGGGTCGCGGTGGGCGTGCACCCTGTGGCGTCGGTGGACGAGGTCGAGTGGGTGCCGAAGAGCCGGTACGTGGTGATGCGGGAGCACCTCGGCGCGGTGGGTGCGCTCGCGCACACGATGATGAAGGCGACGTCCAGCTTCCAGGCGAACTTCGACTACGCCGACGAGGAAGATTGCGCCCGAAAGGTCGAGACCATGCTCGCCCTGGCGCCCTTGACGACGGCCATGTTCGCCAACTCGCCGCTCGTGGGGGGGCGCGACTCCGGCTTCGCGAGCTACCGCGGCCACGTCTGGACCCGGACCGACCCCGCGCGCTGTGGGGTGCCGCTCGAGAGGTACAGCCACGGCGCCTGGGTAGACTACCTGCTCGACACCCCCTTGCTGTTCCTGACCGAGCAGAACGGCCGCTACGTGCCGGGTGCGGGCCGCACGTTCCGAGACCTGCTGCGCGACGGTCACCAGGGCAGGCGGCCCACGTGGGAAGACTGGGAGATCCATCAGACGTCGGTGTTCCCCGAGGTCCGTGTCAAGCGCACGGTGGAGATTCGCGGCGCGGACGCGGTGGAGCTCCCGCTCGCCGTCGCGGGCATCGCCGCCTGGACAGGGGTGCTCTACAGCGCCAACGCACTCGCCGACGCCGGCGACCTCGCTGCGGAGCTGAAGCGCTACGGAGAGGCCGACGAGCGGTTCGCCGCCGCCATCCGTCGGGGTCTTGCCGCCGACGTGGGCGGTCGTTCGCTGGCGGCGTGGGCACGAGACTTCGTGGCCATCGCCGCCCGAGGGCTGGGAGACCTCCCCGTGGCCGAGGACGCAGCCCTGCTCGACCCCCTGGCCGACCTGGTGCAGCGAGGTGAGAGCCCGGCGGTGGCCACGCGCGCTCTCTTCGAGTCGGCTTCGAGCGTCGAAGCGCTGGTGGAAGGCCTGCGCTACCGCTGAGCGACCTGCCTGACGCGCTCGAACAGGAGCACACCCGCGGTCACCGAGACGTTCAAGCTCTGAAGATCACCCGCCAGCGGAATGCCGACGATCGCGTCGCAGCGCTTCCTGAGCGCCTTGGACAACCCCTTGGACTCGCCACCGAGCACGATCGCGATCGGGCCTGTCATGTCGACGTCCCAGGGGGCTGCGCCGTCCATGTCGGCGCCGACGATGCGCAGGCCGGCGCGCTGGGCCAGCTTCAGCGCCGACGACAGGCCCTCTCGAATCACGGGGACCTCTTCCACGCCACCCATCGACACACGCGCGGCCACGGGCGTCACACCCTTTCCGCGCTGGGTCGGGATCACGAGCCCATGCACCCCCGCGCCCAGCGCCGAGCGCAACACCGCCCCCAGGTTGTGCTCGTAGGACAGCTCGTCCGCGACCACGAAGAAGGGCTCCTCGCCCTGCTCGAAGACCGCGTCCATGCGTGCCGAGAAGCTCCAGTGCTCGAGCTCGTCGACCTCCGCGATCACGCCGTTGTGCACCCCCGTGGTGCACCGTCGGTCCAGGAAGCGGCGCTCGACGTGCTCCAGGCGAACCCCCTGCTCCTCGGCAAGCCGCCGGATCGCGCGGAGACGCGGCTCGGGACGCGCGCGTTCGTCCAGCCACACCCTTCGCACCCGCCGGCGCTGCCGACAGCGCCTCGAGCACGGGGTTTCGTCCCTCCAGCTGCTCGCTCACAGCAGCTCGGCCGCCTGCTCGGCGAGGGGGCTGCGTTCGCCCTTGCGCAGCGTCACGTGCCCCGCGATGTCCGAGTGGCGGAAGCGCTCCACGACGTAGGTCAGGCCATTGGACGTCGCGTCGACGTAGGGGTTGTCGATCTGGGCCGGGTCGCCGGTGAGGATGACCTTGGTCCCCTCACCCGCACGGGTGATGACCGTCTTGACCTCGTGCGGTGTGAGGTTCTGGGCTTCGTCGATCACCACGAACTGCTGGGGCAGCGAGCGGCCGCGGATGTAGGTCAGCGGCTCCACCTCGAGGATGCCCTGGTCCAGCAGCGCCTGGTACCCCGGGGGACCCCGCCGGTTGCGCTCGAGGTCACCCGCAGGCCCCGTCGACACCAGGATCTCCAGGTTGTCGAAGATCGGCTTCATCCACGGGTTGAGCTTCTCACCCACGTCGCCGGGCAGAAACCCGATGTCCTTGCCCAGCGGAAAGATCGGACGGGCCACGAGCAGGCGCCGGTAGAGCTGTTCGTCGGCCACCTTCTGGAGCCCGCACGCGATCGCCATCAGGGTCTTCCCGGTGCCCGCCATGCCGTCGATGGTGACGAGCTGCACGCTGTCGTCGAGCAACAGCTCCAGCGCGAACAGCTGCTCCTTGTTGCGTGCGCGAATGCCCCACACGCCCTCCTTGTGGCGTCCGACCAGCTTCAGGCGCCCCTTCTTGGCCTGGTACCGGGCCATCGCGCTGTGCTTCTCGGAGCCATCGGCGGTGAGCAGGAGGAACTGGTTCGGATGGATCTCCGGCGGCGCCTCGAAGGGCAACCACCCACGGCTGTAGAGGTCGTCGACCTTGGCCGGGTCGACCGACAGGTTCGTGACGCCCTGGTACCGCTCGACCACCTCGACGTGGGCGTGCATGTAGTCCTCGGCGTGCAACCCGAGGGCGTCCGCCTTCAAGCGCATGTTGGTGTCGCGGGTGACCAGCACGACGGGCTGTCCCCGCTCCTGGTGGAGGACCTGCACCGTGCGGAGGATGAGGTTGTCGTTGCTCGGCGGTCCGAAGCCCTTGGGCAGCTCACCCGAGGGAGCGAGCACGACGCGCAGGGTGCCCCCGCCAGGCAGCGACACCCCCTCGGACAGAGACCCCTGAGCCCGGAGGCGGTCGAGGGTGCGCGAGGTCACGCGAGCGTTCCGGCCGGTCTCGTCGACGCCCTTCTTGAAGCGGTCGACCTCCTCGATCACGATGATCGGGACGATGACGTCGTGTTCATGGAAGACGAACAGCGCGTTCGGGTCGTAGAGAAGGACATTGGTGTCCAGGACGAAGGCGTGCTTGCCCTCGCGGTTGTGGACCAGCGTTTCGACCACGATGTACCCAGGGGATGGGGGAAGAGAGCGGCACGACGGCCACTCGGGGGGAGGACACTTGACGCGTCCAGACAGAGCCTATCGCATGTCGGCCCTGCCGAACCCCTCCTTCTACCCGTCGCCGTTCACGCGGGCGTGCAACGCCTTGCCCACGCGGAACACAGGAAGCACCTTGGGCTGCACCTCGATGGCCTCGCTCGTCTTGGGGTTCCGCCCTGTGTAGCCAGGGTAGTAGCGCGTGGAGAAGGTGCCGAAGCCACGCAGCTCGATGCGCTCTCCGCCGCAGAGGGCGTCGCGCATGCTGTCGAAGATCAGGTTGACCACCTCCTCCGCGGTGCGACGCGGGAGCTGACGCTGTTCGGCGAGCCGATCGATGATCTCGGACTTGGTCATGCAGCGATCCTCAGAAAGGCCTGCGGAACCAGGCTCTTAGCGAGATGTGCTCAGCCGGTCAAGCGCTCGGATCGGGCTGTGAACGAGCCAGTCGACGCTTCTCGGCGTTGCTGGAGGCGGCCTCCGCGCGGTCGACCTCGTCGTCGCGCGTGGTCGGGACCATGAGGCCGGCCAGCCGAGGCTTGAGCTTCTCCATCACCAGGATGGTCGGGCTCGCGATGAAGATGGTGGAGTAGGTGCCGACAATCACACCGATCATCATGGCCAGCGCGAAGGTGTTGATGACCGGGCCGCCGAAGAACAGGAACGCCGCGACCGCCACCAGCGTCGTCAGCGACGTGTTCAAGGTCCGGTTGAGCGTCTCGTTGATGCTCGAGTTCACGAGCCCCGGCATGTCGGCGCGGCGGTACTTGTCGAGGTTCTCGCGGATGCGGTCGTAGATGACGATGGTGTCGTTGAGGGAGTAGCCGATGATGGTCAACAGGGCGCCGATCATCGGGAGGTTGACCTCGCGATGCATGACCGTGAAGATGCCCAGGGTGATGGCGACGTCGTGGAACAGCGCCAAGACCGCACCGGGCGCGAACACCAGGTCGAACCGGAACGCCACGTAGATGAGGATCAGGCCGAGCGTCGCCGCCATGGAGATGAAGCCCTGGCGGCGTAGATCGCCGCCGACCTTCGGGCCCACGCTGTCGAGCTGCAACACCTCGAAGCTCGAGTCACCGATCGCCTCGCCAATCATCGACTGGACCTGGCTGGGAAGCCCCGGAAACTTCACGTAGAAGGTGCGATCGTCGGGTGAGGCCTCCACTTTGGCGCCATCGAGTCCTTGCAGCGACTCGGTGATGAGCGCGAGTGGCACCGCGGGTGGGGCGTGCTCGATGGTGACCTGCGCGCCGACCTGGGCGTCAAAGCGGCTCTCGACGACCCAGTCGGCGCCGAACGTGGTCGCGAGCGCCTCGTTGACCGAGTCTTCCAGACTCTCGGCGCCGAAGGTCGCCTCCTGGATGCGGACCACGTACTCGTTGTCGTCCGGCGCGTTCACCTGCTGGACCGCATCGTCGGAGAGGCCAATCTCGGCGAGGGCGCTCCGGATCTCGCTGATGTCGGTCTGGTGGTCGAACTTCAGGTGGATCTCGGTGCCCCCCGTGAAGTCGATGCCCCAGTTCGGCTCGATGAAGAAGAAGGCCAGCAGCGACGCGATGACCGCGATCGCGGACACGATGGCGGCCGGGCGACGCTTGCCGATCAGGTCGAAGTTGCTGTCGGGCTTGATGAGCTGCATGCCGACCTCAGATGGCGAGGCGCGTCGAGGACTTCCGGACCAACAGATCCATGAAGGTCCGCGACACGAACACGGTGGTGAAGAGCGTGGTGCAGATGCCGATGAGCAGTGTGACCGCGAAGCCCTTGATGGGTCCCGAGCCATAGCTGTAGAGCACCACGCCCGCGATGGCGGTGGTGATGTTCGCGTCGATGACGGCGGTGAGGCCGTTGTCGAAGCCGGCGTCCACGGCTGCGCGCGCGTTCTTGCCGGTGCGCAGCTCCTCTCGGATTCGCTCGAAGATGATGATGTTGGCGTCCACCGCCATGCCGACGGTCAGCGCGATCCCTGCGATCCCCGGCAAGGTGAGCGTGGCCTCGAAGCCCGCCAGGAGCGCCATGATGAACACCAGGTTCAGGGCGAGCGACAGGTTGGCGATCATGCCGGGCCCAGTCACCACACCGATCGCGGTCGCGCGGTTCCGATAGAACAGGGACATGAACAGGACCACGGCGGCAGCGCCAATGCCCGTCGCCTCGACGCCTGCGATGATGGAGTCCTCGCCGAGGCTTGCGCCCACCGTGCGGACTTCACCGATCTTGACGGGCGCCGGCAAGGCACCTGTCCGGAGCACCAGGGAGAGCACCGAGGCATCGTCGAGCTGCTGCTGGTAGCCCCCGTCGCCCATGGAGATGCTGGCGCGACCGCCGGCGATCTTCTCCTTGATGTAGGGCGCCGACTTGACCTTCCGGTCGAGCACGATGGCGAAGCGCTTGCCGACGTTCTCGCCGGTGTACTCGGCGAAGATCCGGGCGCCAGGGGGCTTGAACTCGAGCGCGACGTAGGGCTGGTTGTACTGGTCCATGCCGACCGACGCGTCGTTGACGTCGTCGCCGGTGAGCACCACCCGATCCAGCAGCACATAGGGCAGCTTCCGAACGTCTCCACCCTCCTGGTCCTGGGCGTACTCCCAGAGCACACGGTTGTTGCGACCGAGGCGACCCGTCTCGACGAGCCAGTCGTTCAGCGCGTCGTCCGCGGCGAAGTCCTCGGGCGTGAGCGCGTCCCTGGCGGCCGTGATGGCCTTCTCCAGCTTGGCGTCGTCGAAGGCTTCGTCGACGGCGTAGAACTCCAGCACGGCGGTGGTGCCGATGGCGTCCACCGCTTGCTCGACGTTCTCGAGCCCCGGAAGCTGCACGTTGATGCGGTTGCCGCCCTTGAGCAGGATGCTGGGCTCCTTCACACCCGTGGCATCCACACGGCTGCGGAGGGTCTCGAGGGCCTGCTCGACCGCGCGCTCGGCCACATAGGCCTGCTGATCGTCGTCCAGGACGTACCGATGCCAGGTGAGGCCCTCGGCATCTTCGCGGCTCGACTCGTAGGCGTAGCCCACGTAGCGGCCCGCGAGCAGCCCGTTGATCGCGTCGAGACCCACGCCTTCGCCGGGAAGGATCTCGATGGCCGCCTCCCCGCGCACGCGCCGGATGTCGACGATGTCGACGCCCTCCCGCTCCGCAGTCTCCTCCATCGGCTGCACATCGCGCGCCACCGACGAGAGGACCGCTTCGTCGGTCCCGACCTCGAGGGTGAGGTCGATGCCCCCCTGGAGGTCGAGGCCCTTCACGATGCGGACATCCGGGAGGTAGTCCCAGTACCACTCCAGCCGGATCTCGTCGGCGACCTCGTCACCGCCGCCCATAGCGGACGCCTGCGCCGCGATGAGATCGGCCTGGCTCTGACCCAGAAAGGTCGGGATGAGGAGCCACACAGCCGCCACCACGCTGGTCACGACCAGCCAGAAACGGAACCACCAACTGCCTTCCATTGCTCAGGCTCCCTTCTTGTCCTGGGACGTCTTGGCGTCCTCGAGGCGGTCGACCGACTCCTTGAGCAGCGTCATGCGCGTGCCCTTCGAGACCTCGACCACCACGCGGTCTTCGCGCACCTCGACCACCGAGCCGCAGATGCCGCCCTCGCTCACGATCTTGTCGCCCTTCTTCAGGCCGGCGACCAGCTCGCCATGGCGCTTCCGCTCATCCGACTGGGGCTTCCAGAGGAAGAAGTAGAAGATGAAGCCCATCACCACGACGAGGAAGATGGAGCTCATCCCGCCGCCTGCTTGTTGGAGCGGGAGGCCGAAGGTCAGTGGTGAGGGATCAGGCATGCGCTACTCCGAGACCCCCGCATCCTCGTAGGGCTGCTGCCACGCTTCGGCCTCCACACGGAGGACCTCCAGGGCGGCCGAGCCCTGGTCGACGGCGTTGCGGACGCGGTCCATGAAGCGTTGGTAGAAGCTGAGGTTGTGGAGGGTCGAGAGCCTCGGTGCCAGCACCTCCTTGGCGAGGTGGAGGTGCCGCAGGTAGGCCCTGGAAAAAGACCGGCACGTATAACACCCGCACGCCTCGTCGATGGGGCGCGGGTCGTCTTTGAAGCGACTGTGGCGGAGGTTCATCCGCCCCTGGCTCGTGAAGAGCTGTGCGAAGCGCCCGGACCGGGTGGGAAGGACGCAGTCGAAGAGGTCCACCCCCTCGATCACCGCCTCGACGATGTCGATCGGATAGCCGACGCCCATCAGGTAGCGCGGGCGGTCTTCCGGCAGGCGGGGCGTGCTGACGCTCACCATGGCGTTGCGGACACGGCGCTCCTCGCCCACGCTCAGGCCGCCGATGGCGTAGCCATCCAGATCGAGCTTCACGAGCGCATCGGCGTGCGCCGCGCGAAGGTCGGCCTGGAAGCCACCCTGCACGATGCCGAAGAGCGCCGTGCGGTCTGGTGCCTTTCGGGCGGCGATGCAGCGCGACAGCCAACGAGTCGTACGATCCGTCGACCTCGCGACGCCCGCCCGGTCCGTCTCCGGTGGGATGCACTCGTCCAAGGCCATCGCGACGTCCACGCCAAGAGCCTCCTGGATCTCCACGGCGACCTCGGGAGTAAGCACCCGCCACTGCCGGTCCAGCGGTGACAGGAAGCGAATGCCCTCTTCCTCGAGCTTGACCTTCTCGCCACGGAAGGAGAATGCCTGGTAGCCGCCGGAGTCGGTGAGGATGGGACCACTCCAGCCCATCATCCTGTGCAGCCCCCCGAGCCTGGCGACGCGCTCGTGCCCTGGGCGGACCCACAGGTGGTAGGCGTTGGCCAGGAGCATGTCCGAGCCCGCGTCCCGCACCTCTTCCGGCGTCAGCCCCTTGACCGTACCTCGGGTTCCCACCGGCATGAAGCATGGCGTGCGCACCGTGCCGTGAGGGAGGACCATGCTCCCGCGCCGGGCCCGTCCGGCCCGAGCGTGGATCTCAAAGGAGCAGCATCGCGTCGCCATAGGAATAGAAGCGGTAGTTCCGGACGACCGCCTCCTCGTAGGCGCGCTGCACGCGCTCGCGACCACCGAGGGCGCACACGAGGTGGAGGAGGCTGGTCTCGGGGAGGTGGAAGTTGGTCAGGAGGCCGTCGACGCAGCGCGCTCGGTCGCCCGCTCGCAGGAACAGCCGGGTAACGCCCTCCCCCGCGATGGGCACCTGCGCCCCAGGTGCCGTCGCGCTCTCGAGGGCCCGACAGCTCGTGGTCCCCACGGCCACCACGCGCCCTCCGGCTGCACGGGTCTCGGCGATGGCGGCCACGGTCGCCTCCGGAATGCGGTACCACTCGGGGTGCAAGGTGCCCCGGGCCAGGTCTTCCGCGCGGAGGGGTCGGAAGGTGCCGACGCCGACATGCAGCGTCAGCTGGGCGACGCGCACGCCCCGTGAGGCCAGCCCGTCGAGCACTCGTCGCGACAGGTGCAGCCCCGCCGTGGGCGCCGCCGCAGCGCCCAGCTCGTCCGCGAAGACGGTCTGGTAGCGCGCCGCGTCCTCCGGTGCTTCCGGCCGCTGGACATAGGGCGGCAACGGCAGCGCACCGTACCGCTCCATCAGCTCGCTGTAGCCGCCGGCCTCTTCTAGTGCATTGAGA
>CAZSAT010000054.1:0-45746 GCA_964604675.1 uncultured Enterobacterales bacterium
GTGTTCATGGCCTGGAGCATGTCGATGGCTTCCTCGGACCGGATCTCGCCGAGGATCACGCGGTCGGGACGCATGCGGAGCGAGTTCTTCACCAGGTCGCGCTGGTCGACCTCGCCCTTGCCCTCGAGGTTGGGCGGCCGGGTCTCGAGGCGGACCACGTGGGACTGCTGCAGCTGCAGCTCCGCGGAGTCCTCGATGGTGACGATGCGCTCCTTGTCCGGAATGAAGCTGGACATCACGTTCAAGAGCGTGGTCTTCCCGGTGCCGGTGCCCCCCGAGATGAGCAGGTTGAGCTTGGACTGGACACAGCCCTTCAACACCTCCATCACGGGGCGCGGGCAGCTGCCGAAGGCCACCAGATCGTCGGCCGTGATCGGCACGGTGCCGAAGCGCCGGATCGAGACGCACGCGCCATCGAGCGCGATGGGCGGGATGATGGCGTTGAAGCGGGAGCCATCGGCCAGCCGCGCGTCCACCATGGGCGTGGTCTCGTCGATGCGCCGCCCGACGGCCGACAC
The DNA here is from genome assembly GCA_964604675.1 of uncultured Enterobacterales bacterium. Classification (GTDB taxonomy): domain Bacteria; phylum Myxococcota_A; class UBA796; order UBA796; family CAJQPC01; genus CAZSAT01. The sequence continues at coordinate 519 of CAZSAT010000054.1, forward strand.
GATGCGGTCGATGATCTGGGCGAGGTGGCGCTCGTCGTGGAAGGTCATCGGGTGCCGCTGCAGCACGCCCTTCTTCTCGATGTAGACCTGCTTGTAGCCGTTGATCAGGATGTCGGAGATCTCGGGGTCGCGCAGGAGCTGCTCGAGCGGTCCGAGGCCGAGGATGTCGTCGAGGATCTCGTCAACGAGCCGCTCGCGCTCCATGCGGTTGAGCGGCAGCTGACGGATCTCCACCTGCTCGGTGAGGGTGTTGCGGAGCCGAGCCGCGAGCTGCTCACGGGGGGTCTTGGTGACCTGGTCGAAGTCCAGCGACTCGATGAGCTCGTTGTGGAGCCCGCGCTTGATCCGCTCGAACTCCTTCTCGTCGGTCTTGCTGGTGCCGGACTGGTAGCGGGACTGAGCGCCGCGCACCCGGTCGATCAAGCGTGAACTCACCCGTCGCTCCTCATGAGAACCACTTCATGATGCCGCCCTTCTGAGGAGCGTGCTCGACCACCTCGTCGTCGTCGGCGACGAGGTTGATGAGGTCGGCGATCTCCCTGGCGGCCTGGGAGCGGCTGTTGACCTCACGCACCAGCCGACCGTCGTTCACCGCGGTGGACAGGGTCTTCTCGTCCAGGGCGACCGTGGACGCCACCCGGATGCCGAGGTTGGCTTCGATGTCCTTCACCCGGAGCACCGACTTGCGGTCGTACTGGTTCACGATGAGTCGCACGCGGGCCCGGTCGATGCCCACCCGGTCCAGGAGCTGCAGGCGACGCCAGGCGTTCTTGACCGCCGGCACATCGGGGGTGCAGACCAGGAACAGCAGATCGGCCGAGCTCATGGCGGTCAGGGTGGCCTCGTCGATGTGGCCGCCACAGTCCAGGAGCACGTACTGGTAGCTGCGCGAGCACACGGTCAACAGCCGCAGGATGGCGTCGCCGCGCAGGCCCGTGTGGTCGTCGAGCTCGCGCGGCTGGGCGAGCACGTGCACACCGGTGGGGTGCACCGCCACCGACCCCGACAGCATGCGCTCGTCGAGCCGATCCAGGCTCTGGAGCACCCGGCCCACGTCGCTCGGTGCCTGGAGGTCGAGGAAGGCCGCGACATCGCCCATCGAGAAGTCGAGATCCGCGACCAGGGTGCGGTAGACCGGCGACAGCTCGGCGGCGAGGTTGATGGCGATGGCCGTGGTGCCCACGCCGCCCTTGCTGCCGCAGAAGGCGATCAGCTGACCGCGGTCCGGATCCTCCGCCGCGCCCAGGGTGGCATCGACCACCGCCTGGCGAAGCTGCGGCGCGTCTTCTGGGAGCACCACGAACTCGCGGTACCCCGCCCGCATCGCAGCCCGGATGAGCATGGGGTCGCTCCGGCTGCACATCGCGACCATCTGCACGGACTCGAAGGTCTGGGCGAGGCGCGCGCCGGTCTCCACGGCCGCGTCGCCGTCGAGATCGAAGCCCACCACGACGACCGTGGGCCGCGTCCGACGCACCGCCTCCGGTGCCTCGTCGTACCGAATGGACGACGCGGGCAACAGCGCCTCGCTGCCGAGGTGCTCTCGGAGCTCGCGTAGACCTCGTTCGTCCAAGCCGACCACCAGGATGGTGGCCACGCCGCCAGCGGTTGCCATCGGCGCTACCTCTGCAGTCCGGCCGAGCCCGCCGGGCTGTAGTCCTGGGAGCCGGTGCGGTGGTCGCGACCGAGCAGGTAGAACTCGAAGTCGTTCGGGTTGTTGTCCTCCATCGAGCCGGGCAGGTCGGGCACCTCGCCAGGGGCCATCGGCCGGACCAGCTTCGGCGTGACGAAGATCATCAACTCGGTCTCCTCGCGGTCGTGGGAGACGTACCGGAAGAGCGCGCCGATGAGCGGCAGCTCGCCGAGCACCGGCACCGCCGCCTTGGCGTAGCGGGTGCTCTCGGAGAGCATGCCGGCCATGGCGAAGGTGTGCCCGTCCTGCACCCGGAGGTGGGACTCGGACTTGCGCGCCTTGAAGCCGGGGATCTCGATGCCGACGATCCGGGTTCCTGTGCTGCTGTCGACCTCGGAGACCTCGATGTACACGCGCACGTCGATGACCTCACCCGCGAGCACGGTGGGCACGAAGACCAGCTTGACCCCGTACTCCTTGAAGTCGATCGTGATCTGGCCCGCGTTCTGCGCGACGGGGATGGGGATCTCGCCACCGGCCAGGAACTCGGCCTGCTGACCGGAGAGGGCCACCAGCGTGGGTTCCGCCAGGACCTTCGTGATCGAGTTCTGCTCCAGCACCGACATGGTGAAGGCGAGATCGATCGGGTCGCCGACCACGCCGAGCATGTTGAAGGTTCCGCTGGACGACGCCGACGGCGCCACGCCCCCGTAGATGTAGTTGGACAGCTGCTGCCGGGCCACCACCCCGGCCGTGCCGGAGTTGGGGCCGACCACGCCGAAGCCGAGGTCCCCGTCGCCCCAGAGGGCGTTCAGGCCCATCTCGCGCAAGGCCGAGCGGCTCACCTCGGCGAAGGTGACCTGAAGCTGCACCTGAGCATCGCCTCGCACGGACATCAGGTTGACGAACTCGGGGTCGTACACCCGCGCCACCATGGCGATGCGCTCGAGGGTCTCGAGGTCGGCCACCGATCCATCGACGACGAGCCGATCCTTCATCGCGTAGACGCGGGGTGGGAGGCCGTCGTCCACGATGTCGGCCACGCGGCGCAGCAGGTCGCTCAGATCCTGGTGGATCGCGATCTGGTAGACGACGGGGTCGTTGGGCTTGTCGGCGTACCAGATCCAGAGGTCGGTCACCCCGACCTCCAGGCCACGCAGCTGGAACTGGCGCTCCGTGAGCGCCTTGACCTCGGCCACGTCGGGATCGGAGATCAGGATCCGGTTGTAGGTGCGCCCCACGTCCTCGATGTGGGACTGGCCTCGTTCGACGTCCAGCCACTGCCGCCGCGTCACGTCCTGGGCATCGGCCGGCACCGCCACCAGCAGCGCCGCGACCACCGCGAGCGCGGCCACGAAGTTCGTCCACCACCACCGCATCATCCGCTCCAAACGCGCGCTAGCGCCGCTTCTTGTCTTCCTTGGCCACGCCATCCTGGAAGGTGACGCCCACGCGGTCGGAACCGCTGATCACCTCGGCCTTGGGCCCACTCTCGACGAGCGGCGCGCTGGACGCCACCACGGGCGCCTCTTCCGGCTCGCCCGGCGACAGACCCAACAGCGCCGTGGCCGTGGCGCCGTTGGTCTCTTCCTTGGTGATGTCGATGTCGGCGCGCAACACCAGGTGGATGTCGCCCTTCGCCGTGGCGAGCGCGAGCTCCTCGGCTTCCTCGAGCGTGAGCTCGATGGTGACCATCGGCTTGGAGCGTCGCGTGCTCTTCTTCTTCTTCTTCTCCTCGGTGGCGGCGTTGCTGCCCTCGAGGGAGTCGCCCACGGCGAGCACCTTGATGCCCTGCAGGAGCACCTTGGATCGCACCTGCCGATCGACCTCGCTGTCGCCCGGCTTGATGGTCACGATGATGTCGACGTAGTTGCCGGGCCGAACGAAGCCGCCCACCGCCTCGTCGTTGGCGGTCTGCACCGCCATGGCGCGCATGCCCGGCGTGATGACCGCGTTGAGGCCCACACCGGCGTCCCGACGCGCCAGCCGCTCCGTGCGCACGATCTCGTTGACCAGCACGCGCTCGCGCGGCGTGCGGCCGATGACCAGGTCCGCCGAGGGGAAGGTGAGGTCTTCGCCGAGCGGCACCATCTCGGGGGGCAGGAGCCGCGGCGCGATGTCGTCTTCGGTGATGGGCACGCCCATGTGCAGGGTCCGCTTGGCCACCACCACGGCCACGGTCTCCTTGGGAGCACGCGCCTCCTGCAGCTCCTGGTCGTAGCGACGGATCAGCTGGAAGACCACAGCAGCCGCCATCGCAGCCGCCACCATCGACACTCCCAGGAACAGGTAGGCCTTGGCGCGCCCACCCGTCTGTGCTCTCGGCTGCATCGACCCTCTCTCCTGGCGCCCAGTATCTCATGCGCGCCCTCCAGACGCACGAGAGGGGTGCCCGGCAGCGCCGAGCACCCCTCGCAGAAGCTGTGCTCGCTAGAGGCTGCTGGCTGCGCTCGAGACCTCGTCCGCAACACCCGAGAACAGGGTGTCGAGGCCACCGCCGAGGGCGCCGAGGGCCGCGATGATGGCGACGGCGACGAGACCGGCGATCAGGCCGTACTCGATTGCGGTGGCGCCAGACTCGTCTTGAAGGAAGGCACGGATCATGGAGGGACTCCTGAGGGAATTGTTCCACCCTGTACCGGGTGGAGCCCGGGGGTGCGGCGGAACGCTACCTAGGGTCGAAACAGAGATCAACCCTCGCCCGGAAGAAAGGACGGGATTGATCGCTCGAGTGCCCGCTTCGGATCGCCCGCGGGAGACCTGAGCTAGAACGCGTCGTTGGCGTCCTGCACGCTGTCTGACGCGGCAAACAGCACGGAGTCGAGGTTCGTGCCGATGCTCTTGACTCCCGTCACGATGGCGAGCGCGAGAATCACCGCGATGAGCGCGTACTCGATGGCTGTGGCCCCGCGCCGGCTGGAAGCTCTGTTCGTCATGACCCAATCCACCTTGACCCTTCGGACCCAGGGTCGCGCGACGTTACCTCAGGTTTCCCCGTTCGCAAGCTGTTTTTCAGGCAGGATCGACACACCGTCAGGCGACCCGACGAGGGCGATCCGGCCCGCCAACACCGCCCGGAGCTCCTGCCCCCAGCGATCGGCACGCCAGCCCAGGGACGTGGGGGGCGGCTCACCCTGCAGGAGCGCGTCCAGGACGTCCGGCGGCAGCATCAGGCGCGGGCTCACCCCGTCCCGGTGCGCCACCGCCTCGGCCCAGGCCCGCAGAAGCGCCTCCCGCCCCCGAAGCCGCGGATCCGCCCGCGGCACGGGCGGCGGCCGCTGCGCTTCGGGCACCGCCCGGGCCTCGGCCACCACCTGCAGGAGCGTCGCGCCGTGGTTCTTCAACACCCCCTTCGGGAAGCGACGGTTCGACGCCAGCTCCTCGACGGTCGACGGGGCCCGTCGCGCCACATCCAGGATCACCCCGTCACCCAGCACCTGGTGCAGCGGCTTGTTGCTCTCCCGCGACACGCGCTCCCGCCACCCGAACAAGCGGAGCAGGATCTCGCGACCGAGAGCGTCGAGCACGCGCGCCGCCGCGAAGCCCCGGAGGCGATCCGACGGCACGTCCGGCGCAAGCGCACGCGCCAGGCGCTCTTCGCTCGCGGGACCGGCCAGGGACCGCAGCTCGCCGAGGCGATCGCTCAAGCGGTCTGCGAGCGCGTGGAGGTCGCGCACATCGCCTGCGGCGTAGGCCATCTGCGCCTGGGACAGCGGCCGGCGGCTCCAGTCGGACAGACCCGCCCCCGGGACGGGCGCGCGCCCGAGCAGCTCGCGGCTGAGCGCGTCCAGCGAGAGTGGGTAGTCCAGGCCCGCGAGCCCCGCCATCACCTGCACGTCCAGCACCCGGACCTGCTCGAGGCCGCAGCGACGCCGCAACAGGCGCACGTCCTGGGCGGCCGCGTGGAAGAGGAGCGTGCGGCCTCGGAGCGCGGCGCCGATCGCACCCAGGTCGTCGAACGCCAGCGGATCGATCAGGTGGACCTCGCCACCCTCTCCGCGCAGCTGGATCAGCAGGAGACGCGGCACGCGCCGGAACTCGGGGTGGAACTCGGTGTCCACGGCCACGGTGCCGACCAGGCCATCGAGTGCGGAGGCCAGGGCCTCGGGAGCGTTCAGGAGGGTCACAGCCCTCGGGTTAGCACGTCTACCAGGACCAGTCGGCGCGCCAGCCACCCTCACCCAGCGGACCGACCCACTTCCGGGTGCGCTCGCACCCCTGCTCACCGCAAGTGTCCACCCGCAGCACGCGGTAGCGCTGCCTCCGCTCGAACGCTGCCCGACGCCAATCCGCCATGTGGATCGGCTCGATGAGCTGGTCGAGGCTCTCCTCGTCCAAGGCGGGCGTGCCATGGCCGAGCACCGGGTGCGCCGCGCCCTCGAGCTGGCCCGCGAGCACGGCGCGCAGCGGACGCTGATCGCGGGCGAGCACGATCGCGTGGCCTTCCGGCGTGAGGATCAAGGCAAAGCGGGCGCCGAGTTCCACCGGGAGGGCGTGGTCCGGGCACGCCAGCAGGCTCGCAGGCACATGGCGCTCGACCTCGCGCGGTGTGACGTCGTGGCGCACCACCAGCGCTTCGACCGGTGCGTGCAGCCCGTAGAGCGCTTCGGCGGGCCCGAGCCAGCCGCCACCATCGAGGGGCCAGCAGCCAATCGGTGCAGGAAGCGGGGACAGCACCGCCAGCGTGCCACCCGCCGCGAAGGGCTGGAGGGCTCCGAGCAGAGCCGGAAGATCCGCGGGCGCGAGGAACAACGACCGGCAGTCCCGACCCTCGTCGTGGGCGGAAAACACCAACGGGCGCACCCCTGGCGTACGGTCTACGTCGTCCTCGTCCCAGTCCATTGCCTGCCCGTTCTGGGGCGCAACATACACAGGCGCACCGGGGGTGGATAGCGGTTTCGTCCCATGCTCAGCTTCCTCCTCGCGATCGCCTGCTCGACCTCCGCACCAACCCAGGTCCCCCGGTCCGTCACCGAACTCGGCCCGAGCGACGGAGTGGCTGCTGCGGACTTCGATGGGGACGGCAACGACGACCCGGTGCTCTTGCTCGCGGGCACCGCCACCTGGCTCGATCACAGCGTCGAGCTCGGTGGCCAGCTCCAGGCGAGCGCCCGCATGATCGCCGGCGACCGCGAGGTGTTGTGGGTCGCCACCGGGGCCGGGCGCGTGGCTCGCGAGGCGAGCCAGCGGGTGTGGCGACTGGACCACCAGGGGGCGGAGCTCGTCTGGGAACGCCGAACCGGGCGCAGCCAGGTCCCGCAGCTGCGGGTCCTGGGCAGCAAGCTGTGGATGGCCGCGTTCCAGGACCGCTCGAAGGTGCAGGGAGGCTGGCTCACCGCCGACGGCACGTACACCCCCGAGCTCGTGGAGGGCCTCGCCACCGTGCAGGTCCCGCTGTCGGACACCGAGGTGCTGGTCGGGCGCATCTACGGCGACAAGCCGAAGTCCGACGGCGACCTGCGCCTGATGACCAAGTCGTCCAAGCCCCGGGTCCTGCCCACCCGCCGCGGCTTGCAGAGCCTGGCGCTGGCCGACCTGAACGCCGACGGCCACCCCGAGCTGTTGGTGGGCGACGGCTGGCACTACGCCTACGGCGAGCACGCCGTCGCCCGGGTCCGCATGCTGGTCGGGCCGGACTGGCAGGAGGGCCGCACCCTGGCCGGCTTCGACGACGACTACAGCGTGCGCGCCATCGACCTGGTCGGGGAGCGCATCCTGGCGGTGGGCACCCGCCAGATCCACCTGCTCGAGCGCGACCCGCTGGGCTGGAGCGACACCGTGGTCAGCACCGTGGACGAGAGCGGCTGGGCGGTGCCCCTCTGGAGCGACGGCGCCTGGAGTGTCCTGGTCAGCGGCACCCCTACCCGACTCGTGCCGCTGCCCGGAGCCTGATGCGCACCCCCGCACTGCTCTGGGCCGCCGGCCTGCTGGTGCACGCGCTCTGGGCACTGGCAGTGCCCGGACCCAGCGACTGGGATCCCGCCTACTACAGCGAGGTCGCGCGCCACATTGCGGCTGGTCACGGCGCCGTGACCAACGCGGCCTGGCTGCACGCCGCGCTGCCGGCCAGCCTCCCGCAGCCTGCGGACCTGCACTGGATGCCGTTGCCGTCTCGGGTGCTCGTGCTCGAGGCCTGGCTGGGCGGGTGGGGCCAGGTGACCACGGTGCTGCTCGGCGCTCTCTGGGCTCCTCTGGCGTGGGCTCTGGCCCGTGCCGTCGGTGCACCGGGGCGCACCGCCGTGCTGGCGGGGCTGCTCGCCGCCACCGGCCTGGGCTACGCCCGCTTCCTGTCCACCCCCGACAGCATCGCCCTCTACGGCGTGCTGGGCGGGCTCGGGTTCCTCGCCGTGGCCACACAACACCGGTCGCTACCGCTGGTGGCGGCGGCGGCGGCGCTGACCCGGGGCGACGGCTTCCTGCTCGGCTTGGCCTGGTCCGGCCGCGGCCACCGCCTGCTCGCGGGCGCCGCAGGCCTGCTCGCCTTCGCTGGTTGGCAAGCCCGAGGCCTCTGGTTGGGCGGGGAACGCTTCCTCGCCCTGCGCGGGAGCACGGCGCAGGCCCTGTTCCCCGAGGGCGCCACCTGCGCAGCCCCCGCCAGCGGCCTGGGCGAGCGGCTGCACACCGTCGGCGGAGAGCTGCTCGACGTGTTGGTCGTGCCGCTGATCGCCGGCGCTGGGCTGGTCCCCCTGCTGGCGCTCGTGGGTGCCTGGACCCTGCGCACCCAGCCCGTGGTGCGGCGCGGCGCGGCCTACACGCTGCTCTTCCCGCCCATCGTCATCGCGCTCGCGCCGGCCGTCGGCGGGAGCGGCACCGTCTTCCGCTCCCTGTCGGCCGTCGCCCCGCTGGCCTGCGCGCTCGCCGCCGTGGGCATCGCCGCCTGGATCCGGGCACGCGCCCTGCATCCGGGAGTCGCAGCCGCCCTGGGACTGGCGGTCGCGGGCACCTCGGTCACGATGGGGGTGCTCTACACCCGCAGCGCACCGGAGCGCGACTGGGTGTGCCCCGAGGCCGAGGGCGCCGTCTTCGCGAGCGACCCCTTCTTCGTGGCCTTCGCCTGCGACCAGCCGGCCGTGCTGCTCGCCCCGTGCCACAGCCCCGAGCAGGTCCAGGCTGCGGCCGCGCTCCTCGCCATCGACCAGGCCTGGTTCCCCGCCGGGCGCGACGGCGAGGTGGGCGCCAGCTTCGACGAGGCCGAAGACCTCCTCCAGGGCTGGTCCGCCGTCGGCACCCGGGAACGCCTCGCACCCGAAGGCCTCCGATAGGATGCCCGCCGTGTCGTCACGCTCCCACCGCGCCCTCGTCCTTCCCTGGCTGGCCCTCGGCGGCGTCGAGACCTACTTCACCCACCGGTCACTCGTCCCCCACAGCACCTTGGAGCTCGTGCTCGAGTGGGCGGCGCTCCTGCTCCTCGGCACCTGCCAGATCGTGCTGGGTCGAGGGGTCTGGCGCTCGCCGCTCCTGCCGGCGGCCGCCGGCCTGCTCATGGCGCTCATGACCCTGAAGCCCGCGGGCAGCCTGGCGGTGGCGGTCTACGCGGTCGGCTCGATCGGCGTGCTCGCCTGGCTGGTGCGGGTGCTGGACCGGATGTTCGGGCCCGGCGTGCTGGTCGGCTGCGCGCTGGCGCTCGTGGCCGGCGTCGGCATGCGCTACGCCGTGCTCTTCGAGCTCACCGGCTACCAGATCGAAGCCCTTCGTGGGCAGGCGCACGCGGCCACCCGGGAGCGCCTCCTCGTCGAGCTGAAGCAGCCCGGTCACCGAAGCCTCCCGGCGTCCTCGAGCAGCGGGCCGCCGCTGGTCCTCATCAGCATCGACACGCTTCGTCAGGACGTCGGGCAGGAGATGACCACCTACCGACGCCTCGCAGCGCGGGGGGCGGCGTGGCCAGCAGCGATGAGCACATCGTCATGGACCCTGCCGGCCACCGCCTCGCTCGCGACCGGGGCCCTCCCGGGGACCCACGGCGCGGGCTACCACCCGTCCGGCCACTACCAGGGCATCGACCCCGAGATCCCCACCCTCGCGGAGGAGCTGAAGGCCGCGGGCTACGCCACGGCCGCGATCGCCGCGAACCCCTGGGTCAGTCGCCAGATGGGCTTCGACCGCGGCTTCGATCGCTTCGTGCACTCCCTGGACAACTTCTCGCACAAGCTGCTCGTGATGGGCGTCCCTCGTCGGCCCACGCTGCCCACGTACTCCGACGCCCTGGTGGAACGCGCGGTGTCGTGGGTGGAGTCGGCGCCCGCCACGGGCTGGTACCTCTGGATCCATGTGATCGACCCCCACATGCCCTACGACCGCTCCAGCGATCCCCGCTTCCAGAGCGTGACCACGGGCGACCTGAAGACGGGTGCCTTTGTCGACGCCGAGCGCCGCGCGGCCACCATGACCGCGTACCGCGAGATGACGGCGCTGACCGATGCCAACCTGGCGCCCCTGTTGGACGCCCTCGAGGCCAAGGGTGTGCTGGACGAAGGCCTCGTCGCCCTCACGAGTGACCATGGCGAGGAGCTGTGGGAGCACGACCACATCGGCCACGCCCACTCCCATCACGGGGTCGTCACCGACGTCCCGCTGGTGCTGGTGGCCCCGGGCCTGCAGCCGGGGGTGCGTGACGAGGCCGCCTCCATCGCCGACATCCCCAGCACCTTCCGGGCCGCCGCCGGTCTGGACGCCCGGGGCGTCGACCTGCGCCAGCCGCAGCCACCGGACCGGGTGGTGACCGCCTGGGGCAACCTCCACGACCACCTGGAGCGCAGCGCCCGCACCTCCGACGCGCGCCTCATCGTGACCGAGGCCACCGGCGACGCACGCTACTTCCACCTCGACCACGACCCTGACGAGCACCGACCCGGCAGCGCGCCGATCGGCGATCCGCTGATCGAGGCGGTCGAGGCGATCGAGGCGCCCGCCGCGAGCGACGCGGTGCAGATGGACGACCTCTCCGCCCTCGAGGCGCTCGGCTACGTGGGCCAGTAGCCGCCCTGTCATCGCCCCGAGGTCACCGACCTGCGATGAAGGGGGTGGCTCCGACGGGTGAACATGCTCAGCGCATGGCTCCTTGCCGCCTGTTCCGAGAGCGGCTTCACGACCGTCACGGACGTCCGGGGTGACGACACCGGCGCCGCGCGTCCCAGCGACACCGGCGACCCGGGTACCACCTACAGCACCCCCGAAGACACGGGTCCACCGGTCGACTCGGGCGCGCCCCCCGAAGACACGGCTCCACCCGAGCACGAGCCCGAGACCTGCTCGGTGCTCACCATGGTCCACATGGCCGGGACCGGCCCCCAGGACTGCCCGCTCGACTACGCGACCTACATGATGGACGACGGCGACGGACCCAACTTCATCTGCTGCCCGCTGCCCGCAGACGACATCCTGGTCGATGCCCTGCCGATCAGCCGGGGGAGCGGATGCGGGAGCAACGAGGTCATCACCGGGTTCGACAGCGCCTACGCGTTCCGGTGCAGCCAGATCAACACCGACCGGTACAGCCTCGGTTCGGCAGCAGAACCCTGCTACTTCGGCGACGGGTGGTCCGGTGGCTGGGGCGTGGACAGCTGCTCGAACCACCCCCACACCTGGGACGCCGTGCAGCAGGACTACTTCGGCTCGGACGGCTGCTCCGGCTACCCCTACGGCGCGCTCTTCACCAGCCAGAGCGGCAAGGACTGCGACGACATGCGTGCAGCCGAAGTGCTCTACAACGGCACGGTCCAGGGCGACCCGGCCGCAGGCACGCCGGTGGACATGTTCCGGCAGTAGCCGTCAGCGCTTCCGCACCTTGCGCTGCCCTCCGGCCTTGCTGTCCTTCTTGGGCGGCGTGCGGGCCTCGAGGTGCCAGCGGTGGTCCTTGTCGACCGCGAGCCGCTGGGCGAGGTGCTTCTCGATGGCGCGCTTGCGGGGCTGCTCCCTCGGGTCGCAGAAGCTCATGGCCACGCCGGCCTCGCCCGCACGTGCGGTGCGGCCCACCCGGTGCACGTAGTCCTCGGCCGTGCGCGGCATGTCGAGGTTCACCACCAGATCGACCCGCGGCACGTCGAGCCCGCGGCCCGCCAGATCGGTGGCCACCAGCACCTTCAGCGAACCGGACTTGAAGGCTTCCAACACCGACGCACGCTTGGCCTGGGTGCGCTTGCCATGGAGGGGCGCGGCCGCGAAGCCGTGCTCACGCAAGCCGTGGGCGTAGCGCTCGACCCGCTCCCGGGTGGCGGCGAACACCAGGGTGCGGGCCGGCCGGCGGGCCTCCAGGATCGCTTCCAGGAGCGCCTGCTTGTCCCGTGAGAGCACGTGGTACACGACCTGCTCGAGGCGCTCCGCCGTGTCGGCGTCCGGGTTGTCGTCGATGACCACCGGGTCGCGCAGGATGCGCTGGGCGAGGGCGCGCACCTCGGCCGGCAGGGTGGCGGAGAAGAGCGCCCGCTGGCAGGTGGACGGCACCGAGCGCAGCACACGGTCGGCATCGCCGAGGAAGCCCAGGTCGAGCATGCGATCGGCCTCGTCCAGCACCACCAGGTCCACGGCGTCCAGGCGCGCACGGCGGTGATCCACCAGATCGAACAACCGCCCCGGCGTGGCGGTGAGCACCTGCAGCCCGCGGCCCAGCATGCGCACCTGCCAGCGGTGGTTCACCCCTCCGAACACGGCACCGTGCGACAAGGCCAGCCGGCTCGCCAACACCTCGGTCTCCGCGTCGATCTGCTCGGCGAGCTCGCGGGTGGGCGTGAGCACGAGCACACGGCAGCCCTGCTCCGGGGCCGACCGCGGCTCGAGGTGGAGCCTCTGGAGCGCGGGGAGCAGGAAGGCCCCCGTCTTGCCGGTCCCGGTGCGGGCCGACGCCATCACGTCCGAGCCCGCGAGCAGGGGCGGGATCGCCTGCTGCTGGACCGAGGTGGGGGTGATCCACCCGGCGCGCTCGACCGCCTTCTGGAGCGGCCCGCAGAGCCCCAGCGCGTCGAAGCTCACAGCACGTACGGGACCAGGGCCCGGCGCTCACTGGGGTAGTCGGAGAAGGTCTCCCGGTACCAGCGGTGGTTCTGCAGAGCGCGCGGCAGCAGGTTGGCCGACGTGTACAAGAAGAACGCCAGCCCGCCGAGCGACCAGGTGGCGACGGCCCAGCCCAACCACTCCAACATCTCACCCAGGTAGTTCGGGCACGTGACAAAGCGGTAGAGCCCGCCCATCGGCACCTTGTAGCCCGTCTCCCCCGGCTTCCGGAGGTTCAAGAGCACCGTGTCGGCGTGCAGGTTGATCGCCATGCCCACCGCGAAGACCCCCAGGCCGATCCAGAGCGTGGGCTGCGAGAGGCCGTAGTCGCCCAGGTGGCTGGCCTGCCGGGCGTTCACCACGGCGTTGACCGAGTTGAACACCAGCGCGATGGTCGGGATCAAGAGCGCCATGCGCTTTCCGGTGGTCTTGAGCCGGAACGGGAAGACGAAGGTGCGGTGCACGTAGTGGAGCTGCCACGCAGCCAGCAGGAGCAGCGGCGCGGGCTCCCAGGCGTGGTCGCCCTGCACCCAGACCCACGAGAACACCAGCACCGCCGGGCTCTCCATCAGGATCCAGCCCCAACGGTTCGGCAGGGTCGGGCCCCACCCGTCGCGCATGTGCCGGCCGTAGGGGGCCGACAGGAACAGCAGGACGAGCAGCGTGAGCGGAGCGGCGGCCAGCACGCCGTAGACCAGCAGCTGGTGGGTCTCGGCGCTCACTGGATCTGGCCGGCTTCGCGGAACCAGGCCAGGCTCTCCTGGATCGTCTGCTCGAGCGGGCGGGGCGAGAAGCCCAGCTCGCGGGATGCCTTGGCGGAGCTGATGCGCGACGGGGCACGGACCGCGTGCAGCGCTTCGCTGGTGTAGAGCGGCTCGGTGCCCGTGGCCCGAGCGAACAGGGTGGCCGCGGGCGCGGTGGCACGTGCCAGCCACATGGGCGACGTGAACCACGGCGGCTTCACACCGGCGGCGCTGCAGGCGATGTCGGCGAACTCGCTCAGGCTCGCCCAGCGACCGCCCAGCAGGTAGCCCTCCCCGGAACCCCCGTGCTCGGCCGCGAGCAGCATCCCGTCCACCACGTCGCGCACGTCGACCCAGGTGAAGCCGCCGGGTGTGAGCGCCGGCAGCCTCCGGTTGGCCAGGTCCACCAGGATCTTGCCGATCCGGCTCGGGGTGTGGTCGAAGGGCCCGACGATCCCGCAGGGGTTGACGATGCTCGCGTGGAGCCCCTCGGCCACGACCTCCCGCACGGCCGCCTCGCCCGCCGCCTTGGAGCGGTCGTAGCTCGGGTGCTTCGGACCCGGACGACGGGTGGACTCGTCGACCTCCCCGGGCTCCATCAGGTCGTAGGCATGGCAGGAGCTCACGTGCACGTGGCGCGACACGCCGGCCACAGCGGCCGCCCGCGCCACGTTCCTGGCACCCTCCACGTTGACCCGCTCGACCAGCCCTCCGTGGTCGCCGTCGATCGAGATGACCGCCGCGCAGTGGAAGCTGCGCTGAGCGCCCATCATCAGCCCGGTGAGGCCGTCGGGTTCGAGCACGTCGCCCGTCACGAGATCGACTGGGAGCCCGTCGAGCCGTGCGGCGTCACCGCGGACCAGGCACCGCACGCTGTGGCCCTGATCGAGCAGGCGACGAACGAGCACGCCACCGACGAAGCCGGTCGCGCCAGTGACAGCGACGGTCATGCCCACGCCCTATCGCGTGCGAGCACACGATCCCTTGCGCATCGGCTCGAAACGGGGCATCCCTGGAGGGTTCGTCGAACGATGACCCGAGGAGGTGCACGATGAACCGGAGCTTGCTTTACCTGCCTTGACCAGGCCGCCCACACCGTCCTGGACGCCGTCGAGCCGCTGAAGGTCAAGTTCGGCATCGACCCCAACCTGGACCGCATCCACCTCGGGCACTTCGTCCCGCTACGGCTGGCCCGGACCTTCCAGGACCGCGGCCACCGGCTCGACCTCGTGCTCGGCACCATGACCGCGCGTCTGGGCGACCCCGCAGGGGTGGACCGCACCCGACCGGTGCTGGACCACGCGGCCGTGTCGGCGAACGCGGACCGCATGGAGCTGCTGCTTCGGCGGGTCCTGAGACCCGGCTTCCGGGTGCACCGGAACCACACCTTCGTCGACGCGATGGACGTGCCGTTCCTGCTGACCCGACTGGCCCAGCGCTTCACGGTCGACGAGGTGCTCGCACGCAACGGCTTCCGGGAGCGCCGGGCCAAGGGAGGATCGGTCGCGCTGCACGAGCTGATCGTGCCCTTGCTCCAGGGCTGGGACTCCGTGAGGCTGCAGGCCGACGTCGAGCTGGGCGGGAACGACCAGCTCTTCAACTTCCAGGTCGCGCGAAAGCTCCAGCGAGCCGAGGGGCAGGCACCGCAGAAGGTGCTCATGGTGCCCTTGTTGCCCGGAACCGACGGCCGGAAGATGTCCAAGAGCCTCGGAAACTGCGTGTGGATCGATCAGCCCGCCCGGGAGCTGGTCGCCGCAGGCATGCAGGCCAGCGACGAGGTGGTCGAGGCGTGGCGCGAGCTGCTCACCGAGCTGCCCGACAGGGGTCCGGCGATGGTCCGGAAGCTGGCCACGTTGCAGGCCATCGCGAGCGACCTGCACGGCGCTCACGCCGCGGACGATGCCATCCGATGGTGGCGCCGCGTGGTCGGCGGCGGCGCGTCGGACGACGAAGCGCTCGTCGCTCCCCTCCCCCTCCTCGAGCTCGTCGTCCTGGCGCTCGACTGCTCGAAGAGCCATGCACGGCGGCTGGTCGCGGGAGGCGGCGTGCGCGTGGACGACGTGGTGGAGCGCCGGCTGGACCTCGTCCCGTCGTCGGGGGCGCTCGTCCGGGTCGGTCGCCGCCACTGGCTCCGGGTGAGGTGAGCACACGTCCCTGGCGGGGCCTGGTCCACACGTTGATGGGATGCCAGGGACGCGTGCTCGGGGGGCAGACGCGGCGGCGCGGCCACCATTCGGATCCTGCGCCCGTCGTGACGAAGCGCGACACGCCCACACGCCCTCAGACGCAGAGCTCGCCGGCCGTGCCCCCGATGGTCCACGGCGTGCAGCCGTCGTCGCGGTCGTCCAAGTCGAAGCGGATCGTGTCGGCTCCGGTCAGCTCCAGCCAGCCCGACATCGCCTCGTCGTCGAGCACCCGCTCACCGGCCAGGCCAAAGCTCCCGAGCCCTGGGACCTCCCCCCACGAGCCGGCCGCAAAGCCGCAGGTCTCCACCCCGGAGTCGCTGCAGGTGGTCGTCGCGTCGACCGCGAAGGCCACCCCGTCGAGGTCCACGTCGAGCGCCTCGTGCTCGTCCCACGCGCCGTCGACCACGGGCGTGTAGGTCGTGGTGCCCTCCAGAGCCCAGCGCGCGTAGCCCGAGTCCACCAGGAAGTCCGTCGCGGTGATCTCGGTGTCGGCGGAGGCGTCGTAGGTCACCAGGGCGCCGCCGGCGTTCCGGGCCTCGACCTCGCCCTCGTACGACCAGCCAGACGGGGCCGTGCAGCCACCCGTGTAGCGCATCCAGTCGGCCCCGAAGACCCCCGTCGGGCACACCGAGGTGCCGCTCGTCAAGTAGTCCAGCTCCGCGTTGATCACGCCGAGCCCGAGGTAGGTGGTCGCGAGCCCGGTCGCGGCCGAGAGCGCGGCGCGCAGCTGGGCATCGCTGGCCCCGTGGAAGCTGGCGTCGCCCACGAACGGCTCGACCTCCTCCGAGGGAGCCGCGGTGTCGACGCCCGGGGCGTCCTCGGTGGCCGGCTCGGGGCGTGGCGCCCGCGGCCCGTCAGCGGTGGATGGAGCGCAGGCGAGAGCGAGGGCGAGCATGGGACCTCCAGGTCAGGGACGCTCCATGGCGTGGTCGCGGCAGCGTCGCGACCGGCTGTTGCATGAACGACGGTCAGCGCTTCCGGGCGACCAGGGTCACGATGTCGCCCCAGCGCGACCGGGCGAGCAAGGTGCCCACGACCAGGTCCAACAGCACGGTGTCGATCATCAGGAAGAGCCCCAACAGGGTCATCGGCCCGCGCACGAACCAGTTGGCGCGGAAGCGGCTCTCGCTGCCGAACAGGAAGCGCCAGCAGAAGATCAACGACGCGGTGAAGGTGCCCGGGTAGCTGTCGAAGCGCTCCTCGAGCACCTCGAAGCCGGCCGACTCCACCGCCTTGCGCAGCCCCGGCGCGGTGAACAGGTGGAGGTGCTGCGGCGGGAGGTGCGGCCACCACCAGCGCCCGAACAGGGCCCGGCCCCAGCTGTCGCCCTTGGGCACCTCGACCAGCAGCAGCCCACCGGGGCGGAGGTGCTCGGCCGCGTCCCGCAGGAGTCCCACGGGGTCGCCCACGTGCTCCAGCAGGTGGTTCATCGACAGCACGTCGACCGGTTCGAGGTGCACGTCCTGCACCCGTTCGCGCA
Source organism: uncultured Enterobacterales bacterium (assembly GCA_964604675.1). Taxonomy (GTDB): domain Bacteria; phylum Myxococcota_A; class UBA796; order UBA796; family CAJQPC01; genus CAZSAT01. The sequence goes on from CAZSAT010000054.1 coordinate 17,547, forward strand.
ACACCGTCAGCCCACGGCGCTCCGCATCGCGGGCGGCGGGCTCCGCGAGCTCGATGCCGATGGCCTCGGCCTCGGGGAAGCGGTCGGAGAGCTCGCTCAGGAAGGCGCCCAGGCCGCACCCGAGATCGAGCAGCCGGGCGGGCGCGTCGGCGTGCGCGGCGAGGAGCGCCACGCGCCGCTCGCGCAGCCTGCGATCGAACCCGCTCCGGTCGACCTTGCGCATGATCTCCAGGTTCTCGGGGGTGTAGAGCGTCTCGTAGAGGTCGCGCAGCTCGGCGTCGTCAGGGGCTGGAGCCAGCTGCACGTGCCCGCAGGCCGCGCAGACCGCTACGTCCCAGCGACCCGCCCGCGTCAGCACGAGATCCCGCACGGAGTAGGCCACGGGCAGGTCTCCGTGACCGCACGCGCCGCATGTCGAAGGCTCGCTCACGGGCTCTGCTACCACGCCATCATCGCGGCCGGCTCCTGCGATCGGCTACACCGTGACTCCGACGGAGGCCCCGTGATCGCCCTGCTCCTGCTGTCGTGCTCCGAGTACGACCTGAACCGCGACAACGACGAGGGCGGCGGCCGGGGCGCCGACATCGATCCCTGCGCCGACGACGGGCTCGAGCCTCAGCCCATCGACAGCGACGGGAGCTGCGAGCTCGAGGAACAGACCGGGAGCTTCTTCCCGATCATCGAGTGGCACCTCGAGGACTTCGTCGACACCCCGGGCAGCAAGAACATCATGGCCACCCCCGCCGTGGCCGACGTGGACGCCGACGGCACCCCCGACATCGCGGTCATCACCTACGACCCGGGCCTGCTCCGGCTGATCTCGGGCACCGGCGAGCACCTCTGGACCGCCGGGTCCACCGACGGCCTGCAGGGCCAGGGCGGCGTGGCCATCGCCGACCTCGACGCCGACGGCGACCTGGAGATCGTGGCCACCACCACGAACCTCGAGCTCGTGGCCTACGACCACACCGGCAGCCGCATCTGGAAGTCCGAGAGCTTCGCCGACGGCGGCTGGTTCAGCGACGGTGGCGCGCTGAACACCTACTGCAGCACCCCCGCGGTGGCCGACATGGACGGCGACGGCTGGCCCGAGGTCGTGGCCGGCGCGGTCATCGTAGACGGCCGGAACGGCAACACCCTCGGCGTCGGCACCCAGGGCATCGGCGCTCCCGACGGGCAGGTCGGCACCACCTCGTTCCCGGTCGACATCGACCTCGACGGCACGATGGAGGTCGTCACGGGCAACGCCTTCTACGGTCGGGACGGCAGCCTGAAGAACCTCGGCAACGACGGCGACGGGTACGTGGCGGTGGCCGACTTCGACGGGGACCCCGAAGGCGAGCTGGTGGTGGTCCGCGACGGCTCGGTCACCGTCTACCACCACGACTTCACCAGGCTGTGGGGCCCCGTGGCGCTCGGGTCGAGCTGGGGAGGCCCCCCCACCGTCGCCGACTTCGACGGCGACGGCGAGGCCGAGATCGGCGTCGCCGGGGTGAGCGTGTACACCGTGCTCGACACCGACGGCTCCGTGCTCTGGACCCGGAGCACCCAGGACGCAACCAGCGGCGTCACCGGCTCGAGCGTGTTCGACTTCGAGGGCGACGGGGTGGCCGAGATCGTCTACGCCGACGAGACCACCCTGTGGGTCTTCTCCGGCCCCGATGGCGCGGTGAAGCTCGACAGCACGGAGCACGCGTCCAACACCTGGCTCGAGTACCCGGTCATCGCCGACGTCGACGGCGACGGGCAGGCCGAGATCGTGGTGGGCCACAACCCCTACCAGGGGGGCAAGACCTTCTACGGCCTGACCGTGTTCGGCGACGCCGACAGCTCGTGGACCGGCACCCGGGATCTGTGGAACCAGCACGCGTACCACATCACCAACGTGAACGAGGACGGCTCCATTCCCCGCGAAGCCGACACGAACTGGGACGCGTACAACAACTTCCGCAGCGGGGATCTGCACGCGGGCCAAGGCAGCGCCGCGCCCAACCTCCTGCCGGAGTTCCTGGGACTCTGCGAGGCGTGCGACGAGGGCCGCGTGGTCGTCTGGGCGCGCGTGCGCAACGAAGGCGCGGCCGACGCCTCGGGGGTGGAGCTCGCCCTCTTCGGTCGCGGTGCCGAGCTCGACAGCACGGTCATCGCCGAGGTCCCGGCGGGCATGACCTCTGCGGCGGTGCGCTTCGAGATCAGCGACGGCCACGCCGAAGACCTCGAGCTCGAGGTCGACCCGAGCGGCTCGGTCTACGAGTGCGACGAGAGCGACAACGACGCGAGCTGGGACGAGGACGCCTGCTTGTAGGAGCCCGTGCGGTGTAGCAGCGGGCGACTGTCGAGGACGAGATCGGCTCCCGAGCAGGCGCGAGGCCTGGCCGGGGGCACCTTGCGTGCGCGGAGCGCCCCGCAAGCCACGCTGGCAAGCCCGGAGCGGTCCGGAAACCACGTCTCGGGCCCTCCCGAGGCCCTATCGGCGCGATCCAGGCCCCGGATCCGCCGTCGACGGCGTCTCGAGCAAGGGAAACGTGGCTTCCCTGGCCTTCCCAGCCGCGGAACGTGGGTTGACCCGCCTTCCGAGCGGGGTCGGAGCGCCCGCGCAAGACCACTCCCAGAGGTGGACTCGCCCGCCGAAGGCGCGAAGGACCGAGCGACGGCGGGCGCGCAGAGCGGTGCGTCCCCTGGCGCTCAGCGGGCCTCGGGCGGCCGGAGGCCACGCGCCCCATCGGCGCTCAGTGGGATCGTCGACGACAGCACGCGGGGGATGCGCAGCCACAGCACCACCGTGGGGTCGAGGATGGGCTTGCCGTTGTTCAGGAAGGCGACCGACAGCTCCCGTGAGGGGTCCGCCCAGCACAGCACGTTGGTGAAGCCGAGGTGGCCGAACGCCAACTCGGTGCCGCCGCCGTAGAAGCTGAGCTGCCGTGACCCGAGCATGAAGCCCATCGAGTAGCGGATGGGCAGCTTGATGATGTCGTCCAGCTCGTGGTAGCTGGACTCGGCCACCGCCCGCCGCACGGTCCGGCGCTCGAACACGCGCTCGCCGTCCAGCTCGCCGCCGCTGCGCAACAGGTCGAAGAACCGGCACACCTCGTTCGCCGTGCCGATGAGGTTGGCGGAGGGCACCACGCCGGTCAGGTACCGCGAGTCGTTCGAGAGCTCGACCGCCTCCTCCACGCCCACACCGAGCGAGCTGCGGAGCAGCCTGTCCACGCTCTTCGGCGGGCGCGGCCCGGTGAAGGACTCCCTGGCCACCGAGTCGAGCTGCTCCTCGGCCACACCCCACCGGAAGGTCTGCAGCCCGAGCGGCTGGCGCACCTCCCGATCGAGCAGCTCGTTGAGCCCCACCCCGGTCACGCGGCGGAGCACCTCGGCGAGCACGAAGCCGCCGGTGACCGCGTGGTACGCCAGCTCGCGACCGGGGTGGCTCTGGAGGGGCAGGCCGCAGAGGCGCTCCACCACGGCCTCGTTGTCCAGCAGCACCTCGAAGTCCACGGCGTCGGCGCTCAGCGCCGGAATGCCGGCCTTGTGGGTGAGCACGTGGCGGACCGTGATGTGTTCCTTGCCGTGGGCGCCGAAGCCGTCGATGTACTCCTCGATCGGGTCGTCGAGGTGCAGGAGGCCCCGGTCGTCGGCCTGGTGGACCAGCATCGCGAGCACGCACTTGCTGGCCGAGAACATGCTGAACAGGTGGTCGGGCCGCGCTGGCACGAGGGCGGAGGGGTCGCGCTCGCCTGGTCCGTTGCCGCGCAGGTGCCCGATGGCGCGGTCGATCAGCACGTGGCCGCGGTAGCGCACGCAGATCTGCATGCCGGGCTGAAGACCCGTCCTGTAGTAGGCCACGACCGCGTCCCAGATGGCGTCCACGTCGGCCTGGGCCAGCCCCAGGTCAGCCGGCGGGGTCTCATCCGCCCGGGCCGTCACCGAGGCCGGGTCGAACACCCGCGCGCGGTTGGGGAACAGCCTTCTTGGCAGCATGCAGGGACTGTAACGCGTTCTAGCTGGACGCCTTCGGCAGGTGGTCGCGGCCCACGAGCAGGGTGAGCAGCATGGCGCCGGTCACCTCCTCGATGCGCTGGGCGTTCTCGGGCGGCAGCTCGCCGTCTTCCAGGGCGACCGTGACCAGCAGGTTCTCGATGCCGGTCATGAAGGCGCGGAAGATCCAGGGGTCGAGGTGCACGCCGAGGGTGTCGAACACCGCGCCGTCGAGCAGGTCCACCAGCTCCTGCAGCGCGGCTTCCCGCCGGGGGCGCAGGAGCGAGTCGGGGCTCTGGGCTTCGGCCTGCAGCAGGCGCATCAGGCGCCCACCGGAGGTCTGGTGCATCACGAAGGCGCGGAGGCCGCCCGAGAGCCGCGCCCTCGGGGTCTCTCCGCTGGCGATGCCCTTGGCCATGCGCTCGGAGAGCAGCCGACCGTTGCGCTCGTAGAGCGTGTCGAGCAGCGCTTCCATGTTGTCGAAGTACTGGTAGAAGGTGCGGCGGGACACGCTCGCAGTCTCCAGCACGTGGCGCACGCTCGTGCCCTTGAGGCCACGCTCCACGAGCGCGGCGCTCGCGCCTTCGAGAATGCGGGCGCGGGTCGCCTGGCGACCCGGACTCATGACATCACCCATAGACTTGCCGATCCTGGTGAGACTTCCTGTGTACGCCAGTATACAAGCTGTCTGCCCACGTGTCAGCCCAGACCCTCGAGGTTCCATGCACCGCGCCCTCCTGCTCGCCGTCCTGTCCCTGTCGCTCGTGGTCGCCTGCGACGGCAAGACCACCGACACCGCCGTGGACACGGGACCGGGTAACGGGGGCGACGGGGGCGACGGCGGCGACGGCGGCGACGGCGGCGATGGCGGCGATGGCGGCGACGGCGGCGATGGAGGCGGCGGCGGCGATGGAGGCGGCGGCGGTGGCGACTGCGACGCGTTCACCACGGCGGGGTGGAGCTTCAGCTGGGAGGCCGACACGGCCTTCGTCGCCCAGAACGGGTACAGCGGCGGCTACAGCGGCGAGGTGGTGGGGCAGGAGGACTACAACGGCACCACGGCCTGGCGCATCGACATCAGCGGGACCTACGACGTGCCGGCCTACCAGAACTACAGCTACACCGCGTCGAGCTGGCACGTCTGCGAGACGGACGGCGTGAAGATGCTGGCCACCGAAGGGGTGCAGGACATCGTGCTCGCGAACGGCCAGGACTATGGCTACACCTACAGCCTCGTGTACGACGAGCCCGCGCTGATGTTCCCGTCGAGCTTCTCGGTGGGCACCGCGTGGACCTACGGTGGCACCGCGTTCTACGCCGACACGATGGGCAACAGCGGACCGCAGGACCTGAGTGTGCAGTACGAGGTCGTCGGGAGCGGCTCGGTCACCGTTCCTGCAGGGACCTACAGTGCCTGGGAGGTCGTGAGCGGCACGGGACCTGGGGGGACGACGAGCTGGTACGTGGACGGGATCGGGCCGGTCTGGACCGAGGGCAGTGCCTGGTTGACGGCGTCGAGTGAGTAGCGGGAGCTGCGCGACCGTCTCGCAAGGCCGGAAGCGGGTCAGCTCCCGTCCGGCTTGACGCTCCCGGCGTGCCGGAGATCCTTCCCGCGGACCATGAAGATCACCTGCTCGGCCAGGTTGGTCGTGTGATCCCCGATGCGCTCCAGGAGCCGGGCCACGCGCTGGAGCCGGATCCGGTCCTTGAGGTAGGCGCCTCCCTCGGCTCGGGCGTACTCGGCCCTGCGCAGCCTGTGGTACAGCTCGTCGATCTCGTCGTCGGCGTCGAGCACGGCGCGGGCCTTGTCCACGTCGCGGTCACGGAACGCCGCGATGGCCAACGCGAGGTTGGCGCGCACTCGCCCGGTCAGGACCTGGACCGCGTCGGCCTCCTCCGCGGTGAGGTCGCGGATCTTGCAGGCTCGCTCGGCGATGCCCGCGGCGTGGTCGCCGATGCGCTCGATGTCGGTCACCATCTTCAGCGCGAAGGTGATGAAGCGGAGGTCGCTCGCCATCGGCTGGCGCAAGGCCAACAGGCGCAGGCAGCGCTCGTCGATCTCGAGCTCGTCCCGGTTGACCCGGTCGTCGGCGTCCACCACCCTCCGCGCCAGCTCCCGGTCCTGCTCGAGGAGCGACCGGACCGACTGCGCGATCATCTCCTCGACCCGACCCACCATCAACAACAGGTGGCTTCGGAGCGCCTGAAGCTCCGCCTCGTAGCCCCGATCGGTGCGCACGCCGTTGGTCATCCGAACTTCCCGGTCACGTAGTCCTCGGTGCGCTGGTCACTCGGGGCCGTGAAGATGGAAGAGGTCTCGTCGACCTCGACGAGGTCGCCCATCAAGAAGAACGCCGTGCGATCGCTGACGCGCGCGGCCTGTTGCATGCTGTGGGTCACGATCACCAGCGTATAGGACTCGCGCAGCGCGTACATCAGGTCCTCGATCCTGGCGGTGGCGATCGGGTCCAGGGCGGAACACGGCTCGTCCATCAACAAGACGTCCGGCTCCACCGCCAACGACCTGGCGATGCAGAGCCGCTGCTGCTGCCCCCCGGAGAGGCTCCCTCCAGGCTCGTCCAGCCGGTCCTTGACCTCGTCCCACAGAGCCGCCTGCATCAGCGAGCGCTCCACGGTCTCGTCGGCTCGCGACCGGTCGAGCCGGCCCGTGAGCGTCAGCCCCGCCAGCACGTTGCCGCGGATCGACATCGTCGGAAAGGGGTTCGGCTTCTGGAAGACCATCCCCACCCGCCGCCGCAGGAGGACCGGATCGACGTCGGGACCGTGCACGTCGGCCCCGTCGAGCCGCACGTCGCCCCGGCTCCAGGCGATGGGGATCTGCTCGTGCATCCGGTTGAGGCACCGGATGAAGGTCGACTTCCCGCAGCCGGACGGCCCGATCACCGCGGTGACGCCGCGCTCGAAGATGTCGAGATCGATCCCGTGCAGGACCTCGTTGTCGCCGAAGCCGGCGTCGAGGCCCCTCACGCTGAACGCCACCTCGGTGCTCACGAGTTCCTCCGCTGCAGACGATCGCGAAGCAGGATCGCGGTGAGGTTGATGACCAACAAGAGCCCGAGCAAGACCGTGATGCCCGCCGCGGCGTCGATCAGGAAGCCCCTCTGAGGCCGACTGACCCAGGTGAAGATCTGGATGGGGAGCGCCGTGAACGGCGAGTCCAGGCCGTCGGGCAGGAAGGTCACGTAGGTGAGCGCTCCGACGACGATGAGCGGCGCCGTCTCGCCCATGGCGCGCGACACCGCCAGGATCGAGCCGGTGAGCACGCCCGGCAAGGCCATCGGCAGCACCACCCCGCGCACGGTCTGCCAGCGGGTCGCCCCGAGCCCGGTCGCAGCCTCTCGCAGGGTGTCGGGCACGGTGCGGAGGGCCTCGCGGCTCGCCATGATCACGATGGGCAGGACCAGCAACGCGAGCGTGCAGGCACCCGCCAGGATGCTGCGGCCCATGCCCACCACCCGCACGAAGACCTCCAGCCCCAGCAGGCCATAGATCACGCTCGGCACACCCGCCAGGTTCGCGATGTTCAGCTCGATGAGCCGCGAGACCCGGCCCGGCCTGCTGTACTCCTCGAGGTAGACCGCCGCGGCGACACCCACGGGCAGCGCCATGCACGCCGTGAGCACCACCAGGCCCCCGCTGCCGACGAGCGCCGGCAGGATGCCGGCCTTCTCCCACTTGCGCGACGGGAAGCCCGTCAAGAACGACCACTCCAGCCGCTCCAAGCCGGCGATGAACACACTCGCGACCAACACCGCCAGCAGCAACAAGGGCAGGACGACCGCCGCGAGACAGGCCCAGGCGAACAGGCGCTCGTAGAGCACCGAGCGGCGGCGAAGCGCGGGCGAGAGCCCCGCCGCCTCCCCGGTTCCGGGCATGGGGTGCGGCCCGGCGGTCACGCCGCCCCCTTCACGAAGCGCTGCGAGAGCGCGTTGAGCGCGAAGGTGAGCACGAACAGCGCGGCGCCGACGGCGAACAGGGTCCGGTACTCCAGCGTGCCGGTCGGGGTGTCGCCCATGCTGACCTGGACCATGAAGGCGGTCATCGTCTGCACGGGCACCCGCGGGTCGAGGGTCAGCGTCGGCTGCTGGCCCGCAGCGATGGCCACGATCATCGTCTCGCCGATCGCGCGGGACATGGCCAGGGTGAAGGCGGCCAAGAGCCCGCTTCGCGCCGCCGGCAAGGTCACCCGGAACAGGGTCGGCAGCTTGCCGGCGCCCAGCGCCCACGCGCCCTCCCTGAGGTCGCGCGGTACCGCGAAGATCGCGTCCTCCGAGAGCGAGCTGACCATCGGCAGGATCATGATCCCCATGACGATGCCGGGGCCGAGCGCGTTGAAGCCCGCCAGGTCGGGCACCACGTGCTTGAGCGAGGGGGTGATCAGGATCAGCGCGAAGTACCCGTACACGACCGTCGGGACCCCGGCCAACAGCTCGAGCAGGGGCTTGAGCACGCGCCGCACCTTCGGGGTCGCCAGCTCGCTCAGGTACACGGCGGCCATCAGGCCGAGGGGGAGCGCCACCGCGACCGCGACGCCGCTGGTGAGCAGGGTGCCGCTGACGATCGGCAGCACGCCGAAGTGGGCGTCGGCGAAGAGCGGTGTCCACTGGGTGTCGGTGAGGAACTCCCAGAGCGACACCTCCCGGAAGAAGGTGCTCGCCTCGAAGCCGAGCACGAGGACGATGCCCGCGGTGGTCACCACCGAGAGCGCGGCGCAGGCGAACAGCACGCCCTCGATCAGGCGCTCCTGGTGACCCGCCATCGCCCGCCCCTGCACCTACTGGGCTCCGCCCGACGCCGAGCCCGTGCGGGGCAGCGACGCCAAGGCCGCCTCACGCTGGGCGTCCGGGAGCGCCACGTAGCCGACGTCCTCGACGAGCGGCCTGCCCTCCTCCAGGTAGTAGGTGAGGAACGCCGCGACCTCGGGGCGCTCCAGCTCGGCCACGTTCACGTACACGAAGATCGGCCGGGACAGGGGGCTGTAGCTCCCGTCACCGACCGTCTGCTGCGAGGGCTTGACCGCCGTGCCAGCCTCGCCGATGCCAAGAGCCTTCAGGCGGTCCCTGTTCTCCTGGTAGTAGGCCAGGCCGAAGAAGCCGAGTCCGCCCACGTCCCCGCTGACCCCCGTGACGATGACGTTGTCGTCCTCGCTGGAGGTGTAGTCCCCACGGCTCTTGTGCTCGGTCCCCACGATCACCTTCGTGAAGTAGTCGTAGGTGCCGGAGTCGACACCGGGGCCGTACAGCCGGAGGGCCTGGTCGGGGAAGCCATCGCGGACCTGGCTCCAGGTGTCGAGCTGGTTCTGGGCCTCGGGACGCCACACGTGGTCGAGCTCGGCCACGGTGAGGGAGTCGACCCAGTCCGCGGCCGTGTTCACCACCACCGCGATGCCGTCGAAGGCCACCGGGAGCTCGAGGTAGTCGACCGCCCCCGCGGCGCAGAGCTCGACCTCGCTCGCCTTGATGTGGCGGCTCGCTCCGGTGATCGCGACCTCGCCGTTGCAGAACTTCTTCATGCCGCCGCCGGTGCCGCTGACACCGATGGTCACCCGCACCCCGCGGTGCTGCGCTCCCCACTCCTCCGCCACGGCCTCGGTGATGGGGTACACGGTGCTGGAGCCGTCGATGGCGATGGAGCCGGAGAGCGCCAGCGCCTCCGGTTCGGGGCCGGTGGAGGGTGCCGGGGCGGTGTCCTGGCCGCCACAGGCCAGGGTCAAGAACAGGATCGACACGTGAGCTCCTCTCGAGCAGGGCAGCGGCCGGGGAGGCCACGAGTCCCCTGTCACCCCCTCGCTGGGCCGGAGGCGGGCGGGGACGTGTCGATCCCGTGACGTGGCAGCCCGGCCGGCAGGTCGACCCAGAACACGCAGCCCCGAGGCACGTTGGCATCGACGCCGACCGTCCCGTGCATCAGCTCCGCGAGGTGCCGCACGATCGCCAGGCCCAGCCCGGTGCCGCCGGCGGCCCGCGAACGTCCAGCGTCGACCCTGTAGAAGCGCTCGAACACGCGCTCCCGCTGCTCGCTGGTGATCCCTGGGCCTTCGTCGACCACCTCCACACGGACCCGATCGCCGTCTTGGCGGGAGCGGACTGCCAGGGGGGTCCCGGGCGGCGTGTAGGTCAGAGCGTTGGCCAGGTAGTTCTGCAGGATCTGCCGGAGCGCAGCGTGGTCCGCCCGCAGCGACAAGCCCTGGAGGTCGAGAGCCAGCTCCGGCCGCTCTGCGAGGCGGGCCGAGAGGGCGTCCCGCACCTCGTCCAGCACGGTGTCGAGCTGGAGGTCGACGAGGCGCAGCTCCAGCTTGCCCGCCTCGATCTGGGACAGGCTGAGCAGGTCGGCGATCAGCGACCCGAGGCGAGCGTTGTTGCGCCGGATCGCGTCGAGGAACTGGGAGGCGTGCTCGGGGTCGCCCATCGCGCCGGCGTCCAGCGCGTCGACGCTGGCCTGCACGGCAGCCACCGGGGTGCGGAGCTCGTGGCTGACGTTGGCCACGAAGTCGCGCCGGACCCGCTCCAGCCTGCGCAGCTCGGTCACGTCGCGCAGGACCAGCACGCACCCACTCCGTCCGAGCGGGGTGGCGGTGACGAGCGCGGTCAAGCCCGGACCGCCCGGACCGTCGAGGCCCGGGTCGGGCAGCAGCACCAGCTCGACCTGCCCGCCGTCGCCGGCCAGGGCTTCCCGGACCAGCTGGTCGAGCGCAGGGGCCCGTGTGGCCTCCACCAGGAGCTGGGGCCTGGCCCCACCGATCCCGAGCACGCGGCGAGCGGCACGGTTCATCAGCACGATCCGCCCGCTGGGTTCCACCGCGAGCACGCCCTCCGCCATCGACTCGAGCACCGCCCGGGTCCGGTCTCGCTCGTGCGCGAGCTCCGCCATGGACTCCTCGACGGCCAGCGCGAGCTTGTCGAAGGCCGTGGCGAGACCGCCCACGCCCAGGCTGGTTCCCGCGACGGCGCCAGCCGCGCGCGCCCGCTCGAGCACCCCGGCCAGCCGGCGGCTCGCCAGGGTCCCGAAGATGAGCGTCAAGACGCCCGACACGCCGAGCCCGAGCGCGATGCTGATGGGGATCAGCGCCTGGAGCTCGGCCTGGTCTCGCTCGTGCGCCAGGAGTCGGCGGGCAACGCGCACCGTCCCGCCGTCGACGTCACCGAACGGCACCGCGACGTAGAGGAGCACCTCACCGGTGCTGCGGCTGAAGCGGCGGGCGAGGCCGACGCCGTCCCTCCGGGCCGCGAGGACCTCGGGCCTGCGCGAGTGGTCGTCGAGCTCGGGCAGGCGATCGAGTGCGATCTCGGAGTCACCGAGCACCCGACCGTCGGCGCGGATGATCGAGACACGGACGCCCGCGGCCTCGCCCAGCCGGTCGGCCACCGGGTCCGCCTGCTCGGGCGTCAGCCCAGGCAGTGTCTCGACGTGGGCGACCACGAGCCGCGCGCGCGCCTCGAGGTCAGCCTGCACCTGCGCCTCGAACGCCGCCTTCAAGCGGACGTCCAGGCTGAGACCACTGACCAGCCCCATCACCGCCAGGAGCGCCGTCGACAACAGGAAGAGGCGTGCTCGGAAGCCCAGCTGCAAGGGTCGCCTCAGGCCGTGCCCCCGGCGTGGAAGCAGTAGCCCGCCCCCCGCCGGGTCTCGATGTAGGCGCCGGCCGCGCCGAGCTTCTGGCGGAGCCGCTTGACCTGCCCGTCGACCGTGCGGGCTTCCACGGCGGCCTCGTCTCCCCACACGTGGTCGATCAGCTGGTCGCGGGTCTGGACCCGGCCACGACGCTCCACGAGGTGGCAGAGCAGGCGGAACTCGAGCGCGGTGAGCGCGACCTCCGCGCCACCGACCCAGACCCGGTGGCCGGCTTCGTCGATCCTCAACACCCCGAAGGCCTCCCTCGCGGCGGGCGGCGGCGCGTACACGCGACGGAGCACCGCGCGGAGGCGCAGCACGAGCTCACGGGTCGAGAACGGCTTCGCGACGTAGTCGTCGGCGCCGACCTCGAAGCCGATCACGCGGTCGATCTCCTCGTCCCTCGCTGTGACCATCACCACCGGCAACCCGGCGGTCTGCGGGTCCGCCTTCAACCGGCGGCAGACCTCGGTGCCCGAGATGTCCGGAAGCATGAGGTCCAGCAGCACGACGTCGGGCCGCGGGTCGACACGCACCCGCGCGAGGGCCGAGCGCCCATCGGGCGCGGTCGTGGTCTCGAAGCCCTCCGCGCGGAGGCTGTAGGCGAGCGCGGTGGCCAGATCGATCTCGTCTTCCACCAACAGGACCAGGACGGACATGCGATGAGCTACCACGCTTCCGTGGCAGCAGGGTGGCAACGCTGCCACGAACGATGCGGGGACCGCCGCCACCCGCCCGAAGATCCCGGTCGAAGACAGCCGTGTCGTGCCCTTCGAGGCCGTTCGGGGACACCGAACTACACGTTGAACCGGTAGTTCACCACGTCCCCATCCACGACCACGTACTCCTTCCCCTCGACCCGAACGAGCCCCTCCTTCTTGAGCGCCGCCTCGCTGCCGAGCCGCTCGAGGTCGTCGAGCCGGTAGACCTCCGCGCGGATGAAGCCGCGCTCGATGTCGGAGTGCACCTTGCCGGCCGCCTTCTTGGCCACGGTGCCCTCTCGGATCGGCCACGCACGGCACTCGTCCGGGCCCGCGGTCAGGAAGGAGATGAGCCCGAGGAAGGCGTACGCGCCCTGCACGAAGGCCACGCGGCGGGGCTCCTCGAGGCCCAGCACCTCCAGGAACTCGCCCTGCTCCTCGGCGTCGAGCTCGGCGATCTCGGCCTCGGTCGCGCCGCAGATGCCCAGCGACAGCCGGCCCTCCTCGTGGCGCACCTCGCGCAGCGCCGCCTGCGACTCCCACTCCTCCTCGCCGAGGTTGTAGAGCACGATCAGAGGCTTCCTCGACAGCAACTGCACGTCACGCAGGCTCGCCGCGTGCTCCTCGTCGAGCCCCAGCGTGCGCAGCGGCTCGCCGTTCTCGAGGTGCTCGCAGCAGCGGTCGTTGACCTCCACCTCGCGGCCCTTGCGGTTCTCCTTCCGCCAGCGCTCCTTGCGCTTGTCCAGGATCTCGAGGTCGAGCAGCACCAGCTCGTCGTCGAACAGCTGCACGTGGCTCTCGGGGTCGGCCGACTCGGGGAGCATGGGGTTCTCGAACACACGCACCACGTGCACCAGCACGTCGGCGTTGCGCATGTGCTGCACCACGTCGGGCGGGAAGGCCCCGCTGTTGTGGCCCGAGAAGCTCCCCCCCACGTCCAGGAAGGTGATCTCGGCGAAGGTGGTCTTCTTCGGCGAGAAGATCGCCGCCAGGCGGTCCACGCGCCCGTCGGGCACCTTGATGCTGCCGTAGGTCACGCCCTCCTTCGGCGTGGCGCCTGGCGCCAGCGCCGAGAACACCGTGGACTTGCCGGAGCCGGGGTAGCCGCAGATGCCGACCTTCATGGGGCCCTCCTTGTCGGGGGGCGCCCCAATAAACTACTCCAGGCCACCCTGCATCACGTACGCGGCGCCCAGGTAGCCGTCCCAGCCGTAGGCTCCGAGCACCACGTCGGGGCAGCCGTCGCCGCTCGCGTCGGGGCTCACCACCAGCGGGTAGCCCAAGAGCTCGATGCTGCCTCCGCCACCGATCGTGGCCTGCGCGTCGGTGGAAGACACCGTGCCCGACACCGGCCCGTAGAACACGTAGGCCTCGCCGCCGTGGTCCCCGTCCCCGTTGAACGCGCCGCACACCAGGTCGCCCACCCCGTCGTTGTTCAGGTCTCCGCCGCCCATCGACGACCCGATGTGGGTGGCCGCGCCCCCGCGCACCCACGCGGTCGACTGGAACACCATCCGGTCCTCGGTGAAGGGCCCCGACAGCAGGAAGCACCCCGTGCTCGTGCCCACCGCCACGTCGTCGTAGCCGTCTTCGTCGGTGTCCCCGAGCGCAGCCAACGTACCGCCCAGCGAGCTCACCCCGCTGTCGCCCTGGATCGAGACCGCGTCCTCGAGGCGACCGCCGCCCTGTTCTCCGAACCAGACCCGGCCCACGCCCTCGAAGCCCTCCGCGGCGATCAGCAGCTCGGCCAGGCCGTCACCGTTGCTGTCGCCCGCCGGCGAGATGGCGGTCACCACCTCGCTGCCGGTCACCCAGACCGCGGCCGCGTCCTCGGTGGAGCCGGCGCCCGTGTGCAGAGCCACACCGGGGCTCGCTCCCGCCTCCCCGTCGGCCGCGTAGAGCTCCGAGGTCCCGTCCGCGTCGAGGTCGGCCACCATCAGCACCTCACCCAGGGAGCTGCGCTCGCCTCCGACGATCTCCGACACCGCGTCCGGAGCGTCGAACGACACCAGCAGGATGGCGCCACCGCCCAGCGCGCCTGGCGCGCCAGCGACCAGCTCACCGATCCCGTCGCCGTCGAGGTCCCCGCCGGCCAGCGCGCTGCCCACCTCGAGCATCGGCTCGCCGCCCGCGAGCACGAGCACCGCGTCCTCCACGGTGCTCTCGCCCTCGACCGCCGACAGGACGTACGCCACGCCAGCCTCGGCGTTCACGCGGGCCGCGCCGATCAACACCTCGTCCACCCCGTCGCCGTCGAGGTCCGCAGCGTCGACCTCCCGACCGGCGCGACCCTCGGGCTCCACGCCGCGGATGCGGGCCCAGGAGTCGCCGACCTCCAACAGCCCCATCAGCCGCGGGTCGCCCTCGTCGTCGCACAGCACCCCCTGCTCACCACCGCTGTCCCCGCTGTCGCCGCCCTTCCCGCTGTCGCCGCCGTCGCCGCCGTCGCCGCCGGCGCCGCCATCACCGCCGTCACCGCCGTCATCGCCGTCACCGTCGCCCACCCCACTGTCGCCACCGTCGCTGGTGGCCGGCGTGTCGGTGTCGACGGGCGCGGTGTCAGACGAGGTGCCGGAGCACGCGAACAACAGGAGGAAGAGGTGCATGCGCACATGGTAGGCGCAGGCGGCTCCGGAGCGGGCCGCCCCCTACTCCAACCCGCCCCTCACCACGTACGCCGCCCCTGCGTAGTCGCTCCACCCATACGCCCCGAGCACCACGTCCGGACACCCGTCCCCCGAGGCATCGGCGCTCACCACCAGGGGGTAGCCCACCAGCTCCACGCTGCCGCCACCCCCGATCACCGCGTCGGCGTCGCCCGCTTCGACCACGCCCTCCACGCCGCCGTAGAACACGTAGGCCTCGCCCTGGTGGTCGCCATCGCCGTTGAAGGCACCACAGACCACGTCGGCGCGGCCATCCACGTCCAGGTCGCCGCCCGCCAGGCCCGAGCCGCCATGGGCCGCAGCGCCGCCCTTGATCCGCCCCAGCGCGTCGAGCACCGACACGCTGGCGGTCACCGGTCCAGCCATCACGAAGCAGTCGCTGGTGCTCCCCACCCCCAGCTCGGCGTGACCGTCACCATCGGTGTCGCCCAGCGCGGCGATGGTCGTGCCCACCCCTCCCACGTTCCCGTCGCTCTCGATGGCGATCGCGTCGCTCAGGTCCCCGCCGCTGGCGTCGGCCACCCAGACCCGCCCCAGGCCCCCGAAGTCGTCGGAAGCCACCAGCAGCTCCTCGAAGCCGTCGCCGTTGGTGTCCCCCGCCGAGCTCACCGCCGAGATCACGGACGTGCCCGATCCCCACACCACGGCCGCGTCCGCGGTCGAGCCCGCACCCGTCATCTCCACCACCGCGGCGCCGCCCAGCGTGGCGCGGTCCCCCACATACAGGGCGTGCCGCCCGTCGCCGTCGAGGTCCAGCACGGCCAGCACCTCGCCCAGCGCGCTCTGCGCACTCCCCACCACCTCGCCCACCTCGTCCGGCGCGTCCATCGACACGAACAACACGGCGCCGCCGCCGCCGCCCTCGGTGCCCGAAGCACCCGACACCAGCTCCGCGACCCCGTCGCCGTCCAGGTCACCGCCGCCCAGCGAGGAGCCCAGCTCCGCCTTGGGGTCCGGGCCGACCAGCGTCAGCAAGGAGGCCTCGACCGACTGCTCACCCGCCACAACGGAGATCACGTAGGCGGCCCCGCGCTGCGCATCGACCTTCCGGGCTCCCACGAGCACCTCGTCCACGCCGTCCCCGTCGAGGTCGGCCACGTCCACGTCCTGGCCCGCTCGGCCGCCGTCCTCCGCTCCCCGGATCTGCGCCCACGCGTCGGCCACGTCCACGCTTCCCGACAGCCGCGCCGAGCCGTCCGCGTCGCAGTCCGCCTCGGCTTCGCCCCCGTCCCCGCCATCACCGCCATCGCCGCCCCCGCTGTCCGACGCTGCCGTGTCCACCGGAGCGGTGTCCGGGCCCGGGCCCGTGCACGCGAGGATCACCAGGAGGAGCTGCATCCCGACACCCTACTCCCCCGAGCTATACAGCCTCCTTCCGGAGGCGAGCATGCTCTTCATCCTGGCCCTGTCCTGCAAGGACGGCGGCACCACCGACACGGCGTCGTCAGAGACCGACCCGACCTGCGACACGCTCGACGAGAGCCTGTGCGCCCTGCCCTTCCCGTCGAGCTTCTACCTCGCCGCCGCCGACACCGAGTCGGGCTTCCAGGTCGCCTTGCAGGAGACCAGCCTGCCGGAGAACCGGGACGGCGTGCAGATCAAGCCCACCTGGTTCAACGAGAAGGACGGCTTCTCCACGATGACGCCCATGCTGGCGTACTTCGAGGACGTCAGCCTCGATGGCGTGGTGCGCTCCACCGACATCGGCGACAGCCTGCTCGACGACAGCCTCTCCGTGCTGATCAACGTCGACACCGGCGAGCGCGTGCCGCACTGGGTCGAGCTCGACGACACGGGCGAGGTCGGCGAGCAGCTCCTGGTCATCCGCCCGGCCATCCCCATGGACCACGCCGCCCGCCACGTGGTCGCCCTCCGTGGCCTCACCACCACGTCGGGGAGCGCGCTGGCCCCCTCCGCGGCCATGCAGGATCTCATCGACGGCGCCTCGTCGGTCGACACGCCCACCGGCCCCCGGCAGGCGCACTACGACGACCTGGTCTTCCCGGTGCTCGGCAGCGCCGGCTGGGAGCGCGACGAGGTGCTGCTCGCCTGGGACTTCGTCACGGTCAGCCGCACCTCCAGCCTCTCCCGCATGGAGTGGATCCGGGACGACGTGCACGACTGGGGCGAAGAGAACGGCTGGACCTACACCATCGACTCGGTCGAGGGCGGTGACTGCACCGTCGAAGGCGAGACCAACGGTCGGGCCATCGAAGGCACCTTCACCGCACCGCTCTACACCGACTACGACGACGCACCCACCTTCCTCACCCGCGACGAAGACGGCATGCCGTACCGGAACGGCACCACCGAGGTGGAGTTCAAGATCCAGCTCGGCTGCCAGCTGCTCGACGACCCGAAGCCCAGCTACTTCCTGCAGTACGGACACGGCCTGCTCGGGAAGCACGACGAGGTCGGCTACGGCTGGAGCCGGGAGTTCCTCGACAACGTGGGCTTCGTGGGCGGCGCGGTGTCCTGGACCGGCATGAAGGACGAGGACGAAGGCCCCATCACGCTGATGGTGGTCAACGACCCCAGCGACTTCGCGATGATCCCCGAGCGCAGCCACCAGGGCTTCGCCGAGCAGATCGGCTTCCTGGACTTCGTGCGCAGCACCCTGGTGAACGACCCGGAGCTCATCGTCGACGGCGTGCACCTCATCGACACCGAGCAGTTCGGCTACTACGGCAACTCCCAGGGTGGCATCCTCGGCGCCGCCTACCTGGGCCTGTCCGACCAGCTCGAGCGCGGCGTGCTGGGCGTTCCCGGCGGACCCTACGCGCTGCTCCTCACCCGGTCCGCGGACTTCGACCCCTTCTTCCTGCTCTTCAAGGAGAAGTTCCCCGACGACCGCGACATCATGCTGCTCATCGCCGCCTTCCAGACCGTCTGGGATCCGGGCGAGGGCGCAGGCTGGATGCACAACATGAACGCCGCGCCGAACGGCACCCCCGCCAAGGATGTGCTCCTGCACGCCGCGATCGGCGACGCCCAGGTCACCACCCTCGGCGCCCAGATCATGGCCCGCGCCTACGGGGCCACCACCGTCGCCCCGCAGACCCGCGAGGTCTGGGGGATCGAGGAGCGTGAGCCCGGCTACTCCGGCAGCGCGTTGGTCGAGTGGCTCTACCCGGATGGCGCCGAGGAGCCGCTCGAGGCCGTCCCCCCCGACGAGGAGGCCGACACCCACGAGTGCCCGCGGCGGGAGAACGCCGCCCACCAGCAGATCCACGACTTCCTCGTGGACGGGGTCGTGAACCAGTACTGCGAAGGCGAGTCCTGCGGGAGCGGCACGCGATCCGAGGTAGGCTGCGACTAGGGATCGGGGTCGTCCAGCCTCCTGACAGCACTGCCCCCTCGCTGATAGGCTCGTCCTCGTGCCCGATCCCGCTACCCGTCCCTTCCAGCAACGCCTGCGTGATCTGACCGACCCCACGTCGATCGATCGCCACCTGCGCGAGATCGTCGCCCGAGGCGCACGCGTGGCCGTGTTCGCGGGCGCCCTGGAGGTCGAAGGCGCCATCGAGCCCACCCGGGACGCGCTCTTGCACTTCACGCCCGACGAGCAGCAGCCGCCTCCCGGCGGTCCGGTGCGCGTGCAGTACCGCGGCATGGGCGCTGCCTTCTGCTTCTACACGGCCGCGCACGCCCTCGACGGCGGCCGCTGGCTGCTCGACCCTCCGCAACTGGTCCAGGTGCTCGAGTCCCGCAACGCGCCCCGGCTCTCGGTCGCTGACGGGCGCCTGGAGCTCGCGCGAGCGGAGTCCGACGATCGGCAGGAGGTCCGCCTCTACGACCTCAGCCGCACGGGGTTCGCGGTCGACTACAACCTCGCGAAGCTCCTGCTCGGCCAGAGCCAGTGGGTGCGCGGCTGGCTCGAGCTCGATGGCCGCACCTTCGGCCCGCTCACCGCCGTCGTCCGCCACACCCGGCCGCTCGCCACCGAGCCCGGGATGTGGCGCGCAGGCCTCCGCTTCTCCAGCGTCGATGCCGGCACGCGCAAGGCCATGCAGGCCCTGCTGGCTGTCCTGCGCGACCGTTTCCGGGGCTGATCGGGAAGAGCTGCCCGGGGTCGGCCCCGTCGGGTTGCCTCCAGGGGACGCAGACGGTAGAACGGCGGACCCAACTCGCGCCCACAGGACGGCCGCATGCCCCACCGCCAGGCTCCGCCGGCACTGGCCCTCGCCCTGCTCACCGGCCTGCTGGTCGGTTGTCAGGGTCCAACCGAGGGTCTCGCGTACGGCGAGGAGCTCTACGAGACCTGCGCCCAGTGCCACATGGCCGACGGCCACGGCAACGACACCATCACCACGCCCGCCATCGCCGGGCTGCCGCAGTGGTACGTCGAAGCGCAGCTGCACAACTTCCGCGACGGCGTGCGCGGCACCCACCCCGAAGATCTCGCCGGCATGCGCATGCGCCCCATGGCCATGAGCCTGCAGAACGACACGCAGCTCCAGGCGGTGGCCGAGTACGTGAGCAGCCTCCCCGCCGCCCCGGCCGGCGTGGCCACGCTCGGTGGCGACCCGACCAAGGGCCAGACCTACTACGCGGTCTGCCTGGCCTGCCACGGTGCCGACGGCTCCGGCAACGAAGCCCTCAAGGCTCCGGCCATCGCCGGCAGCGAAGACTGGTACGTGGTGGAGCAGCTCGAGAAGTTCCGGTCCGGTGCCCGCGGCGCGGACCCGCGCGATGCCCAGGGCGCCCAGATGCGTCCGATGGCGATGACGCTGCCCGACGAGCAGGCGATGAAGGATGTCGCCGCCTACATCCAGAGCCTCTAGGAGCGTCCCATGGGTACCCCCTCCTCCGACGACCACTGGCTGCCGCTCACGCAGAAGTGGTTCTACGGCACGATGATCAGCGCCGTGCTCTTCATCGGCTCCGTCATCCTCTTCGTGCTCTGAGGAACGAGACGTGATCCACGCCTTCATCCCCCAGGCCAGCACCTTCGCCGGCGACATCGACTTCGTCATCGATCTCATCTTCTGGCTGGTGCTGCCCTTCTTCCTGCTCTCCGAGTTCTGCATCTTCTGGTTCGTGGCGAAGTTCCGCCACAAGGAAGGCGGCAAGGCGCAGTACATCACCGGTGAGAAGGCGCACGAGACCAAGTGGGTCACCTGGCCGCACTTCCTCATCCTGGCCTTCGACGTGCTGATCATCTACTTCGCCGTGGGTGTCTGGTACGACGTGAAGCAGCAGCTGCCCGAAGCCGACCGCACCGTGCGGGTCATCGGGCAGCAGTGGGCCTGGACCTTCGTGCACCCCGGACCCGACGGCGAGCTCGACACCCCCGACGACATCGAGCTCAACGACGAGCTGCACCTCGAAGACGGCGTGACCTACCACTACCAGCTGCAGTCCCGCGACGTGCTGCACAGCTTCAGCATCCCGGCCTTCCGGTTGAAGCAGGACGCGGTCCCCGGCCGCACCATCACCGGGTGGTTCACGCCCAACCGGGTCGGCGAGTACGACTTCCAGTGCGCCGAGATGTGCGGCGTCGGACACGGCCTCATGGTCGCCCGCACCTACGTGCACAGCCCCGAGGACTACAAGGTCTGGCTGGCTGAGCACGGCGGCGTGGCCTCCCTCTCCCCCACCGCGAACTGAGCGAGGCACCGATGGCTGACGCCGCTCACGCGCACGAGCACCACGACGACCACCACCACGGCCCCACCTTTGCCGAGAAGTGGTTGTTCCAGTCCACCGATCACAAGATGATCGGCATGCAGTACATGTTCATCGGCATGGCCATGGCTGCGATCGGTGGGTACTTCGCCTACGCCTTCCGCATGCAGCTGGCCTTCCCCGGCATGCACGTCCCGGGCTTCGGCGTGGTCGGGCCGAACGAGTACAACGCGCTCGTCACCAACCACGGCACCATCATGATCTTCTGGGTCGCGATGCCCGTGCTCATCGCGGCGATGGGGAACTTCCTCATCCCGCTGATGATCGGCGCCGACGACATGGTGTTCCCGAGGCTGAACCGGCTCTCGGTGCAGATCTTCTTCGTGTCCGCGTTGGTGCTCATCGCGAGCTTCTTCGTGCAGGGCGGCGGCTTCGGCGGCGCGTGGACAGCGTACCCACCGCTCTCGTCCACCCCGGAGTACAGCCTCACACCCATGGGGGCCACGCTCTGGGTCGTGGCGGTCGCGCTCGAGTTCGCGGCCTTCCTGATGGGCGGCATCAACTTCATCACCACCACGATGAACAGCCGTGCCCCCGGCATGAAGTGGTTCGACATCCCCGTGGTCGTGTGGATGATCGTCATCGCGAGCATCCTCTTCATGGCGTCGGTCGGACCGCTCATCGCCGGCGCGGTGATGCTGGCCTTCGACCAGGCCATCGGCACCAACTTCTTCGATCCCAACCAGGGCGGCGACCCGGTGCTCTGGCAGCACCTGTTCTGGTTCTTCGGGCACCCCGAGGTCTACGTCGTCCTGCTGCCGGCGTTGGGCATCGTGGCCGAGATCATCACGGTGTTCTCGCGCAAGAAGCTCTTCGGCTACAAGACCGTGCTCTACACGGCCTTCGGCACCGGCATCTTGAGCTTCTTCGTCTGGGCCCACCACCAGTTCATCTCGGGCATCGACCCGCGGATGGCCAACCTCTTCACGATCACCACGCTGCTCATCAGCATCCCGATCGCCGAGATGTTGTTCGTCTACATCGCCACCCTCTACGGCGGCCAGATCCGGCTCACCACGCCCATGCTCTGGGGCCTCGCGTTCATCGTCGAGTTCCTCATCGGCGGGGTCACCGGCATCTTCCTCGGCGCGAGCGGCGCCGACATCTACTTCCACGACACGTACTTCGTGCTCGCCCACTTCCACTACACCTTCTTCCCGATCGCCATCATCGGGGTGTACGCGGGCATCACCCACTGGTTCCCGAAGATGTTCGGGCGGATGATGAGCGAGCGGCTGGGCAAGATCCACTTCTGGGGAACGGTCATTCCGTTCAACCTGATCTTCATCCCGCTCTTCGTGCTCGGCGCAGCGGGACAGCACCGCCGCATCTACAGCTACGAGCACTTCCCCGACCTGGCCACGCCGGACCTGCAGCAGCTGCGGGTCATCGCCACCCTGGCGCTGGTCACGATGCTCACCTTCCAGGTCATCTTCCTCTGGAACTTCTTCTGGAGCATGTTCAAGGGCGAGAAGGCCCCGAAGAACCCCTGGCGCGCCTCCACGCTGGAGTGGACCACCCCGTCGCCTCCGGGTCACGGCAACTGGCCGCCCGACGAGATGCCCTCGGTGTACCGGGGCCCCTACGAATACAGCCACCCCGACTGCGACGACGACTTCTGGCCGCAAGACCAGCCGGCGTAAGGGAGAGACACGACCATGGCCATGGCCAAGCCGATCGCAACCACTCGCAGCGCTGCCGGGATGTCCACCGGCAAGCTCGCCGTGTGGTGGCTCATCGCCTCCGAGATCGTCATCTTCGGTGGCGTGCTCGCGGGGTACATCATGCACCGCCTCGGGCACCCCGACTGGGCGTACCAGGCGGTCCACACCAACACCATGGCGGGCGCCACGAACACCTTCGTGCTGCTCACCTCCAGCCTCTTCGCCGTGCTCGCGCACAACGCCGCGGAGATGGGCGACGGCAAGAAGGCCGCGAAGTTCCTCTACCTCACGGTCGGTGGGGCGGTGATGTTCCTCATCATCAAGAGCTTCGAGTGGACCTACGAGATCAGCCACGGCTACACGATCACGGCGTCCACCTTCTGGGCCTTCTACTACACGGCCGCCGGCATCCACGCGATGCACGTCATCGTCGGCGCGCTGATCATGATCTGGGTCGCTGGCATGGCCAAGCGCAACGTCGAGCTGCAGAGGGTCGAGCTGATCGGCATCTACTGGCACTTCGTCGACCTGGTCTGGATCTTCCTCTTCCCGCTGCTCTACATCGCCAAGTAGGACCACCTGATGGCTGACGCTGCTGCGCACGCTCACGGCGAGCACCACGACCACACCAAGCACTACGTGAAGATCTGGGCGATCCTCCTGGTGCTGCTCGTGATCTCCATCCTCGGTCCCGAGCTCGGGAACCAGGCGATCACGCTCTTCACCGCCTTCGGCATCGCCGTCGTGAAGGCCGGCATGGTCGTGTACTACTTCATGCACGCCGGCGACGAGCCGAAGTACGTGCACTACTTCATCACGACCGCGCTCGCGTTCATGTTCCTCTTCTTCTTCGCGGTCGCGCCCGACGTCATGCGCCACGAGGGCACGAACTGGCGCAACGACGCGGCCAAGGAGTTCATCGCCAGCGAGATGGCGAAGCACGAGGGCGAGCACACCGGCCACGACAAGGGCACGTCGAGCGGCGGCGCCCACCACTGAGCGAGCCCCGCGAGCCCATGGACACCACCCTTCGCCTCGTGCAGCCGCCGAACGGCCCGGTTCGTGAGGAGCCGCTGGTGCCCACGCCGGTCCTGGGCATGCTCGTCTTCGTGCTCACCGAGGCCATGATGTTCTCGGGCATGATCAGCGCCTTCCTCATCGTGAAGGCGGGGGTGCCCGGTGGCGTGTGGCCGCCGCCGTACCTGCCGGTGCTGCCAGCCGCCGAGACCGCCTTCAACACCGCGGCCCTGCTCGCCAGCGGTGCCATGGTGTTCTTCGCCCAGCGCGCCTTCGAGCGCGGCCCGGAGCACGCCTTCAAGCCCCTGGCCGCGGCCTCTGCACTGGCCGCCTTCTTCGTGGCCTTCCAGGGCGTGGAGTGGATCGGGCTCTTGAGCGAAGGCCTGAGCTTCACGGGCTCCCAGCACGGCGCGTTCTTCTACCTGATCGTCGGTTCCCACGGCCTGCACGTCCTGGCCGCCCTCGCCTTCCTGGTCCAGCAGACGGTCGCGGCCCGCGCGGGCACGCTGGAGCAGGAGCGCTTCTGGGCGCTGCAGGTCTTCTGGTACTTCGTGGTCGGCCTGTGGCCCCTGCTCTACTGGCTGGTATACCTGTAAGCCTCGTGGTCCTCCTGCTCGCCCATGTCGCGCTCGCCTGCCCGGTCTGCTTCTCGTCCACCGAGGAGAACCGGATGATGTTCATCGCGACCACCGGCCTGCTCACCTTCCTCCCGCTGGCACTCGTCGGCGGCTTCCTCTTCTGGCTGCGGAAGAAGGTGAAGGCGCGGGAAGCGGCCAGCAGGTGCTGAGCGTGCTGAGCGTGCTCCTGGGAGCTTGCATCCCCACGCTCAGTCCCGATGGCGGTGGCCCCACCCCCAGCGACGACACCAGCTCGGCCCCGGTCGACACCGGCCGCGACGCTCCGGTCGACGACCTCGACGGCGACGGGTACAGCACCGCGGACGGCGACTGCGACGACGAGGACCCGAGCTTCAACCCCCTCGCCCCCGACGGCGACTGCGACGGCCAGGACCAGGACTGCGACGACCGCATCGACGAGGACGCCACGTGGTCGGTCGCGGAGATCGAGCCCAACGACCTCGCGCTCGACGCCGAGACCACCCAGCTCACCGGTGACCTGGAGGTCGCCCAGGCGCTCACCGAGCTCGGCGGCACGTGCGCCAGCGGCGTCATCGAAGGCGCCATCGTCTTCCAACAGACCGACCCCCACTGGGAGCAGGCCGACGTCGACGCCTTCGCCCTCACCGTGGCCACCGAGCTGGGCTTCGAGGCCAAGCTCACCTGGGACGCCCCCAACGACGCCAACCTCGACATCGCGCTCTTCGCCGCCGACGCCACCCCCTGGATGGTCGGCTGGGATCCGGACGACGTGCACCCGGAGCAGATCGAGCTGCAGAGCCACGGCTACACCCTGCAGCCCGGCCAGACCTACCACCTCGTGGTGCTCGGCTGGGAGGGTCCGGCGTCGGAGTACCACTACACGCTGGAGCTCGGGGCCACCGAACCCGGCGACGCCACAGCCGATGACGAACCCAAGGACTGACCGGTTCGCCTCGAAGGCCGCAACGACCTATGGGGGGTGGCCAGCCGCACACGAGCGGATGGGCGCTCGCACCCCTGAGACGGGTGCCCAGGAGACACCATGGCCCGCGGACCCAACCACGCCTACGACAAGCGTCAGAAGGAGCTCGCCAAGCAAGCTCGCCGTGCCGAGAAGCGCGCGCGCAAGCAAGCGAAGAAGGAGGAGAACCAGGGGAGCGCGGTCGAGACGCCCGAGACGCCCGAAGCGCCCACCGACGAGGCGTAGCGGAGAGCCTGAGCCGCGCTCGCGGCCGTCGGGAAAAGCCCAGTCGGTCGGCTCCGGGGTGGTAATCTACCGTCCTTGGGGCCTGGATGACCCTCCTGTTGCTGGCATGCGTGACCGAGCAGCCCTGCGTCGAGGGCTACGGCCGAAGTGCGGACGGCTCGTGCGTCGCCCTGCGCACCGACAACACCGAGTCGGAAGGCAACACGTCCACGTCGGATGAAGCACCCGATGGCGAGGGCGGAGAGGAAGACGACGGCAGCTACCTGCTCGACGAGCCCGAAGAAGAAGGTCCGGTGCTGTCGCTCGGGGAGCTGGAGCAGGGCATCGCCGAAGCGCTGGCCGCCAGCTTCACCCTGGACCCCGAGGTCTTCCACGACCTCTACGGCGAGCTGGTCAACGAAGCGTCCATGGACGACGACTGCCCCTACCTCTACGACTACTACTACGAGTCCTACGGCCGCGTGTACTGGTACGACAGCTGCACGTCGGACAACGGCACCACCTACGCCGGGTACGGCATCCACAGCCAGGAGCGCGACTACGTCGACGCGAGCAGCGGCTACGAGTACAGCCACAACGCCTACTTCTCGGGCAGCGCCAAGGTGGTCTCGCCGAGCGGCAGCACCCTCGAAGCCGCCGGCTACTCCTCGACCTACGCGTTCTACTACCCGAGCTACGACCGTACCTACAGCTACGCGTCCATCGTGGGCACCTTCCGCTGGGACGGGACGGGCGCCGACGCGAGCTGGCTCGGGCAGGACCTCGCCGTCGACCTCTACACCTACGCCATCGACTACCAGAGCTACGAAGACGGCGTCTACACCTACCTGAACGGCAGCCTGTCGGGCTTCACCGGCACCGTGAACGCGGTCTGGTTCGACCAGGTGCTCCTGCAGAGCGAGGACGTCGGCTCCGACTGCGGCGCGGAGCCCGGTGGGCTCATCAGCGTGCGCGACGAAGCGGGCGACTGGTACGACGTGGTCTTCGACGGCGCCACCTACTCCGGCGGCTTCGCCTTCGGCCCGGACTGCGACGGGTGCGGCGAGGCCTGGTTCCACGGAGCGCCCCTGGGCGAGGTCTGCCCGGACTTCACCGCGCTGCAGGGCTGGGAGGGGCGCCCGTGGTGATCTGGCTCCTGGCCTGCGCCGAGCCCGAGCGGCTCCCCGTCGAGCCCGACCCGGACTCGGCGTCCCCCAGCCAGGACCCCGAGAGCGACCCCGAGGAGGCCAGCATCTCGCCGATGGACCTCGCCATCCGCGCCAGCCTGGACCTGCGCGGCGTGCGGCCCGACCTCGACGAGCTCGCCGCGATCGAAGCCGACCCGGCGTCGGTCGACACCCTGATCGTGACCTGGTTGGACGACGAGCGCTTCGCCGAGCGCGTGGTCGACCTCTACAGCGAGATCTGGCTCACACGCCTCGACGACTGGTACGTCGACGCCAG
The DNA here is from genome assembly GCA_964604675.1 of uncultured Enterobacterales bacterium. Lineage (GTDB taxonomy): Bacteria > Myxococcota_A > UBA796 > UBA796 > CAJQPC01 > CAZSAT01. The sequence continues at coordinate 44,133 of CAZSAT010000054.1, forward strand.
CGACTACGGCCTGGACGACGAGGCGGCCTGGGCGCGCTCCGTCGGCGAAGAGCCCCTCCGCATCCTCGCCCGCATCGCCAGCGAAGACCTGCCCTACACCGACCTGGTCACCGCCGACTGGACCATGGCCAACGAGGTGCTCGCCGCCGCGTGGCCGCTGGACTACCCCGCCGACACCGTGGGCTGGGAGCCCGCCTCCTACACCGACCAGCGCCCCATGGCCGGCGTGCTGAGCACCAACGCGCTGTACTGGCGCTACATGTCCACGTCGTCGAACGCCAACCGCGGCCGCGCCAACGCCATCAGCCGCATCCTGCTCTGCCACGACTACCTCACGATCCCGGTCGAGTTCGAGCGCGACGTGAACCTGCTCGACGGCGACGCGGTCGAAGAAGCGCTCCGCAGCAACACCGGCTGCGTGGGCTGCCACGCCAGCCTCGACCCCATCGCCAGCTACCTCTGGGGCTTCTTCTACTACGACTACGACAGCTACCTCGACACCACGAGCTACCACCCCGAGCGGGAGCTGCTCTACGAGACCTACACCCAGACCCCGCCAGGCTGGTACGGGCAACCGGGCTACGACCTGCAGGACCTCGGCTGGCAGATCGCCGGCGACAGCCGCTACCCCTCGTGCGCCGCCGAGCAGGTGTTCGCGCTGCTCCTGCAGCGCGACGTCGAGCTCGACGACACCGCGGCCCTCGAGCGGCACCGCCTGGCCTTCCTCGACGCCGACCTCCGGCTGAAGCCCCTCTTCGCGAGCGTGCTTCAGGACCCGCGCTACCGGGCCGCCCGCGAGAGCAACGACCCGCTCGACGCCAGCCGCAAGATGCTGTCGCCGTACCAGCTCGCGTCGAGCCTCGAAGCGCTCACCGGCTACCGCTTCACCTACGACGACTACGACATGCTCAGCACCGACACCTACGGGCTGCGCACCCTCGCGGGCGGGGTGGACGGGTACTTCGTCACCGCGCCCGCGACCGAGCCCACCGCCACCCTCGCGCTGGTCGCCGAACGGCTGGCGGAAGCCGCCGCAGCCTACGTGGTCGATCACGATGTCGGCGCGCCGGAGTCCGCCCGGCTGTTCACCGAGATCCACTTCGCCGAGACCCCCGACAGCGACCGCGACGCCATGGTGGCCCAGCTCCAGGTGCTGCACTGGCAGCTCTTCGGCGACCGGGTCGCAGGGGATGGCGAGGCGGTCGCCGCCAACCTCGAGCTGTGGCAGGACCTCCGCGACACCGGCGCCAGCTCCGAGGAAGCGTGGGCCGGTGTGCTCTCCGTGCTCTTCCGTGACCCCGAGTTCCTGTTCTACTGATGAAGCGTCGAAGCCTGCTGAAGGCCGGCGGCCTGCTCGCCGGCGCCACCCTCGCGCCCTGGAAGCCCGCGCTCGCCGCGTCCGGCTCCGGCAAGCGCTTCCTCTTCGTGGTCAGCTACGGCGGCTGGGACCCCACGAAGGTCTTCGCCACCGAGTTCGACAACCCCAACGTCGACCTCGAGCGCGACGCCGACTGGGGCTACGCGGGAGACCTGAGCTTCGTCGATCACGAGGACCGGCCCAGCGTCGAGATCGGAAGAGCGTCGTGTAGGGAAAGAGTGTAGATCTCGGTGGTC
>CAZSAT010000055.1:0-45626 GCA_964604675.1 uncultured Enterobacterales bacterium
AGAGGTCGGCGACCGTGTCGCGGAGGGTGACGAGCGGGTCGCGCGTGGTCCAGCCCAGCTCGAGCCGCGCCCGCCGGTCGTCGAGGTACCAGGTGTGACACGCCTGCTCGAGGTCGTGGCGCTCCAGCTCGATGCCCCAGCCGAAGCCATGCCTGCCGAGCTTGGGCATCCAGTCGAGCAGCGCGCGGGTGGCGCCGGGTGCCTTGAGCGCTGGCGGCTCCCGGTCCGTGATCCGGGCCACGGTCGCGTAGAAGCGCTCGAAGGTCATGTTGGCGCTGCCGAGCAGGTAGCGTCGCCCGCCGCGTCCCTTGGTCAGCGCCAGCGCTACGGCTTCGGCAACGTCGCGTACGTCGACGAAGCTCAGGCCACCCGGCGGCGTGGCCAGGACCTTGCCCTCGAGAAACAGCGAGACCGGGCGGGTGCTCACGCCGGTGGCGTCGCCCGGGCCCAGCAGGAGGGTGGGGTTCAGGCAGACCACCTCGAGCCCTGGGCCGTTGGCGTCCAGGGCGATCTGCTCAGCGTAGAGCTTGGACCGGTAGTACGGCCAGCGCTGGAGGATCGCGCGCGGCGTCTCACTGTCCTCGTCTGCGATGAAGTCGGGATCGGTGGAGACCGCCACGGTGCCCGAGGTGGACACGTACACCACCCGCGGGACCCCCGCCGCACGCGCCGCGGCGAGCACGTTCTGCGTGCCGACCACGTGCACCTGGTACAGCTTTGCCGCGTCGGATTCATCGTGCGACACCAGGCCCGCGGCGTGCACCACCACGTCGACTCCGTCGAAGTGGCCTCGCAGGGACTCGGGGTCGGTGATGTCTGCGCCGAGGCTGCGGCTGAGGGGCACGACCTCGTGGTCGGTCAGGCGCTCCACGATGCGCTGGCCGAGGTAGCCGGTGGCACCGGTGACGAGGACCTTCACGACGCGTTCCCCGAGAGGTTGAAGACCCGCGCGAACTCGACGAGCAGCGGAATCTTGTTGGTCTTGATGCGACCGGACATGAACTCGGGAGGCTCGGGCACGTAGCGCTCCGTGATGATGCGCCGCATGATCTCCTCCGAGGTCTTCACCACGCAGTCGGCCTTGCCCCCCGGCGGTCGGCCCTGCAGCACGCGCGCCCCTTCGGCGTCGCACACCACCGTGTACTTGCGACCGCCCTCCTTGTTGGCGAGCGAGAAGTACCACGACAGTCCGCCGTTCTTGAGCCGCTCCGGGTCGAAGCGATCCGGCAGCGCGGTGAAGGCCTGTTCGATGGGATCGACCACCACCTCCGGCTCGGCCGCGCCCGCCTCCACCGTGTGCAGCTCCAGCACCTGCCCGTCCCGCAGCTGCGTCACCGCCTGCTGGGTCAGCCGGGCGACCTCCCGTGCGGCCTCGCTGGGGCGCAAGCCCTCCGTGATGCGCCGGAGCTCTTTCATCTCGAGCGGCGGGCCGATGCGCACGGTGACGTCGCGGCCCTTGGGCAGCACGGCACCCTTCGGCAGGATCTCGAACGTGCCGTCGAGGTGGAGCGGCAGGATGTCCACGCCCGTCTCCAGCGCGAGCCGTCCGACGAGCGGCTTGAAGTCCCCGATCGAGCCGTCGGTGCGCCGGGTGCCCTCGGGGAAGAGCAGCACCACGTTCCCGGCGGCGATCACGCCCTTGGCCTGCTCGAGGCTGGCGCGGAAGCCCTGCTTCCGGCTGATCGGCTGGAGGTTGGTCAGCTGCTCGAAGTAGGCGACCCACCACTTGTTGCCCTCGAAGAAGTAGTCGCTGGCCGCGAGCGCCACGAGCTTCCGCCCGTAGGGTCCCAGCGCGAACTTCACCAGCCCCATGTCGAGGTGGGAGCAGTGGTTCGAGACCACGATGGCCGGGCGGTTCTGGGGGATGAACGCGCGCCCGAACACGCGGGTGTGCAGCCCCTTGCCGTAGAGCTCACGCTGGGCGTAGCCAAGGCTGGCGCGCAGGGGCTTCACCATCGGCATGGGGATGCGGAACTCCTCGCGGGCGTCGGGCTCCTTCTCGATGGTGGGGGTCGGTGCGCGCACCAGCGACACCACGTCCGAAACGGTCTCGCACTGGGAGAGCGCCTCCGGGTCGGGCTTGCCGCCGTCGATGCCTTCGAGCGCGCTGGCGAGCTCGACCCACATCAGGCTGTCGAAGCCCAGCTCGTCGGCCAGGCGCGTGCCCGCGGTGACCTTCGCGGAGTCGAGCCCCGCCACGCTGGCGACGGCGCGTGCCACCGGGGCCGACACCCCCTCCTTCTTGGAGATGCGCTTGGGGGCCGCTGCCTCGATCTTGTCGAGCACGGCCTTGACCTCGCGGCGCTTGACCTTCCGCGTGGACGTGCGCGGCAGGTCGGCATCGACCAGGTGCAGCACGGCCGGGCGTTGCACCTTCGGCAGCTTCGCCACGGCGTCCTTCGCAGCCTGCCGGGCCCGGTCGTGCCGCGTGGCCCGGTCCAGGTCGTTGTCGGTGGCGGGCACGACCAACATGCCGAGACGCTCACCCCCGCGTGGATCCTCGAGCCCGACCAGCGCGTACTCCTGGATGTAGGGCAGGTTGGGGCCGAGGGTGTTCTCGACGTCGTCGAGGTAGACGTTCTCGCCCGAGGCGGTGACCACGACCTCCTTGGCGCGGCCGAGGATCGTCAGGCGTCCGCGGTGGTCGATGCGGCCCAGGTCCCCCGTTCGGAGCCAGCCGTCGTCGCTGACCACCGCCTGGGTCGCCTCGACGTTGCCGAAGTAGCCGGCCATGACGTTGTCTCCCCGTGCCATCACCTCGCCCACACCCTCGTCGTTGGGCTTCTCGATGCGCAGCTCGACGCCAGGGATCGCCTCCCCGACGTGACCAGGCTTGGAGCCGGGCGCGCCCTTGGCGACAGTGAGCACCGGAGCTGCCTCGGTCAGCCCGTAGCCCTCTGCCAGGTGCAACCCGAGCCCGCTGAAGAGCTCCTGGGTCTCCTTGGGCAGTGCCGCGCCGCCGCTGATCAGGAAGCGGATGTTGCCGCCGAGGCGCTCGTGCACGGTGCCGAACAGCAGCCGGCCCACGTCGAGTCCCGTGGAGCGGCCGAGGATGCGGTTCGCCTCGAGGCCGAAGTCCACGCCGTGTCGGAACAGGTCCCCTTTCTCCGCGATCTGGCCGCGGATGCGTCGCTCGAGGAGCTGCCACAGCGCCGGGACACCCACCATCGCGGTGATCCGGCCTTCCGTGAGACCCTTGTTCAGGCTCTCACCCGTGAGCTCGTCCAGGTAGAGCACCCGTGCGCCGCGGGACAGCGGGAGCAACAAGCCGCAGCTGAACTCGAAGGTGTGGTGCAGCGGAAGCACCGACATCACGCGGTCGGTCTCGCGGAGCGGGAAGATGCGTCCGAGGCTCGCGAGCAGGGAACAGAAGTTCCGGTGGGTCAGCATCACACCCTTGGGCGTGCCCGTGGTGCCGCTGGTGAACAGGATCGCCGCGACCGCGTCGGGATCCCGGTCGAAGGCCGGCAGCGGGTCGCCCGCGCCGGGTGCCGTGACCTCGTGCAGGTCGTACTCCGCGACCGAGAGGCCGTGGCCGAAGGCCGTGCGAGCCTCCTCGTCCAGCACGGAAGCGGTCGCGCCCGAGGCCGCCTCGACGTTGGCTGCCTGCGAAGCTGTGTAGGCGGGGTCCATCGGAACGACGCTGGCGCCGGCCGCGAGGATGCCGAAGTACGCGATGACCCAGTCTGGGTGGTTCTTGCCGGCCAGCATCACGCGGTCACCGACCTTCACACCGGCCAGGCCCAGCCGCACGCCGGTCGCCTGGGCCCGCTCGAGCACCTGCCGGTAGGGGACACGGGTCAGGCCGTCGTCGTGCATGCGCATCAGCGCCGGTGCGAGGTCATGGCGCGCCACGAGCTCGTCGAGGAAGTCGAGCAGGGTGTCGTGCGCACGGAGCGGCTTGACGGTCCGCTTGACCCTCTCCGAGATCTCCGGGAACACGTTCTGCACCAGCCCGGGGCCGTGCACGTCGAGGATGTAGTGCCGCCAGTCCAGCTCTTCGGGGTTCCAGGGGACCAGAGCGCGCTGCTCGTCGTCGAGGCGGTCCAGGGCGGCGCGCGTGTTGGCGCACGAGAAGCGGTAGTTGTGCGTCGCGGTGAAGGGCACGAACTGATCGATGATCTTGCCCTTGACCGAGAGCCCCTTCGAAAGGCCCTGCAGTCCCTTCGCGGCGGGGGCGGTGATGGGCTTCAGCGGGCCGGGCAGCGCCTTCAGGCGCTTGGCGGTCCTGGTGGCGAGCTGGCTCATCCAGGCCGGCCCGCGCTCGAAGTGGTCCGACGCCGTGGTGTGTCGAGACTCGAAGCGCTTGTCCAGGAAGTCCAGCACGGGGTTGTCGCCCTGCTCGTTCAGGTGCTTCCGCTTGAAGAGGCCGACCAGCTCGATCAGCCGATACATCTTCAGAGGGTTCTGGTCGCTCGTGCCGTACTGGTAGACGGGCTTGTGGGTGCCCTCCAGGAGCTCGCCCAGGGTGAGCAGCAGGCCCGCGGCGACGTAGTCGACGGGGATGACGTCGAGCACCGACTCCTCGCGGGCCGGGAAGTGGGTGGGTCCCCGCTGTAGCGCCAGGTAGATCATCGGGGCCGAGGTGTTGATGCCCTCGCACCAGCCGGTGCGGGGAAACGCGATCGCCGACTCGATCACGGCGGGACGCCCGATGGCGAAGGGCAGCCCCGAGGTGGCGAGGATCTGTTCGCCGATGGACTTCGTGTAGGTGTAGGTGTTGTGCCATCCCCAGAACCAGGCGCGCTCGAGCCCAGCGTCGACCAGGCGATCCTCCTCGAAGGTCCGGCGGACCTTGGCCAGCTCGCTCTTCAGCGCGCTGCCCCGTGCCGGCTCGCCCTTGTCGATCAGGTTCTTCTTCGCCGTGTCGAGGAACTGCGACTCGCGGTAGGCGTCGTTGGCCCGGTGGCGCACGTTGTCGACCAGGTCGACGCACTCGGCGATCTCCCTGGCCGGGTCCCAGTGCTCCGTGGCCAGCGTGTCGGCCTTGGGGAAGGGCCACTCGAGCGGGTGGATCTCGTCGACCTGTCCGGTCCGATCGCCCGCGACGTAGCAGGTGGACGTGTGCAGGAAGCGCACGTTGTCGAGGTCCTGGGCGAGGGCCACCAGGTTCTGCATGCCGAAGGCGTTGGCCTTTAAGGCGTAGTCCAAGGGCGGGTTGAAGCTCACCACACCGGCGATGTTCAGCAGGCAGTCCACCTGGCCCCGGATCGTGTCGCGGACCTCCTGGGGCACCCCTGCGAAGTCCTCGGACACGTCACCGGGAATCGCGGTGATCTTGCCGCGCATGAAGGCTTCGTAGCCGCCGCCGTGGGTGGCTCGGATCGGGTCGAAGGCTTCGCTCGTGAGGATCTCCCGCTCGAAACGCACCGGGGAGGTCATCGTTCCCTTCGGACGCACGACGAGCCAGATGTGACCGATCTCGGGGAAGCGGTCGAGCAGGAGCGACAGGGTGACCTTTCCCAGGAAACCGGTGCCGCCCATGACCAGCAGGCGCTGGCCGGTGAGCTGCGCGCGCAGGTCCAGGGTGCTCACTTGGCCTCTCCGATCCGGGCCGTCTCGTCGGGCGTGACGTCCGCCAGCAGCACGGGGGCGATGCGGAAGACCGTCATGCTCGGGTCCGGCGGGGCGGTCTCCCTAGCCATCCGGAGCGCCACGTCGAAGGTCGGAGCGGTCTCGTAGCCGAGGATCTCCGGCACGTACTCGTTGTCGGCGGCGACCACGATGACGCGACCGCGGTGCTGCCGCCCGTTCTCGCCCCAGTACCACATGTAGAAGGGATGGGCGGGGTGGTAGCCCTTGCCGGTTCGATACATCTGGATGTACCCAGGATGACGCGCATAGTCGCGCTCGAAGCGCTTGTGGAGCTCCATCGCATCGCGGGTCTGTGGCAGCAGCTTGTGGAAGAACTCCACGTAGGCGGCGTGCTGCTCGGGGTCGAAGCGGTCGCTGCAGGGGTGCAGCAGGATGATGGTGCCGCCCTTCTTCAAGAGCGGAACGCCCCGGTGCAGGTTGTGCAGGTAGCCCTCGGCCATGACCGACACGAGCAGGGGGTTGAGGAACGCGTTGACGTTGTAGGGGCTGATGTACGGGATCGGGAAGACCACGATGTCGGACTGGCCCTTGATGGGCACCGCGAGCTGCTCGTAGCACTTCTCGACACACTTCTTGTGGGTCGCCTCGGTCTCGCCCGCCCACACCCCGATGACGCCGTACGGCGCGGGCACCTTCTCGAAGATGGCCTGCCTGGCGGGCTGGGGGAGACGATCCAGGGTCTTCACGAGGAGCTTCAGGCCGCGCTTCTCGGTGGAGCTGAGCTCGTCTTCGTTCTTGCCGAGGAACTCGAGCGGCTTGTCGAACATGGCGTTGTTGACGGTCGACTCGATGTGGAAGACCTGGACGTGCCGGTTGATGAGCTGTCCGACCTGCACCATGCGCGACGCGAGGAAGCTGTCCTCGGGGTCCATGTAGGAGTTGGTCTTGCGGATGGTGTACGGGTTGTGGTGGCCGAGCAGCGTGCGGTACCCGACCAGGCCGGTGCCGAGGCTCTTGTAGCCACCGTTCATCGGCACGAAGGTCAGGTTGCAGTACACGACCAGGTCGCTCTCGGCGGCCCTGCTGTTGATCTCGACCTCGAGGCCGTCCTCGGTCGTGCCGAGGAAGGTCAGGCCGTCGGGGCGCTCGGCATCGTGGTTGTAGAGGCGGTCGGGCCAGTAGGTGTCGAAGATCTTGCGACCGAGGATGTGACGGATCTCGTTGGCCGCCATCGGTCGGTGGAAGGCCGTGGCGATGATCAGCTCGACGTCCTCGATGCCGTAGTCGGCGAGCAGCTCCAGCACGACCTCGACCTGGAGCTGGCGGACGTCCGGGGCCTTCATCGGCGGCAGCGGCATCGAGATGTCGTCGATCGCGATGGTCACCTTCATGCCGGGCTTGAGCCGCGCGTAGAGCGGCGCGCCGCTCTCCGGGTGGTTGATCGCGTAGCGGATGGCCGCCTTGACGTCGTTGAGCGGCTTCATCGGCGGCTTCGGGTAGAGCACCCGGGTGCCCACCGGCAGATCGACCTCGAGGAACTTGGTCCCGTGGAAGAGCACGCGGGGTGCGCTTCGGTGGTCGATGGTGACGACGCAGGGGTGGTCGACGTGGGGGTTCACAGACATTCCGGCCTCAGGTGGCGCTGCGAGCCTGACTGCCGCGCGCGGGGCGGTCGATGTCGAGCACCGGCCAGCTGTAGGCGCGCGCGAGCTGTCGCAGCTTGCGGTCGGGGTTCACGCAATGGGGATGGCCGACGACCGAGAGCATCGGCACGTCGGAGTAGCTGTCGGAGTAGCCGTGGCAGCGGGCCAGGTCGTGGCCGTGCTCGCGGGCATCCGCGACGATGAGCTGGGACTTGCCCGGACCGGCGACCACCGGTCGCATCAGCTTGCCGGTGGCGTAGCCGTCCTTCATCTCGAGGCGGTTGGTCAACAGGTCGGAGTCGGGCACGCCGAGTCGGCGCGCGAGGGGCCGGATCGTGTGGTCGAGGCTGCCGGTGACCAGCACGATGCGCAGGCCGGCGTCCTGGCACTTCTTCACGAGGTCGAAGGTGCCTGCGAAGAGCCGCGGCTTGACGATGCTGTCGTAGACCTCCTCGCTCAGGCAGACCATGCGGTCTTCGCTCACGCCCTTGAAGTGCGCGAACAGCATCTCGTTGAAGAGGCGCCGGTCGCGCAGCTCCGCGAGGGCCATCAGGGGGCCGCTCAAGAGCGCGCCCCCGATCTTCTTCGCAGACTCCAGGGGACTGGCCTGGTTGGCCAGGATCATCACCGTGGGGTGGATCAGGTTGGTACCGACGAGGGTGCCGTCGACGTCGAAGTAGGCTGCCGCGCTCATGCCAGGGGCTCCAAGGTCGCGCGGATAACCGCTCAAGTCGGTGAAATCACCGTGCGAAAGGCTTTACGCACCGCGTTGTGGTGCCGATCAACCACCCTCGACGAAGGCCAGGATGCGCTCGAGGGTGGGGGCGGTGTCGTCCGGAGAGAGGATGTCGCCGGCGAGCACGTGGTTCGACGGGTCGCCCACGGCGTCGACGAGCCAGGTGGCCCGGCGGGTCGAGCCGAAGTCGGCGAAGCGGGCCTGCGCGGTCTCGGGGTTGATGACCTCGTCGTTGGGGCTGGTGATCAGGAGGGCCGGCGCGGTGATGGTCGAGACGTCGGTGCGTTCCACCAGGCGCACGAGCTCCATCATCGGAAGCAGGGCGGTCGAGGGGTAGCGCCAGGTCCAGTAAGTGGCCTGGCCGTCGTTGTGGGGCTCCCACTCTCGGGTGTCGCCCGTGGCGACCTTGAGCAGCAGCCTGCGACCGGGCCAGGTCAGCAGGCGTGCCGTGCCGTCCCGCGGGAAGAAGTTCGGGCTCATCAGCACCAGCGCCGAGATCTCGGACTGGGGCACGGTGGTGGCGAGCCAGGTCGCGAGGGTGCCACCGGTCGACGTGGACACCAACAGCACCCGCTCGCCCAGGGTGCGGCCGATCGACCACGCCTCGCGCGCGTCGGCCTTCCAGGCCTCGAGCGTCGCCTCGGCCATCGCGTCGTCGCTCCGGCCGTGGCCGGTCAAGCGGGGGAAGTACACGTTGGCGTGCAGGCGTTGGCCGAGCTCCTCACAGAGCGGCGAAACCTCCTGGCGGGTGGCCGAGAAGCCGTGCAGGTAGACCACCGCGAGCTCGGTCTTGCCCGGCGCTTCGGGGTGCGCCCACTGGATGTGCTTCTCCGTGCCCGGCACCAGGTCCTCGAAGCGCGCCTCATCCTGAGCGAGCCAGTCGACCAGCTGCAGCGGATCCGTCGGGGGCGCAGCCACGTTGGGAACCTCGGGGGACGGCTTGATGCAGGCCATGAGCACGGTGAGGAGCATGGGGCGCCCTATCCGGACCGCCGCCGTCGGGCGCAGCCGAGCAGGGCGAGCGCCCACCAGGGGGACACGGCGACGACCCCGCAGCGACCCATGGTGGAGAGCGGCACCCGCGTCATCGAGCTTCCGAGAGGGGGTCCGGCGAGCGAACCGTCGTCGTCGTGCTCTTCTTCGCTGCCCGTGGGCCCGGCCGCTTCGTCGACCACGAGGGTCAGGCCGATGTCGCCGTCGCTGGGTCCGCCACCCCAGGGGATGTCCTCGAACCAGGTGGTCCACTCGGCGACGAGTCCGAAGCCGAGCGCGTGCGTGCCGACCGTGTCGCCATGGACGGAGAAGGTGAAGGAGCCGGTGTCGCCGGGGGAGACGTCGCGCGACACGGTCGCGGCACGGGCGACGGACGGCCAGTCCGAACCCGCCCACGCCACGGCCTCGTCTCGGGGTGTGGGGGCGAGGTAGACATGCTCCGCGGTCCAGGTCTCGGTGCCGGTGTTCTCGAGCTCGATGGTGACCTCCACCTCGTCCCCCAGCGCCACCTCGACGGTCGTGTCGGAAGACGCCAGCCAGGCGGCCTGGAAGGGGGCGTCCGCCTCGCGCAGCTCGTCCAGGCGGGCCTTGACCTCGCTCCCCGGGCACGCCGTGGACTGGTCGGGCCAGTCGCCGTGACCTCGGGTGGTGTCGTCGTCGGTGACGATGCCGTGCTCCTGCGCCAGGGTCTGGATGAGGAGCCGCGCCCAGACGATCATGTCGTCGGTGGCGTCGTCGTAGCTGGAGCCGCAGCCGCTCGCGTCGTAGCAGCCGAGGAAACACACGGCGATGTTGCCGTCGTTGTTCCCGCTTCCGGTGGCCCCGCTGTAGTAGTCCAGGGGTCGCCCTTCCCAGAGGGAGCCGTCGTAGCCGACGACGAACTGGTAGGGGATGTCGCAGTAGCCGCCGCTGTCCATCGCGTAGGCCTGGAGCGCCTGCACGCTGCCCTGCACGGTGCCGCTCGAGGTCTGGCTGCCGGCGGTGTGGTGGATGGCGAAGCGGTACCAGTCGTCCTCGGTCGTGGTGCAGTTGGTGCTTCGCGACCCCCAGGTCTCCCGGTCCACCACGCCGATGTCGGCCAGGGCACTGGAGACGCCGGGGGGGCGGGGTGCGGCCCGTCCACGTGGCTCGTCTGCGGGGACTCGGATCTCCCAGTCGATCCGATCGACCGGGCCGCGCACCCGGATCCGGGCCGAGGGGTAGTGGGCGCCCAGCTCGACCACGCGGACGGCCTCCGGGCCCTCGCTCCAGGTGGTCTCGGCGGCAACCCACGGGCCTTGGCGACCGGCGCCGAGGCCCTGCACCTCGATGCTCGCCTCCGCGCCCGAGACGACCAGGGCACCGAAGCGGGAGCCACCGGTCGACCAGGAGCGCGCGGGGCCGACCTGCCAGCCCCCGGAGCTTGGCCACGAGGCGATGCGCGCCGCGTCGGGCCCGCGGGAGGGCATCAGGTGGTGGTCGCCGTCGGGATCCAGCGCGAGCGCTGTCGACAGGAGGAGGAACATCGGCTTCGCCGGGTCGGTGCCCGCCTACCGTAGCCCGTCAGGCCGGGGTCAGAGCGCCGTGAGCGCCGTCTCGATCGTCACGTGCCCGGCCTTCACCGCGCGCCGGAGATCCGTGCGCCAATCCGGAAGATCGACCGGCCGGCCCTTGCGCAGCGCTGCCCGGGAGCGGTCGCCTACCTCCACGAGGGTGCCGACGGCTGTGCGGCCGCGGGTGCCGTCGTCGCAAGCGTCGCAGCCCGTTGCGGAGACACCCCGCCGTGTTCCGAGGCTGCTGCGTTCGTCGGGCGTGAGCTCGCGCTCGGAGGTGCAGGCCGGGCACGCCGCGGGCAACAGCCGCTGGTCGAGCACCCCGAGGACCGCGGTGGCCGTCAGGTCCGCGTCGTGAGCGGCCAGCCGCGCGAGCGCCTCCGAGGGGTCCGGCGCGTGCAAGGCCGTGAGCACGATGTGCCCGCTCGCACCCATCGCCAGCACCTGACGGGCGACCTCGGCGGTCCGGACCTCGCTCACGAGCGCCACGTCGACATCGCTGCGCATCATCGCCTGGAGGGCCTCTTCGAAGCCGAAGCCGGGCGCGACCTGACCCTGCACGGTGTGATCGACGAGCAGCTCCACCGGATCCTCGATCGTCATGCACTTCCGGTGGGGGCGCGCGAGCTCCTTCAGCAGCAGGTAGAGGGTGGTGGACTTGCCGGCGCCGGTCGGTCCGTTGACCACGAGGGTGCCGTGGCCTCGCTGGAGCACGGCGCGGATCCTGGCCACGGTGTCGGTGGACAAGCCGAGGTCGTCCAGCACGGGCAGCGCGATGGCGGGGTCGATGAGCTTCATGGCCAGGCTGGGGCCCCGTGGTGTGGGGAAGCGCACCGCCTGGACCTGCACCTCGGCCTGGCCCAGGGTGACGGAGCGACGCGCCGAGCTCGACGGGGCCTCGGGCAACGCGAGGAGCTGGGACAGACCCGTGGCCAAGGCGCGCCCGGCCGCTTCGGGCAGCGCGTCCTGGAGCGGCACCAGGCGCCCGTCGACCCGCTGCCGAAGCTGCCAGGGATCGCCCGGCTCCAGGTGCAAGCTCTCGGCGCGGTGGTGGAAGGCTGCGCGCAGAGCGAGGCGGGCGAGGTCTTGTTCGGTGGGCTGCATGCGCGGCTCCTCCGCGGCAGCGGGGTCGGAGAGCGCGAGGAGGCGCTGCCGCGTGACCTCCAACACGTCGGTTGGGGGAGGGGCAGGCGCCGAGAGCGCGTCGATGTCTTGTCGGCGGAAGCGCCAGTGGCGCCCGACCCGGGTGCCGGGGAGCTTGCCGCTCTTGAGCCAGCGGTAGAAGGTGGGCGCCGAGATGCCCAGGAGCTCCTGGACCTCGGCGGCGTCGAGCAGATCGGCCACGCGGCGCTCCTTGGGTGTGGGAGCACTGTAGCCTCATGATCGATCGTAGACAATCAGTAACTGTCACAGGGTGTCGCGTCGCGCCTCCCGGCGCGGCCGTCAGATCCGCTCGAGCACCGCAGCTGCGCCCAGTCCGCCGGCGGCACAGATGCCGAGCAACGCGGTCTGCTTGTCGGCCAGCGCGAGCTCGCGGGCCATGGTGGTGACCATGCGGGCACCGGTTGCGCCGAAGGGGTGGCCCAGTGCGATGGAGCCGCCGTGCACGTTGAGGCGATCGGGGTCGACCTGCCCGACGGCCTTGTCGCGGCCGAGGCGTTCCCTCGCCCAGCCGTCGCTCGCGAGCATCTTGGTGACGCAGAGCACCTGCGCCGCGAAGGCCTCGTGCATGTCCACCACGTCGATGTCGGAGAGCTCCAGGCCGGCGCGCCGGAGCGCCTGGGGCATCGCGATGGCCGGTGCGATCAGCAGCTGGTCGGCCGGATCGACGCCCACGTAGGACCAGCTTCGGAACGCTGCGAGCGGCGTGTACCCCAGCGCACGGGCCTTCTCCTCACTCATCAGGAGCACGGCGCTCGCGCCGTCGGTCAGCCCGCTCGAGTTGCCGGCGGTCAACGAACCGTCCTTCGCGAACACCGCGCGGAGCTTTGCGAGGCGCTCCACGCTCGTGTCGGCCCGGACCAGGCCGTCGGCGGTCACCGTGCCCTTGCCGGTGTCGACCGCGATCACCTCGTCGTCGAAGCGCCCGCTGGAGATCGCGGCCGCCGCGCGGTGGTGGCTGCGCACCGCCAGCTCGTCCTGGGAGGCGCGGGTGATGCCGTGCCGAGCGGCCATCTTCTCCGCCGCCTCGCCCATCACCTCGCCCGTGGTGCGCTCGGCGATCTCGGGCCGGCTCGGCAGGAAGTCGGTGATGGGCCAGAGCTGGGCCATCACGCCGAGGTAGTCCGCGGGCGTCGGCTTTCCGAGGGCGAGGGGCGCGAAGGTGTGCACCGCCTTCGCCGGCATGGGCACGGTCGCGTTGCTCGTGGAGTCGGCGCCGCCGGCGATGACGACGTCGGCTTCCCCGCGCTCGATCTGGGCCGCCGCCAGCGTGATCGCCTGCAAGCCGGAGGCGCAGGCCCGCGTGCAGGTCATCGCCTCGACGCTGGCCGGCATCTTCAGGTCCAGCGCGATCTCCCGGGCCACGTTCGGTGCCGTGGGCGGGAGGATCACGCCGCCCCAGACGAGGGCGTCGACCTCCTGGGCCGAGAGGTGGGTGCGCTCCATCAAGCCCCGCGTGGCGGCGACGCCCAGGTCGATCGCGTCGAGCTTCAAGAAGCTCGTGAAGGCCTTGACGAAGGGCGTGCGCGCGCCAGCGACGATCACGGCGCGGCGGGCGGGACGGTTGACGGCGAAGGGCATCTCAGGCTCCCACGAAGTTCTGGCCGCAGACACGCAGCGTGGTGCCGGTGACCCCGCTGGCCCCCGGGCTGGCGAGGAAGACCACCGCCTCGGCGATGTCCACAGGACGGCCGCCCTGGCCCAGGCTGCACAAGCGCCGCGCGACCTCGCGCGTGGCGACCGGGATGGCCGCCGTGAGCCGGGTCTCGATGAAGCCGGGGGCGATGGCGTTGATGCGCACGCCGTGCTCCGCGAGCTGCGGGGCCAGGCGGTCCACGAACGGAACCAGCGCGGACTTCGATGCCGAGTAGTTGGTCTGGCCGGGGTTGCCCGCGATGCCCGCGATGCTCGACAGGCAGATCACGCTGCCACCCGGGTTCAGCTTCAGGCGGCCCTGGAGGGTGCGCACGGCCTCGAGGTTGACCGCGATCGTCACGTCCCAGAGCTCCGGCTTCATCTTCGCGAGGGTCTTGTCGCGGGTGATGCCGGCGTTGTGCACGATGACGTCGCAGCCACCGAGCGCGTCGCAGGCCTCGGCCAGCTTCTCGGGCGCTTCCGGATCGGTGACGTCCAGGCCGAGGAAGGTGCCGCCGAGGCCGCGCGCGACGTCGCCGCCGAGCTGCGCGTCGTCCGGGCGGTCGACCAGGAGCACGCGCGCTCCTTCGTCGGACAGCCGGCGTGCCGTGGCCTTCCCGATGCCCCGCGCTGCGCCGGTGACCACGGCCAGGCGGCCGTCGAGGGGGCGCGCCCAGGCCTCGTCGCGGGCGGGCGCCCGCCCGGACACGTCGATGGCCTGGCCGGACACGTACGCGCTGTGCGGCATCAGCAGCCACCGGAGCGGACCTGCGAGGCGGTCCTCCGCGCCGGCCGCGACCCGGATGAGGTTGACGGTGGTGCCCTTGCGGCCCGTCTCCTTCCCCAGGCTCTTCACGAAGCCAAGGAGCGCGCCTTGGGACGCGGCGTGGCAGGGCTCCAGGTCAGCCGTGGGCCGGCCCAGGACGACGATGCGCCCGGAGGAGGCGACGCTCCTCACCCGCGTGTGGAAGAAGTCGAAGGCCGCGCGGAGCCCGGCCGGCGTGTCGATGTCGGAGCCGTCGAAGACCAGGGCCTCGTAGCGCTGCTCTCCCCCCTCGGGGAGCGGGCCCGCGGCGCGCCCGAAGGCTTCCGCCGCCGCCGTGAACGGCGTGAGGTCCCCATCGGCGAGCACGGTGGCGCCGGCCTTCGCCAGGGCGCTCGCGGCTGCTGCCCGCAGGCCGTTCCCACCGCCGAAGCCGACGGTCCGGCCCTCGAGGGGTCGCTCCGGCCAGGCCCCCTCGCCACGGCGGAGGTCGACCGGTGTGGGCACGCCCACGGTCTGCATCAGCTTCCTGGTGGTCGGATTCTTCGACCACTCCAGCAAAAAGTCACCCATGGATCACGTCTCTTCGAGGGTTCCGAGCATGTAGGCGAGCCCGCCGGGAGCACTCCCGACGGCGAGACGCCGCGGGTGTTCCACGAGACCGGGCTCGAGGTAGAGGCCGGCCTTGGCCGGGAGCACCAGGGGGCGCACGAAGCGGACGTCCACGCACTTCAGGCGCCAGGGGTCGCCGCTCCAGCGGGTCTTGGTGATGCCTTCAAGTGCGCGCGCGAGGGTGGCGAAGCCGTGCAGGATCACGCTCTCGAAGCCGGCCACGCGGGCGTAGGGCGTGATCCAGTGGACCGGGTTCACGTCCCCGGTCAGGCAGGCAAACTCCCAGCCGGCGTCGGCGGGCAGGCGCCACCGCTGCAGCTCGCGGAGGTGGCCGGCCACGGTTGGCGGTGCGCGCCGGGGTCGCTTCTCGACGCCACCCTCGGGTGACGGGTCGCGAGGCAGGGGCACCGTGGCGTACACCTCACACACGAGCGCCTCGGGCACGTCGGCGGTACCGGTGACCAGCCGCTGGGTGATGCGCGCCTTGCCCGGGTCTTCGCGGACCTCCGTGAGCTGCGCCGAGAGGTGCAGGGGTTCGCCGGCCGGCAAGGGCTGGTTCACCTGGATGCGGCAGCCCTGGTTGAGCACCTTGGCCAGCGGGTAGGGGAGGAGGGCGTAGGTGTTGCTCAGGAGCGGAAAGCCCCACTGGGGAAACAGGTGCGCGGGCACGGTGGAGCCGTAGCCCTTCGGGTTGCCCCCGACCGCCCGGACGTAGTCGCGCAGCAGGCTGGGCGGCCGAGCGGGAACGGTGAGGGACTCCAGCGGCGTGGGCAGGTCGGGCAGGGAGCCGCCCGTCTTCTGGGTGAGCGCGGAGACCGCGACGCGACCCAGAGCCGCCAGCACCGGGCCCTGGTGGACGAGGTGCTTCACTTGGCGGCCTCGGCGCTCTCGCCGTCGCCCTCGCAGCCGCTCCGGGCCAGCTTCTCCAGGAGCCGGTCGCCGGTCTTCCGGATGGTCTCGAGCAGGAAGCCGCTTCGAGGCTCGGCGCGCTCCAGGTAGCGGACCAGCACGTCTTCACGGTCCGGGAACGCCTTCACCTGCTGGAGCAGGATGCGGCAGATCGCCGCGTCGGTGAGCAGCGTGGAGAGCCGCTCCGCGTGGAGCAGGGCGTAGGCGAAGTCGCGCTTGGGGTCCCACTCCCCGCCGAGCACGGCCTTCCAGCGATGGAGCGGCACGCCCTTGAGCTTGTCGCCGGCCACCCGTGTCATCAGCAGGCGCTGGGCGCTCAGCGCCGCCAGCTCGACGCGGGCCACGCCACGCTCGAGGGGGTCCTTACCGAGCACGGCATCGCGCTGGGCGGCGAGCAGGCGGGACACGAAGCGCTGCGGGCGCTTCGTCACGTCCAAGAGCGCATCCTTGGTGGCCATCAACGCCTGGATCTGGGTGGTGCCCTCGTAGATCGGCATCACCAGCGCGTCGCGGAGCATGCGCTCGGCGTCGTACTCGGTCATGTAGCCGCAGCCGCCGTGGATCTGCACGTTCCTCCGTGCGATCTCGACCGCCTTCTCGGCCGCGATGAACTTCAAGAGCGGGGTCACGAGCCGCGACTTGTACTTGAGCCGCTTGACCTCGCGCTCGAGTGCCTCGGCCTCGTCGCTCCCGGGCTCCACCAGGAACTTCAACCGAAGCCGCTGACGGGTGGCGAGCTCCTCGTGCCAGGCCGCGTGCACCGCGAGGGCCCGAATGCCCTGGATGTCGGTCTCCATCTCCTCGAGGTAGTCCGCGATGA
Source organism: uncultured Enterobacterales bacterium (assembly GCA_964604675.1). Taxonomy (GTDB): domain Bacteria; phylum Myxococcota_A; class UBA796; order UBA796; family CAJQPC01; genus CAZSAT01. Next base: position 16,340 of record CAZSAT010000055.1, read on the forward strand.
TCTCGTGCTGGTCGATGGTCTTGCCCATGCTCGGTCGCTGGGCGGCGTAGGCTTTCGCGTCTCGCCAGGCCGCCTCGCACAAGCCGAGCGACTCGAAGCCCACTCCGATGCGGGCGTTGTTCATCAACAGGAGCATCCCCTTGAAGCCTTCACCGCGCTGGCCGAGCAGGTGGGCCGGGCTGTCTTCGTAGGACACGGTGACCGTGGCCGATCCGTGGTGACCCATCTTTTCCTCGAGGCGCTCCACGGTCACCGTCCGGGTGCGCGAGCCGTCGTCGTTGTCGGTCCAGGCCGGCACGAGGAACAGGCTCAGGCCATCGAGGCCCATGCCGGCGTCGCTGGCCGGCTCCGTGCGTGCGATGACCACGTGGTACTTGCCATGGCCCGACGTGATGAAGATCTTCTGTCCCGACACGGTCCACGTGCCGTCGTCGTGCAGCGTGCCGGTGCAGCGCAAGGCGCCCATGTCGCTCCCCGCATCGGGCTCGGTGATGTCCATCGAGCCCCAGGCTTCGCCGGCGACGATCTCCGAGATCGCGTGGCCGAAGCGGGTCTCGATCAGCTCCCGGGTCTCCTTGTCGAAGTCGGTGGTGCCTTCCTCGACCGAATACATCAACAGCGCCATGGCGATGCCGCCGTGGAAGCTGTGGTGCGCCATCACGCTCACGTCGGCGCGGCTCATCACCTCGCCCGTGATGAAGTAGAGCATCAGCGGGCTGTTCATGCCGCCCAGCTGGCGGGGCACGCAGAGCCCGTGCAGGCCCATCGCGCTGAGCTCGTCGAACAGTCCCTGCTGGGCCTCGCCGAAGGTGACCTCGCCGTATTCCAGCCTGGGCGGGTCCTCGTCGATGGCGCGAGCGGCCGGCGCGATGCGATCCGCGGAGAACTCGCCCACGAGGTTCAGGATGTCGGTGTAGACCTCGAGGGCTTCGTCGGTGGACGCGTAGGCCTCGTCTGGCGGCGAGAGGATCTCGGTCCACCTCACCAACGGCTCCCAGTCGATGCCGCGCTCGACGTAGAAGCGAAGGTCGTCGTTGTCCGCGTAGAAGTTGGCCATGGCTCAGTCCTTGTCCGGTGGGGCGGTCGGCTCGGTTCGGAAGAGGGAACGGTGGGCCACGCGCACGAGCTCGCGCACGCGGCGGGCGTAGGAGGCGTCGTCGGGGAGCACGGCCTCGCCGACCTGGGTGAAGGCGAAGGTGGCCACGGTCTGGCTGACCACGTGCATCACCCAGGCCTCGGGATCGAGGTCGGCGTAGACCACGCCTTCCTTCTGGCCCCGACGGATGTAGTCGGTCACCAGGTTCATCCACGGGGAGAGGTGCTGCTCCATGCGCGCCCTCATCTCGGCGGGGTGGTCGAGCACCTCGCGGAGCAGGAGGCGCGCCCGGTCGGGGTCTTCCTGGAAGAAGCTCAACACCTCGTCGAGGGCGGCCTCGAAGCGGTTCTCACCGCTTGTGGCCGCCGCGAGGATCTGGGGCACCACGTCCTTCCAGCTCCCGAGCAGATCGTCGACCACCCCCAGACGCAGCGCGGTCTTGGACTTGAAGTGGTAGAGCAGGCTGGGCTTGGCGATGCCCACGGCGTCGGACACCGCCTGCAGGCTGGTGGCGCCGAAGCCGCGCTCGGCGAAGAGCCGCATGGCCTCGTCGAGGATCCGTCGACGCATGTCGGGAGGTGCTTGACCCATTGGTCGATGGTTATCTACCAAGTGGTAGGCAGGCAACTACCGCGTGGATTCTTGACAGCCGCGGATAGGATGGCCTCCATGCCGTGGATGCTGGTCAGCGCAGCCCTCGCCCACCCGGTGGAGGGGACCTGGGTGCTCGACGCATCGACCGAGGAGGTGCGCGCCACCCTCGACGACGCCACGGCGCGGGCCACCGCCGAGTTCAACTTCCTGATCCGCCCGGTCGCGCGGCAGGTCCTGGGGCGCGCCACGAACCTCTGCGGGGTCTACGCCATCGCCATGCAGGGGCAGTTCGAGCTGCGCTGCGACGACAACACCCCCTTGGTGCGACCGCTGGGTCGCGAGCGGACGTCGACGGTGCCGGCCGATGGCAGCGAACCCTTCGAGCACGTCCTCGTCTTGGAGGATCAGGCGGCGCGTCTCACGCTGTATGGGGAGCACGGGGAGCGGAGGAACGTGTACGCGGCCGACGGCGATCGGCTGACGCTGCACGCGGAGGTGGTGTCGACCTGGCTCGACACCCCCATGACCTGGACGCTCTCGTACCGGCGCGCACCGTGAGCCTCACCCCGAACGCACGGGAGCTCGCGGCGCGCGCCGCCGACGCCGCGATCGCCGAGGTCAAGGCCGCCTCACGGGACAAGCTGCGGCGGGTGCAGCAGGCGGTGACGCCGCCGCTGACGAACGCGGAGCTGTCGGCGGGGCTGGGGGTCCCGGATCGGGAGGTGGGGCGCTGGGTGAGCGAGGCCCCACGGCTGCGACGGTCCCGTCCCGGCACGGAGGTTCGCGCCTTGCTCGACGCACTCCTCGCGGGGGATCTCTTCCTGGCCGTCTTGCCGACGGACGAGCGTCGACAGCTGTTGCTCTGCGTCGAGCAGGACGTGCCTTGGCTGTCGTCGGCCTTCGAGGTGGTCAACCTCGGCGGCGTGGAGGTGCCGGCTCGGCGGGAGGTCCGCTCCGCCGGATGGGACGACGACGGCATGTGGGACCTCTTTGCCGCCACACCCTCCCAGGAGCGGGAGCCCGTGGCCGCCGAGGGGCGCCTGTGTGGAAGAGCCTTGCCCTGGCTGGGCCTCGGCTGCATGCGGCTGTCGACCGACGGGCGGCCCGACGACGAGGCCGGCATCGCGCGCGTGCGGGCCGCACTGGACGCCGGCGTGCGCTTGCTGGACACGGCGGACGTGTATTGCCTGGACGAGGACGATCGCGGGCACAACGAGCGCTTGCTGCGCGACGCGCTGGCGGGCTGGGATGGGCCACGGGACGAGGTGCTGGTCGCGACCAAGGTGGGGCTGGTCCGGCCCAAGGGACGCTGGATCCCGAATGCAAGGCCTGCCTGGCTGCGGAAGGCCGTAGAGGGCTGCCTGCGCGATCAGGGTGTGGACCAGCTCCAGCTCGTCCAGCTCCATGTCGCCGACCCCCAGGTGCCGCTCGCCGACTCGTTGGGCGAGCTCGCGGCGATGCAGGAGGAAGGGCTGATCGCGGCGGTGGGCGCGTGCAACCTCGGCCCGGCGGAGCTCGAAGAGGCACTGCGCGTGGTGCCCTTGGCGTCGCTCCAGGTGAAGGCCAACGTGTTCGACGCCGCTTCGTTCCGTAATGGTGTGTTGAGCCGCGCCTTCGCCCTGGGGGTGCCGCTGCTTGCTCACTCGCCTCTGGGTGGTCATCGAGCGGTTGGTCGAGTGAGCCGCGACGCGGTGCTTCAGCGTGTCGGCGAGAAGCACGGTGTGTCGCCTCACGTCGTGGCGCTCGGTTGGTTGATGGGCATGGGGCTGTTCCCCCTGGTGGGCGTGCGGCGCGCTGAGAGCCTCGACGACAGCCTGAAGGCGCTGCGGCTGGTGCTGGATGCCGACGATGTGGCGGCGCTGGACGGGCGACGCGACTGGATGTCCGACGCTCGGCGCAGCCTGACCGTGCCCAGCCAGGAGGTCGTGCTGATCAGCGGGTCACCGGCCGCGGGCAAGACGAGCAGCGTCGCGCCCCTGCTCGCCCGTGGCTACGTGCGCCTCAACCGCGACGAAGAGGGTGGTCGCATCGCGGACCTGGAGCCCAAGCTGAAGGCGGCCCTCGAAGACGGCCAGCGGGTGGTGATGGACAACACGTACGCCACGCCGAAGTCGCGGGCAGGGGCGGTCGCCGTGGCGCGGGCGGCGGGGGTCGCGGTGCGCGTGATCCACCTCGAGACCTCCCGCGCGGACTGCAACGTGAACGCCACCTGGCGGCTGCTCGAGCGCTTCGGTCGCTTGCTCGACCCCGAGGAGCTGAAGCAGGCCGGCAAGGAGCATCCGAACTTCTTTCCGCCGCGCGCGATCGGCAGCTACTGGGATCGGCTGACGCCGCCCGACGTGAGCGAGGGCTTCGCGTCGGTCGAGCGCCGCGGGTTCTGGCGCCGATGGCCACGTCGCTACCAGGGCCGGGCCGTGATCTTCGACTACGACGGCACCCTCCGAGAGAGCACCGGGCGCGTGCCCTGGCCGACCCGCGCGGACGAGGTCCGCATCCCCGAGGGGCGCCGCGAGGTGCTCGACGCCCTCGTGGCGGCCGGCTGGCCGCTCTTCGGCATCTCCAACCAGGGCCAGATCTCCGGGGGGTCGATGACCGTGGAGCAGGCCAGCGCGATCTTCGACCACACCAACACCTTGCTCGGTCACGACATCCCGGTGAGCTTCTGTCCTCACCCCTACAGGGGCTACCAGTGCTGGTGCCGGAAGCCGATGCCGGGCTTTGGCGTGGCCTTGATCCGGCAGCACGAGCTGGACCCGTCGCGCTGCTGGTACGTGGGCGACCGGAAGACCGACGAGCAGTTCGCCCACGCCTGTGGCTTCTCGTTCGCCTGGGCGGAGGCCTTCTTCGAGAACGGCTGGCAGGCGCTGCTGGCCGACGAGCGGGCGGGCGGTCCGAGCCTCCCGGCGTAGCATCGGTGGATGCGGGACCGAAGCCTCGTCGCGGCGCTGGTCTCCGTCGAGGCGCTGGCCACGGCGGGGGACGTGTTGCTGGGGCCCTATGCGCGGGTCCACTGGGAAGAGCGCTTCAACGCACGCCAGGGCGTGCAGGTGCTCTGCGGGCACCTCGATCAGGTGTTGGAGCTGCAGTACCGCACCTTCTGCGGCGGCTGCACGGTGGAGGCGCTGGCGTCGGTGCCCCTGTTCTCGCTCTTCGGGCCGACCACGCTCGCCTGGAAGCTCGTGCCGGTGGCCTTCCACCTGATCACGGTGGCCACCGGCGCGTGGCTCGCGCTGCACGCGGCCGGACGCAAGGCGGCGGTGGTGTTCGTCGCGTTGATGGCGGCGGCGCCGGGCTTCTACCGGGAGCTCTCGTTGCTCGGCTGGGGCAACCACGCCGAGTCCAGCGCGCTGACCTTGTTGGCGGCCTGCCTGGTGGTCCGGGGCGTGGGCGGGGCCGCGCTGGCGGGGCTCGTGGCGGGCCTCGGCCTGTGGTTCTGCCACACCTCTGCCTACGGGGTGCCCGCGCTGGCTGCGGTCGCCCTGGCGGGCGGCGTCAGCCGGCTGGTGGCCTTCGGGGTGGGCCTGCCCTTGGGCTTGCAGCCCTTGCGTGCCTACTTCGAGGCGCGACCCGAGGCGCAGGCCTGGAGCGAGGACCACTTCGGAGGTCTGGAGGTCGCACCCCCCGGGAAGCTCCTGGACTGGTTGGGCGGGGACTACCTCCGTTGGGGCCTCTGGGACCCGAAGGACTACGGGGAGGTGGCTGGGGGCTGGTGGTGGCTCGCTCTGTGGTGGCTCGCGGGGTGGGGAGCCTGGAAGGCCCCGCGGCGCTTCGCGCCCTTGGCGGTGGTGGCCCTCGTGGCGGCCTACGGCTTGCGCTTCGATCTCTGGAAGCACCTGCCTGACGCGCCGGATCAGCCCTTCTTGAACCTGCGCTACCTCGCTCCCCTGGTGCCCCTCTTGATGCTGTGCGCGGCAGCCCGTGCCCGATGGCTCGCCCTGCCGCTGGTGGTCTTCGGGATCGGCCAGCGGGTGGCGATCTGGGAGCAGGTGCAGGTCCAGCGGCTCGACCAGCGGGTCTACGCCCACGACGGCTGGCCGGATGCCGCGGTGCCTTCCGGTCAGCCGCCACAGCGAGACCGGCGGCGCTGGGGGCGGGCGAGCGACGTGCAGGCTGCAGCCGCCTACCTCGAGGCGCACAGCGATGGCCTGGCCGAGTGCCGCCTCGACCACCTGTTCGAGCTGGGCCGGCGCATGGGCCTGGCGCTCTCACTGGAGCCAGACGCCCTCTCCGAGGGCCTGCGAGCGTTCGACGAGGACCCGCTGGAGGAGCGCTTCGTCGCAGATGGGGTCGCGAAGGCGTTGGTCCGCGAGGATGGCTCGGACTGGGGGGGCTGGCCACCGCTGACGCCGCTCGGTGACCTGGAGGACGCGGTCGCCGAGGCGCTGGCACGCCGGGTGGCCCGGCACCTCGACGACCGCCCGATCGACGCCAGCGCGCGCGGCTGGTGCGAAGGGCGCGGGGAGGCCTGGGTGCGCCAGGTCACCGGGGACGGTGCGCACCCGCCGTCGGAGGTCGCTTGGCCCGACGAGCCGGGTTGCAGCACCCTCGCGGGGGGCGTGGGGTGGGCCTGGCCTCGGTACGTCGGGTGCGACGTCGTCCCCTTCAGCGAGCCCGGCGTGGAGCGCTGGTGGGGCGCCTCGTGTCGGCTCCACCGTGGAGGGCCGTAGCGCTATCCGGTTACATCGCAGCCCCGGAACGGAGGCTCCATGACCCCGCTTGTCGAGTGCGTGCCCAACTTCTCCGAAGGCCGCGATCCGGTCGTGATCCAGGCCATCACCGACGCGATCGCGACCGTCGAGGGCGTGGAGCTCCTGGACGTCGATCCGGGACACGCCACCCACCGCACGGTGGTGACCTTCGTCGGGCCGCCCGACGCCGTGGTCGAGGGAGCCTTCCGCGGCATCGCGGCCGCCCAGCGGTGGATCGACATGCGCACGCACCGGGGCGAGCATGCCCGCATCGGCGCCACCGACGTGGTGCCCTTCGTGCCGGTCCGCGGGATCACGATGGAGGAGTGTGCGGCGTTGGCGCGTCGACTCGGAGCGCGGGTCGGCGACGAGCTGGGCATTCCCGTGTACCACTACGAGGCCGCGGCCACGGTTCCGGAACGTCGGAACCTGGCCGTGGTCCGTGCGGGCGAGGTCGAAGGGCTGGCCGCCAAGCTCGAGCACCCGGACTGGGCACCCGATCACGGTCCCTCGACCTTCTCCGAGCAGGTGGCCAGGTCGGGGGCCACGGTCATCGGCGCGCGGCCCTTCCTGATCGCCTTCAACATCAACCTGAACACCCGCAACCCTCGCCGCGCGATGAAGATCGCGGCCATGCTGCGCGACAAGGGCATCGCGAAGCGCGACGCCGACGGCGAGCTGCTCCGCGACTCCGAAGGTCGGATGGTGCGCGCCCCCGGGCTCTTCGGCACGGTGAAGGCCATCGGCTGGTACATCGCCGAGTACGAGCGCTGTCAGATCAGCATCAACTTCACCAACCACCTCGTCGATCCGGTGCACGTGGTGGTGGAGGCGGCGCGTCGGCTCTCGGCCGAACACGGGCTGGTGGTGACGGGCTGCGAGCTGGTGGGGCTCATCCCGCTCGACGCGTTGACCGCGGCGGGCCGGTACTACCTGGAGCGCCAGGAGATGAGCCCAGGGGTGTCGGAGGCCGAGCTGGTCGCCACGGCCGTTCGGAGCCTGGGCCTGTCCGAGCTTGCGCCCTTCGACCCCCAGAAGAGCGTGATCGACTACCGCATCGCCGGCGACGGTCCTCTGGTGGCGCTGAGCGTTCGCGGCTTCACCGACATGCTGGCCAGCGACGCGCCCGCGCCGGGTGGAGGCTCGGTGGCTGCGCTCTGTGGCGCGATGAGCGGTGGGCTGAGCGCGATGGTGGCCCAGCTGACCACCGGCCAGGGCCGGCTGCAGCCCGACAAGGAGACCTACTACCCGCTGGCAGTCGATGCCCAGCAGGTGCGCGAAGCCTTCCTGGCGGACGTCGACGCGGACACGGCGGCGTTCGACGGCATCATGGCCGCGATGAAGCTGGCGAAGGGCACGCCCGAGGAGACGGCGGCGCGTCGGGAGGCCCTGCAGGCGGCCACGCGGGAGGCCATCGAGGTGCCGCTGAGGGTGCTGGAACGCACCGAGTCCGCCCTCCAGCTCGCCGAGACCGCCGCCGCTGGCAACCAGAGCGCCCGCAGCGACGCCGGTGTGGCGGTGCTGTTGGCCGAGGCCTGCGCGGAAGGCGCCTACTACAACGTGTGCATCAACCTCTCGGGCCTCCGGGACGCCGACGCGCGGCAGGCCTACCGGTCTCGGGCCGACGCTGCGCTGGAGCGTGTGCTCGCGCAGAGCGGCCGCCTGAGGGCCGCAACGCGCGCGGCGCTCAGCTGAGCTTGGCGAAGGCGTCGAGCGGCACCGGCGGTGGCGTGAGGCGCCCGCCGAGCGTGAGCCACCGAAGCCACGCCATCATCGGGACGTGCGGGGCCGCCTCGAAGCTCCGGGTGAGCTCGGCCTCGAACGCGTGCACGATGGCGCTCACGAAGACGTTGCCGGCTTCGCCACTCGCGAGGCGCGGGCAGCCCGTGTAGCCAGGGTACGGCCGCAGCTGGGTCCAGCCCGCGATGCGTGCGACCGCGGCCAGTTCCTCGCCGAGGCGCCCTGGCACCCAGCGGGCAGCCGCCTGCAGCCACCCGATGGCCGGCCATGCCGGACAGTCGGGGACCTCGCGGAAGCCCGCGTCCACGCTGTCGGGAGCGAGGTGCAACGCCACCGATGTCTCGAAGAAGCCCGCGTGGAAGTCCAGCGGCATGCCCGCACGTGCACGCTCTCGGTCGTTCGGATCCTCGATGGTGTCGAACGCGGCGTCGAGCCCCGTGGTGTCCATCGACACCAGCTCGTCGGTCAAGAGGGCGAAGGGCGCCGCCGCCTGAAGGCCCTGTCGGAGGAGGAAGCGGGCGCCCTCGTAGAGCGCGCGGTTGTGCAGCGGCGCGCCGTGGAAGGTGAGCAGGACCACGCGCCGAGCGCCGAGCTCGACCAGGCTTCGACAGGCCTCCATCACCGCGGCGACGACCACGCGGTACGGGGTGTGTCGGCTTCCCGGTCCGGCGGCGGGGTCGACCCCCACACCGAGCTCACCGATCAGGACATGAGGCCCTGGTTGGCGTCGAGCGAGCTCGCGCGCCAGGCCGAGGCTGCAGAGGTGGTCGTTCTCGAGGCTCAGGTGGGGCCCGTGGTACTCGACCGGGTTGACGAGCAGCCAGCACGTCCCCCGGGCAACCACGTCCCCGAGCGCCCTGCTGGGGAGCGAGCTGAGGGGACGGAGCACCTCAGTCGACACGGAGCCCGGGGCTGCCCACCAGCTCGCCGATGGGTTCGTCGTGTGCTTGGAGGCCGGCCGCTCGGAGCACGTCTCGGACGTGATCGGCGGCCTCGGGTGCCGCGGCCACCAGCAGGCCGCCGCTGGTCTGGGGGTCGAACAGCAGCTGGATCTGCTCTTCGGTCAAGCCATCCGCCAACTCTGGGTAGCTCGCGGCGTTGCGGTGCGTGCCGCCCGGGATGGTGCGCTCCGCGAGATAATGCGACAGGTCCGTGATGCGTGGCACCGCGCTGAAGTCCAGCCGGGCGCCCAGCCCCGCGGCCCCGCAGATCTCGGAGAGGTGCCCGACGAGCCCGAACCCGGTGATGTCGGTGATCGCGTGAACACCGGACAGCGGTGCCAAGGCCGCACCGACCTTGTTCAGGGCCACCATGACGCGGGTGGCGAGCCCCTGGTCGGCCGGGAGCAGCTTGCCGCGCTTCTCGGCGGTGGTGAGCAGGCCCAGCCCGAGGGGCTTGGTGAGCCACAACAGGTCGCCCGCCTGGCCACCGGCGTTGGTCTTGAGCTGGTCGAGCTGGACCAGGCCGTTCACGGCGAGGCCGAAGAGCGGCTCGGGGTTGTCGATGCTGTGGCCGCCGGCGACCACGATGCCCGCTTCCGTGCAGATCGCCCGCCCGCCCGCGACCACCTGGGCGGCCACCGCCTCTCCGAGCTTCTGGATCGGCCACCCGAGGATGGCGATCGCGACCGTTGGCGTGCCACCCATGGCGTAGACGTCGCTGATGGCGTTCGCAGCGGCGATGCGCCCGAAGTCGTAGGCGTCGTCCACGATCGGCATGAAGAAGTCGGTGGTGGTGACCAGCCCTCGACCATCCCCCAGATCGACCACAGCGGCATCGTCCCGAGCGTCGTTTCCGACGATCAGGCTCGTGTCGTTGGGCTGCGCGAGCTGGCCTTGCAGGATCCGCCCGAGGACCTCGGGCGCGAGCTTGCAGCCTCAGCCAGCGCCGTGGCTGTATTGGGTGAGCTTGACGTCGGAGGGCATGTGGGAGCTTAACGGGTGCCGCACACCGACTCGGCGCCCGCGATGCGTCCGTCCCGCGGAGCGCCGATCGTGCCGGATGTCGCGAGATCCGAGCGCACCAGATCGATCAGGGTCTGGGAGGCTTCGCCACGCCTGGGCGCGCCGGCCAGCATCGTGTAGCCGTCGCCGCCATCGGCGAGGAAGAGCGGCACCGCGACCTCGAGGGACGGAGCATCGCGCAACGGCACAGGACCCTCGGGCCCTTCCCAGACCACGTCGACCGCGCGGGCCCGGGCGGGGTCGTGGGTGAAGCGCAGGCCATCGACCTGGAGGAACTGGCCGTCGCCCGGCCAACCCTGCACGGCGTGGTCCAGCATCGCCTGCACCGTGGCCGGCTCGAGCACCAGGAGCACCCAGCGGGTCGAGAAGGGGTTGAGCTCGCGCACCATGCGCTCGGTGAACGCGGTGTCGGCGTGCAGGTCCTGGTTCAGGCGCACGGCGCCGCCGTTGACCACGCCCGCCTGGGCGTCGAGGTCCTGGCGTGCGAGGCCTGCGATGTGGCTGCCGAGGTTGGCCTCGCAGCTGCGGACGCGCCGCTCGTCCCCGTCCAAGGGCGCGTCGACGCGCCCCAGGGGCTGGTCGAGACAGCCTGCGGTGGGGCACAGCGCTTCGTCCAGCGCGCGGTCCCAGCGCGCGATCACGTCGTCGAGGGTGGGGTCGGTGGGAGCGTCCGGTCCCAGCGCCACGAGCCGCGCTTCGTAGCGATCCTCGTACACCACGAGGTCCCAGATGGCGACGGCGTCTGCGGCGCTCTTCAACACCAGGCGCTCGTCCCCCACCCGGTGGACCGTGTGCTCGTGGCCGCCGAGCACCAGGTCGATCTCCGGCACCTCTGCGAGCAGCGCCAGGTCGTCGGCCACGTCGAGGTGGGTCAGCGCGACCTGCTGGTCGACCCCGCCGATGCGCGCCAGCGCCCCCCGCGCCACCTCGGCATGGTCGCGCCGGAAGGCCCGCACCGCACTGATCCGCTCGGGAGCCGAGGGTGTGATGCTCAGCCCGAAGAAGCCGAGCGACACCTCACCGTGTTCGAGGACGACGGTCTCCGCGAGGTGCGCCAACGCCGCCTCCGGCATCTTCGCGGCCGCGGGGTCCCAGGTGATCGAGGTGTCGAGCCAGCGGAACTGGGAAGCGGCGACCAGCTCGGGCAGCACAGCGAGCGGGCCGCGATCGAACTCGTGGTTGCCGAAAGTGGCGACCATCCAGGGGTCGTCGGCCTCGAGGTCGCCGTCGAGCGCGTTGAGCGCTTCGATCATGGGTGCGGACCCGAGCTCGGTGGTGAGCAACGAGGGGGCGAGCGCGTCCCCGCCGTGGGTGATGACGACGGGCGTGCCGCACGCCTCGAGCCGGTGCCGAAGCCCGGCGAGACGGCTCAGCCCGCCGTGGCCGTCGAGGCGGCCGCCGATGCGGTACAGGTCGTTCACGTGCAGGATCCGGAGGTGTTCTCCGGCAGGGCAGCCGTCGTCGCTTGCGGGGGCTTCGGGCGGGGTGCGCTGGCAGCCGAGGAGGAGGAGCCACATGCGACGTGTCTATCGCCCGACGCCGGACGATGCGGCTCTCGTCGGGGGTGCGGTGGGCAGCCTGGGGGAGGGCGTCGCGGTCCTTCGGAGCGAGCAGGGCGTGCTGGCCGCCGCCACCGGCGCGCCGTGGGGCCCCGTGGTCGAGCTCGCACAAGGGGTCTGGGAACGCTGGCCCGACAGGGCTCATGCGATCCTGCGAAACAGGGTCTTCGTCGACGCCGAGCGCGCGGTCGACGTGGCGTCGGCGCCGGTCGTCGCCAAGAAGCGGTGCGTGGTGCGTGCGGTGGGGACAGCTCAGGTGGCGGATCTCGGCGGGGCTGCAGCCGCTGCGCGTGCCCGGCTCGAGCCTGTGACCCTCCGCGCGCGGGGAGTGGATGCGCTCGCTTGGGAGGCCGCGCGTACCGCCTCGGTGCCTGACAGCCGCGGGGTACGTGCCCTGTCCGACCGGCCCGTCGTGGCGGCTCTCGTGGCGCGCGACGGGACGCCGCTGCTCGCCGCGCGCAACCAGGCGGGGCGCAACCGGTGCCTGCATGCCGAGGTGGCGCTCGTGCAGCTCTGGTGGACTGCTCACGGGCCGATCCCGCCGGACGTTCACGTGGCGACGAGCCTGCAGCCCTGCCGGATGTGTGCCGCGGTGTTGTTGGCCGCCGCCGCGTCGCCGGGTCGCCTGCAGGTGGTCTACGCCGTGGCGGATCCAGGCCGTCTTGCGCGCCAGACGAGCCTTGCGCGTCGCGGTCAAGAACGTCTCGCGCACCCTTGGGTCGAATAGCGGCGTGCCAAGCTCGTCCAGCGCGCATTCCGGAGGTCCTGCATGCCCGTCGCCACGTTCGCCGCCCTCCTCCTCGGCAGCGCGTCGGTCGAGGCCGCCCAGGTGGCTCACGACGTGGAGAAGGGCAAGCCCACGTGGAGCTTCGAGGTGACGTGGACCGACGCCGAGGGTGCGCGCCACGAGGCTGCGTACGAGCTGCCCAACCGGCTGATCCAGCAGGATCTGCAGGAGCCCATGAAGTTCCAACAGAAGCAGGCCGCACACGTCACGGCGAAGGCGGTGAACGCGTGGTCGGGCACCCGCAAGGGGCCCAAGGTCGAGGCGAAGGTCGTGGGCACCACCGTGCAGCTCTCCGCAAAGGGCCAGAGCCGGTCGGCGATCAAGCAGGCGCTCGGCGACGCCCAGGAGGTTCGCCAGCAAGCCCTCGCTGGGTACCTGGACGCCAACGGCTACACCACCATCGACGGCAAGATCCTGCCGGACCACGCGCGCCACGTCGACGAGTACGCCGACGATCTGGCGCCCTTGGTGGTCGCGCTCGGAGGGCCGACGGACGACCCGCGCGTGTTCGGGAACAAGGCGCTCTCCATGGTGCAGTCCATCCCCTATGAACAGCGCGCGAAGGTGTCGGACCTGTACCGTCGCCCGCTGTCCGTGCTCGGGCGCAACAAGGGTGACTGCGACTCGAAGACCGTGTTGTTCCTCGCCTTGATGCACGAGGCCTACCCCGACCTGCCGGTCGCGATCGTCTACCGCCCGGGTCACGCCTATGCCGCCCTGGGGCTGGAGCGTCAGCGCGGCGACATGCGCTTTCGCGAGGACGGGCAGGTGTGGGTGGGCGTCGAGCCGGTGGGGCCCGCCGTGCGCTCGATCGGTGAGGTGAGGGGCAAGAGCCGCCGGCGGGCGAAGCTGGGCATGGTCCACCTCGCCGTCGTCGAGTGAGCTGAACCAGCCTGCGGTGCTCGGCGTAGCGTGCCGCCCTGTCCGCTTGTCCCTCCTGCCGCGAGCCGATGACGCTCGAGGTCCTCCCTGGCCACTACGGGCGGGACGTGGAGCTGGACGCCTGCCACCACTGCAACGTGCCAGCAAACCTCGGGGCACGGCGTGCGCAGGGGGGGGTGGACACTGAACAAATGTTCATGTTGGCTCGCGCCATGCAGACGGCGCTCTTCGGTGCGGGCTCTCCGCGGATCGATCCTTCCTGCCATCGAGCCTCCCGCATCCACCTGGGGCGTGGCGCATGGATCGAGCGTGTCCCAGGCTGGCTCGCCGGGCATGGCGTCGTGCTGGACCAGCTGGCTCGGACCACGTGTTGGCAGCACAAGCGCCGAAAGATGTACGACCGCGAGGTCGACGTGCCCCGCATGCTCGCGGTGCTTCCCGAAGATGGGCCGGGTCATCCCGTGCTCGGGCAGGTGAGCGCCGTGCTGTCTGCGAGGTACGGCCAGGAGCTCGATCGGGTCGCGTTGGCCTGCTACCGCGACGGCCGCGACAGCGTGGCCTTCCACGGCGACCGCGTCGACGAGCGCGCGGAGCACGTCATCATCGCCGTGCTCTCGCTGGGGGATCCCCGTCCGTTCCAGATGCGGCCCAAGGGCGGACGGCTCGCGTATTCGTTCCTGTCGGGCTGGGGCGACCTGTTGGTGATGGGGGGGACCTGCCAGAGCACCTGGGAGCACGCGGTACCGAAGGTGGCGCGCGCGGGACTCAGGATGAGCGTGCAGTTCCGCCCCGGAGCCTACGCGCGCTGACGTCTGGTAGCGTCGCACCACGGGAGGTCGCGTGGCCGACGTAGCGGAGCTGGAACAACAGCGCGCCGTGCTGGAGAAGGAGCTGGACGAACAGCTCCAGGCGCTGGAGGCTGCGAACGCGGCCGCCGAGGAGGCGGCGGAGGCGGCGCAGAAGGCCCAGGCCGAGGCGGAAGCCGCTGCGGAGGCGGTCGAGGCGCAGCGCGCCGAGGTGGCGCGGCTCGAGGAGGAGGTCGCGTCTGCCAGGTCCGAGGTCGAGGCCGCCGAGGCCGAGCTCGCCGAGGCGGAGGCCGAGGTCGCGCGGCTGGAGCAGGAGACCGCGGCGGCCGAGGCGAGGCAGGCCGAGATCGACGCGGCGGCTGCCGAGCGCGAGGCCGCCATCGCCGAGATCGAGGCGAAGGACGCCGAGCTCGCCAAGGAAGAGGCCGAGCTGGAGGCGAAGATCGCCGCCCTCGACACCGAGATCGAGGAACTGACGGCCCAGCGGGACGAGGCTGCCTCGGAGGTCGAGCGCCTCGAGGCCGAGCTCGCCGCGCTGGACGAGTAGCCGGATGAAGACCAGCTCGTGATCGGCTCGGACCACGCGGTCTGGGCCGTGCTCGATGCCGTGCTCCAGGCGATTCCCTCCGAGCTGGCCGCGCCGCTCGGACCGGGACAGGTCGATCCGGCGCCCAGCTCCGAACAAGCGCGGCTGGTGATGGAGCTGGCGGCGACCATGGACCGCGGCGAGGCGCTGCGCAGCGTCGCGTGCGGGCCTCGCGTCGCGCTCGAGCTCTTCGACGCCCACGACGCCTGGGCGAGCGACGTCGAGGGGCTCGAGGCCGACCAGGCCCTGGATGCCGCGTGGCGCATGAGCGCCCTGGGGCGCCTGGGGTGGCGGCTCTTCCCGGGTGAGGCGAGCGGCGCCGCCGCAAGCTTGCTGGCCACCCGGGCGGGCCGCGCGCTGGTGGCCTGGGTCGCGGCCGTGGACCTCGGCGTGGCGTTCGGCCAGTTCGACGAGCTGCCGGACGACTGGACCCCCGATCAGATCCTGGCGCGATGCGCCGAGGAGCTCGCGGAGCTCTGTGAGGAGCACGCCTGGCCCGAGGCGGTTCAGGGGGGTGCCGCCGTCCTCGACGACCTCGTGCCGATCCTGGCGAGCGCAGCGGCAGCCGCGGGTGCTGCGGCGGGCGACGTGGCGGAGGCCCTGCGTGGTTCGCTGCCGGAGCTGAGCGACGCCAGCCGGGAGGCGCTCGCCGCCGAGGCCGATGCGGTACCGGTCTACCGAGCCTTGATCGGCCGGGTGCTGGTCGAGGTGGCGGGGGACGGTGCCGCTTCGGCGACAGCCGCCACGGCCCCGGCGGCCGCACCCGACCCGAGGGTCGCAGCGAAGCTCGCCCTGCAGGCGGCGGTCGCCAGGCACACGGAGGTGCAAGAGCGCCTGGCGGAAGCGAAGGCTGCGCACGAGGAGCGGCGCACGGCGCGAGACGCGGTGGTGGATCTGCGCGCGCAGACGCCGGGGGTGGAGGAGCGTGAGGCGGGCTCGGTGGACCTGCCGGACCTCGGGACCGCACGCGGGAACCGGGACGCGGCCGCCGAGCGGGTCGCGGCCGAGCGGGCCTCCTGGGAGGACCTCGTCGAGGAGCACGAGCGCGCGATGGCGGCGCTCGAGGCGCTGCCTCGGGTTGAGCCGGTGCATGCGGTCGGTGTGGACACAGCGGCACTCCGGGCGCGCATCCGGGCGGTTGGCGATCAGCAGGCAGCCGTGGCTCGCGCGATCCATGCGGCGCGTGAAGCGGCCGTGGTGGAGTCGAAGGCCGCACGTGAGGAAGCGGCGGCGGCGCTGGGGGCGGTGCGCGATGCGCGCCAGGTCCAGGTCCCGGCGGAGGTCGAACAGGTCGAGGTCGAACGCCCCGACGGTGCCGCTGTCCGCGCGAGGCACGCGGCCGCCCAGGCGCGGTGCGTCGCGGCTCGCAAGCGGCTCCAGGGCCTGGATCTGACGGACGCCCGCGAGATCCTGGTCGGGGCCCAGGACGCGGATCTCGAGGCCCGGGAACGCGCCGAGGCAGCGTCGGAACGGCAGGGAACCGCGGAGCAGGAGCGCGATGCGGCGCAGGGGCGGGTCCGGGATCTGCGAGACCGGATCGCCGCTCTGGGCGACGCGCGACGGGCACGCCTGGTCGCGGCACTGGCGGCCGCTCGGGACATCGTGGCCAGCCTCGACGGTCGCATCGACGGCCAGGACCGCAACGCGGTGAGCCGGATGGCCGAGGTCGTGGCCGCTCGCTCGGCCCTGGCGGAACGCAACGCGCCTGTGCAGGGACCGGAAGGGGCCCTGGACGAGGTGGAGGGCCTGGTGGAGGCCCGCGTTCGGCAGGAGCGTGCCCTCCTGCGGAGGGACGCTGCCGCCGCGGCGCTGACAGCCTGCGAGCAGGACGTGCGGAATGCCCGGGACGCTGCGGCGAGCGCCTCGGCCGCCGCGGCCGCCGCCGACACCCGGTCTGAGGGGGCGCGGGAGACGAGCGCCGGATGTGTCCGTGAGCAGGAGGCGCGCCACGACGCGGCCCAGGCCTTGCGCGCCCGGCTCGGCCGGGTCGGTGAGGCCCTCCGCTCGGGGTTGTCTGCGGCGCGTGTTCGTGGCGAGGGGGTGGAACAGGCCGTGGCGGCGGCCGGCGCTCGCCGCGTCGACGCGGAAGCGCGGCTGGCGGCCCTCCGGGAGGAGCGCGCTGCCTTGGCTTCTGCCCGTCCAGGGCGCACCACGCCACCCGTCGTCGAGGCGCCAACGGCGGCCTTGGCCGCGGCCCGAGCCGCGCTGCGGGACCGGACTGGAGCGTGTCGAGAGGCTGAAGCGGCGATCCCGCTGGAGGCGCTGGAAGCCGCGCGGGCGGCGCTCGAGACAGCACGTGCCGCTGCAGCCGAAGCCGCTCGAGCCGGAGCGGTGGCCGTCCGCGAGGCGGAGGTCGCGGGCCGTCGCTGCGAGCAGGCGCGCGCCGCGGCCGACGAGCTGCGCGTGCGGCTGGAGGTCGAGGGGGCCGCTCGGCGCCAAGCGCTGGAGGGGCTCACGCAGGCGGCGCGGGAGCGGCTCGCGTCGGCGGAGGCCCGGCTGGGTGCAACCCGCGCGCGTGTCGACGAAGTGCTCGAGGGGCTCGAGGGCGTTCGGGAGACTCGGACGGGGCTCGTGGCTGCGCGCGCCGCCCGCTCGGGCGCCGGCCCCGGCATCGAACTGGAGATGCCCGACGCAAGCGGTGCACAGGGCCGGGTCGAGGCTGCACAGATCCGTCTGGCAGCCGCGCGGGACGAGCTGGACGAGGCGTCGCTCGCGGCTGCGGTCGACCTGTTCCAGCGTGGCGAAGCAGCCGCCGCCGCTGCCCTGCGAGTGGGCCAGGAAGCAGACGCCAAGCTCGCGGACGCGACGGCCGGGGTCGACGCCCTCGTGCAACAGGTTGCGCGCCTGCGCGGCCATCGCGCGAGGCTCTCGGGTGATGTCCTGGGCGCCGCGAGGGCGGCTGCCGAGGAGGCCGCTCAGCGACTCGCGGAGGTGGAGGCACGGCGCGCGTCCGCCAACGATGCGCTCGCCACGTGCGCTTCGGAGCGCGCTGCGCTCGCGTCGGGAGCGCCGCAGGCTCCAACGATGCCAGCACCCATGCCGCCCCCCGAGGGTCTACAGGCCGCTCGAGCTTCGCTGGAGGGGCTGCGTGCGCGGGTCGAAGCGGCCCGGTCGGGTTCGCAGACCAGCGGCCTGGACGCTGCACGTCTGGCGCTGGATGCTGCGGAGGCGTCGGCCCGCGCTTCGGAGGTCGAGGCGCGTCGGAACGCGGCCATCGCGGCCCGGAGCCAGGTGGACGAGGTCGTCGCGACGGTGGCGTCCCAGCGCGCCCGCCTCGCGGCCTTGTCGCACGATGCCGTCGGGGCGGCACGGTCGCACCACGGGGATCTGGGCGCCCGGTTGGCGCAACGGGCGAGCGAGGCCACGCTCGCTCGGCAGGCGCTTCTTCGCGTGGCCGAGGGGCGTGCAGCCATCGCCGACCGCCTCTCGGAGCTTCCGCCCCTCGCCTCGAGGCAGGCGGGCCCGGATGCCGTGGCCTTGGAGGCAGCGCGCGCTCGTCTCATCGTGCTTCGGGCGCGGTCGATCGACGTCCCCGAGGTGCCGTCCCTCGATGCGGGCGAGGGGCTGGAAGCGCGCACGCTGCGCGCGGCCCGGCTCCAGGCACGGCGGGCACACCTCGCTCGCCTCGGCGCGAAGGTGGCGTCGTTGCGCGTGGACCGAACGCGTCACCGCCTCGCGGTCGCGATCGTCAAGCGGGATCGCGGCCTGCAGGAGCGTCCGGACGCCTGGGCAGCGCCCGCAGACGTTCGGCGCGGGTCTGCTCCGGATCCGGCGCCGCTCCGCGAGCGCGCGAGCGTCGGGCGCGACCACTGGACCCGCGTAGGCAGGGACCTGCAAGCCTCCCGGAGGGCCCTGGCGAACCAGATGAGGGACGCCGCGGTGTGGCGCCAGGCGGTGGAGAAGGCCATGGAGGCGCTCGAGGAGGCCGCCGAGCGCATGGTCGCCGTGGAGGGGCGCTGCGATCGCCTCGAGGAGGCGCTGGAGAGGCTTCCCAAGCCTCGTCGGCGCCGTCGATCGGCCCCGGCGGAGCCCTCCTCGGAGCAGGCGACGGTCGTGATGGAACGCGCACC
Source organism: uncultured Enterobacterales bacterium (assembly GCA_964604675.1). GTDB lineage: Bacteria > Myxococcota_A > UBA796 > UBA796 > CAJQPC01 > CAZSAT01. The sequence continues at coordinate 35,112 of CAZSAT010000055.1, forward strand.
CTCCGAGCCGGAGGCGAAGCAGGCCCCCAAGCCGCGTGTGCGGGTGTGGAAGCCACCCGGCACGGAGTAGCGGTAGCGCGCTTGGTTCGCCCGGGCTCGTCTCGCTCGCTGGCGCTCAATCAAATGATTGATTAGCATGGACCATGGTCGCCACCGTCACCGCGCCCGATGAGGCACCGCCCGCGCCCGTCGACGAGGGGGCGTGGCTCGATCTCGGCGCGGAGGCCGTCGCGCAGGTCGCGTCGGATCTGCCGCTCGGCACCCGCTTCCGGCTCCGCGAAGCCATCACACCCGTGCAGGCCTGCTTCCTCCAACGGCATGGGTTCCTGCTCTTCGACCGCGTGGCGTCCCAGGACGAAGTGGCCGCGATCGGTGGTGAGCTGAAGCGGATCGAGGCGGAGCTGCTCGAGGCTGGCACACGCAAGGTGTACGGGGTGCCGGTCTGGTTCGGGCGTGACCCCGACGGCCGGCCCTGGCTCCAGCGCATGGGCTTCGCGTCCACGATGTCTGGCTGGCTGGCTGGCTTCGTGCGGGACCCACGTTTCGAGCCCATCCGCACGCTCATCGGGGCCGACGCGCGCATCGGGGATCGCGAGAAGGACGGGCTCGTGGTGAACCGCTATGTCAACAGCCCGGGCAGCTTGCGGCCAGGACTCGCCTGGCACACCGACGCCCTACGCGACGTCTTCTACAACCGCGCGATGCCGGGTCCGATGCTCAACGTCGGCCTGCACCTCGATCGGGTGCGTGCAGCGGACGGCGGCCTGCGGCTGTTGCCGGGCACCCACCGCCAGTCGGCCTGGTCGACCCTCTTCTCCAAGGTGCACTTCGTCACGCAAGCGCCCGATCCGCGGGAGATCGCCGTCGAGACCTGGCCGGGGGACCTGACCGTGCACGACGGGCGGATGTGGCACCGCGTCGCAGCGAACCCCCAGGTCGGCTGGGCCAGCCTGCGGCGGAGCCTCTACGTGCCGTATGTGTGCGACAGCTTCGCTCCGAAAGAGCCTCACAGCGGCACGCCGGCGTACCTCCGCTTCTTCGATGCCGTGATGCGCCTTCGCGGCTGGCTGTTCGACCGCCGGAGCTGATCAGCTCGTCGGGATCGCCGTGGCTGCGGCCTCCAGGAGCACCTGGTCTTCGCCGGGAAAGCGCACGCCTGGCGGAACCGAGGGCAGGTCGGGCAGCGCTTCGTGCAGGCCGTCGGCCAAGGCCTCCACGGTCTGGGGCCGACCTCCGGGGGCGTCGTCGGTTGCGGCACGGATGAGCTTGAACAGCCGTTCGTCGATGCGGCCGCGGTATGGCGGGAGGTCCCGCGCCATGTCCAAGGGGTCGAAGGCCGTGAGCAGCGAGAACAGCACGGCGGCCGTGGAGAACACATCGGACACCACGGTGGCGCGCGTGGCGTCTGCACGCTGCTCCGGCGCCATGTAGCCGAGGCTTCCCATGCGGGTGCCGGGCTGGGTGAGCGTGCTCGCCGCCAGGCTGTCGTGGGCGATGCCGAAGTCGCACACCTTCACCACACCACGGGCCGCGAAGAGCACGTTGGAGGGCTTGATGTCGCGATGGACCACGCCGGACGCGTGCGCCGCGCCCACGGCCGAGCACACCTGCAGAGCCGTGCGGGTGGCCATGCGGGCTGGCATGGGTCCGTGCTCGTGGCTCCAGTCCCACGCGGTGCCGTGCTCGGCGAGCTCGACGGCCAGCCAGGGGCGCGACGCCATCTGGTCCCAGTCGAGCAGACGCACGATGCCCGGGTGATCGATGCGCTCCAACAGCTGCGCCTCGCGCACAAACCGAGCGACGGCCTTCTTGTGTCGTGACATCGCGGGACTCAAGAGCTTGATCGCGACATCGGGGCCACCTTCGGCGTCGGTGGCGCGGAAGACGTCGCCGAAGGTGCCCTGACCGATCTGCACGGTCAGCGCCCAACGGCCTTCGCCGACGTGGGAGGGGTGCTTCATGGGACCTCGGACACCCTCAGGGTGCCTCATGCGGGCCGGTTGCGCATGTGTTCCGCCACCTGGAGGAAGCTCTTGTACAGCTGCATGCGCTGGAGCTCCGGGAGCCCTGCATCGGCCAGCGCATCGTGCATGCAGGCCATCCACTGGTCGCGAGCGGCCTCGTCGATGGGGAAGGGGAGGTGCCGGGCGCGCAGGCGCGGGTGACCGCGACGCTGGTGGTAGAGCGGCGGCCCGCCCATCCAACCGCTGAGGAACTCGAAGAGCTTCTGCCGGCTCTCTCCGAGGTCGTCGGGATGCATGGCGCGGATCGGCGCACAGTCTTCCCGAGCGTCCATGGCGTCGTAGAAGCGGTCGACCAGGGCGCGTATGCCTCGTTCTCCGCCAAGTTGCTCGTAGACCGGCATCAGGTGGTGGTCCCGTGCGCGTGCCGCTCCGCCATCGTGCCTCCTCGACCCCGCTATCCCGCCGCTGAGCGACACCCGCGGTAGCGTGCGGTCGATGAGCTCCCGCGCCCTCGTCGTGCACGCCACCGATCTGCTCGTGAAGGGCTACGTCGCCGTGTCACCTGACCGGGGTCGAGGGGGCACGACCAACGGGCTCTGGGGCGTCACCCGGGTCGTGCGTGAGGCGATCAAGTTCAAGGATCCCGAGGTCGCCGTCGCGGTGCTCGGCGCCTTGCCCCGGGACGCCGCTCGCGGGTTGATCGACCAGGCGGAGCGGTTGCCCGACCTGCTCCGCGCTCACGGGGTGGTGGTCGTCGAGGCCCCCGAGCACACCATCGATGTGGTGGCTTCCTACGTGGTCGCGGCGCTGCAGGACGGGCGCGACGTGGTGGTGGCTGGCAGCGACAAGCGGCTCGCGCAGCTGGTGAGCCCGCGCGTGTGGTGGTTCGATGGCTACAAGCGCGTTCGGTACACGATCGATGCCGTGCAGAAGCGTTTCGGCGTGGCGCCGGACGAGGTGGCCGGTTGGCTGGCCCTCGTGGGCGACCGGGACAGCTGCCCGGGGGTGAAGGGCATCGGGGCGAAGGGCGCGGTGGATCTGATCGGCGCGCACGGGTCGGTGCGAGCGGCGCTCGAGGTGGCCGAGGCGTTGCCGGGCCGAACCGGTAAGGCCCTGCGAGCGAGCCTGGAGGAGGCTTGGCGACAGCTCGCACACGCGGTGCTCGACACGTCGGCCGTGTTGCCGAGACCCTGGGCCGAGCTGAGGTGGACCGCCCCGGACGTCGCCTCGCTCGACCGTCTCTATGCCGAGCTGGGATTCTTTCGCTGGTTGGCTTCGGCCACCCCGCCGCTGAGCTGGCGCGTAATGGAGCCAGCCGACCTGGTCGAGACCCTGACGCAGCTTCGGCGAGAGGTCTCGATCTACCCGGTGATCGGCGACCCCTCACCACCGAGGGGAACCCTCGTGGGCCTGGCGCTCTCAGCCGGGAAGGGGGAAGCCGTGTACGTGCCGCTGCAGGGTGGCGTGCCCGTGGCGCTGGTGGCGTGGCTCGAGGACGAGGCCGTGACCAAGGTGGGCCACGACACCAAGGTCGCACGGGTGGCTCTGGCCCGGAAGGGCGTGACGCTGCGCGGCGTGGTGGGGGACGCCTGCCTGGCCTCCCACCAGCTGGAACCGAGCGGGTTGGCTCCCCACGACCTCGGCCCGACCGCCCAGGCCGTGCTCCAGCGCGCCGTTCGTCACGCCGACGAGGTGCGCGGTCGCGGCGCGAAGAGGAAGGGGTTCGAAGATCTTCCCGACGACGTGGTCGGAGAATTTGCGTGTCACCTCGCCGAGACCAGCGGTGTGCTCTGGCGCCACCTCGCGCCGGACGTCAACCCCCGCCAGATGGACGAGGCCTTGGCGCTGTCGGAGACGCTCGTGCGCATGGAGCTTCGGGGCATGGCGGTGGACGTCGCCTCGCTGGAAGCCACGGCGGTCGACTGGGTGGCAGAGCGCGCCGGTCTCGAGACAACGATCTACGAACACGCGGGCAGGTCCTTCGGAATCGGCTCCACGAAACAGCTCGGCCACGTGTTGTTCGAGGAGCTGGGGCTGACGGTGATGGCCCGGACCAAGACCGGCTGGAGCACGAAGAACGCAGCGCTCGAACGCATCGTGCACGAGCACCCGATCGTCGCGCTGGTCCTGCGCTGGCGCCTGCTCAAGCGGCTGCAAGACACCTGGATCACCGCCCTGGTGGCTTGCGTGGATCCAGACGGACGGGTTCGCTCCACCTTCTCGCCCTCGCGTTCCTTCACGGGTCGTCTCGTGAACTTCGCGCCGGACCTGGGTCGGGTCCCCGGACGCACCCAGGACATGGCGCGGATTCGAGAGGGCTTCCGGGCGCCGCCCGGTCGTGTCATCCTGAGCGTGGACTACCACCAGCTCGGCCTCCACGTGCTCGCCCACCTCTCGCGGGATCCCGCCCTGATCGAGCCACTCGGACGAGGTGCCGACATGCATCGCGAGACCGCGTGCGCGCTCTTCGACCGCACGCCGGCCGAGGTCAGCTACGACGAGCGGCAGGTGGCCAAGGTGGTCAACTTCGCGACCTTTGCGGGTCAAGGGGCCAGCGCCCTCGCCCTCCAGCTGGGCGTCGAGATCGAGGAAGCGAAGCGCTTGATCGTGAAGTTCGACGCCCGCTACCACGTGACACGCGCCTACCAGGAAGGCGAGCTGCAGCTGGCCCGCACGCGCGGCTGGATCGAGACGCTCGCGGGCCGGCGCTGGCCGATCCACGACCTGGAGGCGCGGGATCCGATGACACGTCAATACGCCGAGCGCCTGGCCCGGCGCGCGACCCATGAGGCCAGCGTGGCCGATGTCGGTCGTGCCGCCCTCGTGCGTTCGGAAGCAGAACTCCTGGCGGCCGGTGTCGACGCCTTCCCGCTCGTGGTCGTGTTGGACGAGGTCCTGTTCGAGGTCGCCGAAGACGAGCTTCATCGGGCTGCCCAGGTGGCAGCGAGCGCGATGCGCGGTGTCTATGACCTCGTGGTGCCCCTGACGGTGGGCTGCAAGGCCGGGCCCAGCTGGGGCGAGCTGGAGGTGCTGACGTGATGTGGCTGATGCTGCTCGGCTGCCGCGACAAGGTGTTCTTTGACACCCCGATTCCGCCGGACCACCCCTGGGAGCGCGCCGACCCGAGCGATGCATGGCAGACGCGGTTCGACGCGGCCTGGGCCTACCACCGCGAGGTGGGTGGCTTGGCCATGCTGGCCGTGCAGGGCGAGGCGCTGGTGTACGAGCGCTACGCAGAGGGCGTGGAGGACTCGACCCCCTGGCCCTATTGGAGCGGCACGAAGACCTTCGCCTGCGCCATGGCCATGGCCGCTGTCGACCAGGGCTGGCTCGCGCTCGACGAGAAGGTGGGGGCCACCCTGGAGCTGGCACTCGAGCAACAAGCGATGACCGTCCGCCACCTGCTGCAGTTCACCAGCGGGGTGCAGAACGCGTACTGGAAGCTCAACGTGGACAGCTTGTACTCGGCGGAGACGCAGCGCGTCGACGACAAGTACGCGGTGGCTCTCTCCCAGCCGCAAGAGCACCCTCCAGGCGAGGTGTTCGACTATTCGCCCGTGCACCACCTGATCTTCGGGGCGCTCCTGGAGGCGAAGCTGAACGAGGACACCCTGGCCTGGTTCGAGCGCAGCGTGCTCACGCCGATCGGCTTCCGCTACGCGGGGTGGCAACGCGACCCGAGCGACAACCTGCTGATCCACCTGGGCGTGTGGAGCACGGCTGCGGAGTGGCTCCGCTTCGGGGTGCTGTTGCGCGACGACGGGGCCTGGGAGGGCGACCAGGTGCTGCCCGCGGGCACCCTGGCGGCGTGCGGGCAGGGGAGTGACGCCAACCCGGCGTACGGCCTGAGTGCGTGGCTCAACCAGGAGGTGCCTGACAGCGTCGAGATCGACCTCGGCGTGGAGCTCGAGGAGGACGGGCCGCTCTTGTACGCGGGTGGCTACACGGATCTGGTGGCGGCGGCCGGTGCGAGCGGGCAGCGGGCCTACATCGTGCCCTCCGAGGACCTCGTGGTCGTGATCCTGAGCGACAGCCGCGACTTCGCCGACCCTGTGTTCCTGAGCGAGCTGCTGCCGTGATGGAGGCGTCTTCGGGCCCGACTCCGTGTAGGGTCGACCGGTGGGTTTCCGTTACACGTCCCCGCCCCTGACGCAGTGATCGCCACCCACACCTTCGGGGCGCATCACTCCGGCTACGCGGTGCCTTGGTCGAGCTGGTCGGTGCACCGCGACTGGCACCATTACCGCTTCATGGAGGCCTTCGGCACCTTCGCTCTGATCGGCCGGCTGCTCGGCACGGACTCGGAGCTCCGGAGCCTCGGGGACTGGCAGGAGGTGAGCTGACCGGCAGCGCCCCGGAGCCCGGGTGGTAGCGTTGGGCGGAGGAGGTCTGGATGACACGCCAGCGGGCGGCCGTGGCCGTCTGGTCGGAGCTCGGTGACCGTCAACCCGCCCACGCCCTGGTGGCGGGGATCGATCTGGTGGTCTTGCGCTACGACGATCGGGTGAGCGTGCTCTATGGCCGCTGCCTGCACCGCGGCGCGCTGATGGCCGACGGCACCGTGAAGGGTGACGACCTCGTCTGCGGCGTGCACGGGTGGGACTTCCGCTACACCACGGGTGTCTCAGCGTACGACAACCACGAGGCGCTCCATCGCTTCGAGAGCTGGGTGGAGGACGGTCAGGTCTGGGTGGACGAGGCGGAGGTGGCCGCGTGGGGAGCGGCCCACCCGCAGCCCTTCGACCGCGAGGCCTACCAGGGCGTGTATGCCGACACGCACCCGGACCCCGCCGAGCCGCACAACCAGCACATTCGTGCACTGGCGGAGCAAGGGCCCGAGCGGATGGGCCACCACGGTCCGATGAGTGCGATGGGCGTGAGCCGCACCGAGCTGCCGAGCTGGGACGACCTGCAGGTGCTCACCGCGCAGCTGTCCCGGCGCCCGCTCATGGAGGACGTGGCCGTCGATACCCGGCTCGTGATCGGCCCGTCCGCGGCCCGGCCGCTCGTGTTGGAGATCCCCCTGTTCGTGAGCGACATGAGCTACGGCGCGCTCTCCGAGGAAGCCAAGGTCGCGCTCGCGACGGGTGCGGAGGCAGCGGGTACCGGCATCTGCTCGGGCGAGGGTGGGATGCTTCCCGAGGAACAGGCCGCCAACAGTCGCTACTTCTACGAGCTGGCGAGCGCGAAGTTCGGCTGGGACCTCGCGCACGCCGAGCGTGTGCAGGCCTTGCACTTCAAGGGTGGACAGGGCGCGAAGACCGGCACGGGCGGCCACCTGCCGGGCGAGAAGGTCGTGGGCAAGATCGCCGCGGTGCGTCACCTGAAGGCGGGCGAACCCGCCATCAGCCCGCCGGCCTTCCCGGACCTCGCATCGCCGCGCGACTTCCGCAAGGTGGCCGACGCCGTGCGGGAGCGCAGCGGCGGGATCCCGATCGGCTTCAAGCTGTCGGCCCAACACATCGAGGCGGATCTGGACTTCGCCCTGGCGGCGAGCGCCGACTACATCATCCTGGACGGCCGGGGGGGTGCGACCGGCGCGGCGCCCAACGTCTTCAAGCACAACATCTCGGTCCCTACGATGGCGGCACTCGCGCGGGCGCGACGGCACCTGGACCAGCTCGGGCGGGGCGAGGTGACGCTGATCATCACCGGCGGCCTGCGCACGGAGTCAGACTTCGTGAAGGCGCTGGCGCTGGGCGCCGACGGCGTGGCGATCTCGAACTCGGCGCTCCAGGCGATCGGTTGCCTCGGCATGAGGGCGTGTCACACCAACAACTGTCCGGTGGGCATCGCCACGCAGAAGGAGCACCTGCGTCAGCGCCTGGTGGTGGCGGCAGGTGCCCAGCGCTTGCGCAACTACCTGCTCGCGACGGTGCACCTGATGCAGGTGCTCGCACGTGCCTGCGGTCACGACGCCCTGAGCGGCTTCGGTGTGCACGATCTGACCACATGGAAGCGCGATGTCGCGTACCTCACGGGCGTGGGCTATGGCGGGGTGGTACCGCTCTGAGGTTGAAGTCGCGCATGGAAGGTGGTTGCCACTGTGGAGCCCTTCGCTACACGGTTCCTGATGTGTCGGGCTTCGCATTCCTGTGTCACTGCGATAGCTGTCGCAGGCTGGCGAGCGGTGCACGGCTGGCCGGCGTGTCGGTGCCCCAAGACACCCTCGAGGTGACGGGCGAGATGGTTCGCTACACCTACGCCGGCGGCAAGGCGCCGATCCATCTCCACTTCTGCGGGCTGTGCTCGACGCAGATCTACGCAGAGCCCACGGCCTATCCAGGCATCGCTGCGCTTCGGATCGGCACCCTGGACGACGACAGCGTCATCCAGAGCGTGAAGCGCGTGTACGCCCACCAGGCCTGTGCCTGGGAGCCGGAAGCCTGAGGTCAGCGGGGCGGTTCCTCGTCCGAAGCGGTGAACCTGCGCCACTCGTCGACGAGCCAGTCGGCCTGTTCCCACAGGACCCAGTGCGCGGCGTCGGGGTGCACGGCCCAGGCGCAGCGTGCGTCGACGAAGTCGCAGGAGCGCTCGGCGTTGACCGGGAGCATGTAGGTGTCCTGTCCACCCCACAGGGCCAGGACCGGGACCTGGATCCTCGGCGCGCTCGCGGCCTTGTCCCAGACCTCACGCCAGTCGCCGAAGTTCTCCCGGTAGTAGCGGAGCGGCGGGAGGGTCTCCTCTCGGGTGTCGAAGAGAGCGTGGTAGTGGTCGGCGTCGGCGTCGGAGAGCGCGGTGTTGTCGACCAGCTCGGGGTGGTACACCTCGGCCGCACGGTCCTCCGCATCGAGGCCTGCGAAGATGCGCGGGGTGATGCGCCACGTCATCAGGTTGGCGAAGCGCTTGTAGCGACGCTGGGCGGGGTCTTCGTCCCAGGTCTGCTTCAGTGCGCCGAGGTGGGGCACCGAGAGCACGGTGATCGTCTCGAAGCGCTCCGGGTACAGGCCGCCGGCCTCCCAGCTGATGATGGCGCCCCAGTCGTGGCCGATCAGGTGCACGCTGTCGAGCGCGAGCGCATCGAGCAGGGCCACGAGGTCGCCGGCGAGGGTAGGCAGGTCGTAGCCGTCGTCGGGCGCTGAGGTGCCGCCGTAGCCGCGGAGATCGGGGGCGTAGACGCGGTGGTCCTCCGCGAGCAGTGGGAGCACGTTGCGCCAGCCATGCGAGCTGTCCGGGAAGCCGTGGAGCAGCACCACGGGGATGCCATCTTCCGGACCCGCTACGAGCACGTGCACCTGTTCGAGCGTGGCGGTGCCGACGATCGAATGGGTCCACGGACCGGGTGGGGGCGATGCGTGGACAGCGGCGAGGAGGAGCAACATGGCCGCAGGGTACGTGATCACCGCGGCTTCCACCCCGCGCTGGTTACGGGAGGCGATGCCCAGCGACTCCAGGCCCTCCGACGCTGCGACCTACTACGCCGGCATGAGGGCCGCGTGGGCGCGCTACCCATCGACCGACGACCTCGAGTCCTATGAAGCATTCTTCGCCGAGATGGGCGGGGACCGCTCCATGGCGGAGCTCGTGCGCACGGTGATGGCCGAGGTGCCCGCTTCGCCGAAGCGTGTCCTGGAGTTCGGGTGCGACAACGGCATCCTGCTGACCCTCTTCCGTGCGCCCGGACGGTCCTTGTCGGGCGTGGACATCAACCCGCAGGCCATCGCGCGGGGGCGGGCGCTCTTCGCGGACCTCGACCTTCGCGTGAACGCCGGTGTAGCGATCCCTTCGAGGACGGTGCCTTCGACGTCGTGGTGGCGTCGGCGGTGCTGAAGCACATCCGTCCAGAGGACCGGTCCGGGCTCTACGACGAGTTCCGGCGCGTGGCCGACCACGTCTTCGCGATCTACGAGGACAGCACCGAGGTGGAGCAGTTCGGGCCGTTCACCTTCTACCGCGCCGACTTCGACCGCGAGCTCGGCGCGGTCTTCGAGCGTGTGCACACCGTGGCGTGCGGCGGCTACACCTTCGCGCTGTACCGGACGGGCTGAGCGTCAGCGCGCGGCCCTCCCCTCGCCGCTCCGAGCTCCTTCAGGGTGGCCTGTCGCAGGCCCGGGTCTGCGCGAGCACGGTGAACATCAGCGCCTCCCGCCACACACGCTGGGCGGCGTGGTCGGTGGGGTTCGCCCGACCGGCGGAGGCGGCGACGCCGGCGTGAGCGCATCGCCCCGTCAACGGGACGGCCTCGGCGCGGAGCTGCAGGGCCTCGTCGAAGCGCCTGGTGTCGCCCACGGCGTCGTGCAGCCGCCCGCGGACGGGGTTGAGCCGCCCGCGCAGTCCGGCTGGCTCCTGGCTCCTGCGGCGGCGACGTCGAGTCCAGCCGCTGCACAGCCCAGCGCAACGTTCTCCCGGTCGCGCTCTCCGACCCAGGTGGCGGGAGCGCTCACAAGTGCCTGCTCCCTGGCGACGAGGAAGCCGTCGAAACGCAGGGTCACGGTCGTCTTGAGGCGAGGTCAGAGGCGAAAAGGGCCGCCCACAGGTGTGAGCGGCCCTTCCGATGGTGGAGGCGGCGGGAGTCGAACCCTGGGCGCACCATCAACCCATAATGGGCTTG
>CAZSAT010000056.1:0-44917 GCA_964604675.1 uncultured Enterobacterales bacterium
CCTCCTCGAGACCCAACACGCCAAGTACACCGACGCCCGCGACTTCCTCGGCCGCTTCGCCGAGCTGGAAGCCAGCCCGGACCATCTGCACACCTACAAGATCTCGCCCCTGAGCCTGTGGAACGCCGCCTGCGCGGACATGGGCAAGGACGAGATCGTCGAGGGCCTGCGCGAGCTGTCCAAGTTCGACATCCCGGCGAACGTGCTCGTCCAGATCGGCGACACCATCGAGCGCTACGGCCTGGTGAAGCTCCTGCCGCACCCGGAGCGCAGCGACCTGCTCCGCCTCGCCTTCGACACGGCCTACATCGCCAAGCTCATCTCCAACGAGCCCGAGCTGATCGATCTGCTCGTGCCCGACGGGCGGCGCCACTGGGCCATCGACGCCGGGCACCGGGGCATCTTCAAGCAGCGAGCGCTCAAGATCGGCTGGCCGGTCGAAGACCTCGCCGGCTTCCTGCCGGGCGCTCACCTGAACGTGAAGCTCCGCGAGCGCATGAAGTCGAACGGCGCTCCCTTCGGCGTGCGTCCCTACCAGAAGGCCGCCGCGTCGCGCTGGTACATGGATGGCGCCCCCACCGGCGGCAACGGCGTGGTCGTGCTGGCCTGCGGTGCCGGCAAGACCATCGTGGCCATGGAGGCGATGTCGAAGGTCAACACCCACACCTTGATCCTGGCCACGAACCAGGCCGCGGTGGACCAGTGGGTGCGCGAGATCCTCGACAAGACCCACCTCACCGAGAAGCAGGTCGGCGCCTACACCGGCTCGAGCAAGGTGATCCGTCCGGTCACGGTCGCCACCTACCAGATCCTCACGTGGCGCCGGTCGAAGAACGCCGAGTTCGAGCACCTGCACCTCTTCCGCGACCACGACTGGGGCCTGCTCATCTACGACGAGGTGCACCTGCTGCCGGCGCCGGTGTTCGGCGCCACCGCCGAGCTCCAGGGCCGCCGTCGCCTGGGCCTGACCGCCACGCTCATCCGAGAAGACGGTCGCGAGGGCGACGTCTTCTCCCTGGTGGGTCCCAAGCGCTACGACCTGCCCTGGCAGCTCCTGCAGCAGGGCGGCTTCATCGCGGAGGCCAAGTGCTTCGAGGTCCGGGTGGGCTTCAAGAACGGCGATGCGGAGCGCTACGAGCTGGCCGACGCCAACACGCAGTTCAAGCTCGCCAGCACCAACCGCAACAAGATGGGCGCCATCCGCGAGCTGGCGAAGCGGCACAAGAAGGACTCGGTCCTGGTCATCGGCACCTACGTCGACCAGCTCGAGTACGTGGCCCGCGCCTTCAACGCGCCGCTCATCACCGGCAAGACACCGAACTCGCAGCGCAACGCGCTCTTCAAGAAGTTCCGCGACGGGCGCATCAAGCTCCTCGTCGTGTCCAAGGTCGCCAACTTCTCCATCGACCTGCCCGACGCCAACGTGGCCATCCAGATCTCCGGAACCTTCGGGTCCCGGCAGGAAGAGGCCCAGCGGCTCGGACGCATCCTGCGCCCCAAGAAGGACGGCGGCGACGCCCTCTTCTACACCGTGGTCACAGCCGAGACCAAGGAGCAGGAGTTCGCCCACAACCGCCAGCTCTTCCTCACGGAGCAGGGCTACCGCTACCACATCGAGGATCGCGCCGCGGCCGTCTGAGGCCCCCGCCGAGACCCACACAGAGCGCCCCGCTGGGCGCACCGAGGACTGCATGTCGGACGTCGCCACCGAAGCGAGACCGGACAAGAAGCGCAGGCGCAGGCGCAGGCGCAACAACCGCGGCAACAACGCCGAGGAGGGCGGAGGCGGAGGCGGCAAGGGCCGCTTCCAGGACGAGGGTGGCGGGCAGAACGTCCGGCCCCCGTCCAGCGGCAAGACCGCCCGCCGGAGCCGCCGTCGCCGTCGCCGCGCCGCACCGGTCGCCGGGCTGAACCGCAGGCGGCGCCTGTCCCGCAGCGAGCTCGACGATCTCAAGACGTGGTTCACCGCGCTACCGGATCCCCTGCTGCACGCGCTCTACAAGGGCATGGGCGGGCAGCCCGGGCGCGTCACCGACAAGGACCGCGTGGTCCAGCTGGCCGTGCGCGCGGTCGCGCAGGGCACCCGCATGAGCGGGATGTTGAAGACCTGCCACCCGCGGGAGCGCACCGCGCTGGCGATCCTGCTGCAGGCCGGCGGGCTCGCACACGCCGACGAGCTCCACGCCGAGCTCACCCTGTCCCTGGGCGGCACCGACCGCGAGTGGCAGAAGGTGATGCTGCAGCTGGCGAACCGCGGGCTGGTGTTCGCGTCGGAAGAACGCGACAACCAGTTCTTCTACCTGGTGCCGGATCCGCTGGTGGAGCACATCGTGGAGCAGCTCGACGCCGAGCTCGCGGTGCCCACCTTCGCGCACGAGGACATCCTGGTGCGGGACCACCGGCCCTTCGCGCCACCGCTCGACTTCTCGATCACCACGCTCTGCACCTACCTCGACCAGCACCCGGCGCGGCTGACGCAGCAGCACGAGATCTTCAAGGCCGACAAGACCGAGCTCGACGAGTTCTTCGCCCAGGTGTGGGCGCCCGACTCGGAGCTCTTCAACTTCCACCTCGACTTCCTCATGCTGCACGGGCTCGCCGAGCTCCGCGGCGACCGCCTCGCGGTGAACCGGGACGTGGTGGAGGAGTGGCTCTTCCTCGACGCGCAGGACCAGCGCGACCTGGTGTTCTCCGCCCTGGGCAAGCGCTTCGGCTACGCCGAGTGGGTGCTCTACGCGGTGCACTCGGCCAAGGGCGAGTGGGTGCCCGAGCGGCCTCTGTCGGCGCTTTACCGGCGCTGGACCCGGGGCGACGACTGGCGCACCCGCTTCGGCAAGGGTGAGTACGAGGCCACGCGCACCAGCGAGCGCCAGAGCTTCAGCTTCTCCACCCTGGTCAACTGCGGCATGCTCGAGCTCGGGGAGTGGGGCCAGGAGAAGTTCTACCGGCTCACGGAGCGCGCCAAGCGCCTGCTCGACCCGCCCGAGGACGACGGCTTCACGCAGTTCTACCTGACCCCGTCGTTCGAGATCATGGCGCCCGCGGGCCTCGCTCCGCTGCTGCTCTTCCGCATCGGCGAGATCGCGGAGCTCAACGGCTGCGACCGCGCCAACACCTACAAGATCACCGAGATCGTGATCGAGCACGCGCTCGAGAAGGGCTGGCGTCGCGACGACGTGCTGGACTTCCTCCGCGAGAACAGCCAGATCGGCCTGCCCGAGAACGTGGAGAGCACGCTCAAGGGCTGGATGGGCCACCACGGCGACGTGGAGTTCCACGACTGCGTGATCCTCACGGTCAACAAGACCCGCATCCGCAAGCTCGAGGGCTCCCGGGAGCTCAAGCCCTACCTGCTGCACCGCTTCGTGCCCGGCATGTACGCGGTGGACCGGAACCGCATCGCCGAGATCATCTCGATCCTCGAAGACCAGGGCTTCCAGCCGTCCAAGGAGGTCACGCCGTACCCGGCCGATGCCGACGCGGCGGCGTCCCGCGAGCGCCTCCACCACCTGGTGGCCGAGGCCCGCGAGGCGAGTGACGATCCCACGGCGAGGGCGCGCGAAGCCGACGTCGAGCCGGGCGACCTGTTGCCGGTGCCCGGCGCCGCGATCAAGTCCGGCCCACGCAAGCCACGGAAGAAGAAGGGTCGCGACACGCCACGCCTCACCACGAGAGAGGCGCGCAAGGCCATCGATCAGGCCATCGCCCTCAACATGGCCCTCGATCTCCGCTACACGGGCAAGGATGGCTCGGCGACCCCTGCGAAGGTGGTGCCCGAGCGCCTGGCCCTCAACCCCGCGGGCGAGCCCGTGATGGTGGCGCTCGACCTTGCGTCGAACGCCCGGCGAACGTACAAGCTCGAGCGCATCGAGCGCCTGAAGGCCACCAAGAGGTAGCGATGAGCGACACCGACCGTTCCTTCGAAGACGCCCTCGGCCTGCTCGAGGATCGCGTGCGCGAGCTCGAGGCCGGCGAGCTGCCCCTGGAGCAGGCCTTGAAGCTCTTCGAGGAGGGCATCGCGCTCACCCGCGAGTGCCACGAGAAGCTGGACGCGGCGGACCAGAAGATCGTGGAGCTCACCCGCGACCTGGATGCCGAGGCGAGCTGAACCGCTCCGGCGTGTGGCGCTAGTTGGGCGCTTCGTTGGTAACGAACCGCTCCCGCGCGCACCGCGCGCGGCGGCCGAAGGCCGGGGGAAGCGCGCACCGCGCGCGGCGGCCGAAGGCCGGGGGGAGCGCGCCCAGCGCGCGGTGCGGGGGCTGGCCCCCGCAGGAGTCAGTAGTTGAAAGGGCTCGTTACTTACGAGCCTGTCAACTAGTCGCCCTCGACCACCATGGGCGCAGACCGGTCCGCGCGGCGGTCACGGACAGCCGCCACCACCTCCTGCACGCTCGTGCCCTCGGGCTCACGGGACCCGATCCGCACGCCGAGCTCCAGCTCGATGGGCTCGCCCACGCTCTCGAACTCCCAGCGGCCGAGCGCCTTCGCCACGCTCGCGTGCACGTAGTCCGGACCGTCCGACACCTCGAGCCCCGCCACGCGCCCGTCGGCGTCGAGCGAGAGCTGCACGCGGACATCCGCCCCCACCAGCCCGTCGGCACGGAGGCCCTGACGCGCCTCGCGATCCAGCGTCGGCAGCGGGTTGACCAGGGCGCGCACCTCGGTGGTGTCCGCGCTCGGTGCGCCCAGAGCCAAGGCAAGGAAGAGGGAGATCATGCCCCGCCCAACGGATCGGACGGCGGTCCAGTTGAGGGTGCAAGGTCAACGCGATCGCCGGCGTCCCCACCAAGACAGCTCCGGAGGTCCGATGTTCGAGTCCCTGACCGCGCGCAGGCCGCGCAACCGACGCCGCCAGGCGGGCTCGCTCGCGATCGCGCTGTTGACGCTGATCTCGAGCGCCAGCGCGAGCCTGGTCACCGGCGGCCAGCTCGTCCGAGCGCTCGACGCCGAGCCCGAGCCGGTCTTCTTCGACGTGCCGCTCGAAGCCCCGCCACCGTTGCCGCCCGCGCCGCTCGGGGTGCAGCAGCCGGAGACCGACGCCGAGCCAGCGCCAACCCCCGACGACCCACCCGAGGACCACCCCGAGAACCACCCCGAGGTCCTGCCCGAACTGTCCGACGCCCCGGCGATCCCCAGCGCCGCAACCCTCGCCGTCGGCCATCCCGGTGGCGATCCGAGCGGTGTGGCGGGAGGTGACCCCAACGGCGACCCCCACGGAAGCGCGCACGGCGTGCCCGCCGGCACCGGCACCGCCGTGCACTGGAGCGAGCTGACCTTCCGCACCATGGTGAAGCCCTCCTTCCCGCGCGCCGCTCGCGCGATGGGGCTCGACGACGTGACCTGTCGGGTGCACCTCCGGGTCGACGAGCGAGGACGCGTCGCGGAAGCCACGGTGTCGGGCTGCCCGGCGCTCTTCCACCCGGCCGTCGAACGAGCCACCCAGAAGTGGCGGTTCCACCCCCTTCGCGTCAACGGCGTGTCACAACCGACCCAGGTCGTGGTCCCCGTGCGCTTCAGGCTCACCGACTCGCCGTTATAGGATGCGGCAGCCCCAGGATCGGGGTCGTACCTCCTGCCCAGGGGCACCATGTTCGAGTCGGTCGGACGCAGCCGCAAAGCCAACCGTAGGAGGCAGGCCGGCGCTCTGATCATGTCCATGTTGATGATGAGCTCGCTCGGCACCGTCGTGGTGGTCTCGGGCGCCCAGTACGTTCAGGAAGTCGACGACGAAGAGCCCGTGGAGGTCACCTTCGTCGACGAGCTCGCTCCTCCTCCGCCCCCGCCGCCCCCGCCGCCCCCCGCCTCGTCCCAGCAGGAAGAGGAAGAGGACGAAGTGGAGGAGGAAGAAGAGGAAGAAGAGGAAGAGGAGGAGATCGAAGAGGTCGAGGAGCTCGAGGAAGAGATCCCCGAGCCGATCGAAGAGAAGAAGGTGGTGGGCCAGGTCGGCGGCGTCGAAGGCGGCGTCGAAGGCGGCGTGGTCGGCGGTGTGATCGGCGGCGTCGAGGGCGGCGTCCTGGGCGGCCAGCTCGGCGGCACCGGCCACGCAGTCCACTGGTCGGAGCTCCGCAAGAAGAGCTTCGTGGCGCCGAAGTACCCGAAGGCGGCCAAGGCGATGCAGCTGGAAGCCGATTGCCGCATCCGCATCTACATCGACGAGAAGGGCAAGGTCTACAACGCCAAGATCGAGGCCTGCCCCAAGGTGTTCCACGACGAGCTGCTCGAAGCAGCCTACAAGTGGCGTTTCTACCCCCTGAAGGTCAACGGCCAGGCCGTCCAGACCCAGGTCCAGTACCCGGTCAAGTTCCAGCTGCGCGGCTGAAGCCGCCAGGAGTTCCCACGTGGACTTTCTCGATCCAGCACACATTTGGGAAGCCTCGACTCCCCAGACCATCACCATCCTCATGCTGTTGCTCGTGATGGGCGTCGCGAGCCTCTACGTAGGCATCGAGCGGTGGGTCACCTTCAACAAGGCCCGTGCGCAGTCCCGCGATCTGGCGGCCGCGCTGGGTGAGGCCCTCGCCGATGGCAGCCTGAACCGCGCCCTGAGCACCTGCCAGGACCCGCAGTACAAGTTCGCCTACCTGGGCCACTTGATGGAGGCGGGCCTCAAGGAGGTCGACGAGCGCTTCGACACCTTCGGCGTGCACTCCGCGGAGCGCGCCATGGAGCGTCGCGCCGTGCAGGAAGCCGCCGACCTCAAGCGGGGCATGAACATCCTCGCCACGGTCGGCTCCACCGCCCCCTTCGTGGGCCTGGTCGGCACGATCTTCGGCATCATCAACGCCTTCGGCGCCATGGCCGAGACCGGCTCCGGCGGTCTCGGTGCGGTCTCGGCGGGCATCGCCGAGGCGCTGGTCGCCACCGCCTTCGGCATCTTCGTGGCCCTCATCGGCGTGTGGTTGTTCAACTACTTCAACGGCCGCATCGAGCAGATCACCAACGACATCACGGTCTCCATCCAGGAGTTCGTGGACTGGTGCGAGAAGCGCATCCAGGCCGGCCTCGAGCCGGATGCCACCACCCAGGCCAAGTAGGAACCTCCTTTGGGCGCCAAGGTCGGAGGAGACAGCGGCGGCGCGTTCGCCGACATCAACGTCACACCCCTGGTGGACGTCTGTCTCGTGCTCCTCATCATCTTCATGGTCGTCACGCCGATGCTCAGCTCCGGCGTGGACGTCGAGCTGCCCAAGGCCAAGACCACCACCACCGCGCAAGACAACGGCCAGCACCTGGTGCTGTCCATCCGGGAAGACGGGGTGGTGTTCGTGGACTCCAACGAGACCAGCCTCGACGACCTGCTCGACGTGGTGAACGACGAATACCGGCGCGACCCCAACCGCGCGATCCTGATCAAGGCCCACAACACGCTGCACTACGGCAAGGTCCGGGCCGTCATGGATCGACTCAGCGAGGGCGGCATGACCACGATGTTGCTCGCCGCCGAGAAGATCAAGGAAGGCGACTGATGGGCTTTTCGATGGGCGGGGGCGGCGGCCCCAACTCCGAGATCAACATCACGCCGTTGATCGACGTCGTGCTGGTGCTCCTGATCATCTTCATGGTGCTGGTGCCGCAGACCATCGAGGAGATGTCGGCCAACCTGCCGGACAAGCCGAAGAACAAGCCGAAGCAGGACCAGGAGACCAAGGCGCTCGTGGTCGCTGCCTACGACAACGGCGATCTGGCCTTGAACCTCGAGGTGTTGGAAGAGCGCGAGCTGCACGAGCAGCTGCGCAAGCGCCTCCGGGCCCGCGAGAAGAAGGTCGTCACCGTCGACGCGCATCCCGACCTGATGTACGCCAACGTCGTGGAGGTCATGGACCTCGTGCGCGACGCGGGGGCGGAGCGGGTCGGCCTCGCACGGCTCAAGGACGACGGTCCGAAGCGCGCCGAGGAGGGTGCTCCCGCCGAAGGCGAGGCGGCACCCGCCGACGGATGAGCGCCGGCAGCCTGGAAGCGCTCGAGCACTGGGCCACCCCACGCCGTCGGGCCCTCCAGACCTACCTCGACCGGCTGTTCACCGACGCGCGGCCCTCCGAGTTCGGGGCGATGTGCGCCTACCCGCTGCAGACCGGCGGCAAGCGCATCCGGCCGCTGTTCCTCTTCGCCGCCTACGAAGCGGCGGGGGGCGAGGACTTCCACGACGTGCTGCCCCTCGCGGCCGCCATCGAGCTCGTGCACACCTACTCGCTCGTGCACGACGACCTCCCGTGCATGGACGACGACGACGAGCGGCGCGGACGCCCCACGGTGCACGTGGCCTTCCGGGAGGACGCCGCCGTGCTGGTGGGGGACGCCCTGCTGACCGAGGCCTTCCGGCAGGTGGTGCGGACGAGCGTGTTGACCGCCGAGGGCATCGCCGAGCTCGTGGCGCTCTTGTCCGACTACAGCGGCTACCGCGGCATGATCGGAGGGCAGGCCCTGGACATCGGTCTCGGCGGTCGGGTCACCGACGAGCACGGCGTGATCGAGGTGCACACGCTCAAGACCGGTCGCCTGATCCGCGCGGCGGTGCGCATGGGCGCGGTGGCCGCGGCCGCGGCGCCCGCGCTGTGCGAGCGGCTCGACCGCTACGCACGCGACCTCGGCCTGGCCTTCCAGCTCGCCGACGACGTGCTCGACGCCGACGAGGACGCCGAGGACGACGGGCCCCCGAGCTTCGTCCGCTTGCTGGGGGTCGAGGAGACACGCCGGCGGGCACGGAGCCTGGCCGACCAGGCTCTGGCCGCGGTCGAAGGCCTCGATCACCCGACCCTCGCCACGCTCGCGACCTTCACGGTCGAGCGCGCGATCTGAGCCCTTGAAGCGGGCTCGACTTCGACTCGACAAGCTCCTGGTCGAGCGGGGCCTGGCCACGTCCCGCCCCCGCGCGCAGGCCCTGATCCTGGCGGGAAAGGTGCTCGTCGACGACACGCCCGTCACCAAGGCCGGAAGCCAGGTCGCCGTCGACGCCAGCATCCGGCTGAAGCAGCAGGACCACCCCTACGTCAGCCGCGGCGGGCTGAAGCTCGCGCACGCCCTCGACCGCTTCGGCGTGGACCCCACCGGGCGCGTGTGCGCCGATCTGGGAGCGAGCACGGGCGGCTTCACCGACTGCCTGCTGCAGCGTGGGGCCAAGCGGGTGTACGCCATCGACGTCGGCTACGGGCAGCTCGCCTGGAAGCTCCGACAGGACGAGCGCGTGGTCGTGATGGAGCGCACGAACGCCCGGCACCTCGACGGGCTCCCCGAACCCATCGAGGTGGTGGTCGGCGACCTCTCGTTCATCTCCCTCGCGAAGATCCTGCCCGCCGTGGCGCGCATCGCGCCGGGCGCGCGGGCGTGCCTGCTGGTGAAGCCTCAGTTCGAAGTCGGGCGGCAGGCGATCGGCAAGGCCGGGCTGGTGAAGGACCCCGACGCTCGCGCCGCTGCGGTGGCTGAGGTCCTCCGGGAGGCTGTCGCCCTCGGCTTCGAGGCGCTGGGCGAGGTCGAGAGCCCGATCACCGGCGCGAAGTCGGGCAACGTCGAACACCTCGTCGACCTGCGCTGCCCCGGAGGCGGCGACGTGGCGGCCCGTGCTACCTTGCCAACGCCCGCATCGGACTCAGGAGACGGCCGATGACCACCAGCGTGCTGTTGCTAATCGGCACCGCCTGCACCTTCGTCACCCAGAATGACGTCGACGCCGCCCTCGAGGGGCTGGACGACGACGGCGACGGCTTCACCCGCGACGGTGGAGACTGTGACGACGGCAACGCCGACGTGAACCCCGACGCCGAGGAGGTCTGGTACGACGGCGTGGACGGTGACTGCGACGGCGCCGACGACAACGACGCCGACGGCGACGGCGAGGCTGCGGAGGGCGCCGACGGCGACGACTGCGACGACGAGGACGCCGACGTGTACCCGGGCGCCGACGACGTCTGGTACGACGGCGTGGACTCGGACTGCCTGGGCGACGACGACTTCGACGCCGACGGCGACGGCTACCGCAGCCCAGACGCAGAAGGCGGCGACGACTGCGACGACGCCGACAGCACGGTGAACCCCGGGGTCACCGACGACTGGTACGACGGTGTGGACGCCGACTGCGGCGGCGAAGACGACTACGACGCCGACGAGGACGGGTACGTCTACCAGGAGTACGTGGGCCTCGAGACCACCTACGTCGAGGGCAGCGGCAGCGGCAGGCCCTTCGACTGTGACGACAGCGACGAGAGCATCTACCTGGGCGCGCCCGACACCTGGTACGACGGGATCGACGCCAACTGCGACGGCGACGACGACTACGACGCGGACGTGGACGGCTTCCGAGCCCCGGAGGCCGGGGAGGAACCGGCAGACTGCGACGACACCGACGCCAGCCGGTACCCGACCAACACCGAAGATCTGACCGACACCACCGACCACGACTGCGACGGGGGGGCCACAAGCTTCGAGGCCGAGGACGCGCTCGAGCGCTTCACCGCGGCCACCTCGATGGTGGCGTCGCGCTACGGCAGCACGCTGCACTTCTCCGTGGCCGCCACGCAGGCCATCGCCGCGGACGGCACGGTCTACTACGACGAGCCGGTCGCCATCACGGTCGACGCCGACGACCCGCGCGCCGGCTCCCAGGGCCTGCTCACGTGGTTCTCCGGCAACACCTTCGACAACAGCTTCGTGGCCATCGGCGCAGGTCTCGACGTGGTGGTCGACGGCGACGTGCTCTACGGGGCGAACGCACAGTTCGAGTCCAGCACCCAGCGGAAGGTGCAGCTCACGGCCTACGACCTGGTGACCGGCACCCGAACCAGCACCGGCTACCCGCTGGCGAGCGTGGACGAGCTCGGCGACATCGCGCTCGCGATCGACGACACCGGCGCGCTCCACGTGGTCGGCTGCGACCCGACCGGCAGCCAGCTCCAGATCATGGTGACCACACCCGAGGATCTCGCCTCGAGCTCGTTCTCGCCGACCACGATCAGTGGCATGCCGGCCGACGCCTGCACCCTGCACTTCGCCGAGGCCGGGGTGGGCACCCTCTCCTACGCCGACGGCAGCACGGGTGACTACGTCAACGTGACCTACCCGGACAGCGAACGGCCGCCGGCGACCTTCACCGAGACCAACCGGGACACCCAGTGGACCGTGGTCGACGTCTCGGTGTCCACCGAGCAGGTCACGCCCGTGGAGGTGCTCGCAGACGACAGCGGCAGCAAGGTCATCGTGGCCGAGGGCAACCAGTTCCGCGAGATCGCCACGAGCCGCCCGCCCGCCGCGGTCGACCAGGACCAGCACGACGGCGTGACCTACGCCGTGTGGGCGGAAGACGACGGCTCGGTCGGCGTCGCGTGGGGTTCCGTGGTCAGCGACTTCGACACCGGCTCGATGTCCCTGGGCTTCCAGGCGATCGAAGTGGCCACCGCGGTCACCGACGACGGCCTGTGGTGGGTGGTCGCCGCGCACGACGGCACCGACTTCGCCCTCGGCGTGGTGCCCGTGCCCGGCAGCGACCACAGCGGCGGCGACACCGGCCTGCCACCCGACACGGGCGACACCGGCGGTGGCGGCGGCCCTGGAGGCGGACCCGACGACACCGCGGGCGGACCTGGCGGCGGACCCGACGACACCGCGGGCGGACCCGGCGGCGGACCCGGCGGCGGTCCGGGCGGCGGACCCGACGACACCGGCGGCGGACCCGGTGGTGGCGGACCCGGCGGCGGCGGCCCAGGGGGCGACGACACGTCCGCGCCCTGACGAAGCGGCAGCGCTACTCCTCTGCGTCCGTCATCAAGACCTCGGGCACCCCGCGCACGTACCAGCTTCGACGTGTGGTCAGCCCCTGGTCGTCCTCCGCGATGACCGTGAAGCGGTTGTCGCCGGCGCTCAGGTCCACGCTGACCTCGACCTGCAACTCGCCCTGTTGGCCGGACGCGTAGGCCAGCTTCTCGCCACCGCCCCAGACCACGAGGTGGTCGATCCGCCCGTCGTCGTTGGCACGAAACGAGAGCTGCTGCGGCTGCGCGGGCGACGACAGGGGCACGTTCACCGCGGTGACCGAGGGCCCCTGCAGGTCCACGCTGCGCCCGTCGATCGGCACCATCACCGGCCAGTCGAGCAGCTCGCCGTAGGGCTCGGCCGTCAGCACCACGTGCAGCGGCAACCAGGCGGTGTCGGCATCGTTCACGACCAGTCCCAGCTCGACGGCTTCCCACACACCCGGCTCGAGGGAGGTCAGCCCCGTGTCGTACTGGGTGAGCTCGAAGCCAGCGGACTCGGGGTACTCGAAGCGCACGCGCAGATCCGACAAGGCCGTGTCGCCATCCTGCCGGAGCTGGATGCGTGCGCGGTGGGTGTCACCGTCCGACACCAGCGCGATGCGCAGGTCGAGGTCGGGTGGCGCCGCGCCGCCGTAGCCGAGCAGCGTCGGGTTCAACCCCTGTGGCACGCCGCCATCGACGTCCAGCACCGGGCGCACCTCGGACTCGCGAGCCTGGCGACCAGGTGGCACCGACACCTTGACCGTGCCCTGTCCGGCGTGGCCTGCCTCGATGCGTCCGATGGGCACCACCAGGCCTCGCCAGACGCTGTCGTCGCTGTCGAGTCGAACAGCCGCCCGGTACAGGGTCTCGTTCCCGAGGTTCGTGACCCGCGCCATCACCGTGGTCTCCTCGCCAGAGCGCGGTGGGGTCATGGGCGTGAGCTCGACCGCCACCCGCGGGGCGTCGCCGAGCGGCTGCGGCGCACGCTCCCAGGCGATGCCGCGGGCCGCGTAGGCCTCGACGAGCCGAGCCTCCTCCTCGAAGCGCACCTCGTCCTCGACCGACGCCAGCGCCTCGAGCAGCGCAGCGCGGTTGGGCTCCGGGTCGAGCTCCAGCACGCGGATGGCCACGTCGAGCTCCGGATCCTCGCGCAAGGGCACCACCTCGTCCTCCCGCCACCCCTCGTGCTCCATCACGGAGTACACCGGCACGAGATCGCCCGAGGCCGGAAGCCGCGGAACGGCGCGGTGCACGCCACGG
This sequence comes from uncultured Enterobacterales bacterium, assembly GCA_964604675.1. Classification (GTDB taxonomy): domain Bacteria; phylum Myxococcota_A; class UBA796; order UBA796; family CAJQPC01; genus CAZSAT01. The sequence continues at coordinate 12,984 of CAZSAT010000056.1, forward strand.
TCATCGAAGAGGATCGACCCCAGGGCCAGGTCCGGAGCCAGGCCGCTGTCGCTGATCGAGAGCTCACCGTCGAGCAGGAAGCGCGCGACGGTGAGCTTGAACGCGGTGTCGTGGTCCAGGGTGTAGCGCTTCTGCACGGTGCCCTTGCCGTAGGTGTTCTGGCCGACGAGCACCGCGCGGTCCAACTCCCTGAGCGCCCCCGCCACGATCTCCGATCCCGAAGCCGTGCGCTGATCCACCAGGATCACGATCGGAATGTTCGGCTCGTCCCCATCGTCGAAGGCCTGGATGTTGGACACCAGCCCACGCACGGGGGCGCCGTCCCGGCCGACCGTCTGCACCAGGCCGCCGGCGACCACGAAGCGATCCGCGGTCTGCGCGGACTGGATCATCGAGCCACCCGTGTTGCGCCTCAGGTCCAGCACCAGGCCCCGGTCCAGGTCGCCGGCGGCACCCAGTCCGTCGAGCGCCGTCTCGAGGTTGTCGACGGTCTGCTCGGAGAAGTGCTGGATGCGGATGTAGCCGATGCCCGGCGCGACGGACCGCCACTCGAGGTTCGGCAAGCGGATCTCCGCGCGCTCCAGGCTCACGGTCAGCTCCACCACCTCGCCATGGAGGCTGCGCGCGAGCAACAACTCCACCGTGGTGCCCTCGAGCCCGGTGATGCGGTCGACCGCGTTCCGCGCGCCCATGCCCACGACCGACTCCCCGTCGATGCGGACCACACGGTCGCCGGTCTGCAGACCGGCCCGCGACGACGGGGTGTCTTCGTAGACCTCCTCGATGACGAGGTTGTGCTCGTCGTCGGTGGTGATCCGCACCCCGATGCCGACCATCGTGCCCTTGAGCCGCTTGTCGAAGGCCTGCAGCCGCTCACCATGGAGGATCCGCGAGTGGCGGTCGAGCGCGTCGGCCACGCCGTGGAGCAGCACGATCTGCGGCTCGTGGTCCTGGTCGAGCACCTCGCCGGCGGAGCGCAGGTGGAGCTCCAGCTCGCGGAGCTTGTCGTCGAGCTCCTCCCAGCTGCCGATCGTCACCTCGCCGAGCAGCTGGCCATCGCCGTGGAAGAGGCGCACACGCGTGCCGTCGACTTCGACGATCGCCCACTCCACCTGCTGCTGGAGCTCGGCGCCGATCGCCGCGGCGACCTCCTCGAGATCGAGCTCGTCCCAGCCCAGGTAGTTCCGCTCGATCCGGCCCAACGCCGCGTCGTAGAGGTCGTCGGACTGCGCGCGCGCCTGGAGCGGCAACGCGACGAGCAGCGCGAGGAGCATCTGGAACAGGGGCCTGACCATGGACGTGCACGATATACCGTAGGCATGCCCGGGCCCGACCCCAAGCGCTTGCGCGAACTGCTCGATGAGGTGGCCGCCGGCCGCATGGCGCCGGCCGCAGCCGCGGCCCAGCTCGACACCCCCGAGGACGACTTCTCCACGGTCGACACCGGCCGCGCGCTCCGCACCGGCGTCGCCGAGGTCGTTTACGGCGCTGGCAAGTCGGCCGAGCAGATCGCCTCCATCGTCACGCGCCTTCGAGAAGCCGGCCAGAACGCGCTCGTCACCCGACTCGACACCCCGAAGGCCGAGAACATCCTGGAGGTCCACCCAGACGCGGTCTGGCACCCGATCCCCGGCGTGCTCGTGGCGCGCATGCACCCCTGGAAGGACCTCGGGAAGGGGGAGGTGCTGGTCGTCTGCGCCGGCACGAGCGACCTGCCCGTCGCCGAAGAAGCCGCCGTGGTGGCCCACGAGCTCGGAAACCGCGTGCTGCGCTTGACCGACGTGGGCGTGGCTGGGATCCATCGTGTGCTGCGCCGGCAGACGGAGCTGCGCTCCGCCCGGGTCGTGATCGTGGTGGCCGGCATGGAGGGTGCGCTCGCCAGCGTCGTCGCCGGCCTCACCGACAAGCCGGTCATCGCGGTGCCCACGTCGGTCGGGTACGGCGCAGCCTTCGGTGGTCTCGCCGCGCTGTTGGGCATGTTGAACAGCTGCGCGCCCGGCGTGAGCGTGGTGAACATCGACAACGGCTTCGGAGCCGCCTACCAGGCCGCGCTCATCAACCGGCTCGACTGATGGCGGTGCTCTGGGTCGACGCACAGGCCGGCCTCGCGGGCGACATGCTCTGTGCGGCCCTGCTGGATGCCGGCGCCGCCACCACGGAGCAGCTCGGCGCGGCGCTCGGGGCGCTCGGGGTCGAAGGCTGGTCGCTCGCCACCGAGCGCGTGCAGCGAGGCCCCTTTGCGGCCACCCGCTTCATCGTGCACGACCACACCGAAGATCACCACCACCACCGGCACTGGCCCGAGATCCGCGGCTTGATCGAGGCCTCTGGCCTGCCGACCCGCGTCCGAGAGCGGGCCCTGGCCGCCTTCACGGCGCTCGCCGAAGCCGAGGCCGGCGTGCACGGCGTGCCCTTGGAGCACGTGGCGTTCCACGAGGTGGGGGCCATCGACTCGATCGTCGACATCGTGGGAGCGTGCTGGCTGCTCGACGCGCTCGACGTCGATCGGATCGTGGCCACGCCGCTGCCCCTGGGCTCGGGAACGGTGGACACCGCCCACGGCCGGCTCGCGATCCCGGTGCCTGCCACGGTGGCGCTCATGGCCCGAGTGGGCTGGCCGAGCTTCCAGGACGGTGTGCCCGGCGAGCGGGTCACCCCCACCGGCGCGGCCCTGATCACAGCCCTGGCCGAGCCCGGACCCATGCCCTCGATGCGACCATCGGCCGTGGGCTACGGGGCCGGCACGCGGAACCCCGACGCGATCGCGAACGTGGTCCGGGTGGTGGTCGGTGACGAGGGAGAAGGCACGGCCGCCTGGCTCGACCTGATCGCGGCCCAGGTCGACGACATGCCCGGCGAGTGGGTGCCGCCCCTGCTGGAGCGGCTGCTCGAAGCGGGCGCCGCCGATGCCTGGGTGACGCCGGTCTTGATGAAGAAGGGACGTCCCGGGCACCTCGTGCAGGCGCTGGCCGACCCCGACTGCGCCGAGGCGGTGGGCCACGCGCTCCTCCGACACGCCAGCACCTTCGGCGTTCGACGTCATCGGGTGCGACGCACCGTGCTCGAGCGGAGCTTCGAGACCGTCGACACCCCCTGGGGACCCGTCCCGGTGAAGCTGGGCCACCTGGCGGGCGCGATCGTGCAGCGCGCACCGGAGTACGATGTCTGCTCGGCACATGCTCGCGAGCACGGGATCCCCGTGGCCCGCGTCTACCGCGCGGCCCTCGCGGCCCTCGACCTGGAGCCCTGAGTGGATCTCGCCGCGACCGACCTGCTGGACCGCCTGATCGCGAGCACTGACGACGCGTTGATCGCGGCCGACTCCCGCGGGCGCCTCATCGGCTTCAACACCGCGGCGGGCGAGCTGCTCGGCTACACCGAAGCCGAAGCGAAGGGCGGCGTGCACGCTGCCGATCTCTACGCCGACCCTCGCGACGCCCGACGGCTGTCCAAGTTGCTGATGGACAACGACCCGGAGCCGGTCACCGAGGAGCGGGTGCGGCTGCGCACCCACTACGGCGAAGCGGTCGCCACGCGCTTCATCGGCTGGGTGGTGCGCGATGCCCAGGGCGAGGTGGTGGGCACCGCCGGGCTGTTCCGCGACATGCGGCACTACCGGGCCATGGCCAACCAGATCGAGGCCTTCACCGACCGCGTGCTCGCCCAGGAGCAGGCCACCACCACCAAGATGGTCGCCGGCGGCGCCGCGCACGAGCTGAACCAGCCTCTGACCAGCGTGATGGGCACCCTCGAGCTGCTGCTGCTCAAGCGTGGCCTGGACCCCAGCACCGTCGAACGTCTGGAGCGCTCCTACGCCCAGCTGGAGCGCATGGCGGAGACGGTTCGACGCCTGTCCGAGGTGCGCGAGCTGAACGCCAAGCCCTACGTCGACGACACCACCATCATGGATCTCAAGGGCGACACGTGAGCGTCCCGGTCGCCTTCGCCACCGCCGTGGTGTGCGTGGCCCTCGACGAACGGGACCGCACCATCCTCGACGCGGTGGCGTCTCTGAGCGGGGCCCTGGGCCTGCGACGCGTGGTGGTCGCCCACGTCGCCCACGTCGAGTCGATCGCGACAGCGCTGCTCGGAGGGATCGCACCGGACCGCGGCTCGCTCGAACCGCCACCGGGCCTGGAGCACCTCGCAGCCGACCTCGGCCGGGCCATCCCGGAGGTCGAGGTGGTCACGGCACACCGCGTCGGCACGGTGCACGAGGAGCTGATCGCGCTCGCCTGTGACGTGGAAGCCGACCTCGTGGTGCTCGGGCGCACCGCACCCGACGGCGGGCGCACCATGTGGGGCAGCCGCGGCGAAGCGGTGGCGCGGCACGCCGATCGCTCGGTCCTGGTGGTGCCCGATGGCCACGTGCCCCGCGGGGGCCGCGTGGTGGTCGGCCTCGACTTCAGCCAAGGCAGCCACCGCGCCCTCGAGGCGGCCGTGACCCTCGGGCGCCGCGTGCAAGCGGTCTACGGCTACCGGGTCGACGCCGCGATCAGCTACGGCGGGCTCGCCCCGACCGACTTCCAGCACCACGTGGAGCAGCACGCTCGCCGGCACTTCGCCGACGAGGTGCTCCCAACGCTTCCACAGGGTGCGCTCGAGCCGCAGCTGGTGTGCGTCTCGGGCAGCCGCGTGAGCGACACCCTGGTCGCGAAGGCCTCGGGCGCCGACCTCCTGGTGGTCGGCGGAGCAGGTCGCACGCGGCTCGCGCGCATGTTGCTCGGCAGCACCGCCGAGCGAGTGGCGGGCCGATCGGACACCAGCGTGCTCATCGTTCGGCAGAAGGGAAAGCTGCAGGGCCTCGCGCAGACCCTGCTCGCCTAATGACATCACGGTTGCAGACGTGATCCTTTGCCCCGGATCGGCAGTAAGGTAGGTACAACAAGAAGAGGTTCTCGATGCGCCGACTGCTCGTGCTCTCAGCTCTCTGCCTTCCCGCCACCGCGTTCGCGAACGACGGCGGGTGCGTGAAGGGCGTCAACGTCGACCTCACCTCGACCACGGACTTCAAGACGGTCTCGATCCAGGTGGCCGACGCGAACATCGACCCGAACGACATCACCGAAGGCGTGAAGGACAACGTCGGCAAGCGATAGCATGGTGCCGGCGCTCGACTGAAGGGGGGCCTCGGAGGCCCCCCTATGCTCGCCTTCGGCTCGCTGACCCCCCATCGACCTGGCTGGGCGTGGGTCGTGTGGCCGCGCATCGGGGCGGCGCTGCGGGGCGGCGCTGCGCGCCGACCCCACGCTACTGCACGCACGCGGAGGGTCAGACGTCGATGGTCACGATCTTCTTGATCATCCACGCACCCGCGAACTGCAGCGACAACATCACCGCGATCATCAGCCAACCCACCCAGGTGGTCCAGAGACGCGTGACCAGCTCCGCTTCCATCGCGTAGAGCGCGGCGGCGAGCGCGAAGGGCATGCACACGATGATCACGCCCTGGGACACCCCCTGCGCGGTCATGCTGCGGATCTTGCCCTCCACCTTCTTCCGCTCGCGGATCGTGTAGGCGATCGTGTCGAAGGTCTCCGCCAGGTTTCCGCCAGACTGCCGCAGGATGTTGATGCTCGTGACGAGGATCTGCACGTCCTCGGTGCCCACACGCTCCTCGAGGTCGAGCAGGGCTTCGTCGAGCTGGATGCCGAGCCGCTGCTCGCTGAGCACCAGGGCGAACTCCTGGCTGATGGGCGGCAGGAGCTCCTCCTTGACCATCTCCATGGCCTGGATGACCGACAGACCAGACTTCAGGCCGTTGGACAGGAAGGAGAGCGCGTCGAGCAGCTGGTCCTCGAACTTGATGATCCGCCGCTCCCACATCTTCTTCACGACGAAGCGCGGGAGGTTGGCGCCGATGGGCAAGCGGAAGGGACCGAAGGCGAGGAAGGTGCAGATGAAGAGCCGCAGCATGGCGTAGCCAGCCCCGCTCGGCAGGCCCGAGGTGGCCCAGAAGCCAAGGGCCGCGAAGCCGGCCATCGAGCCCACGATGGCCATCACGCAGGAGCGCGCCGTGACCGTCATGAACATGCGGTCGAAGGTGTGCACCATCCAGGCGACGTAGCCCTCGGTGGCCTGCTCGAAGCGCTCGAACAAGAGCGGCGCGAGGTAGTAGCCAGCCGCCGCCCAACCCCCGACGAAGAGCACGAGCGAGCTCATGCGCATGTAGGTGAGCACGTCCCAGAACTTGGGGATGGCCGCTTCCACGCCTACCTCCCGCGGGGCACGTTTCGGGGGGCTCCCTGGGCGAAGATGCCCGCGGGGAGCGCGATGCCGCGCTGGCGGAGGTCGTGCACGAACTTGGGCACGAAGCCCGTGGCCAGGAAGCGGCCCTGCACCTTGCCGTCCTGCACGCCAGCCTGCTTGTAGACGAAGATGTCCTGCAGCGTGATCACCGACCCTTCCATGCCGGTGACCTCGCTGATCTTCGTGACCTTCCTCCCGCCGTCGCTCATGCGTGTCTGCTGCACGATGATGTGGATGGCGCTGGCGATCTGCTCGCGAATGGCTTTCGACGGCAGCTCGAGACCGGCGAACATCACGAGGGTCTCGAGCCGGGCGATGCAGTCGCGCGGCGAGTTCGAGTGGATGGTGGTGAGCGATCCGTCGTGCCCGGTGTTCATCGCCTGGAGCATGTCCACGGCCTCGGCGCCGCGGCACTCGCCCACCACGATGCGGTCAGGCCGCATCCGGAGGCAGTTCTTGACCAGGTCCCGGATCGAGACCTCGCCGGCGCCCTCGATGTTGGCGGGGCGGGTCTCGAGCCGGACGACGTGGGGCTGCTTGAGCTGCAGCTCGGCGGAGTCCTCGACCGTGACGATGCGCTCGTCGGAGGGGATGAAGCTGGACATCACGTTCAAGAGCGTGGTCTTCCCCGACCCGGTGCCCCCAGAGATGAGGATGTTCAGGTGCGACTCGACGCAGGCTCGCAGGAAGTCGGCGATCTCGGGGGTGAAGCTGCCGAACTTCACCAGGTCCCTCACTCCGAAGGGGTCGCGGGCGAACTTCCGGATGGTGACGCAGGGTCCGTCGATCGCAAGCGGAGGGATGATGGCGTTGACGCGCGACCCGTCGCGCAGGCGCGCGTCGACCATCGGCGACTTCTCGTCGATCCGGCGTCCGATGGGGGCCACGATGCGCTCGATCACACCCAAGAGCTGCGCATCGTCGGTGAAGGTGGAGTCCGACAGGGTGAGCTTGCCCTTGCGCTCCACGAAGATCTGGTCGCGCCGGTTGACCATGACCTCGGTCACGTCGTCGTCGGCGAGGAAGTCTTCGAGCGGTCCGAGCCCGAGCGCCTCGTCGAGCACTTCCTTCACGATGCGCTGGCGGTCGTGCCGGTCGGTGATGTGGCCGCCGACCTCATCCAACAGCGTGACCACCGCCTTCTGGGCGCGCTCGCGCAGCACCGCCTCCCGCTCGTCGTCGTCGAGATCCTGGTCGAGCTTCTTCAGGTCGATGAGCTCGACCATGCGCTTGTGGATCAGCATCTTGGTGGCCGTGCGGGTGTCGATCTCCTGGGCAGTGCGCGCCTTGGACCCTCGCTGCTTCTGGTAGCTGCGGACCTCCTCGGCCATCGCCTTGCCGGCCTCGTCGACCGAGACGATGCGGCCACCGACCCGGGTCAGGCCCTGCGGACGCGCCACCTGACCCAGCTTCTCGAGGGTCTTCATCTCCACGAGCTTGCGGACGAACTCGTCGTAGTTGCGCGACAGGCGCTCACGGGGCTGGTCGAGCACGAAGGGCTTGGCGCCGTGGGTGGCCGTGCGGCAGACCTGCGCGTCCTCCAGGATGGTCACGAGCACCGACCGTCGCAGCTTCTGCGTCACCATCTCGAGGGTGACGCCGGTCTGCGGGTCGTAGCGGTTCAGGATGACCTTCATCAGCTCCTTCGGAAAGTGGAGCTGCTGCAGGCGGTCGACGAACTGGGCGGTGGCCTGGAGCACCAGCAGGTCGGGGGTGGAGAGCAGCAGGATGCCGCTGGCCCGCTCGAACGCGCGCAGGCTGATGTCGTTGATCTTCACGCCGACGTCGATCACGATGTAGTCGCAGAGCGGCCGCACCACGTCGATCAGCCGCCCGACCTTGTCGGGGTCGAGGGCCTGGGCGGTCGCGGCATCGGGTGCCAGCGGGAGCACGCCCATGCCCGCAGGGTGCGCCGAGATGTACTGGCGGATCTGTTGGGGCTGGAGCTGGTCGGCATAGGGCGCGAAGTCCGAGAGGGACTTCATCTGGCCCATGCCCAGCAACGCCGCCAGGTCCCCGCAGGACTCGGTGTCGAGGTCCATCAGCAGGATGCGCTGACGGGTCTCCTTCAGGAAGGACAGGCCGGCGTTCGCGACGAAGGTGGACTTGCCGACGCCGTCGCGGGCGCCGCCGACCACCACGACTCGGCAGGGTTGCTGCGACATCTACTGCCGGACTTCCTCGAGGTTGAACTGGTCCTTGATCTCCTGGTTGGCCGCCGCCGAGTCCTCATGGATCTGGGGGGTCAGGAAGACGAGGAACTGGTTCTTGGACTTCTTGTAGTCCTTGTTCGCGTACAGGTTCACCAGGCCCCCTTCGATGTACTCGCCGGGCACCCGGTTGTAGGTCGTGGAGTCGTTGACGCGCTGCAGGCCACCGATGACGATGCTCTCGCCAGCGCGGCAGTACTCCGACGTGGCCAGGTTCGACTTCGTGATGGTCTCGTAGCCGTTGGGTGCAGGCTCACCGAGCGCCGTGACCTCGACCAGGATGTCCATGTCGACGTCGTTCCCGGAGGCGTAGGGGGTGACCTCGAGGTTGACCCCGATGTCCTTGAACTCGATGGTGTTCACCAGGCCTTCGCTGACCAGGTAGGGGTACTCCATGCCCGAGAAGATGCTGGCCGGCTGCCCGCTCTTCACCGAGACCGTGGGGTTCTCCAACACCCGGGCGTAGCCCGCGTTGCGCGCCCGCTGCAGCCGAGGGAGGAAGCTCGAGATCGTGGCGGTGGCTTCGCCGGTGATGTCCCCCCAGCCGTTGGCATCGCCGCCACCCGACGACCAAGAGCCGACCGCTTCGTAGTTCAGCTGCAAGCCTTCCGCGAGCGCGAGCGGGGTCCACTCGATGCCCCACGACTGGGTGAGCGACTTGGCGAGCTCGACGTAGTGCACGATGATGACGACGGTCTCGGTACGACCCGGCACCCGGTCGACCTCGCGGACCTCGATGACCGGCAGGATGCGCGGGTAGTAGGCCTGGGCGATCGCGATGGCCCGCTCCTTCGCCGCTTCGCTGTGCACCACGCCCTCGATCAGGATCTCGCCGTTGATGACGCGGGCGTCGATGCCGGGGTGATCGATGTCGGTCTTGATCATCTGCGCCATCACCCGGGTGGTGGCCGCCGAGATCTTGACCATGTCGGCGTTGATCAGGGCCTCGCGGGCGGCGAGGTCGGCGATTCGGCGCGCCTCGCCGTCGGTGGCGACCTCGCCCCGGATGTAGACCATGTCGCCGATGATGTCGTAGCTGATGCCCTCGATGTCGAGCAGCAGGGTCTGCACGTTCTGCATGACCTTCGACAGGTTGGCGGGGATGACGTTGACCACGATGTCGTCGCGCAGGACGTAGTCCTGGTCGTAGATGATGATGTTGGTCTCGCCGCGCTTCTTCCCGTAGAGGATCAGGCTCTCGTCCTGGTAGCGCTGGGCGTTGATGATCGTGGAGCCGATCGACACGTCGCCGAACTTGTACGGCACGCTGATCGACAGGCTCTGGCCGACCACCACGACCTGGTCGGGGATGTTGTTCTCGTCGGCGCGGCCTTCCACGGGCGCGACGACGAACCAGACGGCGGCAGCGATCAGGGCAGCCGCCGCCAGACGACGGAGCACGGTCTTCATCTACAGGCCACCGCTGCGGATCATGCTGTACTTGGGCCGGGTCTTGTACCGAACACGCTGCGGAATGCCGAGGGTGTTGTGGATCGTGGCGTGGTCCAGCTTCACGCTGCGCTCCTGCTCCCAGAGCGAACGGAGCGTCAGCGCGAGCGCCCCCAGCTCCTGGGCGAGGATGAGCTTCTGGGCCTCCTCGGGGGTGACCTGCAAGGTGACCGTGGAGCCGCCCTTGTGGATGCCCGAGCGGAGGTCCCGCGGCTCGTCGATCTCCTCGGCGCTCACCGCGCGGCCCTGGTCGAGCACCTCGCCGACGCTGAGCACCTCGACGTTCTGCAGCAGGGTGACGGTGCGCATGTCGGACTTCTCGCCCGCGCCGAAGTCGAAGCTCCCGAGCACGTCGACGTAGTTGCCCGGCATCAGGTGACCGCCCACGGCGGTGATGGGATCGACCGCCACCGCCACCGCGCGGAACTTGTGGTTCACGTAGTAGGCGAGGCCGGCGTCGTCCGGGTGCAGGAGCTTGTGGCTCATGATCTGCTCGCCCTCGTGGAAGGGCATGCCGGCGATCTGGCCGAGCACGTCTTCCGGGGCCGACAGGGCCATCGGCTGGCGCCACTTCCGCGGGATCTCGATCACCTCCACCATCGTCTCGTCGAGGCGGAAGTCGGGCGGGATCTTCTTGATCGCGACCACGGTGGGAATGAGCTCGGCGAGCTCGAGGAGCTCCTTCTCGCGCTCGTCGATGTACTTGCACTGGGCCAGCGTCGCTAGGAACGCGACGATCAGGGCGACCAGGAAAGCTCGGGGGTTCTTCACGGCGTCCTCGGTGCAAGACGGCCTGGACGTCGACGACGTTAGCACGCAGCGTCGACCGCCCCCTCGCCATGCAACCGTCGTGCAAGCTGATGCGGCGCGCGTGGCCGTTCAGCGCCGGTCGCCCTGCCCCTGCTGCTGGCCCTCGGTGAACACGGTGTTGATGTCGCCTTCGAGCTCCTCGTAGCCGGCGTCGAAGGGGCCCGTGAACACGTAGGCGGCGGCGAGCAACGCCGTGACGATCACGCCCAGGTACAGCATGTACTCGACCGTGGACTGGCCGGACCGGGGCTTCACCATCGCAACACCTCCGTGTGCATGGCCAACAGCGTGGCAGCGACCACCACGGGGACGAATGGCACCACGGTTACCTCCATGGGTTCGGCCACGACGGCCTGACCGGTGACCTTGCCGTAGCTCGCTCGGATCACGCGGGGGATGTTGCCGAGCCGCCCCTTCGCGGCGAGCACGACGAGTCCAAAGGGCAGGTTCAGCACGTAGGTGAGGGCACAGGCGCGGAAGATGTCTTCCGGTCCGAGCAGGGCGCCGAAGGCCATCAGCAGCTTGGCGTCGCCGGCGCGCACGGCGCGCGCGAACATCCAGCCGGGAAACATGCAGGCGAAGGCGACGCCGATGCCCCCGAGGGAGGCGAGCCACGAGCCCTGGCTCAGGCCCCAGGCGACGCCGAGCGCCATGCCGCCGAAGGTCAGGAGGTTCGGCACACGCTGGGTGGAGAGGTCGGTGTAGAGCGAGACGATGGCCATCACCGAGATCGCGATCTCGGGAAAGCCCATCGTCACGGGTAGGGCTCCTGGACCACGAGCCGAGCGTTCTTGAAGGACTCCGACACCGAGGACTGCCCCGGGTTCGCGATCAAGCTGGCGAAGGCGATGTAGACGCCCACCACCAGCACGCTGACGGTGAGCATGTATTCGACGATGGTCTGGCCACCACGACGGGATCGCATCGCGCGCTCCTACTGGAGGGTGTCGCCGGTGGCGAGGGAATAGGAGACGTCGTTGCCCAGCTCGCCGACACCCGCCTGGAAGGGCTCGAGGAAGGTGTAGGCCGCCGCCAGGATCGCCAGCACGACGACCGAGATCAAGAGCATGTACTCGGTGGTGGACTGACCGCGACGGCGACGGGTGGACTTCATCGGTTGCCTCCGGGGGTTCGAAGCGTGCCTCGTGGGCTCGACGAGGAGTAGTGCAACTCCCATGCCAGGCGCACCGGCGACGACGTGGGTCGAACAGGGCGGGATCAGGGTACCCCATCGGACGCCGGTGCCGCAGGGATCTGGGATCTCCTTGTCGCAGCGTCGCGGGCGGCCTCCGGAAAAAGGTTGGCGACCTTCCGAAGCCCTCGATACCGGGCCGCGAAGCTTTGGAGATCGCTCCGAATGGCGTTGGGATGGCTCTTCGCGACGACCCTCTCGGGTTGCTACACCGAGGCAGAGTACGTCGACGACTACTACACCGTGGCCTGCGATCTCACCTTCGCCTGCTACGCGGAGGACAGCCTGGCGCTGCTTCCCTACGACAGCGCCGAGGCCTGCGCGAGCTGGTTCATCGACGCCGAAGAATCCGGCAATGCAGCTTCCGACTGTGCGTTCGACGCCCAGTCGGGTAAGAGCTGCATCCAAGACTTTCGAGACCTGTCCTGCGAGGACTTCCAGGCAGGCACCTACCCCGACTCGTGCAGCACCCTCTGCACCTGAACATCTCCAAGAGAGAAGGAGCATCCAAATGCGCAAGATCCTGGTCGCCGCCGCGGCACTTCTGACCCTCACCGCCTGCTACTCCGAAGACCAGTACGTGGATGACTACTTCCGCGTCACCTGCGACAAGACCTTCGAGTGCTACGATGAGGACACCCTGGAACTCTTCGGCTACGGCAACTCCGCGGACGAGTGCTACTCGTTCTTCATGGACGCGTACGACGCGGCCGAGGGCGACACCGAGAGCAGCTGCGAGTTCGTCGCTGGTGAGGCGAAGACCTGTGTCGCCGAGCTCGAGGCCCTGAGCTGTGACGACTACATGGCCGGCAGCTTCCCCGAGGCTTGCTCCGCCGTCTGTGGCTGAGCCCAGCTTCGGCTGACGCCGAGAGAGCCGGTCGGGTCCTCCCCGGCCGGCTCTTTCTGCTCTGGGCGACTACACTGAGGTCCGCCCACACACTGGATCCGATGCAGGCCGTCCCCACCCAGACCTTCGGGAAGTACGAGATCCTGGAGAAGATCGCGTCGGGCGCGACCGCCGAGATCTACAAGGCCCGGATGGAAGGCATCGGCGGCTTCGCGCGAAGCTTCGCGATCAAGCGCATCCGACCCGAGCTCTCCCGGAACCGCGACTACATCGAGTCCCTGGTCGACGAGGCCAAGATCGCCGGGCTGTTGTCCCACGCCAACATCGTGCAGATCCTCGACCTGGGCGAGGTCGACGGGCTCTACTTCCTGGCCATGGAGTACGTGGACGGCCGCGACCTCGGCAGCGTGTTGAGCCGCTGCCGGCAGAAGGGCATCACGCTGCCCGTGCCGCACGCGGTGTTCGGCTGCATCGAGATGCTCAAGGGGCTCGAGTACGCCCACCAGCGGCAGATCATGCGCGCCAACCGGCCCGTTCCGCTCAACGTGATCCACCGCGACATCTCGCCCTCCAACGTGCTGGTGAGCTTCCAGGGCGAGGTGAAGCTCACGGACTTCGGCATCGCCAAGGCCAACGTGAAGGCCATGGCCACCGTGCCCGGCGTGGTGCGGGGCCGCTTCGACTACATGAGCCCGGAGCAGGCCGCTGGCGGCGATCTCGACCAGCGCAGCGACATCTTCTCGGCGGGTGCCCTGCTCTACGAGATGGTGTGCGGCGTGCACCCGTTCCGCAAGCCGGGCGACGTCGACACCCTCGAGGCGATCAAGCAAGGGCGCTACGAGCCGCCGAGCTTCGCGAACCCGGACGTGCCCTACGGCCTCGAGATCATCATCGACCAGGCCATGGCGAAGGACCCCGAGGAGCGCTTCCACAGCTCCACGGCCTTCAAGGAAGCGCTGTCGAACTTCTTCCACGACGCCGGCTTCATCTTCACGCACTCCACGCTCGCCGCCTTCTTGAAGGGGCTCTTCCCCGAGGTGAGCCGGAAGCAGCGCAAGGCGGTGACCGCGCCCGACGACGACGCCACACGGCCGCTGGAGCCGGGCGACATCGAGGCGATCTTCGAGACCGAGGAGCGCGATCCAGAGACCGAGCTGGACGCCACGGCCCTGCTCGCCCCCAGCATGTTCGAAGAGGATCCCGACGAGGAGGATCGCCCGACCACGGTGCCGCCCTTCCAGCAGCTCGGACAGGCACCGGCGAACGCGCAGCACGGCTTCGGCTACGACAGTCGGTCCCTCCCCGAGATGGAGCTGCCGGAGCCGGAGGAGTGGGACGCCGAGAACAAGACCGAGATCCGCGGGGACCCGCTCTCCACGGCGCGCATCGAGAAGGACGAGCACACCCACACCCAGGCCCAGGTCGACCCCGACCTCCTCGCTCAAGAGACCGCGGCCCTGCCCCACGCCGACGCGGCCAGCCTGGACCTTCCGGAACCGGAGCCGGACGAGCTCGACGACGCGAGCACCCGGATCCGTCGGCGGCCCGACGCCGTCCGGGAGGAGGTGAACACCGCGCGCGTGGCGGTGCCCGCCGAAGAGGCCACCGGCCCGGTGGCCAGCGAGCGCGACGATCCGCCCACCGAGCGCAAGAAGCTCCCGACCACCCGGGAGCCCCAGACCCGCTTCTCCAAGCGCACCTGGGTGTTCCTCGGACTCGCCAGCTTCATCACCGCCACCCTGGGCGTGGCCCTGGGCCTGATGATCGGCGTGATCGGGCGGGATCTGTTGCCCGGCGCCGAGCCCGAGCAGCTCGCACCGGTGGCGATGCGCGAGCCGCCGCGGCTGACGGTCACCGTGCCCGAAGGCGCGGTGCTCGAGGTGGCCGGACGCGATCGACCGCTCAACGCGGAGGGTGCAACCGAGCTCACGCTCACCGCCGACGAAGCCACCTCGGTGCGCGTGCGTGTGGACGGTTACCAGACCTACGAGACCACCCTGACCTTGACGCACAACGAGGTCCGGATGCTGGGCGTGGAGCTCGTGCAGCTCCAGGAGCGGAAGAAGTGACAGAGGAGACGGAGGACGGTCCGACGAAGAAGCCGACGCTGCCGGTCGCGGCCATCAAGGCGCTGCGGCCGAAGCAGTGGGCCAAGAACGTGTTGCTCTTCGCGGCGCTCGTGTTCTCCTTCGGCTTCGAGGACGGCGAGCAGGTGCTCCAGGCGATCTGGGGCTTCGGGTGCTTCTGCCTGGTGAGCTCCACCGGCTACCTGTTCAACGACATCCGCGACCGGGAAGCCGACGCACGCCATCCGCGGAAGCGTCACCGACCCATCGCATCCGGGGCCCTCCCGGTGAAGGCGGCCTGGGTCGAGATGGTGGTGATCTTCTCGATCGGCTGTGCCGCAGCGTGGCTCCTGCGGCCCGAGTTCCTGCTGATCACGCTGCTCTACTTCGCCTCCACGATGTCCTACACACTCTTCTTCAAGAGCGTGGTGATCATGGACATCATGATGATCGCGGCCGGCTTCCTGTGGCGGGCGGCTGCGGGCGCCATCGCCATCGACGTCGAGATCAGCCCGTGGCTGTTGCTCTGCACGGGCTTCCTGGCCTTGTTCCTGGGCTTCAACAAGCGACGCGGCGAGCTCTCGCTCCTCGGCAAGGATCAGGGCACGCGGAAGACACTCCGAGAGTACACCCCGGCGCTGATCCAGGAGTTCCAGGCCATCACCACCTCGGGCACCGTCATCAGCTACGCGCTCTACACGGTGCTCGCGTCGCCCACCCCGTGGCTGCTGCTCACCCTGCCGCACGTGGTCTACGGCATCTTCCGCTACATCTTCCTGGTGCAGTCGGGCGAAGGCGACAGCCCCACGGAGATCCTCTACCGGGATCGCGGCATCCAGGCGGTGTGCGCGACCTACCCCGTGCTCGCGATCGGTGTGCTCCTGTTAGCAGGCTGATCCCCTGATCGCCGCGGGCATCGACATCCCGTACCAGACCATCACCCTGCTCGAGGGCGACGGGTAGTTCAGAGCTCCTCGGAGCTCAGGCTCGGCCCGATGAGGCTGCCACCTTCGATGGTCTCCCCCCAGCTGCGCTCGGGGGGCAGGCCGCTCGTGATCTGGCCCTTCACCAGCACCCCGAACCAGTTCCAGCTCCAGGCGAGGAGGTGGCCGCGGGCGCCGTAGACCAGCGTGAGGTTGCCGAGCCCCTGCGGCTGCCACACGTAGGCGGTGGCCTCGGTGGGGGTCCCGTCGACATCGATGGTCTTCGTGCCGACCTCTTCGAGGGGACCGCTGAGCACCTCGCCGGTCTCCGCCGAGAGCACACGCAGGGTGGTGAGCCCCTGGAAGCGGCGCGTGACGCCGGGATCCATCAGGCTCAAGCTCGTCTCGTCGAACGCGGCCCAGGGCAGCTCGTCCACCGCCTCGCCCCAGGGGTCGATCGTGACACGGGTCCAGCCCTCTTCGTGCTCGACCAGCTGCACCTGGCTCCGCACGGCGGACTCGCGGTTCGAGGCCACGAAGCCCCCGGTGGAGCGCCGACCACGCCCCGCGAGGCGCTGCTCGAAGTCCACCACCTGGCGCCCGAGCGAGAGGCCCAGCCGGGTCTCCGCCTCGAGCAGCCGCACGTCGTCGTCGAGGTACCGCACCGTGAGCGTGCGCTCGCCCACCTGCTCACCATCGAGGACCAGGCGGTAGGTCAACTCGTGAGCCTCGCCGGCCTGCGCCGGTGAGCCGCACAGCAGCGACAGCAACGAGAGGGCACGAAGCATGGGCGGAGGTGTAACGCTGCGGCTAAGTCGAAGTCGATGACACCCACGCTCCAGGCCACCATCCGCCGCCGCCTCGCAGCGGAGCGCGGCGGGACCTTCCAGCCCGGGGCGAAGCGCGTCTGCCTGCTGTACCCCAGCCCCTACCGGGCGGGCATGAGCTCGCTGGGGTTCCAGCAGGTGCACCGCATCCTCGAGCACGCCGGCTTCGCCGTCGAGCGCGCCTTCCTCCCCGACGACGACGCCGAGCAGGGGCCGCTGGTCAGCTACGAGACCGGCACGCCCGTCAGCCACTTCCCGGTGGTCGGCGTGTCCCTCGCCTACGAGCTGGAGCTCGCCGGGCTCGTGCGCTGCCTGGACCTGGCCGGCATCGCGCGCCTGCCGGAGGAGCGAACCCACCACGAACCCCTGGTGCTGCTCGGCGGGCCCCTCACCTTCTCCAACCCGCTCCCGGCGGCCCCGTACGTGGACGCCATGCTGCTCGGCGAGACCGAAGAGGTCCTCGTTCCGGCCTTCGAGGCGGCTCTGGACGGCCACCGCGAGGCCTTGCACACCACCGTGGCGGGGCTGGCCGGAGGCTACGTCCCCACGCTCCATGGCGAGGAGCTGCCGCCGATCGCCAAGGCCACCGACAGCCTGCTGCCCGCGCGCAGCCGCATCTGGACCCCGGAGGCGGAGCTCTCGAACATGTTCCTGCTCGAGGGCGAGCGCGGCTGCCACCGCCAGTGCACCTTCTGCGTGATGCGTCGCTCGACCAACGGGGGCATGCGGTTGGTCACGCCGGAGCGGCTGATGTCGCTGATCCCCGAAGGGGCACTGCGCGTCGGGCTGGTGGGCGCGGCGATCAGCGACCACCCCAAGCTGGTGCCGCTGCTGCAGGCGATCGTCGACAGCGGACGCGGGGTGGGCGTGAGCTCGCTCCGGGCGGACCGCATCGCGCTCAAGCCGGACATCGCGCGGCTCTTGCGCGTGGGCGGCTACCGCACCCTCACCGTGGCCAGCGACGCGCCCAGCCAGCGCCTCCGTCGCACGATCATCAAGGGCACGACCGAGCGCCACCTGATCGCCTGTGCGGAGCAGGCGCGGGAGCACCAGTACAAGGTGCTGAAGGTCTACATGATGGTGGGCGTGCCCGACGAGACCGACGACGACATCGACGAGCTGATCCGCTTCACCAACGAGCTGGCGACGATCCATCCGGTCGCCCTGGGCATCGCTCCCTTCGTCGCCAAGCGCAACACGCCGCTGGACGGCGCGCCGTTCGCGGGCATCAAGATCGTGGAACGGCGCCTGAAGCGGATCCAGCGCGGGCTCGGAAGAAACGCGACCGCAAGACCGACCTCCGCGAGGTGGGCGGCTGTCGAACATGCCCTCGCCCAGGGAGGTTTCGAGGCCGGGCTCGCCGTGGCTCGGGCCGTGGACGACGGGGGGCGCTTCGCCCACTGGCGGAGAGCGCTGCTGCAAAGCTGAATGTCCATGCTAATGTCGCCGAGGCGGTCAACCGGGCCCATGGAAGGCCTGACTTCGTGGATGAACATCGCGATTCGCGGTCGGGTGCTTCCGGATGGGAGCGCGCGCTCGCTTCGATCCTGGACCACGCGGTCGTCGGACCGGTCCTCGTGGTGCTGGCCGCTGTGCCCCTGTGGCTCTATGCCGTGGTGGATCTGGACCCCCGGGCCCACATCGCCTTGTCGTTGCTGCTGGTGGGGATCGCGCTCATCGTGGCCCGACGCTGGCCGTCCTGGCGCCTCGTGGTGGTCATCCTCTCCCTCGCGGCGAGCTTCCGCTACGTGCTGTGGCGCGGCCAGACCACCCTGAACTGGGCGGGGGGCTGGGACACCGCGGTGAGCCTCTTGCTCTACGCCGCCGAGGTCTACGCGTTCGTCACCCTGATCTTCGGCTACTTCCAGACCGCGATCCTGCGGCGGCGGCGGCCCGTGCCCTTGAGCGGCGGGCCCGCACCCACGGTCGACATCTTCATCCCGACCTACAACGAGTCCGTCGAGATCCTGCGCATGACGATCGTGGCCGCGCGGGCGATCGACTACGCCAACAAGACCGTGTACGTCCTGGACGACGGACGACGGCCCGAGATGCGGGCACTGGCCCGCGAGCTGGGCGCCGTCTACATGGATCGCCCCGACAACGAGGGCGCCAAGGCCGGCAACATCAACGCCGCCATGGCGCGCACGAGCGGCGACCTGATCGCGATCTTCGACGCCGACCACGTGCCCGTGCGCAGCTTCCTGGACCAGACCGTGGGCTTCTTCCAGGACGAGACGGTCGCGCTGGTCCAGACCCCCCACCACTTCTACAACCCGGACCCCTTCGAGCGGAACCTGTTCCTCCAGGGCCGCGTGCCGTCCGAGCAGCACTTCTTCTACCACGGCATCCAGCTCGGAAACGACTTCTGGAACTCGGCCTTCTTCTGCGGCAGCTGCGCGGTCATTCGACGAACGGCGCTGGAAGAGGTGGGCGGCATCGCCCAGGAGACGGTGACCGAAGACGCCCACACCGCGCTGAAGCTGCACGCCCGGGGCTGGCAGAGCGTGTACTACGACCGGCCGCTGGCCGCGGGCCTGGCCACCGAGCGCTACGCCTGGCACGTGCAGCAGCGCATCCGCTGGGCGCGCGGCATGGCGCAGATCTTCCGCATGGACAACCCCCTGCTGAAGCCGGGGCTCAGCCTGGCCCAGCGCCTGAACTATGCGGCGGCGTCCAGCCACTTCTTCTTCGGCCTGCCGCGCATCATCTTCCTGCTCGCGCCACCCGCGTACCTGCTGCTCGATCTGCACCCCCTCGCCGCCAACGTGCGCGAGGTGCTGATCTACGCCATCCCCCACCTCGCGCTCTGCTGGGTAGGCGGCGCCACGATGCACCGCAACGTGCGGCACAGCTTCTGGCCGGAGGTCTACGAGACCGCCATCGCGCCCTACACCGCGTTGGTCACCAGCCTGGCGGTCTTCGCGCCGAGGATCGGCAAGTTCAACGTGACCGCCAAGGGCGGGTTGATCGATCGGGCGACCTACGACTGGCGCAACGCGCTGCCGGTGCTCGTGCTCCTGGCCATCGTGGTAGGCGCGGCGATCAACAGCCCGCTGAAGTGGCTGGACCACCCGATGGACCGCGACACGATCATGGTGGCCATCGTCTGGAACCTCTACAACGCCTGGGTGCTGCTGGCGTCGGCCGCCGTGGCGATGGAGCGACCGCAGCGACGGCGCAGGGCGCGCGTACCCCGGTACCGGAGGGTGCTCGTCGCGCCCGCCGACCAGGCCTTTCCCGACGTGGGCGTGGCCAGCTGGGAGGGCCGCTCGGTCGACATCTCCGAGGGCGGCCTGAAGCTCATCCTGCCCGGAGTGGGCCGCCTGCCCGCGCGGGTCGAGACCACGCTCATCGCGCGCAACGGCCTGGCCACCGCGGTGGTCGGCGAGGTGCTCGATCAGCGCTACGACGGCGAGGAGACCACCGCGCGCGTGCAGTTCGACAAGCTCAACGGCGAGCAGCGCGCCGAGCTCGCGCTGCACATGTTCTCGGATCCGGACTCCTGGTCCCACGACCGCTACGAGCACGACCGCCCCCTCGACAGCTGGCTCGCGATGGCGATGTCGCCGGTGGTCACCTTCCTTCGCCGCCCGCAGGCCCGTGGAACCACGGACTCCGAGCAGGCCAACGACCTCCTGATCGCCGACGAGCCGGATTGGACCTGCGCGAGCTGCGGCGCCCTGAACCTCTCGGCCACGATCATCTGCCAGGTCTGCGGGGCCTCGCTCGAGGTCGACAGCGCCCCGGTGCCCCTGCCCAGACCCCGCGCACGCCGCGACGTCTTCGCCATGGTGTCACCGACGGTGCTCGTGGCGGCCAGCCTGCTGTTGGCGGCGGGCTACCGGCCGGTGGTCAGCTTCTTCTCGCACTACATGCCCATGGAGCGCTGGGAGCCGGTCACCCACCAGACCCGGCTCGCGCACCTCGGACAGGCCTACGATGCGCTCCTGCGCCTGTACGACCAGCTCGACGACGCGGTGCTCCGCGGCGACCCCCTGCCCGTGGCGTGGACCGAGAACCTCTTCACCGCGCGCCGCGACTTCGTCATCACCGGCGAGGTCACCCGCCCGGAGTGCGCTGCGATCGAGGTCGCGCTGCACGCCGCCATGTTGAACATGATCTCGGCCGAGCGGGAGCACCGGACAGGTGTGGACCGCCAGGCCGTGCTGAACCGCCTCCAGAGTGTGGCAGCCTCCCTGCAAGAGGCCCATCGCGCGCTCGGCGGACCGTCTCGAGGGAGCTGAACCATGACCCTGTTGCTGCTGACGCTGACGAGCCTGGTGTGGGCTCAGGACGAAGAGCCCGTCACCGAAGAAGGAACCGAGGTGGTCGAGGAGGTCGACCCCTTCCGGGACATCTCCTTCGAGCACGACCTGTACATGAACACCGACATGATGCTCCAGGGGCTCACGCCCTACGGTGGGATCACCTTCACGCGCCCGAAGAACTGGGAGCTGACGCACGCGCCGGTGATGGAGATCCGCTTCGACCACTCCGCGGCCCTGTTGCCCGAGCGCTCCAGCCTCACCGTGTTCGTGAACGACACGGCGCTGGCCTCGGTCGAGCTGACCGAAGACAACGTGCTCGACGGCCGCGTGCGCGTGAGCATCCCCCCCTCGCTCGTCACAGACTACAACGCGGTCCGCTTCGAGGTGAACCAGCACGTGGACGAGGAGTGCGAGGACCCCTTCGATCCGAGCCTGTGGACCCGCGTCTCCAACGACTCGTTCGTGCGCATGTTCTACGACGTGCTCCCGGTGGAAGAAGAGCTGCTGCACTTCCCCTTCCCGGTGCACGACGAGCTGGGCTACGGCCCCACCACCGTGGCCCTGGTCGGTCCGAAGAAGGTGAGCGCCGCCGCGGTCGAAGCGCTCGGCGAGCTGGGCTTCGCGCTCGGTCGCACCGCGGCCTTCCGCAACGTGGCGGTCGCCGATCCGGTCGCCTACCCCGACCAGGCCACCACCCACGGCATCGTGATCGGCACCCCCGCCGAGAACCCCCTGGTGAGCCAGCTCGTCGACACCAGCGGCCTCAGCGCAGGCCATGGCCTGGTGGCGATGCTTCAGAACCCCACCCACCCCGACCTGGCGCTGCTGGTGGTGACGGGCAAGGATGCCGATGGCCTGATGAACGCCGCCAAGGCCCTGGCCGGGCAGGACCGCTTCGAGCTGCTCAGTGGTCAGGCCTCCAAGGTCATCACGGTGGTCGACCCCGCCCCACCCCCCACGCGAAGGGACCCGCTGCCTGCCCCTCCCGTGGAGCGTTTCACGCTCGCCGACCTCGACATCGAGGACCGCACGGTGCGTGGCTACTACGCCCCGCGCATCTCCCTGCCGCTCCAGCTCGAAGGCGACGCGCACGCCCGCTTCGACGGCGCAGAGCTGGCCCTCGACCACGCGTACAGCGCCCAGCTGGACGAGCGCCTCAGCACCCTGGAGGTCCGACTCAACGGCGTGAGCCTTCGGAGCTTCCCGCTCGACGAGGTGGGCGGCGAGCAGAAGCAGCGGGTCTACATCGACCTGCCCTTCGAGCTCATGCAGCCCGACTCCACCCTCGATCTGGTCTACCACCTGTTCCCGATCGACTTCGACCCCTGCCGTCGGATCAGCGACCGCATGATCTGGGGCACGGTGTTCGCCTCGACCGAGCTGACGATCGGGCGTGACCACTACGCCGAGCTGCCGGATCTCTCGCTCTTGAAGCACGACCTCTGGCCCTTCACCCTGGCGGACCGTGATGGCGGGCTCAGGGTGGTCGTGAGCCAGGAGCCCACGAACCACGATGCGGGGGCCGCCTTCCTGGCCGCGGCCCAGTTCGGACGTTCCAGCACCTCGGACCACCCCGACTTCGGCGTGGTCACCTCCGACGCCTCGGTGCTCCGCGAGAACCGCCACCTCGTCGTGCTGGCGAGCGACAGCCCGAACAGCACCTACGACGCCCTGGTCAAGTCGCGCAGCATCTCCATGCCCGGCGATCTCGAGCGGAAGCTGCTGGGCGGCAGCACCGACCTGCTCAACGCGCAGGTCCAGACCCACTACGGCACCCTCGAGGCCGCCGTGCACCCGAGCTTCTCGGACCGCAGCGTGCTCGTGGCGCGGGCCCCCAAGGCCCGTGACCTCGACGAAGTGGTCGACGTGATCGGCGACAAGTCGCGGCTCTACCAGCTGGCCGGCAACGCGGCGATCATCGCGGCGGGCGGCGAACCCCGGGCGGGCGACGGCCTGGACGTGGCCGACAAGGTGCAGGTGGGCGTGATCCCGCTGTCGACGCGCTTCCAGATGGCCCTGCGCAAGAGCTGGTTCATCATCGGCGCCATGGTGCTCCTTGCCGCGTTGGTCCTGGCAGCAGCCATCCGCTTGTGGGCCGGCTCGCGAGGCGGTCAGGCCTGATGGTCCAGGCGCTGGGGCTCGCCCTGGTGCTCGGCGGTGTGGCGGAGGCTGGCTCTGCCACGCCGCTCGAGCGCGTGCTCGAGACGAGCTGGCGTGGCTACAAGCGGGACTACGTGAAGCACAGCGGGCGGGTGGTCGATCCACACAACGATCACCGGTCCACGAGCGAAGGGCAGGCCTACGGCATGCTCCGAGCGGTGTGGATCGACGACGAGCGGGCCTTTCGACGCATGCAGCGCTGGACCCTCCGGGCCCTGCAGGGCGGTGATCGAGGGGCGCTGCCCGCATGGCTCTGGCTCGACGGCGGCGTGGCCGACCCGCAGCCGGCCAGCGACGCCGACCAGCTGCTGGCCTATGCCTTGTTGCTGGCTCGGGAACGCTGGGGCAATCCGGCCGACCTGGAGCACGCGCGCGCCCTGATGGAAGCGCTCTGGGAGCAGGAGACCGCCGAGATCGGTGGGCTCCGGCTGATGCTGCCGGGACCCTGGGCCCTCACCCAGGACCCGGTGGCGCTGAACCCCAGCTACTTCCTGCCCTTCTGCTGGCGCGCCTTCGCGAGGGCCGACCCCGACCGCGCCTGGGACCGGCTGATCGAGGACGCCTACGCGGCGCTTCCCACCTATGCTGCGCCGAGCGGGCTGCCACGGGACTGGGTCTACGTGGACGCGGAGACCGGTGCGGTGGTGCCAGCACCGGCGTGGGGCAAGGCGCACGCCGACCACCACGGCTTCGAGGCCTTCCGCACGGCCTTCACGCTGGCGGTCGAGACCGTCTGGCACGACGACGACCGCGCCCGGGCGCTCCTCGGACCGTACGCCGACCTGGCCACGCGCTGGCGCAGGGACGGCTCGATCCCCGGCGTGATGGGACCGACGGGAGCTGCGATCGTGGACTGGGGCTACCCCGGCTTCTACGGCGTGCTCCTGGCCGCCTGGGCGGTCGCACGACCCGAGGACGTGCAGGACCTCTACGACCAGGAGATCGTCGGGCTCGCTCGGCGCGGCGGCTGGGGTGACCGGAGCGACTACTTCAGCCAGAACTGGATCTGGTTCGGCCTCGCCAGCTGGAGCGGCCTGGCCCAGCCCCCGGAGGGCACGTGATCCTGCTCGTGGCCATGGCCCTGGGTGCCGAGCCGATCGACGTGGTCCTGCGACGCACCGCCAGCGCGCCCCTCGCGCCCGAGCGGCACCTGGAGCTCGCCCTCGCCCTGGCCGAACGACCCGAGCGCCGCGACGAGGCGGTCGCAGCCCTGCTCACGCTGCTCGACGATCCCGAGCTGGGCGCCTCGGCGGGGGCGGCCCTGGCCGAGGTGGTGCTGGAGGCGGAGTTCCGTCCGGCGTGGGCGAGCGCGTATGCAGCCCTCGCCGAGGTGGGTCCCGAGGCCATCACGGCGGCGATCTGGCACGCTCGCGCCGAGCTCGGCGACCCCGCGGCGGCGTCCCTGGAACGGCTGGAGCGGCTGCAGGCCCAGCACCCGGACCACAGGGAGGCCCGGCGGGCCCTCACCCTCGCGCGGCTGGAGGCGGGGGACGCCGAGGGCGCCCTGGCGCTCCTCGGCGACGCCACCGACGCCGGCCCGGTGGCTGGCGCCGCGTGGCTGGCCCTCGATCGGTACTCCGAGGCACGGAAGCGCCTGCGACCGGGCACGGGTGAGACTTGCATCGAGACCGGCCTGCCCGCGGCCTGCGCCGAGACGATCTCCGGCCTGGGCTTCCCGGGCCTCGCGATCTCCGAGCTGCACGAAGCTCTGTACGGGGCAGAGGGCCCGCGCCTCTCCACCCCCGCCCGACGCGAGGCCCTCTGGACGCTGGCCGGCCTCTACAAGGCCTCGGATCGCCCGGAGCAAGCCGCCGAGGCCCTGCACGAAGCCCTCCAGATCGCCCCCGACGACACCGCGCTCCGGCGGGCCCTGGCTCTGACGCTGATCGACGCTGGGGAGCCCGACGAGGCCCTGCAGCTCGCCGATCGGAGCGACGAGGAGCTGGTCTCGACCGCCTACGCGGTGCAGCTCGTGCTCGACCTGGACAGCCGCGACGTGGCCGAAGCGCGCCGCACGGTCGAGAAGGCGCTGGACCTGGCGCCCGACCACCCGCTCGTCCGCCGAGCCGCGGCCGAGGTGGCGCTCGAGCAGGAGCGCGCCGACGACGCCCTGGCCTTCGCTGGACCGGTGCTCGCTGACGACCCGTCGGACCGCTGGACCCTGGGCCTGGTGAACCGCGCGGAGATCGAGCTCGGGCGCTACGACCGCGCGCTGGCCCACACCCGCGACGCCCTCCGCGCCACCATGGACCCAGGCGACTGGCCCCTGTTGGTGGGGGACCTGAGTCGCCTGCTGGTCGTGGAGGCCGAGGCCGACAAGCTCGACGGCCGCCGCTACGACGCGCTCGAGGGCTACCTGCTCGCCCGCACCCTCGATCCGGCGAGCGTGGGCATCCTGCTCGGCTACGGGGGCGCGCTCTGGGAGCTGGGCTCCGAAGACGCGGCGTTCCTGGTGTTCTCCGCCGCCATCGCGACCGCACCGGGCAACCGGGAGGCCCTCCTCTCCCTCGCGCGCATCCTCGCGACCCAAGGGCGCGACGAGGAGGCGGCGCAGCTCATCGCGCGGAGCGGCTTCGGGGGCCTGGACATCGACGAGCTCAAGCGCGAGCTGGACCTGAACGCGGGCATGCGCCGCGCCAAGGCCATCTACGAAGACGGCGACGGCGGCGCGGCCGCGAAGGCCTACGAGGCGCTGCTCGACGAGCACCCCGATCACCCGCAGCTGCTCCATGCCCTGGGCAACGTGCTCTCCAGCCTGGGGCGCCTGGAGGAGGCCGCGGCCGTGTGGGAGCGCACCCGCCTGGTCGATCCGGAGAACCCCTGGGCGGTGCTCGGCGAGGTGAACGCGCGCATCGCGCTGGCCGACCCGGTCGGCGCCCGCTTCGCCCTGGGACAGATGCCCGCGAGCGACGATTTGGAGGTTCGGCGAGAGCTGCAGGCGGCCAAGCGTCGGCTGGTCATGGCCGAGGCGAACCAGATGGCGGCCGAGGGACGGACCAAGGCCGCCTTCGCCCGCTACGAGCGGCTCTTCGAGACCGACGCGGAGGACCCGTGGGTGCTGATCGGCCTCGGGGGCCTCTACGGGCAACACTGGCAGCACGGCGTGGCCCAGGCCTTCTTCGAGGAGGCCCTCGGCGTGGACCCGGCCAACATCGTGGCGCGGGAGGGCCGGGTGCGGTCGTTGGCGGCGCGCAGGGTCTGGGATCCGGCGGAGGAAGCGGCGCGCGAGCTCCAGTACCGTGCGCCGTCCGATGCGCACCGCGACCTGGCGGAGTCCATCGCGCTGCGCCGCATCGTGGCCCGCGCCGACGCGGCCCGGATCGCGGGCGAGCCGAGGCGGGCTCTGGCCATGCTCGAGCCGGTGACCCAGCGCATGCCGAACAACCCGGTGCTGCTCGCGGCCGTGGCCGGCGCCCTGCTCGACCTGGGCGAGCACGAGCAGGCCTGGGACATCGCGAGCGCCGCCCTGGACATCGCGGCCGCCGAGGACGCGGCCCTGGGGGCGCTCCTGGGCGCGGGCTTCCACCTCGGGCGCCTGGCGGAGGTCGAGCAGCGCTTCGACGAGGCGGTGTCGGCCGGCGCGGGGAGCTGGGTGTCGGACACGAGCGGTCTGGTCGAGCTCGCCAAGGCGCTCCGCGAGGCCGAGGCCTACCACGCAGCCGGTCGGCGGGACGACGCCGAGCAGACCGTGCTCGAGGCCGAGCGGCACATCGCGGTGTCCACGGTCGATCAGCACGTGCTCGTGGGAGGAACCTGGCTCACCCTCGGCCAACCGCGCCCGGCGCGCCAGCACTTCGAGCTCGCTCTGGCGCTCGACGACGAAGACCCCGGTGCGATGCTCGGCATGGCGTCCGCCGTGGAGGGCGAGGGCCGTCCCGACCTGGCCGAGGCCATGCTGGAGGAGGCCTGGACCGCCAGCGGCGACGCTCGCGTCGGGGTCGAGCTGGGGCGGCTTCAGTCGCGTCGCGGTCACCACCAGCAGGCCGAGCACACCCTGACGCGGCTGCGAGCGGCCACCTTCGACACCCAGGTCGTGGTGATCGAGCTCCCCCAGCCCGCTCCGCTGCCGGTGCTGGAGCTGGCGAGCGGCCGCCGCCCCTACGACAACGGACCGCCCCTGCTCACACCGGTCGCGAGCTCGCCCCCGGACCTCGACGAGCTGGCCGAGGATCTGGCCTACGAGACCTGGTCGGGCCAGGTCTCGCCCGTCTGGATCCGTCGTCCGGGCACCGCGGGCCGCACCCAGATGCAGGCGTTGATCACGCCGGTGGCCGCCGAGCTCTACCTCTCCGACACCTTCCGACTCGACCTCGAGGTGGCGCCGGTGTGGGCGGGTGACGGCCAGAACAACGCCGTAGGCGCTGCAGCCGCCGCCGGGCTGGCCACCCCCGACTACGCCGCCCTGCGCGGGAACGCCTGGTTGGGCGTGAGCCCCATCGTGGGCGCGCCCAACCCCTACCTGACCTGGTACGGCGAGGTCACCGGCGCGCCGGGGCGCGGGCTGGAGTTCGCGCTGGACCTCGGTCGGGCGCCGGCCACCGACAGCGTGATGAGCTGGTTCGGGGCGCCGACCGGCAACGACTGGATGGGGCGCGTGCGCGACACCTGGTTCAGCGGACGGGTGTCCCACGCCGGCGACGAGGGCGGACGCAGGGGCGTGCAAGGCCGCGTGGGCTGGGCGACCGGGCTCTTGATGGAGCCGGTGAGCTGGCAGCAGGTCCTGGGCTGGTGGCACGGGCCCGTGCTCGAAGGCGAGGCCGCGTCGCTCCGCCTGGGCGCTGAAGGCAACCTGCTCTCCCACGATCGGGTGGTGGCCGACTTCCTCCCCGGCGAGGGCGGCTTCTTCAGCCCCGAGCAGTTCTACGAGCTGCGCGGTTGGGCGGAAGGACGCTACAGCCGCGATCCCGAGCGCTGGGGCGTGTGTGCCGAGGCCGGGATCGGCCCCCAGTGGCTGGTCGGGCCCGACACCGCCACGCTGGACGGTGGGCAGTGGCTGGGCTGGCACGCCGGCGCGGTCGCACGGTGGGAGCTCGATGGGCTCTGGGGGCTCGACGCCCGGTACATCCACCAGGGCAGCTTCGGCGCGTGGGCACGGGACGTCACGCTCGTCAGGCTCCGGTACGGCCGACCGGACTCCGCGATGAGCAGTCCGGGCCCGACCCTGAGCTCGCCGACCCACGGTCCGCCCTTGCGGTACCCGGGCCACTGCGACGCGCGGCTGCCCTGATCGGCCCACGCAGGCGCTGACGAGGGAGCGCCGCAGAGTTTCTCGAGCGCGCTTTGATCCTCTGGCGTGCGTGGCTGCGTAGGCAACCCCGCAACCACAGGAGGAAGCCTTGAAGCTTCACACGACCAAGGCGTCGGCCGTTCTGGCCGCCGTCACCGGGCTGGCTCTGTCCAGCTTCGCCATCGCCGCCGACCACGCCGAGGCCCCGACCTCGGGTGCCGACGCAGCAGCGGACATCGCCGATCTCTACGCCTGGCACGACGACGGCACCCTGACGACCATCCTGACGGTCGCCGGGCTCGGGCTGCCCGGTGAGGACGCGGTGTACGACGCCGACGTGGCCTACGGGATCCACATCGACAACGACGGCGACGACGAGGCCGACATCGACATCGTGGTGAAGTTCGGCGAGGACAGCCAGGGCAACTGGGGCGTGAAGGTGTGGAACCTGCCCGGCACCGGCGCACCGGTGGTCGGAGCGGTCGAGCAGGTCGTGCCGGCCGCCGGCGGGAAGGTCTGGGTCGGCCTGCGCGACGACCCCTTCTTCTTCGACCTCGAGGGCTACACCGACACCCTCTCCACCGGGGCCCTGTCCTTCGACAGCACCCGCGACTCCCTCGCCGGCACCAACGTGACCGCCATTGCGCTCGAGATGGACCTCGGCGCTGCCCTCGACGGCTCCGAGACCCTGCAGGTCTGGGCCACCACCGGCCGCCTCTGAGCGCCAGGAGACACCATGAACAAGATCATCATCGGACTCACTCTCTGTTTCATGCCCCTGGCCCTCGTGGCCTGCGAGGGTCCTCAGGGCGACCAGGGGCCCGCGGGCGCCGACGGCGCGGACGGTGCCGACGGCGCGTACGGCGCTGATGGTGCTGACGGCAACGACGGCTCCGACGGCAACGACGGGGCCAACGGCAACGACGGCGCCAGCGGCAGCGACGCCGGCGACTTCGCCTTCGCCGAGGACGACTACGCCGACTACACGCGGGTCGACCGCATCGGCATGCCGGCCATCGCCACCGCCGTGATCACGAGCAAGGACAGCTACAACGCGGCCGACCCGGTCGACGACAGCGCGGGCGACTTCGTCAGCGAGATCGTCGCCTCGGTCGACGGCCTGCACAGCGCGCTCGACGACGACCTGGCCAGCGTGGGCTTCGACGCCTGCGCGACCGACGACTGCGTCGCCGTGGCCGCCACCCTGGTCGTGCCCGACACGATCAAGATCGACATCACGTCGGACGCCGGCTTCCCCAACGGTCGCCTGCTCGAGGACCCGGTCATCGACGTGACGCTGGCCGTGGTGCTGCTCGACCTCTCGGGTGACGGCGAGTGTGGTGGCGTGCCCTGCTCGGCGACGAGCCTGGCCGAGCTGCCCCTGAACCCCGCGGCGAACGACGAGGACTTCCTCTACGCGTTCCCGTACGTGGCCGCGCCGCACGAATAGGCGCTCGCTGACAGGACTTCGCGCTCGGCCCCCGTGGGGTCGGGCGCGTCGTCGTCTCGGCTCCCTGGCGGCTGGGGAAACCGCGAGAAAAGACCGACCGAGCGCTGATCCAAGCGCTTCCGCGCCGCGAACAACCCCACAGAACCACCCCGGAGCGTCGACATGCTGACCATCGCCTTCTTGGCTTGTGCCCACACCCCCACCGAGCAGCCCACCACCGAGACCGGCTACGACCGGGAGCTCGCGGCGCTGGACGAACGCATCGAGGGGGAGCGCGGGCTTCAGGGCTGGAAGGCGCTGCAGCGGGTCGCGCAGCTCCAGGCCGAGCGGGCGCGCCTCACCGGCGACTACGACGACTACGTCGACGCGGAGGCCACCCTGGAGCAGGCCTTCGCCCTCGCACCTCCGGGCTCCGGACCGCTGCTCACACGCGCGGCGCTCCACTACACCTTGCACCGCTTGCCCGAGGCGCGGGCGGATCTCGCCGCCGCGAAGGCTCGACCCTTGCAGACGTCGGCGCAGCGGCAGGCGGCCTCGGAGCTCGAGGCGGCCGTCGCCTTCCAGTCGGGCGCCTACGGCACCGCTCTGGCGAGCTTCACCGCCGCCGCGGGCACCTCCTACGCCGCCGACGCCCAGATCGCGGTCTACCGCTGGAAGACGGGCGACTTCGAGGCCGCCCACGAGGCCCTGGCCCACGCGGAGGCCGCGTACCACGGGCGCGCGGCGGTCCCACGCGCCTGGATCCACCTCCAGCGCGGGCTCATGGACCTCGACCGCGGCCGCCTCGACGACGCGCTCGCGCACTATTCGGACGCCGACGAGGCCCTCGACGGCTGGTGGCTGGTCGAGGAGCACATCGCGGAGATCCACGCCCTGCAGGGGCAGCTCGAGCTCGCCCGCACGGAGTACGAGGCCGTGGTGGAGCGCACCGGCAGCCCGGAGCTGATGGACGCGCTGGCCGGTGTCTGCGCCGAGCTCGGCGACGACCGGTGCGAGCGCATGATGATCGAGGGCGCCGCGATGGCCTACGGTCAACGGCTGGCGCTGTACCCCGAGGCCACCGGGGGCCACGCGCTGGACCACTTCCTCGAGCACGGCTCCACCTCGCGCGCCTTGAGGCTCGCCGAGCAGAACCACGCGCTGCGGCCCGGTGGGGAGGCCAAGGTCGTGCTCGCGCAGGCGCTCCTCGCCGCGGGACGCGCGGACGAGGCCTGGGTCGTGGTGCAGGAGGTGGAGGCCAGCCCCTGGCGAACCGCCGACTACTTCGAGGTGGCGGCCGCGGTGGCCGAGGCGAGGGGCCACGCGGTGTTGGCCGCGAAGCAGCGAGCGTTGGGCGCGGCGTTGGCGCGCTCGTAGGGCGCGTCGTTCGGCGCAGAACGGTGGCCGGGCCGTTCCCTCACTCCGCGAGCGCCTGCTCGATCGCCTCGCGCAGCGCGTCGGGAGAAGGGGTGATGCCGACGTAGGCCACCACGCCTTCGCGATCGACCACGAAGTGACGCGGGTAGGAGCTGTACGCGCCGTCCTCGTGGCCGATGAACCAGTCGAAGGTCAGCGACTGGTCGGGGTCCACGAGCAGCGGGTCGGCGAGCCCCTTGTCCTCCTTCCACGCCCAGGCGCGGGTCTCTTCACCCTCGTAGGCCCACAGGCGCACGAAGCCGTCGGTGTCCGAGAAGGCCTCCTGCAGCATGGCTTCGGTGTCCGGAACCTCCGAACTGCAGGTCGGTCAGCCATCGTGGAAGAGCCCGAGGAAGACCACCTCGCCACGGAGCGCCTCCAGCTCCCACAGCGCGCCGTAGAGGTCGGACTCGGACAGCGGCGGCGCCTCGTCGCCGGGCTGCACGCCCTCGGTGGCCGACAGCGGCAGCTCGAACACGGGCTCGTCGGGGTCGTCGGTGGCCACGCTCACGCCCGTGTCCAGCGTGTCCGGCAGGGTCCAGAGGGCGTACCCGCCGGGCTCGACCGAGCGCGGAGCCAGCTCGCCGTGGGAGGGCTCGTCCAGCCAGAGCGGAGCCAGGCCGACGTTGTAGAGCACCACCGCGTCGCTCGTCCGCACGCCGGTCACGCTCGACCTCCGCTGCGATGAACTCATCCTCGTCGAGCTCCTCCTCCTCATCCGGGGCCAGGACCCGCTCCTCGAACCAGCTCTCTGACTCCGCGAGCGCCCCGTAAGCGGGGGCTTCGCTGGAGCTCGGCTGTAGCGAGAGCTGGATGTAGACATAGTCCTCGAAGGATCTGTCCAGAGCCTGGGAGATC
>CAZSAT010000057.1:0-44177 GCA_964604675.1 uncultured Enterobacterales bacterium
CGGGTTGGCTCGGGCCCGAGGGGATGTGGACGAAGCGGGACACGCCCGTCGGGCCGGTTGAGACGAACTTCGGTGACTTGGACGTGCGTCAGCCCTGGGACGTGTCCTTGGCTGATCTTGCCGAACCGGTCGTGGCCACACACGGGCAGACGACCGGGTCTGGTGATCAGCCGAGTGTCCGGGTGCATGCTCTGGTGCCGACGGGGAGGTGGGTAGAGACGCAGGAGTTCTCTCGTGGGCAAACCAGCGTGTACGGGCGATCACAGGCCATCATATCTCCGCAACATCCGGGATGGAGCCCAGACGGCGACTTGATTCTCACTCATGTCCACGAACCGACCGAGAGCAAGCGTGACGACCCGTATGTTCTACGCAACCTGTACGTCTATGGGGACGATGGCGGCTGGGGGGCAGGAACGGGGGCCGCCACCCCGGCGTTCGATCACCATGGCCCCACCTGGTTCGAGGGCACGGGTCTATTCGACGCGGCGTGTGTGCAGTATTCGCACAAACAACAACAGTTTTGTGGCACCAGTGGCTGGACAGTGACATCCGTCTTCTGCAAGGGCGAAGGAGAAGGCGCGGGCGAGGGCATCCTGACGAGCAGGACCTACCTGGTGAATCGGGCGACCGCCGCCTACTGGGACCTCACCTCCACAATCCAGACAGCGCTCGGAACGAGCGAGCGAAGTAGCTACACGTCCACGTGCTGGATGGATCGGACGTGACGGCATTCGTCATCGGCTTGCTGTCGATACCGGGCGGATGCAACGGGAAGAGCGAGGCCGGTATCGTCGCCGACTCTGGCCTGGAGCCAACTCGCCCACTTAGCAAGTGTCCGGACTCGCCGTGGGTCTATGTAGAGACAGGCACCAAGCTCGCCTGCGGTATTCACGCCGACGGCTGCAGCGAGTGCTGGGGAAAGACTGGGGACGCACCCATCTACTCTGACGATCGTCCGGACTCCGCCTCCGTGACGTACGAGTACGCTGGAGAAGGCGATCCCCCGCAAGACGTCGGACTGAACACCATCTTTCTGCCGCATTTCGGCAGTGAAGACACATCTTCCCTGTGGGCATGCGGGATCGGCGACGGCGGCATCGGTCACTGCTGGGGCCTGGACTCGCGGGGATGGACGGATGTGCCGTCAGAACTGCGCTACGCGTCGATGGGCCTCAGCGTGAACCGCACCATCGCAGTGACCGAAACAGGCGGACTGGCCTGCTGGCCCGACAGTTCCTGCGACGGGGAATCAGGGCTGGTCGAGAGGACCGATGTAGCTGAATTGAGCTACGCCTCGAAAGTGTTCGTCCGGATGATCGATGGCAGCTTCAATGACGTCATGGTGACCTGCAGGCCATGCCGGAGGCTGCCACGGACTTCGTGCACTGGGATGGGGAGCACGCACAACTGTACGGCGTGGCGGCAGGCGGGCTGGTTCAGGTGTGCGAACGGTCCGGTTGTGAGACTGTCGACTCCACCGACGGCCTCAGCGACTTCTGTGTGACCGAAGACTGGTGGTGCGGCATCGAATCCGACGACGGCGCCATCCGCTGCGAACGGCTGTCCACCACACCGAACTGGCCCGAGCCGCCGGAGGGCAGCTACGAGCAGATCGCCTGCGCCTACCGCTACGCGTGCGCCATCGAGACCGGCGGCAACGACATCGCCTGCTGGGGTGAGGACTACGACGAGATGTGGGGCTCGGTCCTGGCCGTCCCCGAGTAGTCGCGACATTGGCCGCACCCGGGGGCGTGGACCCCGACGTGGTGGTCGGTGGCCGCTACCGCAGCTCCTCGATCAAGGAGCGCACCTGCTCTTCGAAAGCCGCCTCGCGCCCTTCGTCGTAGCCCACCGTCTTCAAGCGGATGACGCCATCGGCGCCGATCCAGTAGGTGGCGGGCACCGAGTCTTCGTCGAAGCGGTCCACCAGCGCACTGTCGCTGTCCAGCGCCACTGGAAACGGCACCGGCGTCCCTTCCAGGAAGGCGCGCGCCTTGGTCACGTCGCGGTCGACGTTGACGGCCACCACCTGCAGCCCCTGGTCCCGGTAGCGCTCCCAGAGCGCCTCGAGCGCTGGGAGTTCCTTTCGACACGGACCGCACCAGCTCGCCCAGAAGGTCAAGATCAGCGGACGGCCGGCGAAGTCCGCGCTGGCCAGCTCACCGCCGTCGAGCCCGGGCAGCCGCCAGTCGAGCACCTTGTCGCCCACCCTGCCGCCCGGGAAGGTCTCCGCCGCCTCGGGCAGCGGGCCGGAGCAACAGCGGAAGCCGGTCGACGCGTCGGCCTCGTAGGGCGACACCTGGTCCTTGTAGTAGCCGCAGCGCGCCGAGGTGCCCGAGTAGTAGCTCCCGCCCTTCACGCCTGCGGTGTCGGGCGTGACCCCGACCCACTCCTTCATCAGGCCCTCGAGATCGTAGGCGCCAGCCTCCGAAACGCAACGGGGATGGGTGCCGGTGACCAGGTCGCCCGGGGCTTCCGGGTCGCGCTTCGTCACGCACCAGCCCTCCTGCCGCCAGGTGCCGTAGGGGTAGCGGTTGCCCGTGACCTCGTCGCTGTAGGCGCCGTCGCCGTTGGCATCGGCCGCCACCGTGCCCGTGCAGGCGCTCAGCCACTCGCCCTCCGTGCACAGCCGCTTGCCAGCCGCCTCGCAGGCCGCGGAGGCCTCGAACCAGGTCACGCCGGACGCGGGCACCGCACCGGCAGCGGACACGGCCACGTCGCCCTGGAGGGACGCCTCGAAGGCATCGATGGTGAAGGCGCCGAAGGGGCCCTCCGCGCTCACGGTCGCCGGGCCCTGGACCACGCCCGTCACCTCGCCCCGCAGCTCCACGTCGAGCAGGATGCGCTCGGTTCTGGCCTCGGCCTTCAGCGCGTCCACGACCGCCACGAGGGCCTCGACGGGCTGGGCCCCGGACAGGCGCCGGCCGTTCACGAAGAAGGTGGGCGTGCCCTTCACGCCCCAGCCGGCCGCCGCCAGCGCGTCCTGTTCCACCTTCGTCTGGGTGGCCGGGTCGGCCATGCAGGCCTCGAAGGCGCCCACGTCGAGGCCCACGTCGGCGGCGTAGCCCGCGATCTCGGTGTCGGAGAGCTTGGCCGAGTTCAGGAAGAGGGTGTCGTGCATCGGCCAGAAGCGGCCCTGCGCGTGGGCGCACACCCCCGCCTTGGCGGCGGCACAAGCGCGCGGATGCATGTCCTTCTTCAGACCGCTCGGGTTGCACGCCGTGTGCATCGGGAAGTGGTACCAGGCCACCCGGACCTCGTCGCCGCGCTCCTCCAGGAGCCCCTGCACGTTGCCGGCGAGCTGGCGGCAGTACGGGCACTGGAAGTCCTCGAACAGCACCACCGTGACGGGCGCGTCCGCGGGCCCCTTGGTCGGGACGTCGGCTCCGATCGGGATGTCGATCCCCGCGTCGTTGAGCACCACGCGCTTGGTCTCCCCGGTGGTCGCGGCCTCGCCGGCGGTCAGGTCCCGAGCGGGCGCGGCCGCCTCCACCGCTTCGAGCGCCTCGGCGACCGCGACGGCGTGGTCCACCACCGGCTCGGGCCAGGCCACGTGCAGGGCGAAGGTGCCCACCAGCACCGACCCGGCCAGGCCGCCCACGAGGTCGAGGCCCGGCCAGCGCGGCGACCGCGCCAGCGCCAGCACGAGCACCAGGAGGTTGAGCCCGTCCATCACCAGGCAGTAGCGGCACACCGCACCCACGCTCGAGAGCATGTGGACGAGCAGCCAGCCCCCGAAGCCCAGCCCCGCGAGCCCGGCGACCACGCCCAGCCCCGCCACCTTCCGGGGGTCGAGCCCAAAGCGGGAGACGCACGCCAGGGTGAGGTAGAGCGGCACCGCCGGAGCGCTCACCGCCACGCCGAAGATCGTGGACCACTCCGACGCGAGCACGGCCCCGCACCCTCCCTCGGGTCCGCACAGCGCGCCGGGTTGCAGGGTCTCGAGCACGGCGTCGTGGTGCACGCCGATCAGGAAGAGGGCCCAGCCTGCCGCGAGCACGCAGGCGACCTCGAAGGCAAGTCGCGTCATGGTCCGACGCTAACCGCCCACCGCGGGCCGAACCGCTGCCCCGAGCCCCTACGCCGCTGGAGCGGTCTTGCGCGCGAAGTAGGCCAGGCTCACCACGAAGGCCACCGAGCACACCCCGAAGGTGGCGTACGAGAAGCCCACGAAGAAGTCCAGCCAGCTCAAGGTGGCCTGGCCGAAGTTCTTGTAGAGCACCAGGGCCACGCTGCCCGCGTAGCCGAAGGCATCGGTGACGTAGATCAGGAAGCCCGCGGTGCCGACGAAGCCGGTGGCCGCGATCAGCCGGTCGAAGAGCACGCAGCCGTAGGGCACGTAGCCCACGTACAGGCCGAGCCCGACCAGGATCATCCAGGCGGCCGGCCCGATGATGCCGGCCTGCCAGGCCATGGTGCTCGCCCCGATCAACACCGTGCCGGCGAGCATGATGGCGTGCACCACCAACAGGGCCTTGCGGTTGTCCTTGATGGCCATCAGGCCCGCGAGGGTGCCGAGCACGATCACGGTGATCGGCACCTCGGAGAAGGCCAGGATCTCCGGGGACTCGCCGTAGCCCAAGGCCTCCCAGATCTCGACCGCGAAGGTGTCCCGGAAGTCCCGGTAGGCCGTGAGCAGCACGTAGAGCGCCGTGAGCGCCACGATGCCCGGCGCGAAGGTCTTCAGGAAGCGCAGGCGCGCCTCCCGGTCCATCGGCTCACGCTTGGTGCGCGCGGCCTCGTCCTCCGCGGTGGGCGGCGGCAGGCGCGAGAGCATCCACACCACGATGCAGAACGGCACGAAGAAGATGGCGCCCGTGACGAAGGGCATCCAGGGCTCCGGCACGCCCCACTCCATCGTGTAGCGACCCACGCTCTTCACCACCCCGCTCGCCAGGATGTAGCTGGCCGACAGCCCGGCCCCGAGCGCTTCCGACACCCGACGTCCTTCGAGGAAGCCGAAGACCAGCCCCCAGACCATGCCGAGCGGGAGGCCGTTCAGGAAGAGCGCCACGGCACCCCACGGACGCGGCAGGAAGGGGAAGAGCAACAGCGCCGCCCAGGCCGCTCCGATCACCGAGAGGATGGCGAGGGAGCGCTTGGATCCGTCCATCTCCGAGATGACCTTGATGCCGATGAACTTCGACAGGCAGTACCCGATGACCTGCGCGATCACGAGCAGGATCTTGTAGTCCATCGCGAGGCCGAACACGTCGACCTGCCCGTCGAAGGTGGCGGCCGCGAAGGGCTTCCGGAAGGCGTACATGCAGAAGTACGTGGAGAACGCCGCGAAGATGGCGTAGGCCGAGAAGGCCACCGGGTTCGCGCGGGCCAGCCAGGCGGTGATCTTGGTGCCGAGCATGGGCGCCTCCAGCCGGCACGAGGTCCGGCGCCGCCATCCTGCCAGACGGCGACTTGACGACAAAGGGCTTGGCACGCCGGCAAGGCCCGTGTACATCGGGCCCGGAGGTCGAATGCTCCTTTCGCTCACCCTTCTCGCCTGCGGGCAGGATCCGGACCCCAGCGCCTGGACCTTCCCCACCGACCTCGCGGTCGTGGCCAACCTCGACGACGACGACGGCGACGGGCAGGAGGACTGGTACCAGGGCGGCAACGCCGACGAGAACGACTGGGCCCTGCTCACCATCACCGCCGACCAGCTCGCCGGGGTCGAGGCGCTGCGCATCGCGCTGCCCGACAGCGAGGTCGAGGCGCGCGTGTGGTCGGGCGCAAAGCTGCTGGCCGGCTACCAGTCGCGCAGCACCCTGGAGCTCTACGGGCCCTTCGACCGCGACCTCGCCCTCCAGATCGAGTTCGGCTCCTGGCCGACCACCACCACCCTGACCCTGGCGCGGTTGGACAAGCACCTGGCGGTCACCGACACCGCCGACATCACGCTCCGGTCCAGCCCCCTGCTGCTCAGCCACCACCTCCAGACCGTGGAGGAGGTGTTCGTGATGGAGTTCAGCGGCTGGATGGACAACCAGTCCATGGTCGACGACCTCGTCGACGTGCTCGGCGACCTGGTGACCGTGGGCAACGGCAACCAGTACAGCGACCAATGGATCCAGGACGAGCTGGAGTTCGGCAACCTCTACGCCGAGAACGAGCGGCTCTCGGTGCTCGTGAACTCCATCCGTTCCAAGAACAACCAGCCCCTCGAGAAGTACATCGAGAACCACCTGCAGGCCGACGAGCGCATCGTGCAGACCTGGGGCGACGGCGGGCCCTCGAGCCAGGACAGCTTCGGCAACCTCGAGGTCAGCCCGCCGGTCACGGTCGACGGCGTGAGCTACCCCTTCGGCAGGATCTACTACGGCGAGTGGTTCGACTACGGTCCCGTCGAGGATCTCACGAACATGCTCGA
The DNA here is from genome assembly GCA_964604675.1 of uncultured Enterobacterales bacterium. Classification (GTDB taxonomy): domain Bacteria; phylum Myxococcota_A; class UBA796; order UBA796; family CAJQPC01; genus CAZSAT01. The sequence continues at coordinate 6,371 of CAZSAT010000057.1, forward strand.
GGCGCAGGGCCTCCAGGACCCCTTCGTGCTCGACGTGAGCTGGCTCTGCGTGGGCCACGTCGACGAGTTCACCAGCTTCCTCCCGGACCCGAGCGCCGAGAAGGGCTTCAAGCTGCTCGTGAGCGACACCGACGCCGGCTACGCGTTCCTCGAGGGGCTCGACCCCGACTACGCGCTGCCGAAGTTCGAGGCCGACCACCACTACGACAGCGTGGGCGCCATCCTCGACGACGAGGCGCTGCGGGCCCTGAACGAGGACCTGCAGAAGGACTACATCGAGCCGAGCATCGAGCTGATGAAGGCCGAGCTGGGGCTCGACGACAGCGACATCGTGCGCGTGCCCGGCGTCTTCGAGGAGTTCCAGGGCTGCTGGGGCGCCACCCTGGCGCTCATCCCGGGCACGATCAACATGCTGGTCACCCCGCTCGACAACGGCGAGACCCACCTCTTCCTGCCCGATCCCTTCTTCCGCCAGGACGAAGGCGACCAGGACAGCGATCCCTTCATCGCCGCGATCGAAGAGCTGCTCCCCGGCAACAGCACCACGCACTGGGTGGATGACTGGGACACCTACCACCTGTTGATGGGAGAGGTGCACTGCGGCACCAACACCCGCCGGGCGCCCTCGGACGACTGGTGGACGAGCGGGATGCACCTGCTGGAGGACGAGGGATGATCACGCTCTTGCTCACGACCGCGCTGGCGGCCGACGCCTGGGACCTCGAGCCCCACACCACGCGCGCCGGAACGCTCCGCTTCCTGCTTCCCGAAGACCGCGACCAGGCCCTCACGGACAGCCTGATGGAGCGGCTCGCCACCGGCGGCGAGGACACCGCGGTCCGCGTGGCCCTGGTGGAGGCCCTGCCGCGGAGCGGCGGGGACTGGTCCTCCGCGCTCGCGCTGTGGCCGAGCGAGAACGGCGACGTGCGCCAGACCCTGGTCGACGGCGCCCGCCACGCCGACCAGGCGCTGGCCGTGCAGCTCATCGAGCTCGCGCTCGACGACGGGGACTGGGAGGTTCGGGCCGCGGGTGCCCGGGCCGCGGGCTGGCAGACCGAGCTGGGCGATGAGCTGGGCCCCGAGGTGCTCGACGCGCTCGCCGATGCCCACCCCGAGGTGCGCGCCTTCGCGGCCCGCAGCGCCGGCTGGCTCCACCTCGACGCGTTCGGCGCGTTGCTGCCCCTGCTGGCCGACGTCGACCCCACGGTGCGGCTGAACACGCTCCGCGCCCTGGAGCGCATCGACGCCACCGCGCTCCAGGCACGTCCCGAGCTCGCCACGCTCAGCGCCGATGCCGACGCGCGGGTCAGCCGGGCCGCGTCGGGGTTGCAGTAGAGCGCCGGAAGCCTGCCAGGGTCAGTGCCCAGAGCACCATGGCGCCGGGCGCAGCGCCGCCGACCGGAGCCGCGCAGCCGCAGCGACGCGAGGGGTCCTCGGGCCCATCGCGCGCGGTGTCGTGCCCAGCGTGGGTGTCCCCCGTGTCGGGCCTCCCCGAGGTGTCTTCGGTGTCGGGGCGACCCGTGTCGCTGTCGGCGGGTTCGTACACCCCGAGGGTCAAGGCCTCCGTCTTCCCCTCGACCGCGTCGAGGTAGGCCCCGTCGCCCGAGCGGGTGACGAGCTCCAGCCAGTGCCAGGTGTCCTCCAGGCCCGAGATCTCGAACAGCTCGTCGTAGCTCACCTCCGCGGCGCCGAACGAGGTGATCGGCAGCCCATCGACCAGCACGTCGACCGCCTCCGCACCCGTGGCGATCCCCCAGGCGCGCAGGGTGTGGCCGCGGACCCACACGCCCACCCCGCAGCCCTCGGGCAGGCCCAACAAGGTCTGGAGCGAGGCGCTCTCGTCGTGGACCTCGCGCTCGCACCCCTGCTCCAGGAAGTAGCCCAGGAGGTTGGTGTCGATCCGCATCAGGCCACCCCAGAGGCCCGACACCGGCTCGTCGCCGTCCGCGTGCTGGATCACGTAGTGGCCCGCCGGCGTGGACGCGATCAGGTCCGGTCCGTGCTCGAAGCCGGGCCGCGCCTTCAGCTCGCGAACCGTTCCCGGGAGCTGCACCCCCAGCGACGTCCAGGTCTCCCCGCCGTCGTCGCTCCGGTAGATGCGCGCGGTGGTGGTGCTCACGAACAGCGTGCCGTCGTCCGCCCCGGCGATCTGGCGCGGTGGGTCCGCGGGCTCCGGCCAGACGTCGGCCCAGGTCTCACCGCGGTCCGACGAGCTCCACAGCCCGTCGTCGGCGGTGAAGAACAGGCGCTCGGCGCCCGACGGCGGCCACCAGCCGATCTCGTACTCGGACGGTCGGCCCCCGGTCACCTCGTGCAACGCCGCCCAGCTGGCCCCGCCGTCGTCCGAGCCGTACAGAGCGGAGGGGTTGCTGTAGAGCAGGTAGAGCATGTCGGTGCCGTCCGCGAGCGTGACGCCGGCCAGGGTCTGCGTCGGCGCGTCGAGCGGCAGATCCACCACCTGCCAGCTCTCCGCGCGGTCGTCGCTCCGCTCCACGCCCACGTCAGCGCTGAACACCCACACCGCCTCGGGAGAGCTCGTGAGGGCGATCTCGAAGACCGGATCCGCCGTCTCCATCGGCACCCACGACAGGCCGCCATCGTGGGACTTCATGGGGCTGTGCTCCACCACCGCGAAGACGTCCTGGAGCGTGTCGTCCCAACCCGCAGCGCGCACGATCATCACCGTGCCGTCGGAGAGTCCCAGCCCGGGCGCCACGAAGCTCTCGCCGCCATCGTCGGTGATGAGCAGCCCCCCGGTGTAGGAGCCCGCCAGCACGGTGTGGTCGTCGGCGAAGTGCGGCGAGAACTGCACCGTCTCGGCGTAGTCCGGCGGCAGGAGCGGAACCTCGGTCCAGCTCAGCCCCGCGTCGCGGGTCCGGGCCAGACCCGCCCAGCCGCCCACCCACCACTGACCGTCGGCGGCCGCCAGGCTGGTGAAGGACTCCGCGCTCGAGGTCGCCGCGCCGTTGCCGGTGTAGGTGGTGATCAGGGGGCTCAGCCGGGACTCGTCCCAGGACTGGCAGCCGTCGTCGCTCACGTAGGGCGCCCGCCAGGCGTCGACCACCAACAGCCGGTCGCCGTCGAGCGCCATCTGCCACACCTCGGCGGGCGCCTGCGACTCGGGCGGAGGGTCCACGAGCTCGGCGCAGGGGGTCCAGCTGGACTTCGACAGGGCCCACACCTCCCCGCTGCCGTCGGCTCCGTAGGCCACGCCCTCCCCCGCCACCCCCGCGATCAGCGGGACGCCCGGCGAGCCGAGCTGGGACCAGACGCCCTGACGGCGCGACCAGAGGTTGCCCGCGCCATCGACCACCGAGAGCTGATCGCCGCTGAGGCGCACGAACTGCACGCCCTGGAGCGGCGTGAAGCGCTCGAGCTCCTCACCGGGGCGCCCGACCCAGGTCTCGGTGCCGGTGGACACGAAGATCTCGTCGCCTCCCGAGCCGAGGACGTCGATGCCTTCGAAGTCCGCGAAGTCCCACGTCTCGCCGCCGTCGTCGCTCCACCAGTACCCCTCGTCGGAGTAGAGCACCGGCGTGCCGTCCTCGAGCATCGCGCCACCGACCAGGAAGTCGCGGGTGGGGGACCCCCCGAACATCTCCCAGGTCTCGCCGCCGTCGTCGCTGCGCATGAGCGTGGGCTGCTCCGGATCGAAGAGCAGGAACCACGGCACCGAGGCGTCGAGGTTGGCCGGGGCGAGCAGGGCGTCGACCCGGTCGTGGGGCAGGTGGGCCCAGGCCGGCACGCCGGCCGCAAGGAGCGCGAAGACGACAGGCAAGGGTGGGGCTCCGGTTCGAGTGGCGGGACAGTCTACGCCCTTGCCAGGGCCTCCGCGGGTGTGCAGGGTGGGCCGCATGGCCATTCGCACCGACTACATCCTCCGCCTCATCGAGCAGTGCATCGACTTCGTGTTGATGGCGGCCGGGCTCGAGCGCGCCGAGGAGGTCGAAGAGGAGCTCGCGCGGGCGGTGAGCGGCTGGACCGGGCTCGACCTGGAGCTGGCGATGAAGCTGCCCACACCGTCGCTCGTCGCGCTGTTGTCGGCGGGCGAGGTGGGCGCCGCCGAGCGCTTGCTGATCGTGGGCCAGGCGGTGGCCGTGCGCTGCATCATCGTGCGCAAGCACGGTCACGCGCAGGAAGCGGTGAAGCTCCAGGAGAAGGCCGCCGCGCTCATCGGGCGCGCGATCGAGCTCCGGCCGGACTACGACAACGAGAAGGTCCAGGAGGTGCTGTCGGTGCTGTACGCCACGGAGGCGCAGCCGGCGCTCCAGAGCGTGTAGGCCTACTCGTCGAGCGGTTGCCGGCGACCGGCCTTCCTCTCCGACCGTTGCTTCTTCTTCCGTAGCCGCTTCTCCTTGGCCCCACGAGGCACCCGGGTCGCCCGGCGCTTGCGCGGCACGTGGTTCAGCGCTTCGAGCTTCTCCACCAGCCGCTCGAACGCGAGCTCACGGTTCTGGTGCTGCGAGCGCTGCTCGTTCACCACGATGACCAGGCCGCTCGGGGGGTGGTGCAGCCGCACGGCCGTCTCGCGGCGGTTCTGGTGCTGGCCGCCGGGACCGCCCCGCCGGAGCGCAGAGACCTCGCACACGCGCTCCAGCTCGTCGCGGTCGGTCGGGTAGGGCGGTGGGTCCGGCATGAGCGCACCCTACCCGGCGTCGGTGACGTCCACCACGTCCGCGGCGGCCGCACCGGGATAGAGCTCCCCCATGCCGACTGCCGAACAGATCTTCGACGTGTGGGCCCAGAACGGCAAGGCCGAGGGCATGGAACGCGGCCACTACCCCCGCGCCATCCAGGCCCTCGAGCGCATCCCCCTGGTCGCGGGCGAACACGCGCTCGACCTCGGCTGCGGCAACGGCTGGGCCACGCGCTGGCTGCACAGCCGCACGGGCCGCGCCACGGGCATCGACGTCGCCGTGAACATGGTCGAGCGGGCCCAGGCCGAAGCCCGCCCCGAGGGCCTGACCTTCCAGCGCGCCGCCTTCACCGCGCTCCCCTTCCCGCCGGGCAGCATCGACCACGCCTGGTCGATGGAGTCGCTGTACTACGCCGACGACCTTCCCGCGGCCCTCCGCAACGTGCTCGCAGCCCTCCGACCGGACGGCACGCTGACCGTGTGCACCGACTTCTACCTGGAGAACCCGGACTCTCACTCCTGGCCCACCGACCTCGACGTGCACATGGTGCTGCTCGGTCGTGAAGGCTGGGTCGAGGTGCTCACCGAAGCGGGCTTCGAGGTCGAAGAGAGCTTCTTCTGTCCCGATCCCGACGACCCGAGCTCCGCGCCGTCGCTGGCCGTGCGCGCGCGGAGGCCGGCAGAGCGGTAGTCTCGGGCATGCTCAGCCTGCTCCTCGCCTGCGTCCCCGAACCCGCCGCTCCCGAGCTCGACACCGCCGCCACCGCTGCCGCTCCGGCACGGGACACGGCGTCGGCCGGCTTCTCGGTGAGCGGCCTGGCCTACGACCCCTTCAGCACCACCGAGCACGGCACGCAGGGCCTGCCCGCCGCCGAGGGGCTCTGCGTGTACCTGGCCGATCCCACGCCGGCCCTCGCCACGGGCAGCGCCGCAGATCTCGACCTGCTCGCCGGCACCGCCACCGGCACGTCCGGCACCTTCGCCCTCGAAGGCGTGCACACAACCAGCCTCGTCGGGCTGTTCCTGGTGGTGGACGACTGCGATCCGGAGACCGACACGGTGTCCACGAGCATCACCGGCGTGACCCTCGGCGACTACCTCGACCTCTCCGACGGCGACCTGCTGGGCGACCAGATCGCCCTGGTGCTCGACGCCACGATCCTGGCGGCCATCGAAGCCAGCCTCCCCTACGCTGGCTTCGCCGGCAGCTACCTCGAGGGCGGCGCGATGATCGGCTTCGCCCTCGACGCCGAGGGCGTGCCCGCACACGGCGCCACGGTCGTGCGCGCCGACGGCGAGCCCGCCGACGTCTACTACGCCGACGCCAACCCCCTCGACGGCTTGTTCAGCGCCGGCGCGGCAGCCAACACCGCGACCGACGCGTACGCGAGCGCGATGTTCCTCATCCCGGGCGCGCCCCTCACCGAGTGGACGGTGGCCCACGGTGAGGCGAGCTTCGAGACCGTGTTCTTCGGCACGGTGCCGGGCGTCACCACCTTCTTCGCGATCAACGGGCAGCCAGGCGAGTAGCGGCCTGCGCAGGTGCGAAGGATCGATCGCACCCCCGACGCGCCCGGTCGAGCCGGCGATCGCACGACGGGCCCGCCTCGGAGGCCGCTCGCGATCCTGGCGCGCAGCTTGCAACCCAGGACTGCAGGAGGCTCGATGCTGCTCGTCACCCTCGGCTGCGGACCCATCGTCGACATCCACTACGGTGGTGGCGAGCTCGTGATCTGGCCGCGCGGGACCTGGGGCAGCGGGGAGGTGGTCGTGCCCGGCCTGACGCAGGCGCAGCTCGAGAACGACGAGGAGCCTCCCGAGAGCTACGCGTGGGTGGGCGGGATGCCGGACACGGGCTGGACGGTGCACGCCGTGCTGGAGCGCGACGAGCTCCAGCCGTGGCTCGACTGCTCCGATCGCGCGGAGCTCGAGCTGCGGGTCAACGACACCACCATGGTGCTCGACGGAGACCTCTGGTACGAGGGCGACATCGGCAGCGTTCGCGGTTGGAACGGTGACCCGGACATCGACGGCGACGCGACCATGCTGGACGGCACGAGCAAGGCCACCCTGCCCATGGACATCGACTTCCTGGACACCTGCCCCGACGCGCTCCAGGAGAGCGAGCTCCAGCTCACCCTCGCCTGGGCCTTCGACGAGGACGTGATGCTCCAGCGCCGCGACACGCCGGCCTGGGCGCCCGAGGTGGGCATCGAGGGCCTCGCGTTCTCCTGGCAGTAGCCCCGCGAGCTACTCGCAGTCGCAGGTCCAGCGGTCCAGGTAGAACGAGCCCGTGGCCCCACCCTCCGGCACGCGGAACAGCCAGGCGGGCGCACTCCCCTCGAGCTGCGTGGGGCAGCCATCGCCACCGGTGTGCACGATGCCGTAGGTGTTCACGGTCTGGGCGTACACCGACACACCGGTCAGCTCGAAGGTCTGCACGGTGTTGAGCTGTCCCGGCGCCGCGAGCACCACGCTCACGTCGTCCCACTGCTGGGTGGGGGCCTCGCCGGCGGTGTCGTCGCCCTCGAAGAGCCTGGCCCAGCCGGCGGCGAAGGTGTCCTGGTCGGTGTACACCTCGTAGCGACCGTTGGCGTAGGGGCTGTCTTCCCGCTCTCCGAGCAGGACCAGGTCCGCCTCGGGAAACAGGGGATCGATGGTGCGGCACTCGCCCTGGGCAACGACCTCCCCCTCGGCACACGTGGGCGGACAGCCGGCGTCGTCCGGCGGACTCGTGTCCACCGCGACCCCGCTGTCGGAACAGGCCAAGAGCATCCAGAGCATGAGCGCGCCTCGCGTCAGGCGCAGATGCTACCAGCCCGAGGGCAGCTTCTCGCCGGCGGCCCGGTAGGCACCGGCGAAGTAGAGCAGCGGCTCGAGCGCATCCTTGTCGCCTTCGACGCGCGTGCCCTCCACCTGCCCGATGAAGATGCTGTGATCCCCGCCGTCGAGCACCTGGTGCAGGGAGCAGTCCAGGCAGGCCATGGCGCCGTCGAGCAGGGCGGCGCCGCTGGCTTCGCCGCGCACGAAGCCGAGGTCCGCGAACTTGTCGGCATCCTTGGGGAAGAAGCCGGCGAAGCGGTTGGACCGCTCCACCTGGTCCTGGGACAGGAAGCTGACGCCGAAGCTGCCCGCGGCCTCGAGCAGGCCGTGGGTGGCGTTGCCCTTCTTCACGCAGACCAGCACCAGCGGGGGGTCCAACGACAGCGACGAGAAGGCGCTGGCGGTCATGCCGTGATCCTGGCCCTGGTGGTTCAGCGTGACGACCGTCACGCCCGAGGGAAAGCGGCCGAGAGCGGCCTTGAACTCTTGAGCTTCGACGGGCATTTCGGCCTCCTTAGGCGAGCAGACCGACCACGAGGACCACCAACGCGCCGAGGGGCACCACGAGGCATCCCACCCGGCGCTGTCGGTTCTTGATGTCCTTCCGGAGCCAGTCCCAGTCGTTCACCTGGACCTCCTAACGCTCTCGGCGTCGCACCACGCCGCCGCGAGGTGTACGCTGTGAGCGGGAACACCGCATGTCCGACATCGTGGCCGAGCGCTGGATCGTGGCACCAGGCCCTGGCCAGGTCGTTCGCGGTGTCACCTGCGTCGGCGCCCGCGACGACGACCGACGCGCCCACGTGCTCCGTCCGGCGGCGCCCCTCGGCCGCTCGGGACTCGGCGACTTCCTCGCGGGGCACCGCGCCCTGCGCGACAAGCCCGCCGCCCTTCCGATCCTGCACATCCGGGACGACGGCGTCATCGTGCGCGCGGTGCCCGCCGGCACGCTGGCGGACCTCGGGCGCCCCCTCCGCGGGCACGAGGCGCTGGCCCTCGCCGGCTGGCTCGGCCCCGTGGTCATGCTGGCAGCACCCCTGCTCGGGGGACAGCTCCACGCCGACGACGTCGCGCTCGACGCCGAGAACATCCCGCGCCTCGCGCCTCGTGGAGCCCCCGGGTTGGAGGCAGCATCCGGCGCGTCGGTGGCGCCCGAGATCCGCGGAGGCCGCGCGCCCGACACCCGCACGGCGCTCTACGGGCTTGGGGCCCTGCTCTACGAGCTGCTCGTCGGAGAGTCCCCGGGGCGCAACCCCACGCCGCCGTCCAAGAAGGCCCGCAACCTCAGCCCCGAGGTCGACCGGGTGGTGCTCGGGCTGCTCTCGTCGGAAGGCCCCAAGCGCCAGTACAGCCTGCCACCGCAGCCGAAGCGCCCGCCGGTGCTTCGCGCCGAGACCAGCGCAACCGGCGAGGCCTCTGGCGTCGCCGAGCGCGCTTCGAGCCGTGGCGCACGAGGCACCCGTGCCAGCCCCTACACCCCGCGAACCGCCGGCGTGAACCTCGACGAGCCCAAGTACGCGGTGCTGGTGGACCCACGGAGCCTGTCGACGAAGGCGGCGCAGAAGCTCACCGGGTGGCTGCACCTCCCCGAAGGCACCGTGGCCGAGTTCGCGCGCGTGGGCATGCCGCTGCCCGTGGCGTGCGTGGAGGATCCGGCCGAGGCCGAGGCCTGCAGGAGCTTCCTCGATGATCTGCGTGTCGAGGGCCAGACCGTGAAGCGGGGGTCGTCCGGCGCGCAGTGGCAGGTGGCGATCTGGCTCTCCCTGCTCGGCGCCACCGCGGCCCTGGCCTGGCTGGTGGCCCCGCGCGTGGTCGGCGTCCCAGCCGTCGTGGTGGCGGCGCTGGCGCTCCCCGCCGCCGTCTGGTGGACCGCCCAGCAGGCGCGCCAGGTCGATCAGTCCCTCGAGCTGCTGCGCTCCTTCCTCGACCGCACCGGCGGCGCGGGCCGCACCTGGTCCGTGCAGGAATCGGCGCACTCCCGATCGGCGCCGGCCGACCAACGCTCTTCGCGGGGACGCGCCAAGCTCCGTGGCGCCATGCGTGACGCGCTCAGGGAGCGTCCTGCGGAGTCGGAGTCGGACTAGGACGAGCCCCCTCGCGCCCCTCGTCGGCCGCGCGGGCGTCGTCGTCGTCGGCGTCGTCGGCTTCCATGGCCAGCTCGCGCAGGGCGGCTCGGAGCTCGGCGAGGTGCTCGCCGTAGGCTGCCCAATCGCCGGCTCGCTGAGAGGCTTCCGCGGCGTCGAAGACCTCCGAAGCCGTCCGCACCGCCATGCGCCAGGTCTCCGGGAGCCAGTCCGCCGGCGGCTCGCCGTCGAGGTCGACGTCGACGCCCGAGGGGTCCACACCCTGGTAGGCACCGCGGAACACCGCGGAGATCGCCTCGTCGAGGGTCTTCTCCATGGCGATGCGGTTCTCGTAGGCCACGATGACCCGCTTGAGCTCGGGGAGCTGGCTCGACTCGGCCTGCAGGTAGAGCGGCTCGACGTACATCAGCGAGTCTTCGACCGGGATGACCAGCAGGTTGCCACGGGCGACGGTGCTGCCGGCCTGGCTCCAGAGCGTGAGCTGCTCCGAGATGGTCGGCTCCTGGTCGATCCGGGCCTCGATCTGCCGTGGGCCGTAGATCAGCTTCTGCTTGGGGAACTGGTAGAGCACCAGCTTGCCGTAGTGCTCCTCGTCGCAGCGGGCGGCCAGCCAGCTGATCATGTTGTCCTTACGGGCGGGCACGAAGGGCACCAGCAGGATGAACTCCTCGGTCTCCTCGCCGGGCAGCTTCATGATCAGGTAGTAGCTCGACATCTCCTGTTCCTGGCCGTCGTACTGCTCCCGGGGCAGCTGCCAGAGGTCCTCCTGGTTGTAGAAGACCGTGGGATCCGTCATGTGGTACAGGCGGTACATGTGCGCCTGCCAGTCGAAGAAGTCGACCGGGTAGCGCAGGTGGGCGCGCAGGTCCTCGGGCATCGCCGCCAGCGGCTCGAAGCTGTTCGGGAAGATGCCCTGGTAGGCCTGGACGATGGGATCCTCGCCGTCGGCCACATAGAACGTGACGTCGCCGTTGTAGGCGTCGACCACGACCTTCACGGAGTTGCGCACGTAGTTCATGCGCGCGCTGGCCGCGAGGCGCTCGGAGTAGGGGTAGCGGTCGGTGTAGGTGTAGGCGTCGAGCAGCCACTGGAGCGAGCCGTCGTCGGCGATGACCATGTAGGGATCGCTGTCGAAGAGCAGGAAGGGCGCCAGCTCCCGCACCCGCTGCTCCACCGAGCGGCGGAAGAGGATGCGGCTCTCGGGCTGGATGTAGTCCGACAGGTAGATGTCGAGGGTGCCGTAGTAGATCGAGAAGAGCACCTTGCGGAAGAAGGAGCCGATCTCCACGCCACCCTCGCCGGCGTAGGTCGTGTACTTGTTCTTGTCGCCGAGGGGGTAGTCGAACTCCTCGAGGCCGGTGCGCGCGAGCACCCACCGGTCGGTGAGCTCGCCGTAGTAGATCTCGGGCCGGGTGACCTCGAGCTCGACCTCGCTGACGGGCGGGAGGTCCTGGATCCAGAGCTTGGGCAGGCCTTCTTCGGTGACCACGTTCACCGGCGACAGGGTGAGCCCGTAGCCGTGGGTGTACTGGAAGTGCTCGTTGATGAACGAGCGCGCCTGCGATGGCACCGCGGAGTAGTTCAGCTCGCGCGGTGAGAGCATGGTCTGCCTAGGCTTGCCGTCGATCTCGTAGCGGTCGACGTCGAGGCCCACGAACTCGTAGTAGGTGCGGATCTCCTGGAGCTGGCTGTAGGTCTCGCGCAGCGGCCGACCGTCCCAGAGCCGAACGTTCTGGATGGTGAGCGGGTTCTGCTCGATGTCGGAGAGGGTGAGCTCGGTGGAGACCTCGAAGGGCTTGACCTCGATCCGGTCCAGCCCCCACGCCTGGCGTGTGGCCTCGATGTTGTGCTCCAGGAAGGGCTGCTCGGCGGCCAGCTCGTTGGGCGTGACGTAGAACTTCTGCACCAGGCCGGGCCACACCCCCAGCAACACCACGGCGGCCACGGCGTAGCCACCGGCGGTCTGCAGCGGCGTGCGCCACCCCTCCCGGAAGGCGAAGACGGCCGACAGCACAGCCATGCCGCCCGAGAGCACCGCCATCACGGCCAGCGCGGGCAGGCGCGCGTCGATGTCGGCGTAGCCGGGCCCGAACACCACGCCGATGTCGCTGTAGAGCAGGTCGTAGCGACCGAGCCAGTAGCCCACCCCCTTCAGAGCGAAGAAGGCGGACGCGAGGAGCAGCACCTGGCGGCGGCCCTTCCGGGTCACCGAGGGGTCGCGGGTCTCGATCGCCTGCCGGACCTGGCGCTCCGGATCGAAGATCAGCACGTCGGCCGCGGAGGGCGCCGGAGCGGGCAGATCCCGGGCGGTCTCCCTCAAGAGGTGGAGCAGGCCAACGCCGATGAGGGCGAACAGCACGATCCGCGCCAGGAGAGCCTGGGCGAGCTCGGCCACCGGCAGCGTGAAGACGTAGAAGCCCACGTCGTTGCCGAAGATCGGATCGGTGGTGCCGAAGGGCTGGCGCTCGAAGAACGCGAGCACGTCGAGCCACTGCGCCGACAGGCCAGCGCCGAAGGCCAGCGCGAGCAGGGCCGCGATGCCGAAGAGCGACAGCCGCATCAGCGCGTGGAGCTGGCCGGGCTCGAGCTGCACGTCCGAGTTGCGTGCAGCGAGCTGCACCACCTCGCGACCGGCGGAACGCGCGGCCCGGTCCCAGATCACCGCGAGGCAGAGCAGCGAGGTGAGGAAGCCGAACACGCCGAGCCCCACCTGCGCGAACAACCGGGTGGTGAACAGCTCGCGGTGGTCGAGCGCGTCGAACCAGGCGAGATCCACCAGCAGCTCGACCAGGGGGTTGAGCCCGAACCAGAGGAGCAGGAAGAAAGCCACCAGCAGGCGGGTGGGGTTGAGCCGCTTCATGAGCGACCCGATATCGTGCGGAGACCAGGAGCGAGCCTTGCCGGAGCTGCATTCCCTCACCGCGACGGTGCAAGCGCCTCTGAGGTTGCTCGCCGTCCTGCTCGCGCAGGCTCTCCGGGCCTACGGCGACGACGTGACCGTGGTGCACCTCGGAGCGTCCGGAAAGCGGTGGCCGACCCGCGCCAAGAAGCCCACCGACGGCGTCGTGGAGCTCCCCACGCTCGATCGCCCGGACCGCGCGGAGCAGCTCCTGCGCTGGTACCCGGGCGGCGTGCTCGCCGTGGGCGCCGCGATCGGAGAGGTCCACCGCTTCCTCGGCGACGAGACGACCGGAGCAGGTCCGACCGACGCCGTGCTGCTCCGACGCTCGCGCTGGGCGCACGCGGCCGCGCCCGCCTGCCGCCTGAAGATCGACCTGCGCCTGCTGGAGCAGCGGGCACGCACGGGCGAGTCGGGTCTGCACGACCTGCCCGAGCAGCAGCTCTGGAGCCTGGAACGCTGGGCGCGGGCCCTGAGCCGTCGCCGGGTGGCCGCGCGCCTGGCCGCGTCCGACGCGCAAGGGGTGCTGAACCTCACGGCGTGGATGTTGGCGCTGCACGATGCCGGCGTGCCCGTGGACCTCACGGCGGGCGGCGGGCTCGGAGGTCTGGTCGGCGCGTTCTGGGGGGTGGACCGGGACGAAGGCCTGATGCGGCTCGCCGACCTGGGCCGGCCGCTGCGCCGGGTGGAACGCCTCGTGGGCTTCACCCGTGCTCCCGTCCAGTGGTTCGCGCGCCAGCACATCGGCTACATCGTGCTGCCCGAGGTCTTGCGGCCCGTGTACGTGCAGGCCTCGGGTCAGGTGATCGAGACCGGCGGACTGGCCCGAGCCCTCCGCGAGGCCGACCGCGAACCGCCCAGCGTGGACCAGCTCCGTGCCCGAGGCGCCGACCTGGTGCTCGAGGGCGACCCCTCGGCGGCACCCGGAACCGCCGCCTTCGACGAGAAGGTGAGGCGCGACGCGCTGATGTGGGAGGGCCTGGCGCGGGGCTGACCGCGACCCGGATCAGAGCTCCTCGACTTCCCGGACGACCAGCACGACCTGGCCCTGCTTCACCTCTTCGCCGTCGGCGACGAGGATCTGCTCGACCACGCTCGGGTGCTTGGCGCCGAGCTGCTCGAGCTCGCAGTCGCCCTCGACCACGGCCATGAGCACGCGTCGGCCCACGCGGTCGCCCACGCGGACCCGCAGCTCCACCTCGCCGTCGAGGCCAGCGCGCACCTTCAGTCGTCCGTCGGCGTCCGCGATCACAGGGCCTCCTCGGCCAACCATAGCGCGAGGGCGCGGTTGCCCGCGGCCGAGGGGTGGCGATCCTCCCCGTAGGCCCCGGGGAAGCCGAGCACGGGGCGGGCGTCGAGGACCTCGAAGCCGCTTGCGGCGATCGACTCCGTTCGCCAACCGTCCGCCTCCCCCTCGCTGGCGAAGAGCACCACCCGGCAGCGCAGGTCGTGGGCCTCACACACCCTGGCCGCCTCCTCGAAGAGCTCCGCTGCAAGGCGTTCCTTCTCCTCGACCTGGCAGTCGACCGGCCGCCATGGGCCATGCATGCTCAGCCAACCCCACCACAAGCTGCGCGTGGGCCGTGCCGGCAACAGCTCGAAGCCGTCGCCCGTCCAGACCGGCTTCGGTCCCGAGCGCTGGCGCAGCACGGTGCGGTCGAGGTCGCTGGTGAGCACCCCGATCCACACCTCGGCCCCAGCGAGGGCCGCAGCCCGGTCGCCGAGCCGGGCGACCACCTGGTCCAGGCCGTACCCCGCCACGCCGAAGTTCATCACCCGCCGCTCGGGCAGCAGCGGCTGGAGCGCGTCGGCCAGGCGCGGCTCCACGGTGCCGAACACGAAGGAGTCCCCGAAGAGCGCGAGCACCGGGCGCTCGTCCCCCACCGCATGGCGCGGGGTCTCCCAGGCCCCGATGGGGCTCAGGTTGCGCCGGTCCGGCAGCCAGCCGAAGCGCTCGTCGTGCTCGTGCTCGGTGTGGGCCCGCAGCCGGCCGGAGCGCTGCATCCACAGCCAGTAGCCGTCGTGGCACAGCGGATCGGCGTAGGCCCCCGGGTCGGCGAGCCGGGCGGGCACGCCGAGAGCCACGCTCAGGCGCAGGCCGAGCTCGAGCAGCAGGGCGGCGAGCACCATGCCGCCCACGAGCAGGCCTCCTCGCGCGAGCGGACGTCGTGCCACGCCCGCTCAGTCGAGCGAACAGCGCGACGGGTCGATCTCCAGCCCGGTCGCATCGTCCAGGATGCGCCCCTCCTTGTCCGACAGGGCCACCGCGTTCCAGCCCACGTTGTAGCCGTAGGCGGAGAAGAGGTAGCCGGACTCCGCATCCGTGGCCGGCGCGATCCAGTACAGCACCACCGACTCGTCGTCGTCGGTGCACGGGATGCCGATGCCGGCATCTCCGCTGGTGACCCCTCCGCTGCCGTCCATGTCGGAGTAGCTGAGCACCACCTCCAGCGCGTAGGTCGTGGTGCCACCGAAGTCGTTGGGCTCGCTGATGAGGTGGTCGCCTCCGGGCTGCTCCAGGTCGAAGGACCAGGCCTCGGGCTCCTCGCCGTCCGCGAGCGGGGGCACGTCCCCGCCCTCGAGCGTCAACATGCTCAACACCGCCACGAGGTCGGGGTCGAACTGGGTGTCGGCGTGGCCTCCCGCCACGGTCAGGGGCGACGCCGGATCGCCGACCGCCAGATCCAGGCCCTGCTCCCACTCGGTGACGTCGGGCACGTCGGACTCGCCGATCACCCACATCTGCCAGCCGTCCACGATGCCGACCCCGGCGTACTCCGCCGGCGTGCCCTGCAGGTAGACCACCAGCTTGCCGCCCGCGCCGTAGATGCCGTCGGTGCCCTCGTCGAAGGTCGCGTCGCCGGCCTCGTCCTGGTAGGCCGCCACCACCGCGAGCCACGCCTTGAAGTCGGGCACGCCCGCATCGAGGTTCAACATGTCGGCGTCGTCGGGCACCACGAAGCCGAGCTGGCTGTCGGCACCCGTGGCCTCGGTCGCGCTGGCCTGGTCGCCGAGCGTGAAGTCCTCGAAGCCGAGCACGGGGAACGACACCAGCGTCAGCGAGCTCGGGTCGTCCACGCCGTCCAGCCGCACGTCCAGCCAGACGTCGTAGGTGACGTCGGTGTCCGTGTCCGTGTCCGTGTCCGTGTCCGTGTCCGTGTCCGTGTCCGTGTCGGTGTCGGTGTCCGTGTCCGTGTCGGCCTCCGTGGCCGTGTCGAGGTCGACGGCGCCGCCACCGGGCAGGCAAGCGAGCAGGGCGATCAGGGTCATGGCTCCTCCAGGAGTTCAGAGAGTAGCCCTTGGACCCCCGGGCTCACCGGACGTGAAAGGCCCTCAGCCACGCCGCCGCCGAACGAGGCCGAGCGCCAGCAGCGCCAGCCCCCAGGCGCCGGTGCTCCCGGCCGGCTGGGCCGCGCACCCACACCCGGAGCCGCCCTTGAACGACGACTCGCCGGACAGCCCCGTGTCGTCGCCGACCAGCCCGGTGTCGGCGTTGCCGCCGTCGCCGCCGTCGCCACCGTCGCCACCGTCGCCGCCGTCGCCGCCGTCGCCGCCGTCACCGCCGTCGCCCGACCCCGTGCCGGTGTCGCCACCGCCGTCGCCACCGTCACCGCCGTTCCCGGTGTCGACCGCCTCGCAGTCCTTCGTCCAGCCGTCCGCGCCCGGGTAGGCGCTCGCATCCTCGTCGTCGCAGTCGTCGTCCAGCGCGTAGCCGTCGCCGTCCTGGTCCGCGTCGTTGCCGTCGCAGTCCTGGTCCACGCCGTCGTACCAGACCTCGGTGGCCGACGGGTTCACGCCGCTGTTCGCGTCGTCGCAGTCGTCGCCGCCGTGGTCCGAGGACTGGTGGCCGTCGCCGTCCGCGTCGTACTCCGACGCCGAGTCGCAGTCGGTCACGCGGCCGTCGTAGGGGTCGTCCTTCGCCCCCGGGTAGGTGTCGGCCGCCGCGTCGTCGCAGTCGTCGCCGCCGTAGCTGGCGCTGTCGTAGCCGTCGCCGTCCGCGTCGTAGTCGCTGCCGCCGAGGCAGTCCTGGTCCACGCCGTCGTACCAGCTCTCGGCCGCTCCGGTGTAGACGTCGGCCGCCGCGTCGTCGCAGTCGTCGCCGCCGTGGGCGCTGCTGTCGTGCCCGTCGGCGTCGGCGTCGTAGTCGCTGCCGCCGTCGCAGTCGGTGTCCACGCCGTCGTACCAGGTCTCGGTCGCCAGGCTCGACACCGCGGCGTCGGCGTCGTCGCAATCGCCGCCGCCATGGGCCGACGAGGCATCGCCGTCGCCGTCCGCGTCGTAGTCGTCCGCGCCGTCGCAGTCGCTGTCCACGCCGTCGTACCAGGTCTCGGTGACGGTGCCCGCCACGCTGGCGTCGCTGTCGTCGCAGTCCGTGCCGCCGTAGGCGTCGGAGGGGTCGCCGTCGCCGTCGGCGTCGTAGTCGTCGGCGCCGTCGCAGTCGCCGTCCACGCCGTCGTACCAGACCTCGCTGGCGTCCGGACCCACGCTCGCGTCGGTGTCGTCGCAGTCGGTGCCCCAGTCCTCCGCGTCGTAGCCGTCGCCGTCCGCGTCGTAGTCGCTGGCACCGTCGCAGTCCGAGTCGACGCCGTCGTACCAGGTCTCGCTGGCGGTGCTCGCCACGGTGGCGTCGCTGTCGTCGCAGTCTCCGCCGCCGTGGTCCTCGTGGGCGTCGCCGTCGCCGTCGGCGTCGTCGTCGTCCGCGCCGTCGCAGTCGCTGTCCACGCCGTCGTACCAGGTCTCGCTGGCGTCCGGGTTCACCGCGCTGTCGTCGTCGTCGCAGTCGGAGCCACCGACCGTGTCGGCGTCGAAGCCGTCGCCGTCGACGTCGGTCAGGTCCGCGTCGTCGCAGTCCTGGTCGAGCCCGTCGTAGGCGATCTCGGTCGCCCCCGGGTTCACGCTGCTGTCGCTGTCGTCGCAGTCGTGGTTGTCGTAGTACCCGTCCCCGTCCGCGTCGACGATGCTCGAGCCCTCGCCACCGAAGGCGCCGATGTCGCTCGTGCTGCCGTCGGCGTCGCTCAAGGTGGGGTCGCCCGCGTCGATGAGCGGGCTGGTGGACTGCGGCGTGAAGTCGTCGTTGTCGCAGTCGCCGTCGTCGGTGTAGTCCCAGAAGAGCGGGTCGCTGTCCACCACGTGGTCCGAGCCCAGGTCCTTGATGTCCCAGTACCCACCCACGTGGTCGTCGGTGTTGTCGTACCAGGCCGAGTACTCGAGCGCGCCGTAGTAGTCGGAGTAGTAGTCGGCGGACCACAGCCCGGAGCCCGTCGCCGACTCCGAGACGGCGTTGTTCCGGAAGTCCACGTAGCTGTAGTAGAAGTAGCCAGCGCCGCCCTCGGAGCCGGCCGAGCCGCCCACCAGCGTGTTGTTGATCAGCTCCAGGTAGTAGTCGTAGAGCGAGTAGAGGTGCCCACCGTCGGTGCCGGCGGCGTTGTCCTGGAACACGTTGTTGCTCCACACGTCGTCGGAGCTGGTGGTGTAGTAGCTGTACACGCCGCCGCCGGCGGAGGCCGCGTCGTTGCCGCAGAGGTGGTTGCCCGAGGCCTCCATCGAGCTGGTGTAGTAGGTGTACACCCCCCCACCGTTCTGGCCGGCCTCGTTGTCCCAGACCGTGGTGTCGGTCAGCTCGATGTCGCCCACGTAGTAGAGGTAGAGCCCCCCGCCGTTGTCGTCGGCCACGTTGCCTTCGAGGTGGGTGTTGGTCACCGTGACGTCGGCGTAGCCGCTGTAGTACCCGTAGTCGTAGACACCGCCACCGTGGCCCGTCTCGGCCTCGTTGTCGGTGAAGCTCGAGTCGTCGATGTCCAGGCTCGACGAGATGTAGAGGTACACGCCTCCGCCGTTGTAGTAGGCGCTGTTGTCCGACAGGCTCACGCCCTCGAGCACCAGGTCGCTGTAGTAGTACGCGTAGATCCCACCCCCGTGGTAGCCGGCCTCGTTCCGTGCGAAGTCGCAGTCGGAGAAGATGGTGCCGCCGTAGGCCTGGTAGAGCGACACCGCACCGCCGCTCTGGCTGGCGGCGTTGTCGGTGAAGCTGCAGTCCGAGAGCTCGACCGAGGTGCTGGTGTAGGCGAAGACCGCGCCGCCCGAGTAGTAGTTGGCCTCGTTGCGGTCGAAGCTGGCTTCGGTCCCCGAGAGCGTGGACGCACCGGTCAGGTAGACCGCGCCGCCCGTGTAGTAGGCCAGGTTGTCGCTGAAGTCGACGCCATCCACCTCGAGATCGACGTTGCTCGCGAGGTACACCGCGCCGCCGTAGTAGGCGGTGTTGTCCTCGAAGTCGACGTTGGTGAGCTCCACGTCGTTGTAGGAGGCCGCATACAGCGCGCCCCCGTAGTAGCCGGAGTTGTCGTCGAAGGTGGTGTCGCTGACCACCAGGGTGGCGTAGGTGCCCAGGTAGATCGAGCCCGCGTAGTAGGTGCCCGACGCGTTGTTCTCGAAGAGCGAGTCGGCGATCGTGACCACCGCGTTCTCGCCGGCGTAGATCGCCGCCCCGGCCACGTACCCGCCGCTGTTGTCGTCGAAGGTGGTCTCGCTGATGTCCAGCGACGAGGAGTCACCGCCGTAGAGCGCCCCGTAGTAGTAGTAGCCGTAGTTGTCCTGGAAGGTGCTGGCCGTGATGGTGGCCGAGCCTTCGGCCACGTACACGCCGCTGCCGTAGTAGGCCCAGCCGCCCTCGAAGGTGGTGTCGTCGAAGGTCACGCTCGAGGCGCCGTCGACGTACACGTGGGCGCCGGTGTAGGCGGTGTTGGAGTCGAAGTCGGCGCCGCTCACCGTGGGGGCCGCGCCGCCGGTGACCCGCATCGCGCCGCCGTTGTACGAGGTGGTGCCCAGGTCCTCGAACACCAGGTCCTGGAGCGTGGGCGACGCGCCGTCGATGTACACGCCCTGGTAGCCGTTCTCCACGGTGAAGCCGCTCAAGATCGCCGACGCGGTCTCGCCGTTCTGGAAGCTGACCGCGTACTGCGAGGCGCTGGCCGCGTCGATCACGGTGTCGTCCGCACCATCCTCCGAGACCACGGTCAGGTCCTTGCCGCCGAAGTCGATCGACTCGTAGTAGGTGGCCGGCGCCACGGTGATGGTGTCGCCCGCCGTGGCCGCGTCGATCGCATCCTGGATGGTGGTGTAGTCCCCAGACCCGTAGCGATCGACCGTGATCTCTGCTGCGAACGCGGGCAGGGAGACCAGGCTGGGAGCGACGAGAGCGAGGTAGCGGGCGCGCATGGGGCCTCCGTTCCGACGACACACCCTACCGCGGTCTCCGGGCCCCTCGTTGTGCCTCCACCACCGTCCGTGGGACGATGCGGGGCCATGTGGCTCCTCCCACCAGCGCTCGCCGCGGACGTGCCCTCGGTCGACGAGCCGATCGCCACCGGGCTGCGAGCCTCGCGCGACGCTGCGCTGATCTGGTCCGTCGAAGACTACGAAGCCCTGCCCGGCGCGGCCTATGCCCACGCCGACGCGGCCCTCTTCCGCGCGCTTCTGGCGGACTCGGTGGGGCTCAAGAGCTACCGCCTGCGGGGCGAAGAGCAGATGGACGAGGTCGCCCTGGAGCGCGAGCTGAAGCGCGCCGCCTCGCGCGTGCGCCGCGGCGGCACCCTCTGGATCTACGTGGCGGCGCACGGGGCCACGGTGGACGGCGAGCACTGGCTCCTGGCCCCGGACGCCACGATCGACGACCCGACCGGCATCAAGCTCCGCGACCTGGTCGACCGGGCAGCGGCCACGCGTGCGGGCCGGGTGATGATCGTGGTCGACGCCAGCTTCGGGCTGGTCGGACGGTCCGGCTACCTGGTCGGCCACGAGCAGCCCGGAGCGCTCCCCGAGCTCGGCGAGCACGTGGTGCTCTGGCTCGCCTCGACGAGCGAAGAGCCCCTGGTGTTCCACGGCGCGGGCCACGGCATCTTCACCTGGACCCTGGCGGGCGCCCTGCGGGGCTGGGCCGACGGCCTCGAGGGCGGAGGACGCGATGGCGAGGTCACCCTCGGCGAGGCGCAGGCCTGGCAGAAGGAGACCCTCCGCGCGCTCGGCATGGTGCAGACCCCTACGGTCGAAGACCGGGAGGTGCGCGACCAGGTGCTCGTCGGCAACGTCGACGAGGCGGGGCCCGACGCCCTCACCCTCTCCGCCCTGGCCCTCGGCGCGCGGGACATGCGCATGCTCCAGGTCCAGGACCGGCTGCGCGAGCGCGCTGCGGCCGAGTGGCGCGCCATCGAGCAGGCCAGGGAAGCCGGCGACGCCGACGCGCGGGCCCGGGCCGAAGCCTTCGTCGCAGCGTACGAGCGCCCGGTGCTGAGCGTGCAGTGGACCACCTACCTGCCCCAGGTCTCGCTGGCGGAAGGCGCCCTGGACACCTGGGAGACGCCTGCGCCGCAGCCCGAGCCGGAGCCGCCCATCCCCGATCCGGTGGACAGCGCCGAGCCCGAGCCCGTCGTTGCCGAGCTCGCCGCACCGGAGGCCGAACCCGAGCCCGTCTACGACGACTCCTGCGACAACCTCTCCGAGCTCGAGATGCCGGCGATGATGGGCCGCCTCCGCGACGGGCAGATCGCCTGCCTCGAGGAACGCATCGGCAAGACCGAGGCCCAGACCGAGCAGGACAAGCTCTCACGGGTGCTGCTCGCCAACGCCGAGGTGTCGGGCGACGACGAAGCGCTCGGCCGCTTGCTCGAGCGGCACCTCGACGACATCACCCGGAGCGACCCCGAGCTCTGCATGCTCTACGCCATGCACCTGTCCAAGCAGGGCGTGGCCCAGAGCGACGAGGTGATGCGCTGGATCGACGTCGCGCTCGAGAACAAGCTGGTCTGGTCCGGCCAGCAGTACACCTCGCGGGTGAACGCGCTCTTGGCCTTGAAGGCGCGCTCCGCCGCGGAGGTGTGGCGCGTGGCGAACCAGGACTTCATGGCCGAGCGCAACGAGGACAACAACGCCATCGCGGAGGCCGCACGGAACGACGCCAAGCAGTTCGCCCGCGAGTGGCTGGACTTCGTGAGGTCCGCCGAGCTCGACGAGAAGGCCGCCTTCGGCTTGTGCGCGGAGACCGCCGGCAGCCGGAAGTACTGCGACGACGACTGATCGGAGCGGGCGTCAGAGCTCGCCGAGCACCCAGTCCGCGACCGCCCGGGCATGGAGCGCGTAGCCCTCGGCGTTCGGGTGCAGGTCGAGCACCGCGTCGTCGACCAGCTCGTCGCCGTGCAGGACCACCTCGAAGCCCGCACCCAGAGCGGCGTAGCGGGCGCGCAGGTCGAGCACCGGGTGCCCGCGGGCCTCGGCCCAGCGCAAGGTCTGCTCGTGGAGCGCGTGCAGGCGCGCCCAGAGCGGCCCCTCGGCCTGTTGCAGGGAGGCGGGAATGCCGTAGGTGAGCACCAGGAGGTCGGCCTCGTACGCCAGCGCGACCCGCTCGATGCGCTCCAGCCCGCTGAGCTCTCCCAGGATCTCCCGCTTCCGGTCCGGGTGCGCCTTCAGCTCACGGCGCAGGTCGTCGGTGCGGCGCTCCAGCACCTCGTCGGCCTGGACCTGGCCTCGTGCCACGAGCTGGACGACGAGCCGGTAGCTGGCGAGCTTCCTGAGCCACTTGCGGGCCCACGAAACCTCGCCGCCATCGAGCGCGGCTCCGCGCTGCGCGTTCCGCCCCGTGAGCACCACCACGAGATCGGCCGGGTGCTGATCGAGCCACACCCGCAAGAGCTGCGCCGACCGCAAGGGCGTGGCGCCAGGCTCGCCGAGGTTGGACACCTGCACGTCGCGCCCGGCTTCCCGGAGCATCCGCTCCAGCTGGGCGGGGTAGGCGTCTTCCGGTGGCACGGCGTGGCCCCAGGTCCACGAGTCACCGACCGCGACGATCTGGAGCGCGTCGGTGTCGCCCGGGTCGCCCGCCCGCGGGTACCGGTAGGTGGGCAGGTCGCGGCTCGCGACCGGTCGGCGAGCCTCACGGGTCCAGGCGCCCACCACGAGCGCGGAGAGCTCCACGCCGGCCAACAACAGCACGGCGGGCAGCAGCACGAACAGGATGCGGCGCAGCACGAACGGCTTCGGGGCGGCTGTGGGCACAACGAAGGCTACCGCGCGCCGCTACAGCTGGTTCCACGCCTCCAGCGCGGCCGCCACGTCGTCGGGCTCGTTGTAGTGGTGCACCGAGAACCGGATGGCGTCGCCCCGCAGGCTCTGCACCAGGCCCGCGCCGAGGGCGGCCTCGTGCCACCGCGGAGCGTCCGACCGCCGCACCGACACGATGCCCGCATGGTGAGCCGGTGTGACCACGTCGGCACCGAGGGCGAGGAGCTCGGAGCGCAGGTGGGCGGCGAGTCCGACGGCACGGGCGGCGATGGCGTCGATCCCGAGCTCCTCCACGAGCGCCAGGCAGCGCTCCAGGACCGCGTGCCGGACCAGGCTCACCCCGCCGAGCTCCCAGGCGCTGCCCTCGGGCCGGGGCACGTGGCGGCCGTTCTCCATCGCCATGAAGTCGGGCACACCCGTCCAGCCGAGGAGGGGAGGGCCCGACGCCACCAGCTCGTCGCCGAGCGCGAGCAGGCCGTTGCCGAGCCCGGCGCCGAGCCACTTCAGGCCGGTCACGGTCACCGCTGTGGCGTCGCCCAGGGCGACCGGCACCACCCCGCACGCCTGGGTGGCGTTCACGATGTGCCAACACCGACCACGCAGCGCGGCCGAGAGCTCGGCCACGTCGGTCACGGCACCGGTGCGGTACTGGACCTGGCTCGTGACCACCGCGCGGGTCCGTGGCCCGACCGCCGCGAGCACGTGGTCCACGGGGTAGAGCCCGTCGACCGGTTCGACCCACACCGGGCGGAAGCCGTGATGCAGCCAGGGCACGGTGGAGCTGGGAAACTCGTCGCGCAGGAGCACGACCTCGTTCCGGTCGCCAGCGTCCTTGTTGGCCGCGAGGGCGAGCAGGTTCATCGACGCGCTGGTGCTCTCGGTGAAGGCGACCTGCCGAAGGCCCACCGACAGCACGCGAGCCGCCCGCTCCCGCGCCACGGCCTGGAGCGCGAAGCCATCGAGGATGGCCGCCACGCCGCGCTCGGCCAGATCCTGGAGGAGCGCCACGCCTGCGGCGGTCGCCTCGCGGGGCTGGGCGCCGGCGGCGGCGGCGTCGAGGTACACGCGGTCGGTGCAGGCGGGGAATCGTGCTCGCATGGCACCGTCTATTCGCTCGAGGCTCCAGACCGCACGAAGGTCACCCGCTCGTCAGTCCACGTACCCCAACCCCCGCACCGCCTCGACCTCGACCCTCCCCGTCGCCTCCTGCACCGCCCGCTCGGGCAGCCAGACCGCCAGCTCCGGGTCGCCCATGCCTGCGGTCCCGGGCCGCTCGAGCCAGCGCGTGGACGGGCCGTAGACCACACGGTCCTTGCCCAGCACGCCCGCGGGGGCACACCCGTCGCTGCACCCCGGGTCGCAGACCCCCGACTCGCCGACCCAGACCGGGCGCGCCGCCTCGAGACCCGGCCCCCCGGGAGGCAGGCCGGCCCAGCCCCGCACCGTCGCCGCGACGTCGGTCAGGCCGACCCGGTCGCGGTCGACGCCGCGCTCCACGCCGGGGCCGGCGACCACGAGGGGCACCCGCAACACCTGCTCCGACGCGCTGCGCTCGTGCTGCCAGCCGCAGCGCTCCTCATCGTGCACCTCGCCATGGTCCGACGTGAGCACGATGTGGCTCCCGTCGGCGGCCTCGAGCAAGGGACCGAGCACCCGGTCTGCAAGCCAGACCTCGCCGTCGTAGCCCGCAGGGTCCCCGCTCCCACCCACCGCAGCGAGCGCTTCGGCACCGGGTGCGTACGGACCGTGCGGCTCGTAGACGTGCACCCAGGCGAACCAGGGCCCCTTCCGCGCCCGCATCCAGGCGAGCGCCTCGTCGACCGCCACCGCGCCTGCCCGCTCGCCGGCCGGCGGCCCAGAGAAGCTCTGGAAGCCCTGGTCCATGCCGCCCGCCGGACCCGCAGGCCAGGCGGACACGAAGGCCGCCGTCTCGTACCCCGCGCCGCCCAAGGCCTCGGCCAGCGTGGTGAAGCGCGCGTCGAGGCTGTAGCCGTGGTGGTTGTTGGCGCGCAGGCCGTGCTCCGCCGGGGTCAGGCCCGTCATCAACGACGCATGCGCCGGCGTGGTGAGGCCGATGGGGGTCCAGGCGTCGGTGTAGACGCGACCTCGCTCGCCCAGGCGCCAGGCGTTCGGGGTGAGCTTCGCGTCGAAGTGATCGGCGCGCCATGTGTCCACGGTGACCAGCAGGATGCCGGGCTCCACCGACGTGACACAGCCGATCAGGGCAGCGAGGACCACGTCACCTCATGGCCCTCTCCCACGTCGCGCGCGAAGCTGACGAAGGTGGGCCGCATCTGGCTCAGCGCGTCGGGGTCGGAAGGAGCGGCCTCCGCCACCAGCTCCCAGTGCACGAAGTCCGAGGTGTCGAGCACGTGCATCGAGCGCGCGGCGCCGTGGTTCACGGTGACCCGCCAGCCGTCGTCCCAGCGCTCGGCGAGCACGTTGCCGTGGGACTCCGAGGTCACGCAGGCGGCGGTGTCGTCGGCCGAGGGCCAGCCGCCCAGCCGCTCGATGGTGCCCGCCGTCCGGTCGATCCGGTACGCGCTCATCGTGGCGCACTCCTCGAGGACGTACTCGTTGCGGTTGTAGACCCCGAGGATCAGCTCGTCGCTGTCGTCGCTCCAGATGCCCATGCTGTGCGGGTACTCGAACACGTCCGCCTCCCCCGACACCGCGACGTCGCTCCAGGATGCATCGGACACGTGCACGCTGTCGGTCACCTGGTCGCCCTCCAGCTTCAGGCACACACCGCCCTGCCACTCCGTGTACGCGGACGCCATGGTGAGGCAGCCCCAGCCGTTCGCCCCCGGACCCTCCCAGGAGTTGGCGTAGTGCATGTAGAGGGCCTCGTCCCCCTGGAGCGCATGGAGGGACTCGAGGAAGCCACAGTCGCCCGCCTCCCCCGTGGGCACCCGATCGGTCGAGCGCCAGACCACGGTGCCCTCCTCGCCTGGCCGGGTGTGCACCAGCGTGCTGCCGAAGAGCTCGGTTCCGCACGCCTCGGACAGCTCGGGCAACACCTCGAAGCCGAGCGAGTAGATGTCCTCGACCGCCCCATCGGAACCCAGGGGTTCGAAGCGATGGTGCCCGGGAGCGAGCTCCACCGAGGCGGTCTCGGTGCCAGCCAGGTCGACGAACACCGCCGCGCTCCCCGTCACGGTCTCTCCGATCTGCAGGGCCTCGGGCAGGGCCCCCGTGAAGCCCACGATGCGGTCCCCCAGCACGCGCGCGTCCATGCCACCCACGATCTCGGCCTCGGCGACCTGCTGCCCGAAGGGATCGAACAGGGCGACGCGGCTGATCGGATCGGGGGTCTCGCTCACGTCCACGAAGGGCAGCGCGAGGTAGGGCGGGTCGTCGAGCCAGCCGTCCTGGTGCCGGTCGAGCCGAAGCGCTGGCACCCCCCCACTGCCGGAGCGGGTGGCGACGGAGTGTGTGGCCGTGCACAGCTCGGCGCCCGCGGCGTCGAGCCAGTGCAACGCCACCTCCAGCGTGGTGTCGGCCGGCAGCAAGGTCAGGCGCAGGCTCCCCTCCTCGGCCCCCGAGGTCCAGGTGTGACAGCCCTGCGCGTCGCCGGCCGCGCTGGTGTAGCAGGCGCCCGCGCGAACCGAAGCAGCCGATGACGGCGGGTCCAACAGCAGATCGACCGTGTGCGCCGTGGCTTCGAGGCCGAGCACGAGGCGCTCGCACCCGACCGCACCCGAGGAGTCGACGGGGTCGGAGCAGGCGAGGACGAGGAGAAGCACGGCCCCACTATGGCCCGCGCGCCCGGACCCGACCAGCCGCAAGCCCCCGACATCCGATAGGCCGTCGGGTGCCCACGCCCCTCGACGCCGTGACCCTCGACGCTGCGGGCACCCTGCTCCAGCTCGCGGAGCCGGTCGGCACCACCTACACCCGGTTCGCACAGGACCACGGGCTCGTCGTGGTCCCGGGGGTCGAGCAGCGCTTCCGCCAGGCCTTCGCCGAGCCCGTCGTCGGGCTTCGCTACGCGGGCGACGGGCGGCCGTTCTGGCGCCGGGTGGTGGCCGCGGCCACCGGACACGAGCACGCCGAGCTCTTCGAGGACCTCTACAGGCACTACGGCCGGCCCGGGGCCTGGCGCATCGCCACCGACGCGCCCGATCGCGTCGCTGACCTCCGAGCAGCCGGCGTGCGGGTCGGCGTGCTCTCCAACTGGGACCTCCGCCTCCGTCCCCTGCTCGACCAGCTCGGCGTGCTGCACTGGGTCGACGACGCGATCGTCTCGGCGGAGGTCGGCCTCGAGAAGCCCGACCCGGCGATCTTCCACCTGGCCTGCGCCCACCTCGGGGCGCGACCGTCCCACACCGTGCACCTGGGCGACTCCCGGCGAGACGATCTGGAGGGAGCGCTCGGCGCCGGGCTTCACGCTCATCGATGGGCCGATCTGGCCTCGGCGCTGGACGGCCTCCTGGCGATCGCCGGGCGATGAGCCTCAAGGATCCGCCCGAGGTGGACGATCCCCGAAGAGCGTGACCAGCCGAAACATCCTCCAGGCCCGCCTGCTGACCGACCTCGAGTCGTTCGGCACCGCTCTGCTCGTCGCCGCCATCCCCCTCGCCAGCCTGCTCGTGCTCGGCGGCGTCGACCTGGCCACGCCGCGGGGTCGCCAGGCCTTCGTCGCGGCTGCGCTCACCGCCGCTGCCGTGGCCATCACCGTGCCCATCCTGCGGCGGGAGCGGGCCGAGTCCGACGACGGCCGGATCGCCGGGGCGATGGTGCGCCGTGAGCTCGATCGCGCCCTGGCCTACGAGGGCCCCCGGTCCCTCCGCCAACGCCTCCCCGTGAGCCTGCTCACCCTCGACCTGGGCACCCTGCCGAGCGGGCGTCCGGTCGACCGTCACCTCCTCGTCCGCGTGTCGAGCGTGCTCCGCGAAGCCACTCGGGAAGACATGGACCGCGTGTTCCCGTGCGGCCCGCGCGAGCTCTACATCCTGTTGCCGGGCACCGACACGGCCGGGGCGGCGATCGTGGCCGACCGGATCATCGAGCGGCTGCACACCGGCAGCCTCGAGCTGGTGGGCGAGCGGCTGCTCTGCTCCATCGGGGTCGCCGGCTTCGACCGGGAGCGCCCCGAGCGCTGGCTGCAGCGCAGCATCGCGGCCACCGAGACCGCCGCCCGACGCGGTGGCGGCATGGAGATCGCCAGCCTCGAGGGCTGAGGGGCTTCGACAGGGGCCCCAGAGCGTGCGATGACAGGGCGTGCTTCCGCTCTTCGTACCGATCGCCGCCGCCCAACCCGCCGTCGAGGCCCAGACCACCGACCAGCCGATCGTCATCGACGGCGTGCTGGACGAGGCCGCCTGGGCCACCGCCACGCCGATCACCGGTCTGCTGCGCTACCGGCCCACGCAGGGAGGTCCGCCGCCCGGGAAGACCGAGGTCCGGGTGCTCCAGGACGGCACCTACCTCTACGTGGCCGCACGCATCTCGGAGCTGCCCTACACCCCCTCGGCCCGCATCTCGCGGCGCGAGGACATCAACGACGACGACCAGATCGGGGTCTACCTCGATCCCTTCTTCGCGAAGGGCTCCAGCGGGTACATGTTCTACGTCAACCCGCGCGGCATCCAGCAGGACGTGTGGCTGTCGGCTTCCTGGGACTTCAACTTCTCGTGGAACACGGTCTGGCTGGCCGAAGGCACGCTCACCGACGACGGCTACGTGATCGAGATCGCCTACCCCTGGCGCTCGCTCCGCTACCCGCGGAGCGCCGGCGAGCAGACCTGGGGCCTGATGCTCACCCAGAAGGTGCCCCACGACGGCACCAAGTACGGCTGGCCCCAGCTCACCAACCACCAACCGCGCTGGTTCTCCCAGGCGGGAGCGCTCACCGTGGACCCCGCACCCGCGGGGGCCGGCATCGAGCTGATGCCCGTGCTCGCGGTGGGGCAGACCCGGACCGACGAGGGCTGGTCGGGGCTGGACCCCTGGTCCGAAGCCCTCAAGCCCGGACTCGAAGCCCGCGTGGGCATCACGCCGGACACCGGCCTCGCGCTCACCGTGAACCCGGACTTCAGCCAGGTCGAGGGCGACGTGGCCCAGCTGGCGCTGAACACCCGGTACGCGCTGTACTACCGGGAGCAGCGCCCCTTCTTCCTCGACGGGGTCGACGCCTTCCAGGACCGCCAGGACACCCTCTACACGCGCTCGCTGGTCGAACCCCTCTACGGCGTGAAGGGCAGCGGTCGCGTGGGCGGCACCAGCGTGGGCGTGCTCCACGGGCTGGACATGAGCCCGGCGGGCAGCGTGAACGTCGACGGCAGCCTGGGCTTCGACGACCCGGAGGACCGCTGGGCCGCGAACAGCTTCGTGCGCGTTCGCCAGGACGCGTTCGGCGGGGGCTACGTCGGCGTGTCCACCGCCGACAAGCGGCTGAGCGACGGGGGCGCCATCAACGACGTGGTGGGCGCCGACATGGTCGTGCCGCTCGCGGAGCGCTGGACCTCGAGCGCGCAGGTCGCGGGCAGCTGGACCCGCGACGGCGACGACTGGTTCTCGGGCCACCGCGCCGGCGCGAGCATCGACCGCGCCGAAGGGCAGGGCCTGGCCGCCCATGCGGGCGTGCTCGACGTCGGCCCGGGCTACCGCCAGGAGATGGGCTTCCTGACCGACAGCGGGCTCACCGCCTACGAGGGCTTCGTGGGCCACACCTTCGAGAACGACGGGGTGTTCGACACGCTCACGCCCGGCGTGTTCGCCGGCGTGGCCGACGAGCGCGAAGGCAACTGGCGCACCACCCTGGGCGCCTACCACGAGGCGCAGGCGGGCCCCCACTGGTTCAACGCGTTCGGCAAGTACGTGGACGAGTCCTACGACGGGGTGCAGTTCTCGGGGCACGAGGCCGGCGTCGAGCAGTCGGGCAGCTGGACCCGCTGGCTGAGCACGGAGATGGAGATCGAGTACGCCCGCGAGCTCGACTACGACACGCTCGCGCCGGGCACCGGCGTGGAGACCGAGCTCTGGACCACCTGGCGACCCTGGGTGCCCACCCGCATCGACCTCGCCTACAGCCACCACGTCTTCACCCCGGACGAGCAACCCACCCAGACCGCGCAGTCGATCTACGCCAAGCTCAACCACCAGCTCAGCCGGAGCCTGGGCGTGCGGCTCACCGCCCAGCGCACCTGGGGAGACGGCATCGACGCGCCGGCCTGGCAGACCAGCCAGCTGATCACGTGGCTGCAGAGCCCCGGCACCGAGGCCTACCTCGGCGCCGCCCAGACCCTGGACGGTGGGGTGAGCGAGCTCACCCTGTTCCTGAAGGCGAGCAAGCTGTTCCGGCTGTGAGCCGCCCGGTGGAGCCTGGTCGTGGCGGCTCCTACAGGCCGGTGCAGTCGGCCGATTCGCAGCTGAAGGTGCCCGCGACCCCGGAGTAGGCGACCCCGCCTTCCTTGCTGTAGTCCGCGATGTACACGTCGTCGGGGTCGTTGCCCGAGAAGGTGCAGCTCGCGGCGGTGATGTCGGAGTCGACCTCGACGAACACGCCGCCACCCACCGGGCCGGTGTTGTCGGTGAAGGTGACGTTGGACAGGGTGGCGTCGCCGTACACGATCAACCCGCCGCCCGAGAGCCCCGAGGGGTTCGAGCTGTCGGAGATGATGCTGTCGGACATCGTGAGCGACGACTGGTAGACCCAGATCCCGCCGGCGAAGTTGGTGGACGTGTTGTCGTCGAACAGCGCGTCGGTGATGGTCACCGTGCTCGAGAACATGGCCATCGCGCCCCCGTCCAGCGCCAGGTTGTCGCGGAAGGTGACGTCGCGAAAGCTGGAGTTGCTGAGCCACAAGGAGACTGCGCCGCCGTCGTCCTCGACCACGTTGCCGTAGAACTCGGCGTCCACCACCTCCACGTCGCACTCGTAGGCGTAGAGGCCGCCCGCGTCGTTCCCGGCCCCGTTGGAGAAGGTCACGTTCTCCACGTACACCTCCGAGAAGTTCTCGCAGTACAGCCCGCCTCCTCCGGAGTTGTGCTTGATGTCGGTGGCCAGGCCGCGGTCCAGGGTCAGGTTCTCGACCGACACGACCGAGCCGTCGGTGACGTCGAGCACGGTGCCCTGCTCGCCGCCGGAGAGCACGGTGTCGGCGCGCGTGTCGCCCAGGCCGACCACCCGCACGTCGTCCTCGATCACGACCCGCGCAAACCAGGTGGCGGGGCAGATCTGCAGCTCACCGGGGAACTTCAGGGTGATGTAGGTGCCGTCGGTCAGCTCGGTCGTGTAGTCCTCGATCACCCCGTCGTCCCGAACGAAGGTCACGGTGGGATCCGCGCACGGCCCGGTGGCTTCGCCGGTGTCGTCCGTGGGCTCGTCGGTGTCGTCCGGGGCTGCGCTGTCGCAGTCCTCGGTGCAGCTGGCGGTGTCGGCGGTGTCGCCGTTGCAGGCCAGGCCGATCAGCATCAAGAGCGTCAACAGGGACTCCTCGGGTCACGAAGAAGGCGGCAGTGTAGCGTGCCGTGGAGTAAGCTCTTGTCCGACCAGGGTTTCGAGGCAATTTCATGCTGTGGATAGCGTTGGCAGCGTGCAACAACAGTGAGAACGAGCTCCAGGACACCGCCGAACCAGAGACCGCCGAAGAGGTGCTGGTCAGCTGGGAGCTCGAGCCCGAGTCGATCGACATGGGCGATGGGGCGCTCGGAGGCCAGTCCTTCGAGTACCTCACCCTGACCAACACCGGAAACGTCAACCTGCTGATCGCCGATGTGTGGTTGGAGAACGAGGAGGCGGAGGTCGAGGTCGACGTGCTGGGCAGCCTGGTCATGAGCCCAGGCATGGGTCAGAACCTGCTCGTCACCTGGACTCCCACCACCCCCGGCGCGCTCGACGAAGAGCTCTCCCTGAAGCTCGGCGAGAGCCTGGCCTACGTCGAGCGCGTGGAGGTGCCGATCACCGGGGCCACCACGGGTCCCCAGATCGAGATCGACGTGGTCGAGCACGACCTGGGCACGGTGAACGTGGGCTGCACGAAGTCGAGCCAGTTCGAGATCGGCAACCGCGGCAACGAAGACCTCGTCATCGAGAGCATCACGCTCAGCGACATCGACAGCTACGACCTGGAGAACGACAACGGCCTGCTCTCGGAGCTGCCCATCACGCTCGAGCCGGGCGACGACGAGTACTTCACCTTCGAGTTCTCTCCGCTGTCCGAGGGCTCCCACCCCACCTCGGTGGAGGTCGTGTCCAACGACCCGGTCAACCCGGAGCTCACGGTCTCGGCCAGCGGCAGCGGCAACATCGTCGCGGACTTCACCGACACCTTCAACGTCACCGGTCAGCAGAACGTGATCGTGATGTGGGTCGTGAACTCCGAAGGCTTCGTGTACGGCAGCTACACCACGGTCATGTGGAACTCGATGGAGATCTTCTTCGACCAGCTGCTCGACGCCGGCCCGAAGTTCCGGGTGGTGGCGGTCTCCGAGAACGACGGCTCGGTGCTCGGCTCGATCGACTACGTCGACGACAGCATGAGCGCGGCCGAGTGCGCCGACGGTCTCTGGAGCCAGGTCGAGACCGCCTCGCGCATCGACAACGACTCCCAGCTCTCGAGCGGCTACCTGGCGCTCAACACCACCGAGTCCTGGATGACCGAGGACCAGGACTGGCAGGACTCGAAGTTCACGCTGATCGGCGTGAACGACGACGCCGACCAGTCCGGCGGCTCGGCCAAGTCCTGGGTCACCAAGTACCGGGACTGGAAGGGCGACAGCGACGACGTGGTCATCTCGGGCATCCAAGGCGATGTGCCCAGCGGTTGCGGCGGCGCGGTGGCCGGCACCACCTGGAGCGAAGCCGCCAACTACACCGGCGGCGTGTTCTTGAGCGTGTGCAGCGAGAACTGGGACAAGCACATGGAGACCCTGGGAGCCTCCGCGATCGGCGAGAACGTCACGAGCTTCTACCTGAGCAACGACGCGGCCGACATCGGCATGAGCGTGTCGGTCGACGGCATCGAGACCTCCCAGGGCTGGAGCTACAACGCCGACCTGAACGCCATCGTGTTCGACACCGACTCGATGCCGGACCCGGGCTCGGTGGTCGAGGTCTACTACATCCAGACCGGTGAGTGTGGGTAGCCGTGGCAGGCTGCTGAGCCCGCCCACGGAACCGTGAGCCCATGTCCTCCATCGACGTCAGCATCGAAGGCACCGGACCGGGGGCATGGGCGCTCGCGGGCCGCCTGGCCAGGGCGGGCGTGCGCGTGGGCGTGGCCAGCCGCGGCGGTCACGGCGCCAACGCCCGGGTCATGGCGGGCTACGCGGACGGTCCGCACCGGCTGATCGCCGGGCTCGGCGAAGCGGTCACCAAGGAGTTGATGGCCTTCTCGCTGCGCGGACGCGAGCTGCTCTGGGCGATCGGTGAAGGCCGGCAGGCGGGCGGCCTGCACGCCACGATGGGCGAGCGGGAGTCGGCGGAGGCGGAGCAAGCCGTGCAAGCCCACCAGCTCTGCGGGGACCCGGCCGAGCTCCGGCCCGGGAACGTGCCCTTCGGGCCGGGCGCCTTCGTGCTCGGCGACGGGGTGGTGGAGGTGGCGCGGCTGCTCGCGACCCTGCGCACCCGAGCGCTCGAGGCTGGTGCGGCCGAGACCGAGGAGACCGGTGAGGTCCGGGTCCTCGCGGGCGACTGGTCGCACCGGCAGCACGAGGGCGTCCTCGAAGGAGCGCTCTTCCCCGTGCGGGAGCTGTCGCTGGGGATGGCCGGTGGCGAGCCCTTCCAGCACGCGCTGCGCGCCCAGTGGGGCTACTTGGCGGCCCACTGGCACGAGCACCTGGTGGTGACCGGCGCGCGCTGGGCCACCCCTCACCTCGAGGTCGGCGAGTCGACGCTCGAGGTCGAGCCACGGGTGCGCGCCAAGCTGCTGGGCTGGGCCCGGCAGGCGTTCGGGGTGGACGAGGTGCTCGAGGAGCGCGTGTCGATCGAGACCCACACCTGCGATGGGCTGCCGCTGGTCGGTCCGATGCCGGGCGATCCCACCACCCTCGTCTGCACGGGCTTCGGCCGCGACGAGGTGCCCCTCGCCCTCGCGTCCGCGGAGGCCCTGGCGAACGGGCTGCTCGGCGAAGAGGTCGTGCTCCCGAGCCTGCTCCGGCCGCACCGGCTGGTGTGAGCCGAGCGCTACCGCTCAGCGCTCCAACGAGAAGAGCTGCACGTTCACGACAGCCACCACCTCCGCCGGCTCCGACTCCGCCACGAGCGCCCGCATGGCGCGGAAGTAGTCCAGGTGCATCTGGCGCACGCGCTCGAAGTCGTCCCTCCGGATGCCGAACACGTTGTAGCTGAACTGGCCGGGCGCGCCGGCCGCCACGCGGTCCGCGCCGACCTGCGCCCAGTGCGCCTTCAGCATCTGCCCGACCTGGGGTTGTGCAGCGGTGTCCACCGCGACGGTGGCCGGCTCGAAGTGCGTGCCGGTCCAGGCCGCCTGGCGGGTGGCGCGCAGGAAGGCGAGGCAGCGGGCCTCCTCCTCCTCCGAGATGCCCAGACGTGCCGCCATCCACCCCGGCTCGTGCGCGGGCAAGGCCCGGTAGCTCGCCAGCTCCATGGCGCGCAGCACCGCCTGGGTCCACGGCATGCGTCCAGCGCCCTCCCGCCGCCGCTCGAGCGCCTCCCAGAGCGGCGCGACCGTGGGCATCGCCATCGGATCGACCAGGGCCGCCAACAGGTCGAGGAGCCGCTGGCTCGCCGCCTCCACGATCCGCAGGAAGTCCGGTAGCCGTGGCTGCGTGTGCCCCGACAGCCAACGGCTGACGCTGTAGCGGGAGATCCCGGCGGTCTCCGCCAGCTCCGTGATCGACGTGCGGCCCCGGAGGTCCTCGAGCAGGCACGCCACACCTTCGGGCGTCCAGGGCTCGTGACGGTCCAGCCAACCCGGTCGATGGCCGTAGAAGCGCACGAGGGCGGCGGACACGTCCACCCGCGCCTTGTGGCACGCGCGGAGGGTCTCCGCGCCCGTCGGCCAGCGACGACCGGCCTCCCAGGTGTACACCACGTTCGAGCGGTAGCCGAGCCAACGGGAGAACGCGGTCTGCGACCGGTGAGCGCGGAGCGCGACGAGGAACTCGCGGGCCACCTTCTCGTGCTGCATGTCTGTCAGTATTGCACGCGCTTGCGGCAACTCGCGGGATGGTTTGTGCAGTTCTGAGCTTGACCCGCGGGGAGCGTGTGGCACTGTGTGGGAGCAGGGATGAGGAGAACGTCGTGCACAAGCAGCTCTGGACGCTGATGCTCGCCGCGCTGGTGAGCCTTCCGCTCGGCTGCATGTCGGCGCCCGACGATCTGGCCGGGCAGGAAGGCCAGGAGATCGACGCGGGAGCCGAGGACGGCGCCACCAGCGACACCGGCGCCGGAGGCGGCGACACCGGCGACCGTGGCGGCGGCGGTGACGGCGGTAGCGGCGGTGACGGCGGAGGCGGCGACGACAGCGGCGACACCGGTGGGCAGGACACCGGCGACACGGGCGACACGGGCGACACCGGAAGCGCCGACACCGGGGAGAGCGACGGCACGTCCGACGACGGCGATGGCGACGACGACGACGAAGGCGCCCACGACACCGGCGGCACCGACGACGGCACCTCTTCCGGAGGCGGAACGCCCGGCTGAGGCGCCGCGTGCACAGACCTCACGCTTTCCGAGGATCGGGGCGGGCCCTTTCAACTGCCCGACCGTTCTCTCTCCGGGCTCGTCCCGGTCCTCGGACGCTACTGGTAGAGCGGCACGGCCGTGCCGTTCGGGCGCTCGATCAGCGTGTGGCCGGCCACGTAGTGGGTGGGCAAGGAGTCGGCGCGTTCGTCGATGCCGGCCATCATCTCGTCCATCTTGGCCACGGTGCCACGGACCACGAGCTCGTCGGGGATGTAGCCACCCGCGTCGAAGCGCACCTGGTAGACCATCAAGGTGCCGCCCGACACGGGCAGGAGCCAGTACCCACCCTCGTTGTACGGCGTCCAGATGGCGCTGGCGTTGAGGCACATCCCGTCCGGCACGTCTGCGAGCGCGGCGGTGCCGCGCGGGTCCAGCACCCAGGTGCGCTCCCAGGCGCGTCCACCGGTGGCCTCGAAGAGCGCGGGGTTGTTCTCGATGTTCAGCACCCAGTGCCGATCGCTCAGCGGCATCGGCAGGTTCGCGTGCTGGTAGAGCACCTTGTGCTGCGGGGTGGTCCCCGCGAGCTGCTCCTCCACCAGGTCCGACACCGAGCTCATGTGCGCGTCGTCGTGGAACGCCAACCACGCTTCGTCCTGGCTGTGGTCCATCCACGCGACACCGATCACACGGTCGATGCCGTTGTCCTCGTGCACCCTCTGGGCCACCACCTCACCCGCTGCGATCCGTTCGAAGTCGGCGTCGTCGAGCACCGGCACGGGCAACCGTGCCTCGGCCAGGCCGGCGGTCACCGACTGCCATGCCGCTGTCAAATCCTGTCCACTTGCGGCGGCCAGGGCGACCGAGAGTCCGATCAGACCTTGCACGCGCGCTCCGCGTCGGGCATGACAATCCTCCGGATCCCTACATACAGGAGGATTCCATGACTCGCTTCCTCGTCCTCGCAGGACTCTTCGTCTCCGCGCCCGTCTGGGCCTGCCCCGGCAACCCCGACTGCACCAGCAGCCACTGCAAGATGAAGTCCGCCGACGAGACCACCGCCGCCACCGATGCGGTGGAAGCCGCTGACGGCACCGCCGTCACCATGACCGTCGCGGGCATGAAGTGTGGCGCGTGTTCCGACAAGATCACCGCGGCGCTGAAGGCGCTCGACGGCGTGAACGAGGCGGCCGTCGACCACGTGGCCGGCACCGCCACCGTGAAGGTCGACAGCGAGAAGGTCACGAACGACGCCCTGCTCGCCGCCGTCACCGCGCTCGGCTTCGAGGCCCACCTCTCCGAGAGCTGAGCCCTGACGTCACTGTGCGCCCGCCAGGGCGCGCAGTGAGCTCCGCGCCAACCGGTACAGCTCGAAGCGCGACTCCCGTCCGCGCCATGTGCCAACCTCCGGAAAGCGAGCCGCCACGAGGGCGTCGAGCGCAGCGTTCGGCTGATCGCCGTAGCCGCGCTGATCGCGCACCTCGATCACGTACGGGATGTCGCCGCTGCGCCCGCACTGCTGGTCGAGCGTGAGCAGGCAAGCGCCCAGGTCGCTGTTGCCAGCACACGGGTTGGCCGGGCAGCGCGATCGCCCCGCGTAGAAGGCCACCTCGGCGTTCTGGGTGGCCACCGCGTCGCCCGATCCGAAGGCCTCGGCCACGGTCTCTCCCACCGCGCGCACGTGCAGGCCCTTCTCCACGGGAGGGCTCAAGTCCCACTCCGCCATGAGCGGCTGGTGCATGTAGGCGCCCACGGCGAGCGCCGCTGCACAGGCGAGCCCGCCACGTGCAGGCAGCTTGACGAGCTGTTCCAGCCCGGCCGCCAACGAGGCGACGCCGCGCGCCACACACAGGAACAGGAACGGGCGAGCATACAGCGCGTAGCGATCCGGGGCGCGAGCCGCCTCGAGGGCGACCAGCGGCACGAGGAAGAACAGCAGGGTGAGCGTGGCCCGCGGGTCGATTCCGTAGCGCCACCCGCGTCCCTCACGGGCGAGGCCCGGACCCGCCACACCGAGCCAGAAGAGACCGACGACGGGAATCCACGGCACGCCGTCGACGGCGAGCCCTCGCAGGCCGCGCTGGACCGCCAGCTCGGGTGCGTTGTGGAGCCGGGACGTGACCACCTCCACCGCGAGCGACGTCTCCATGCCCGTGCCCTGGCTGCGACCTCCACTCCCGGCCACACCTTCCACGTAGATGTTCACGAGCTCCGACAAGCTGAGCTCCGGGTACGGCTGCAGCAGGAGCCACCAGACCGTGCCCGCGACCACCACGTAGACGAAGGGACCGATCCAGCGCTCCCGACGAGGCCCGAGCAAGGGAAGCACCACGGCGGGCACCACGAACACTGCCGCGAGGTAGTGCGTGCCCGCGGCGAGCCCCCCCGCGATCCCCAGCAGCACCGCCCCCGGCGCCCCCGCGGTCACCACCGCCCAGGCACCGAGTCCGAGCCCGAGGAGCGCGAGCTGCAACACCGGATCGACCCCATAGTCCAGCTTCGACGCCACCAGCTCCGGACTCAGGGCCACCAGCAGGGCCGCGAGCGTGGCGGCACCGCGGCCCGACGTTCCCCGACCCAACACGTACACCCCGAGCACCACCAGCAGGCTGGCCGCGTGGTTCACCAGGTGGCCGGCGAAGACCACGTCGTCGTAGACGCGGGTCATGGCGGCGGTCAGCGCTGTCCAGACCGGCAGGCGGTAGAGGTCGAGGGTGCCG
>CAZSAT010000058.1:0-43629 GCA_964604675.1 uncultured Enterobacterales bacterium
TACTGACCCGACGTGCCGCAATGCCGGCGGGTCGGTAGGAGGTCTACCAGTGACCCTGTTCTGGATCGCCGTCGCCTGCCTCCGCGACCCCGTGCTCGTCGGCGTGGAGCCGCGCGCACCGTCGAGCGATGACGCCGATGACGAGACCGCACCCTACGAGCGGGGCCCCGGCGTGCAAGTCGATTGCGTGCACCTCACCGGTGGACCCTGGGAGGCCGCGCGCGACGAGGTGGCCAAGCAGCTCGGCGACATCGTGGCCATCGAGGACCTGGGCGAGGACGGTCGGCGGATCGAGCTCACCGGTGGCGAGCTTCGCGAGCTCGACGGCACCGTGTACCAGGCTCGCTTCGAGCTCGAAGCACCGCTCCGACGTTCCGCGGCGCTGGCCGCCGCCGGCCTGAGCACGCCCGTCGATCGCTGGTACGGCACCCACCGTGAGTGGCTGGTGCGCTGGACCGGCGGCTTTGCCCGGCTGCGCCTGGGCAAGCAGGCCGACGACGCGGAGCTGGTGACGTGGGTCGAGTGCTCCCGGTGGCTCCCAAAGGACCAACGAAGGCGTTGACCGACGGGCCTGGGCGTGGGAGCATGGGCGCCTTCGGCACCCCACCCCGAGAGCTCGTGCGAGGTTCCTGGCCCCTGCCGACGCTGGTGCTGTTGCTCCTGTCGTCGGGCTGTATCGAGTACGCCGTCGGCGACGAGGACGAGCAGTACGTCGAGAGCATCTGGGTCACCGAGCGCTTCGTGCAGGCGCCCGCCGCGCGGGTCGACCTGCTCTGGGTGGTGGACGACACCGCGTCCATGGCCGAAGAGCAGGCAGCACTCGCGGACGGCTTCGACGAGTTCGTGGCCGCGCTGGAGAGCAGCGACCTCAGCTACCACGTGGGTGTGGTCACCACCGATGCCAGCGGCGACCGTGCAGGCCAGCTCCGAGGGGCCCCGTGGATCGTCACGCGCGAGTCAGCCGATCCGGTGGCCGACTTCGCCCAGGCGGTGGCCGTCGGCACCTCGGGAACGGCGGACGAAGCGGGCCTGGCGGCCGTGGTGGCGGCCCTCACCGAGCCCGTCGTGTCGGACCAGAACCGTGGCTTCCGTCGGCCCGACGCCGTGCTCCACGTGGTCGTCGTCAGCGACGCCGACGATCACAGCGAGGCGCTGCTCGCGGATCCGGCCTCGGAGGTCGAGACCCTGCTGGCCGACGCCGCCGCGACCAGTGGCCTGCCGGCGATGCTGTCGGCGGTCGTCGGCGACGAAGCCGTGGGCTGCTCGGGAGCCGACGGGGACGCCGCCCCGGGGGACACGTACCTGTCGGTGGCTCGTGCGACGGGCGGGAGCGAGGCCAGCATCTGTGACGGAGCGCTCGAGAGCATCCTGCAGAAGCTCGCCGAGCTGACCCTGGCGGCCCCGGACCACGTGCAGCTCCAGGCGCTGCCGTACCAGGACGAGGTGCGCGTGCTGCTCGACGGAGAGCGGCTCGACACGGGCTTCACCCTCGACGGGCTGCAGCTGACCTTCGACGCCGCCCCCGCGATCGGCGTCGCCATCGAGGTCACCTACGCGCTCGCGCCTTCGGAGGAGGCGTGACCGTCCTGCTCTCCGTGGCCTTCGCCAGCTCCCCCGTCGTCGGCTGGGATCTGGCTGGGTCCGACGGCGGGCTCACGGCCACCGGCCTGGCCTTCGCGTGGGGCGAGGTGAGCTCGGGGCCGGGCGAGGGGTACACAGGCTCGAACGCGTGGGCAACGCGGCTCGACGGCGACTACTTCCCCGAGAGCGAGGACACCCTCCAGCTCCCGGCGTGGGACCTGACCGGGCTGATGGACCCGGTGCTCGAGCTGCACCACTGGCTCGAGGTGGACGCCGGCGACTGCGCGTCGTTCGAGGCTTGGGACGGCGACGCCTGGGCGCCCATCGAGCCGATCTACGGCTACGGCCAGGACGGCTGCCTCTCCGACACCGTCGGCCACTGGGAGCCCCGTTACCTGTCGGTGGCCGGACTCGACGACCTGTCGTCACTCCGCTTGCTGTTCGTCACCGACACCTCGGTCCAGCTGGCCGGGTGGTACGTCGACGACATCACACTCTACGAAGGGGACAGCGCTCCGCCGCTCTTCCAGTCGGTCTCGGAGCTCGAGACCACCGACGACGTCGAGGGTCCCTACGAGGTGTCGGTCTCGGTGGTCGACGACATCGCGGTGACCTCGGTCTCGATCGTCTACACGGTGGACGCGGCCGACGAACAGAGCGTCTCGATGACCCTGGAGGACGACGGATCGTGGTCGGGTGGTCTGCCAGGCCAGCTTCCGGACTCCAGCGTGGCCTGGTGGGTGGTGGCGAGCGATGGCGTGAACGAGAGCCGCTCTCCGGCTCTGGGCGAGGAACGACGCTTCCGGGTTCGCCTGCCGGCGCCGACCGAGCTCTCGGTCGAGGAGCCCAGCCGGGTCGTGGGCGAGGAAGAGCTGTCGTGGACCGCGCCGTCGAGCCGACACGAGCTGCTGTACTACAACCTGTACCGGGACGGGCTCCTGGTCGACACCGTGGAGGCGGAGGCCGTCTCGACCCAGGTGGGTCCGGAGGGCCTGGACTTCGTCGACTTCACGATCGAGCTGTCCGGGGTCTTCGAGGTGCTCGGGTTGACCGAGCCCTACGAGGGGGACCGCAGCGAAGCGTACGAGCTGGCGGGGGTTGTGCCGGGCCTGCTCAGCGTCGAGCCCGCCGAGGTGTATGCGGGAGACTCCGTGCGGGTGGAGGTGGTGGGGAGCTACCTGCTCTTCACCGAGGGCGAGCTGCACGTGGACTTCGGGTCGGGCGTGAGCGTGGTGGCGGTCGACGTCGACAGCGTGGACCGGGCGCTGATCGAGCTGGAGGTCGCCGAGGACGCGACCACGAGCACGCGCGCGGTGAGCGGAGCCTCGGGCACGACCGGGTTCTCGCTCGAGAACGCCTTCACCGTGGAGGCGGCCGACGAGCGTCCGCACGTGGTGTCGGTGTCGCCCGAGAGCGTGATGCAGGGCGAGACCGCCACCCTCGAGATCGTGCTCTCCGAAGCGATCGAGGAGCTCTCGGGGCTCTCTGCCGGCGACGAGGTCGTCGTGGAGTCGATGAGCTTCGACGGCGACGTGGTGTTCGCCGAGGTGGCGGTCGGCGCGCAGGCGGCCCTCGGTGACCGCGCGGTGCTGGTGGACGACGGCACCCGGCTGTTGAGCGGGCAGACCCTTCGCATCGCCGACGCGACTCTGCCGCCCTCGAGCGGTTGCGGCACCGGTGGCGCCGGACTGTGGTGGCTCGGCCTGCTCGCGCTGAGGCGTCGCGGCTAGCCTCAACCCGCGGCGGGCTTGCCGTCGAAGCGGTCCTCCAACAGCTCCGCCACCGCCTCCGCCACACCCAGACGTCCCTGCCCCCGGGCCGCTTCGGCCATCGCCGCCAGGCGGTCGGCATCGGCCAGCAAGGTGGCCATCGCCTCCAGCGCAGCGGGCACGTCCAGATCGCGCTCGACCACGACCATGGCTGCCCCCGTGCTCTCGAGCCCGCGGGCGTTGTGCTCCTGGTGGTTGTCGGTGACGTTTGGGGACGGCACCAGCACCATGGGCTTGCCCACCGCGGTGAGCTCGGCGAGGGTGGAGCTGCCGGCGCGGCAGACGACGAGGTCGGCGGCCGCGTAGGCGTCGGCCATCCGGTTCTCGTAGTCCACCACCACCACGCCCTCGGGCGCTTCACCGAGGTCCTTCATCACCTCGTCGTGGTAGCGGGGGCCCGTGATCCAGAGCAGCTGCCAGGCGCGAGGACTCAGGCGCGCGCCGGCGAGCGCCAGAGCGTTCAGGGTGGCTGCGCCCAGCGAGCCGCCAACCACGAGCAACACGGGGCGGGCGTCCAGACCATAGCGAGCACGCGCTGCGACGGGATCGCCGGCGAGCACCTTGGGGTTCACGGGGCAACCGACCACCGCGCTCTCCGCACGCCCGCCGAGGCGCTCGCGGGCCTGGGGGTAGGTGAGCATCAGGAAGTCGGCCACCTTGGCGCAGAGCCGGTTGGCGAGTCCCGGCGCCACGTTGGATTCGTGCAGCACACGGGGAATGCCCATCGTCCAGGCGGCGAGCACCGTCGGCGCCATGATGTAGCCGCCCACGCCCAGGATGAGGTCCGGCCGCTCGCGCGCGAGGATGCCGCGCGCAGCCACGATGGAGGTGAACAGGCTGCCGGCGAAGCGCACCTTGCTCCACACACCCGCCCGGGGGTACTGCGGGGGCCGGATGGCGTGGAAGTCGTACCCACGCTCAGGGGCCACGCGGCCCTCGAGCCGGCTGGGTTCGCCCGCGTAGGTCACGGTGTGCCCGCGCTCACGGAGCGCGTCGCCCATCGCCAGGGCCGGGTAGACGTGGCCGCCGGTGCCACCGCCCGCGAGCATGACCTTCATGTCGGCTCCGCCAGAGATACGACACCGCTATGCCGACACGGCCCCATCGCCCACCGAGGCATCCCTCGCGGTTTCGCGACGCGCCCGCGGGTGTGCTGCGAGAGGCCATCGACGAGGCTGGCGGCGTCGAGGTCTTCGCGATTGGCGACGTCGACCGCGAGGGCTTCGTGCACGCGCTGGAGATCAGCTGCCGGGGAACCGAGGACGCGGTGCCCGCGTTGCTCACGCGGCCACGCGCGGGTCAGGTGGTCATCCACAACCATCCCTCGGGGCTCTTGAGACCCTCCGCCGCGGACTTCCAGCTGGCCCACCAGTACGGCGACGAGGGCGTGGGCGTGGTCATCGTCGACAGCGACGTCACGCGCGCCACCTGGGTGGTGGAGCCTGCCGTCCGCGAGGACCAGCCGGTCGATCGGGATCGCCTGGTCGCGTTCTTCGAGGAGGACCTGCCCCGGATCCTGCCGGGCTGCGAGGACCGGCCCGGCCAGCTCGCGCTGGCGCTCGACATCGCTGACGTGCTCGAGGTCGGGGGCGTGCGCATCGCGGAGGCGGGCACGGGCACCGGCAAGTCGCTGGCGTACCTGGTCCCGGCCGTGCTCTGGGCCCAGGCGAACCAGGGCAAGGTCGCCATCGCGACCTACACCATCCACCTGCAGTCCCAGCTGTTGAACGCCGACATCCCGCTCATGAGGCGAGCCGGGCTCGACGTGAAGGCGGCGCTCATCAAGGGGCGCAACAACTACGTCTGCCGTCGCAAGCTCGGCGAGGCCCTCGGGGACTCCGGCGACGACGGCGACCTGCTTCGGCGGATCGCGGGCTGGGCAGAGGCCGCCGGAGAGGGCACCCGCCAGCAGTTCGGCGAGGCGCTCCACCCGGACCTCTGGGAACGCATCGAGTCGGACGGCCACCAGACGCTGCGCGCGCGCTGTCCTCACTACAACAGCTGCTTCTACTACGACGCCCGGCGCCGGGCGGCAGCCAGCGACGTGTTGCTCCTGAACCACGCTCTGTTGCTGGCCGACCTGGTGATCAAGGCGGAGGGTGGCGGGGGCGTGGTGCCCCGCTACGACCGGGTGATCCTCGACGAGGGGCATCACCTGGAGGACGCCGCCACGTCCGCCACGTCCGCGGCGCTGACCCAGCGCGCGGTGCGTCGGGCCATCCGGCCCCTGTTGGACACGCCGCGTCGCAAGGGCGCTCTCCATCGGCTGCGCAGGGGTCCGCTGGGCCAGGACCCGGGTGTGGCGCAAGCCTTGGGCGGGCTGACCGGCGAGCTGGCCGAGCTGAGCGACAAGGTGGAGTCCCGCTTCGTCGAGGTGGACGCCCTCGGACTCGGGCAGGAGCGTCAGCTTCGGATCACCGACCAGCTCCGGCGCACGCCGAGGTGGCCTCCCCTGAAGGTGAGCTTGGAGAACCTGGCCGGCTCGCTGGAGCAGGGCACGCGAAGGATCGGTGACGTCTACGAGCGGCTGGACCGTCGCAAGCTGGACCTCAAGGAGGTGCAACCGGTGCTCGACGTCCAGCGCGCGCTGGACCGGCTGACGCGCCACGCCCAACAGGCTCGGACGATGCTCGCCGACGACGGCCACAGCTGCCGTTGGATCGAGCGCCGCGGACGCGGCATGCGCGCCGTCCCAGTGCTCCGCAGCGCCCCCATCGAGATCGGCGGTCTGCTGGCGCGTCTGCTCTTCACGCCGCTGACCTCGGTGGCCGTCACGTCCGCGACCCTGCGCGTGGCCGGTCGCTTCGACCACTGGCTCTCACGGCACGGCGTGGAGCCCGGACAAGCGAGCTGCTCCACCTACGAGAGCCCCTTCGACTACACGCGGCAGGCGCTTCTGGGCCTCCCGCGCGACCTGCCCGACCCCACGGCAGCGGGCTGGGCGGAGCAGGTGGGCGACACCGTCGCGCGCCTGGTGCGCACGAGCCGAGGCTCGGCCTTCGTGCTGTGCACCAGCTACCGCCTGGTCGATCAACTCGCGGCCCGCTTGCGGGCGGAAGACGGCGGACCGCCGGTGCTGGCACAGGGCGAGGGCTCACGGGAACAGCTGCTGCAGCGGTACCTCACCGCACCCGGCAGCGTGCTGGTCGGCACCGACAGCTTCTGGGAGGGCGTGAGCGTGGTGGGCGACGATCTCCGCCTGGTGGTCATCCCGCGCTTGCCGTTTCGTGTGCCCACCGAG
This sequence comes from uncultured Enterobacterales bacterium, assembly GCA_964604675.1. Lineage (GTDB taxonomy): Bacteria > Myxococcota_A > UBA796 > UBA796 > CAJQPC01 > CAZSAT01. The sequence goes on from CAZSAT010000058.1 coordinate 6,592, forward strand.
CCGGTGTCGCAGGCGCGCTACGAGCGGCTCGAGGCGCAGGGCCGGGACCCGTTCCGGGAGCTGAGCCTGCCGCAAGCGATCCTGAAGCTCCGCCAGGGCTTCGGTCGCCTCATCCGGACCACCCGGGACAGCGGCGCCGTGGTCGTGCTGGATCGACGGCTGCACGACCGTTGGTATGGGCGTCTGTTCCTCCGTTCGCTCCCGCCCGCGCGCCGGGTCGTGGGACCGACCCGGCGGGTCGACGAAGCCCTCGAGCACTTCTTCGGCCAAGAGGGGTATCCTCCGACCCGTGGCTGACGAACCCAAGAACGACGACCGCCCGAGCCTCCGTGCCTCGGTGCGCAAGGTCTTGGACACCTCGGACAAGGCGAAGACCGAGGCGGTGCGCATGATCGGTCGCGAGGTCCGGCACTACCTGGAAGGCCTGGGCCTGCGCGACGATCTGCACCACCTGCTCACGAACTACCGACTCGAGGTCAAGGCCAGCTTCCACCTCGAGCCCCTCGCGAAGGCCCTCGAGGACGAGGACGGCGATCCTCCTGCGGCTACCGGGGCTCCGGCTCCACCTCCGACTTCTTGAGCCGCACGAGGATGCCCTCCTCGCGCAGGAGCCGGCGAAGCTCCCACTTGTCGATCTCGGAGAGGTTGTCGAGGATCTGCACGAGCTGATCCTCGCGGTCCCGGAGCACCGCCATGGCCGCTCGCGCGTCGCTCACGGCGGCCCGTGTCTCCTCCACCACGAGCCCGAGCTCGCCCAGCGCCGGGTCCAGGCCCTCGTCGAGCTTCACGACCAGGGCCTCCGCTCGCTCGGCCGCCGGGCGCACGTCGCGGAGCACGGCGCGCGTCTCGGCGATCATCGCGCGCGCCTCGCGGGTGAGCGCAGGCGCGTCCTCGGCGGCGTCACGGGCCTGCCGCAGAGTGGCCTCGAGGTCGTCCAGCATGCGGGCCATGCGGTCCGGGTCGTCCTCGAGGCCCTTGGTCAGGGCTTGCACCAGCGCGGAGAGCGCCTCGGTGTCCAGCGTGCCCATCACGCTGCCGACGTCGTCGGCAAGGCGCGTCACCTCCCGTTCCACCCGTGTGCCGACCAGCACGCCCCCGTCGGTGAGCAGGGGCGCAGAGGTGCTCACCGGCTCCACGTCGATGTACTTCTCCCCCAGGACCGAGCGCGAACGAATGGTGGCGACCGCGTCCTCCCGGACCTCGGCCTCCGCGTCGAGCGACAGCTCCACGATCGCGTGGTCGAAGTCCACGGCGAGGGACGCCACCCGGCCGATGTCGACGCCCGCGATCGACACGCCGGCGCCGACCTTGAGCGCGCCGGCGTCCTCGAAGCGCGCGGTGACGGACACGCTCTCACCCGGTCCTCGGATGGCCCCGACCTGCAGCGACATCCAGGCGAGCGCCGCCACCGCGCCGAGCAGCAGCGCGCCCACGCCGATCTCGTGCTTCCGCTTCACGGGAGGTTCCTGGCCAAGAACGCACGCACCACGGTGTTCTCGCTCCGCACGAAGGTGGGCGTGGGACCGTACTCGATGAGCCGACCGCCGTACAGCATGCCGATGTCGTCCGCCACGCGGACCGTGCCGACGATGTCGTGGGAGATCACGACGAAGGTGATGCCCAAGGACTCCTTCATCTGCACGATCAGCTCGTCGATGGCGTCGCTCGTCATGGGGTCCAGGCCGGAGTTGGGTTCGTCGAAGAGCACGATCTCCGGCTCGGTGATGATCGCGCGTGCGAGGCCGACGCGCTTGCGCTGTCCACCGGAGAGCGCGGGGGTCGGCCGGTCGTACAGCCCTGGCAGACCCACACGCTCGAGCATGGCGTCCACCTTCGATCTGCGCTCACGCTCCCCGAGCTCCGGGTGGTGGTGAACGAGGGGAAACGCGATGTTGTCGCCCACCGAGAGCGAGTCGAAGAGCGCTCCGTCCTGGAACAGCATGCCGAGCCGACGCCGCACGTCGTAGCGCTGGGCACGGGTCGCGTGGGCCATGTCGACGCCGCACACCTCGACCTGTCCCTGGTCGGGCGTCAAGAGCCCCACGATCAGCTTGAGCATCACGGACTTTCCGGTGCCCGAGGGGCCGATGATCGCCGTGGTGCGGCCCGCGCGGAGGCTCAGGTCGACGCCGTCGAGCACGACGAGATCGCCGAAGGCCTTGCGCACGCCGCGGAGCTCGATGGGCTCAGCCATACAGGAGCTCCGAGAAGAAGTAGTTCAACAACACGCAGACCACCGCGGCCGTGACCACCGCACGGTTCGTGGCAGCCCCCACGCCTTCGGGTCCACGCTCGGCCTCGAAGCCGCACCAGCAGGCGACCAGGCAGATGATGTCGCCGAAGACCACCGACTTGAGGGCGCCGAACAGGAAGTCGCGCGGCTGCGCGGCCTGCGCTGCGAGCTCGAGGAAGGTGTGCCCGTTGAGCCCGAGCTGGTGCACGGCGACTGCCCAGGCGCTGGCCAGCATGGTCACCGTGGCGATGATGGTCAGGGCGGGCATCACCAGGAGCATCCCCCAGAAGCGCGGCGCGACCAGGTACCAGGTCGGGTCCACGCCCATCACCTCGAGCGCGTCGATCTGATCGCCGCCGCGCATCACCGCGAGCTGGCTGGCCATCTCGGTGCCGAGCTTCGCCGCGATCATGGCGCTCGCGATGATCGGAGCCAGCTCGCGGACGCCCGCCAGCCCGACGAACATGCCCACCAGGTCCTGCCCGCCGAGTGGCTGGAAGGCGTAGAAGCCCTGCAGGGAGAGGTTGGTGCCCACGAACGCGCCGATCACGAGCAGGATGGGCAGGGCGGCGAAGCCCATCTCGAAGGCCACGCGCGCGACCTCGCCCTTGGGCGGTCGGCGGAACAGCACGCCGAACACCGATCCGCAGAACAGCGCGAAGCGCCCCGTGGCTGCGAGCACGTTCATCCGAGGATGCCGAACAGGGCGCTGGTGAGGAAGTAGTTCGCGACGACGAAGCAGACCGCGGACCGCACCACGGTCTGGTTCACCGCACGCCCGACGCCGGCCGAACCACCCGATGCGTGGAAGCCCAGGTAGGTCGCGGTGCACCCGATGATGAGGCCGAAGACGAGCGTCTTGACCACGCCTCCCCAGACGTCGGCGGGGGTGGCGAAGGACCACAGCTCCGCGAGGAAGATCCCCGCGCGCTCGCCCTTCATCACGGTGGCCGTGAACAGCGCTCCGGCGATGCCCGCCGCCGTGCCGGCGATGTTGAGGATCGGGCATGCGATGACCAGGGCGAGCAGCCGCGGCACCACGTGGCAGGCGATGCCGTCGACCGCCATGATCTCGGTCGCGTCGAGCTCCTCGCGCACGCGCATCGCTCCCAGCTCGGCTGCGAACGCGCTCCCCCCCTGGGCCGCGACGAGCACGCACGCGAGCACCGGCGACAGCTCTCGAAGCACGGCGACGCACACCAGCGACGCCAGCATGCGCTCGGCCCCGTAGATGGCGAAGATCTCGAGTCCTTGCAGGGCGATGACCATGCCGAACGGAAGGGTGACGGCCACCACGGGTCCAAAACAGCGTCCGGTGACGGTGAGGACGTGGCGGGCGAGGTCCGAGCTCCGCCAGGCGGGGTGGGGGAGGCGGACCACCACGGAACCGGCGAAGGCGCCCACACGCCCGATGGCAGCGACCAGCTCCATGCCAAGGGCTAACGCCGCAGTCTGGTCGGTGGGTTAGGCCGTGCTCCTCGGAGGCTTCATGCTCATCGCGCTCTTCGGTGCCCTTGCTCTTGCAGACGACGCCTGGCTCATCCAGGACGTCGACCTGCTCCGGTGGCCGGATCCTTCGGAGTCGCGCGAGGTGGTGGTGGCGGAGGGTCTCACCGGCGACAAGGTGGAGATCCTCTTTCGGGACACCGACCTGATCCGAGTGCGGAAGGGTGGCGACTTCGGGTGGGTGCCCGCAAGCGCGCTGACGGAGACCGCCCCCGAGGACACGGCCGCCGAAGCGCCATGACCCTCTCTCTGTTCTCCCGCGACGTCTCCGTCGTCGCGCTGGGCTCCGGCTCCGGGGGAAACTGCACCTACGTCGGTGACGGGCACGCAGGCGTGCTGATCGACTGCGGACTGTCGACGAAGCAGATCCTGATGCGACTCGAGGCCGTGGGCCTGGGCGGCGCCAGCATCGACGCCGTGTTGGTGACCCACGAGCACTCCGACCACATCGGCGCCGCCCGCATCCTCTCCGACCGGCTGCACCGAGAGCGCGGCAAACGGGTCCCGTTCTACATGACCCGCGGGACCTTTCTGGGTGCCCATCCACGGGTCCTTCCCGAGCGGGTGGAGACCGTGGTCGCCGGCACACCCTTTCGCGTGCGGCACATCCTGGTCGACCCCTTCCCGATCCCGCACGACGTGGCCGACCCTGTCGCCTACCGCGTGGAGCTCGGTGGCGTCGCCGTGGCGGTCCTCACCGACCTGGGGCGTGCCACCAACCTGATCCGGCGGAAGCTGCGGGATCTCGACGTCGCGGTGATCGAGTCGAACCACGACGTCGACATGTTGCTCGAGGGACCCTACCCGTGGCACCTCAAGCAGCGCATCCGCTCGAGCCACGGTCACCTCTCGAACGAGCAGTGCGCCGACCTCTTGGAAGCCAGCCAGGGACCGCGCCTCCAGGCGGTGGTGCTCGCCCACCTCAGCGAGGACAACAACTCCGCCGAGCGCGCCGTGCACGTGGCGCGGGGCGTGGTGCGGGACCGTACGGTGCGCCTCGAAGTCGCCCCACAAACCTACGCCCTGGAGCCCATTCGGGTGCGTGCACGCACCTGGTGACTTGCCACGGGACCGATCGTTCGGGCATCGTGAAGAGACTTGGGATTCATGATGATCCAGCTGCTCCTCTTCGCTTGTGCGCCGAAGGCGACCTGGCAGGTCCAGCCTGCCGCGCGCGTCGACGTGCCCCTGGCGTCGGTCGCGGTGGTCAACGAAGACCGCGCCTGTGCCGACGTGTCGGATGCGCTGATCGACGCACTGCAGGCCCGTCCTGGCGTTCGTGTGGAGCCGACCGGTGCCACCCGCCTGGTGGTCACGGACTGTTCGGAGCTGGTCAAGACCACCGTCGAGGTGGACCTGGACTCCGCGATGGGAGGCGTCACGTCCCGTGGGCAGGGCCAGAGCATCGAGAAGCGCCGTGTGATCGTCGACGGCAGCGCGGAGCTGTCGGTCGAGGTGCACCACGGCGCCGCCGCCCCGTCCTTGTTGACCGGCAACGCCCACCGCGTGCTCACCACCCCCTGGTCGGACTCGGGCGCGTCGATGCCAGCGCGCGCGACGGCCGTGCCGCGGCAGCTTGATCGCGACCTGGCGATGGACATCGCCGACCAGGTGTCGCCGCTGTCCGAGACCCTTCGGCGGCGCCTCTACCGGGATCCGGAGCCCGGAACCGCCCGCGCCCTTCACAACGCGGCGGTGGAAGCGGAACGTGCGGGCGAGCTCGCCGAGGCGCTCGAGCTTGCGCAGGAGGCCTGGGCCGCCGATCCGAGTCCTCGGAGTGCAGCGTACCTGGAGGACCTTCAGCAGCACGCCGAGCAGATCGGCTACGCGCTGCGAGCGGACTAGTTAGACCGGGCCGATGAGGCCTCTCGCGCAGCACACACGCGCCGCGCTCCCGATGGGGCTCTCCCGCACGGCTGCAGCCCTCCTCGCGCTGGGGGGGCTCGCGAGGCTGGTGGTCGGCTGGCTGCCTGCAACCTGGCAGCTGGAGCGGGGCCCGCTGGTCGACGACAGCTTCTACTACTTCGTGCTGGCACGGCGCATGGCGGCCGGTGAGCTTCCGAGCTTCGACGGCGAGGTGCTCACGTCGGGCTTCCAGGCGCTGTGGGCGATGATGCTGGTGCCGCTGTTCGCGGTGACCGACGATCCCTGGCTGCCCCTGCACCTGGCCTTCACCGTGCAGGTCGTGCTCTTCTTGGTCACGGGCATCGGGCTGCACCGCCTCGCCGTCGGGTGGGGTCAACCGGGCGCCGGGACCCTCGCGGTGGCGCTGTGGTCGCTGTCTCCGTACGTGGTCGAGCACGCTGGCAACGGCATGGAGACGGGGCTCGCCACCTGCCTGGCGGCGTGGGCGGTGGTCTGGGGCCTCTCCCTCGCTCGGGATCCGAGCGCGTCGGCGACGACCCGGTTCGGACTCTTGTGCGGAGCCCTGGTCCTCGCCCGGGTGGACGGAGCGTTGTTGGCCGCTGCCCTGACCCTCCCGCTCCTCGTCCGGGCGCCGGCGCTCGCCGTCCGCGCGGGGCTGGTCGCGGTGCTGGTCGCACTGCCCTGGTTCGGTTGGTGCTTCGCCATCAGCGGGTCGCCGCTGCCCGAGTCCGGCGCGGCGGTGCGGCAGCTGTCGTCGCTCTACGCGGAGGTCGGTGTCTACGGGCCGGCCCCGTACGGCTCGGCCGCTTTCGTCTGGGACAACCTCGAGCGGCTGCTGCGTGTGGTCGTCGTCCAGCCGCTGGTGGTGGGACCGTTGGGGTACCTGGCCCACTGGCTTCGCCTCCCAGGGGCTCTGTGGGTGGCGGTCGCAGCGACGGCGGCTGCGGCGGTCCTCTTGTCACGGCGCGGCGGCCGACTCCCTGCGCCCGTCACGGGCTGGGCTGTGGCGCTGTTGTTGGCCTACGCGGTGCTCGTGCCGGGTCAGTGGTTCTACGACCGCTACACCTTCGTGCTCGTCGCGCTGTTGGTGCCGTGGACCGCCGCGCTGTGGTCCGGCTGGCCGGCCCTGGTGCGGGTGCTGCTGCTGGCCACGACCCTGGCGGTCTTCGCGCGGCAGGGCCAGGTGCTCTTCGCGCCCTCCGGCATGAACACCGCCGGCTATGCGCGCCTGGTCGACGTCCTGCCGCCCGGTCGGTTGGCCGTGCTCCAGGCGGGCACGATCGGGTACTTCGCCGAGCAGCCCATCGTGGCGGTAGACGGGAAGCTGCACGCCGGGGCCCGCCAGGCCCTCGCCGAGCGACGCTTCGGCGCGTGGCTGGCCGAACAGGATGTGGTCGGCGTGTGCGACCCGTATCCCTGGCTGGTGGACCTCGTGCTGCAACAGGGCAGCGTGGCGGGGCCGGCAGCGTTGAAGGCAGTGCCCCTGCACCGGGGCGACGAGCTCATCGGCCTCTGCGCGCTGAGGTAGCGGGTCAGAGCGCCGATCAGGTCATCGAACGGAGCAGGCGCCGCGCAGGCTGGTCGTGGCTGGCGAGGCCCGCAACGCCGGCCACGGCCGGCGGGTGCAAGCGTGCGACTCGAGATCACCTGATTGGTGCTCTACCCCCCGAACTCGACGCCGACGGCGCGGGCGGTCCGCACCAGCTCCCCCTCGGTGTCCACGAAGCGGTAGCTGGCGACGGCTTCCTCGATGGGCACGCCCACCACCCGACCGTTCTGGAGCACGGCGATCTCCCCCCACCGATCGGCGTCGACCAGATCGACGGCGTGCACGCCAAAGCGGGTGGCGAGGATGCGGTCGAAGGCATCGGGACTCCCCCCGCGTTGCAGGTGGCCCAGCACCGTCACCCGGGTCTCGACGGCTCTCCGCTCACCGATCTGCCTCGCCAGGGTGACCGCGGGGCCTCCCGCACCGACGGGGTCTTCGTCGACGTTTCCGTCGTTCGGGCGCGCCCCCTCGGCGACGATGATGAGCGTGAACAAGCGACCGAGCGACCGTCGCTTGTCGATCTTGCGGCAGATGCGTTCGACGTCCCAGGGAATCTCGGGGATGACGATGCAGTCGGCGCCACCCGCCAGACCGGCCTGCAGGGCGATGTGGCCGGCGTCGCGGCCCATGACCTCCAGGAGCATCACCCGGTCGTGGCTCTCCGCGGTCGTGTGCAAGCGGTCGAGCGCCTCCGTCGCCACGTCCACCGCCGTCATGTAGCCGAAGGTGTAGTCGGTGGCGCTGAGGTCGTTGTCGATGGTCTTGGGCACCCCGACCACGTTCACGCCACGCTCCTCCATGAGCCGCCACCCGATCTTCTGCGTGCCGTCACCTCCGATGACCACCAGCCCCTCGAGCCCGAGGTCCTCCACGGCATCGGCCACACGCTGGCTGACGTCGGCCCCGTCCCGGTAGGCAAAGGGGTCACCTCGGTTCGTGGTGCCGAGCATGGTGCCGCCACGCGCGAGCAGACCCGAGCAGCTGACCATGGTCAGGTCCTGCACCTGGTACGGCGTGGCGAGGAGGCCGTCGAAGCTGTCTTCGATGCCCACGACCTGCCAGTGCAGCTGGCCGACGGCGCGCTTCACGAAGGCTCGGAGGACAGCGTTGAGGCCGGGGGCGTCGCCCCCTCCGGTGAGGATGCCGACGCGGCGATGTCTGCTCATGGCAGCAGGCTACCGCGGGCGCCTACTTGGCCGCGCTCGACTGGGACTCGGGACCACGGATGGTGGCGAAGTCCTTGATGTGGCCCCAGATCGCCGGCACGCCACGGAACATGTAGTCCAGGTCCGTGACCGAGCGCATGTTCATCACCTGATGCGCCAGGAACTTGGGGTGCATGTAGAGCTTGTAGAACTGGCCAGCCATCTGCACGACCTCTTCCCGATCCATGTCGGTGAGCACGCACACGGGCTCGGTCATGTCGTAGCGCTCGTAGTCGGTCTCTTCGAAGCGGATCCAGCCGTTGCGCTGGCAGAGGTCGAAGAGCGGCGTGCCCGGGTAGGGCATGACCACGGTGGCCTGGAGGTGGTGCGCGTAGCCCTTGAGCATCAGGTACTTCGCCAGCTCCAGGGTCTGGTAGGCATCCTCCTTGGTCTCCCAGGGGTAGCCGACCATCAGCGTCAGGTGGGGCTGCAGCCCGGCCATCGAGGCCATCTTGCAGCCTTCGATGATCTGCTCCCGGGTGAGGGTCTTGTCGAGCACGTCGATGGTGCGCTCGCTGGCGGACTCGATGCCCAGGATGAGCTTGCGGAAGTTCGCCTTCTTCATCAGCTGGACGTTCTTGTCCGTGAAGTAGTCGAAGCGGAAGTTGCAGTCGGTCACGGCGTGATCGGCGATGCCGCGCCCGATCATCTCGTGGCACAGGCGGGTGAGCCAGTTGCCGGTGGGCAGCGCACCCGTGTCGTCGAAGAGGTTCCTGCAGCCGTAGCGCTTGACCAGGAACTCCATCTCGTCGGCGAGCCGCTCGGGGCTCTGGGTGCGGAAGCGGGGGTAGGTCACCGTCCAGCTGCAGAAGGTGCACTTGCCGTAGGGGCAGTCGCGGCCGGCCATGGTCCAGAGGAACGGCAGCTTGTACTTCCACTTCTCGAAGTACAGGTGGGCGTTGGTCAGGTCCCGGTCGATGAAGGGCAGGGCGTCGAGGTCGCCCAGGTTCTCGTAGGGGCCGGTGTTGGCGAACTCGTCGCCCACGCCGGTGCGGTAGTACACGCCACCCGCGAGCTTCTCCTTGCCGTCGATCCAGTTGCAGATGTTCTGCAGCGAGAAGTCGTAGTCGCCGCCCGTGAGGCAGAAGTCGACCTTCGACTCCCTCATCGACTCCATCGGGTTGCCTGCGATGTGGTCGCCGTAGAGCACCACCTTTACGTCGGGCACGATGGACTTGAGCCGGTCGATCATCGCCCAGTGCTGGCGGACCACGGGTCCCTTGGTCTCCAGCGCGAGCAGCTCGGGCTGGAAGTCCCGGTAGAGCCGCTCGAACTGGGCCCAGTTCTTGTTCTCCGCGATGCAGTCGTTCCACAGCACCTCGTGCCCGTCCTGCTTGAGCAGGGTGGCGGCCCACGCGGGGATGCAGGGGTAGAGGTAGCTGGGCTCGTGGAACCACTGGAACTGGCGGTTCTGCGTGAGCATCGGGCTGCCCTTCCCGTCGAGAGGCGGGTAGGTGACCATGACGCGCATGTGCAAACTCCGAGGCGTGCGACAAGGGTCGTTAGATAGCACGACGGCCCACGGGGCCGAGGTCCGTGCCGCGCCGTTGGCGTAAGACCCGCTACGATGTGATCGGTCGGCTCGGCTCGAAGCACGAGTCCTCCGGGGGCTTGCCCCGAGGTGTGGCGATGGTTCTGTGGTGGACGGCATGTGTGGGGGTCGGTCCGGACACGTCGATCGAGCGGCCAGAGGACACGGCCGAGGCGGCCGTCACGCCCGCACCGGACCTGAACGTGGTCGTGGTGTTGGTGGACACCCTGCGCGCGGATCACCTCTCACTGTACGGGCGCTCCGTGGAGAACGCCCCCGAGCTGGATGCCTGGGCGTCTGGCGGCATGGTCTTCGAGCAGGCCGTGTCGCAGAACGGCTGGACCGTGCCGTCGGTGGCCAGCCTCTTCACGTCGCTCTACACGGGCTGCCACGACGCGCTCTTCTTCGACGACAACGCCAGGATCGACGGGGACGAGCTCCGGTCGGGCCTCGACACCCTCGCGGAGGTGTTCGACGCCGCGGGCTACGACACCGCCGCGCTGCTCAAGTCGGTCGTGATCACCGAGGAGCGCGGCTTCGCGCAGGGCTTCGACACCTTCGAGTCCGTAGCGGGCTACCGCGACTGGAACACCAGCGCGGAGGAGCTCACGGACGCTGCCCTCTCCTGGCTCGAGGAGCGGGATCAGGATCCCTTCTTCCTCTACCTCCACTACATGGACCCCCACTCGAGCTACTGGGCCCCCGAGCCGTACTACGAGCTCTTCGACCAGGGAACGGGCTCGTCGGTGACCGGGGAGCACACGCAGGTGACCGCGTTCAAGGCCGGCACGGAGAGCTTCGACGACGCGGACCTCGAGCGTCTCCACGCCCTGTACGACGGGGAGATCGCGTACCTCGACAGCCAGCTCGGTCGGCTCTTCGGACAGCTCGAGGCCCTCGGACACGCCGAGGACACCTTGGTGGTGCTCACGGCGGACCACGGAGAGGCGTTCTACGAGCACCAGAACTGGCTGCACGAGCACCTGTTCCAGGAGAACGTGCACGTGCCGCTGGCCATCGTCGGGCCGGGGGTGACGAGCGGTCGTGTCGCCGGGTGGGTGCAGGTGATGGACGTCGCGCCGACCGTCGTGTCCCAGGCGGGGCTCGATGTGCCCGAGTCCTGGGCGGGTCGCGATCTCGGCTCCGCGCTCGTTGGGGGCGAGGTGCCTGGAGGCGCGGTGTACACCCAGTACACCGAGAACTGGGCGATGATCCGCCAGGATGGGATCAAGGGCTACTTCACCGCGAGCTCGGGGGTGCTCTACGACCTGGAGGCGGATCCGGGCGAGACGACCAACATCCGCGACGACCACGAGGCCACCTACGACGAGCTCTGGTCGGCGGTGGACGCCATCAACGTGGCCTGCCAGGCCTTCAGCGACGCCGTGGATGGCTGACCGCCGCGTCCTGGTGCTCGGGGCCGGAGGCATCGGTGGCGGGCTCAGGTCTGCTCGCCCTCGCGGGCACCCAGGTGGTGCTGATCGGCAGGGGGGCGCACCTGGGGCGCCTGCAAGCCGAAGGCCTCCGCCTTCGCCTGCCCGAGACGGAGCACCGGCTGCGGCTGCCCGCGGTCTCCAGGCTGGCGGAGGCCCATCCGCACGGGCTGCAGACCGAGGTGGTGGTGGCGAAGCGCTGCCGCCGCGCGCTGGCAGCGATGGTCCACGTCCCTGCCCTGCACCTCGAGCCCCGCGTCGTGGAGCTCCATGGCCATCCGGGCCCGGGGCGGGTCTAGAGCCCTGTCCCCGGGAACACCCAGACCGCGCCAGCGTCCTGCGCGGCGCGGTCGCTCCACTGGGCGCTGATGGCGAGATCCCCGTAGCCGTCGACGTCGACGTCTCCGAGGCCTGCCAGGGAGCGGCCGAACTCGTCGCTCACCCCCTCTCCCGTGAAGCGTCCGCCCGCCTCGTCGCCACGGAGCGTGCCGGTCAGGGGCCCGTGCGCAAGGACCGCGCGTCCGACGTTGGAGTAGCCATCCACGTCGGCGCCCGGAGCGCCCGCCAGGATGTCTGCGAAGCCGTCGCTGTCGATGTCTCCGGCTGTCGCCACGGCGTAGCCCAGCAGGGCGCCGCTGGAGGTTCCGTGCACCACCGCCGCTGACGCAGCGAGCGCGAACACGCCCTCGACGGGCCCGTGGACGAGGTACACGGCGCCGCCCTCGGGCTGCTGCCTGTCGTTGGCGTAGGCCCCGACGAGCAGGTCGTCGTAGCCGTCGCCGTTGACGTCGCCGGCGCCCGCCACCGACCAACCCGCGTAGTCGTATTCGTTCTCTCCCACGAGCCAGACGCCGGCCTCGTCGGCGAACCACGGTCCGGAGAAGCCGCTCTCGATGAGGAACGCCGCCCCGGCGTCCGTGCCGCCGAGGTCGGCGAGGTGGCTGCCCACCAGGAGTTCGTCGTCTCCGTCACCATCGGTGTCGCCCGCGAACGCGACCGCGAAGGCCGCGGTCTCGCCGTCGTCCCGACCTGCGAAGGCCGCCGAGGCGTCGTCCGCGGAGCGTTCGCCGGCGGGAAGCGGGCCCCGGAACAGGTAGGCGACCCCGTTGTCGGTCCCTCCGAGATCCGCCTGCCAGGCGCCGACCAGTAGATCCGGTTGCCCGTCACCGTCGACGTCGCCGCCGCCGGCCACCGAGACAGCGAAGTGGTCGTCGTCGGAGACGCCGACCAGCCGCGTGCTCGCGCCGCTGAGGGAGCCGCTGGCGAGTCCCTCGGAGGTGAGGAGGTAGGCCGCGCCGGTCGCGGATCCCTCCGGGGAGGCCAGGAAGGCCCCGACGAAGAGGTCACCGAGGCCGTCGCCATCGACGTCCCCGGCGCCCGAGAGCGCGTAGCCCGCGTAGGCGCCGGCCGCTTCGCCGGTCCAGGCGTACGCGGCGTCGCCGAGTGGAGCGTCGCCGCCGGCGGCGTCGAGCACCAGGTAGACCGCGCCTGCGTCCTCTCCAGCCTCGTCGTTCTTGAAGGCGCTCACCAGGAGATCCGCCCGACCGTCGCCGTCCACGTCGCCCGGTGCGGCGAGGGCGCGCGCGGCGAGGTCGCCCTCCGCGACGCCGGTGAACACGGACAGGGCCGCGTGCAGCGGTGCCTCCGAGCCGTACCGGCAGTCCTCCGGTCCGTCGCAGTCGTCGTCGGCCCCGTTCTCGCAGACCTCGACCCCCTCGGGGTTCACCTCCGGGTCGTCGTCGTCGCAGTCGAGCGCGTTGTGGGTCGCGCCCTCGGTCGCGCAGCCGAACCCGACCTCTTCGGCGCCGTAGCCGTCGGCGTCGGCATCGGCGTGGAGGGTGGCCTCGCCCTCGGCACCCGCTTCGTCGACGTCCCCGTTGCAGTCGTCGTCCACACCGTTGCAGACCTCGCGGGCGCTCGGGTTCACCGCAGCGTCTGCGTCGTCGCAGTCGCCGTCGTTTCCAGCGGCGAAGTCCGGCATGGTGCGGGACTCCAGGGGCGCTTCGGGGTCCCCGAAGCCGTCGCCATCGAGATCGGCGTACCAGGTGTAGCTGGTGCAGGCTGCGAGCCAGATCAACATGGGACATCCATTACCCCGCGGTGCGACGGGCAGGAAGAATGGATCAGCGCAGGCTCGTCCACGCCGCCGAGGGATCGGCGGCAGCTGGAATGAGCTCGAGGTCCTTGAGCGTGTCGGCGGTCGCGGCCCAGCGCGCCTCCGTCATCGCGCCCAGACCGTCGCTCCCCGTCACGAAGGGCGCCTGCGCTTCGGTGATGCACGCCAGCAGGTCGGGGGTGAGCTGGTCGTTGGCCGCGGCGATCTCGGCGTTGGCGCCGGATGGCGCCTCCATGTAGGCCTCCCAGCCGGCCTGTGTGGCGTCGACGAAGGCCTTCGCCCACGGCGGCGCCGGGTCGGGCACCGCGACGAGCACGCCATACGGGTTCCATCCGGCTTCGGCAGCCCGCAGGAAGGTCACCTCGGCGCCCTTGGCGCGTGCCACGCACGGCTCGGAGGTGATGTAGGCCTGCTGCGCGTAGCTCTCGTCGGCGAGGAAGGGGGCCACGGAGCCGCCGTACGGAACCGGTGTCACCTGTTCCGCCCAGCCGTACCGCTGCCAGAGGAAGGTCTGGAACGGCGAGCCGAGCTCGATCGCGACCGTGAGACCGACCAGGTCCTCGAAGCGCTCCGCACCCGAGCCCGTGTGCACCATGATGCCGTTGGGTGCGAGCTGGAACGCTGGCCAGACGCCCACCGCCGACACGCCCTTCTCGCGCTTCACCAGCAGCTCGTCGGCGGCGGTGATGGCGACCTGTGCACGACCGCTCTCCAGCAGCTCGAGGGTGGGCGCGCCGGGCCCGCCGGGCACGATGGTCACGTCGAAGCCCGCGGCCGCGTAGTGCCCGCCGAGCACACCCTCGTAGAAGCCGCCGAACTCGGGCTCCGGGTACCAGTTGAGGGCGAGCGTGATCGCCTGGAGCTCTGGCTCGGGAGCGGTGGCATCGCGCGGCGCAGTCGCGCCCGGCTCGGGGGTGCTGCAGGCCAGAACGAGCCACATGCGGCCTCCTCAGGGGTGCCAGTGGCCGATGATACGGCGCTCGAGCAGGCGGACCGAGGCGAAGGCCGACAGCGCGAGGCCGGTGGCGGCGAAGATCGCCGCGAAGGTGACGCCGGTGTCGGCGGAGCGCGCCGAACGAAGCACCACGTAGCCCAGGGAGGGAGGCTGCCCGTTGCTGCCCACGAACTCGCCGACGATGGCGCCGATGACGCTGAGTCCAACCGCCGTGGAGAGTCCCGAGAAGACGTGCGGTAGCGCGGCCGGCAGGCGCAGCTTCCAGAGGATCGCCGTGAACCCCGCGCCGTAGAGCCGGAGCAGCTCCAGGTGCTCGGGGCTGGTGGAGCGGAGGCCCACGTTGGCCGACGTGAGGATCGGGAAGAAGCTCACGATGGCGGCCGTGGCCACCGCGACCGGGCGTCCGTAGCCGAGCCAGACGACGAGGAGCGGCGCGATCGCCACGATGGGCACGGTCTGCAGCAGCAGCGCGTAGGGGTAGAGCGCGGCCTCGAGGGCCCGCGACCGCAGGAACAGCACCGCGCCGACGCCCCCGATGACCATGGCGAGCAACAGCCCCAGCGCCGAGGCTGCGGCGGTCTCGAAGGTGGCCTGGACGAGGGTTGCTCGGGCCGCCCAGCCGGCCGCGGCCACGGTCTCAGGTCCGGGCAGCAGGACCTCGGGCAGCCGGAGGGACAACAGCCACCAGGCCCCCAGGGCCACTGCGGCTGCGATCACGGGGCCGCGCAGCTTCAAAGCAGCGCCTCCAGGGCCCGCGCGTGCTCGACCAGGACGGGGTCGTACGCTGCGGCTGGGCCCCGCGGTCGTGGGAGGGAGATCGCCTGGTCGGCGCGCACGCTCACGGGACGCGCCGTGTCGAGCACGAGCACCCGGTCGGCCATCAACACCGCTTCGTCGACGTCGTGCGTGACCAGGACCGCGGTGAAGCGGAAGCGCCGCCACAAGGCCAGCAGGTCGCGCTGCAGACGTCGACGCGTCAGGGCGTCGAGCGCGGAGAGCGGCTCGTCGAGCAGGAGGAGCCGTGGTGCGACGACCAGGGCCCGCGCCAGCGAGACGCGCATGCGCATGCCACCGCTGAGCGCCCGGGGCAGGGTGTCGGCGTCGTCTGCCAGGCCCACCAGATCGAGCGCCGCGTCGACGTCGCCCTCGAGTCCGGCCAGCTCCAAGGGCAGGGCGACGTTCTCGCGTACCGTCCGCCACGCGAGCAGGGTGGGGGACTGGAAGACCATCGCCCGTCGTTCGTGCACGCCGGTGACGCGGCCCGCGCTGGGCGCGAGGAGCCCGGCCATGAGCCGCAGGAGCGTGGACTTCCCGCACCCGGACGGCCCGACGACAGCCGTGAAGCTGCCCTGCGGGATCTCGAGGCTGAGCCCGTCGAAGAGCGCCGGTTCCCCGGGCCACGCGAAGCTCGTGCCGGAGAGGGTGAGCGCGTCAGCCACCGTACAGGGCGGTCCGAAGCGCGGGGTGGGGTTCACCTCGGAACGCGATCGACTCCGTGGTCGCCGACGTGCGTGCGCCGCGGAGCTCCATGCACATCTGGCGTGCCCGGAGGCGCACGCCGAGGGCCTTCGGCGCGAGCTCACGCTGCACCGCGTCGCACACCTGGGCGACGAGCCGCTCCTGCAGCTGCGGCCGGCGCGCGTGGTGGTCGATCAGCCTCGGGAACCAGCCGAGGCCCGCCAGCGACCGATCGGGCAGGTACACCAGATCGATCGAGCCGAAGAAGGGCACGAGGTGGTGTGCGCAGAGGCTGTGGAAGGGCATGTCACGGATCAGGACGAGATCGCGCGACGCGGCCTCGATGAGCTGCACGTCGGGCGCCTCTCCTGTGCCGTCGAACTCCCTGAGCAGCGAGAGGAAGGCCTCCGGCGTGTGGGCGAGCTCTGGATCGTCGGTGGTCCAGATCTCGGACAGCAACGTACGGAATCGATCCTCGAGGCAATCCATGCCCACTCCAGGTGTTGTCGCTGCCTATCGTGATAGCGCCCATGCGGTCCCGCCCGAAAAGGAGCAGTCCCCCTCATGCAGCTGATGGCCCTGACCTTCGCCCTGGCTTCCACGGATGCCCGCGCGGAACAGCCCAACGTGATCGTCGTCCTCGTCGACACCCTCCGCGCCGACCACCTCGAGCCCTACGGCTATGGCAAGTCGGTGTCGCCGCGCGTGGCCAGCTGGGCGGAGGACGCGGTGGTCTTCGAGAACGCCATCTCCCAGAACGCCTGGACGGTGCCCTCGGTCGCGTCGCTCCTCTCGGGCATGTACCCGCGGGCGCACCAGTGCCTGGACTTCCAGGAGGGCGCCACGGTGGAGATGGACACGCTCTCACCGGACCAGGACATGGTCGCCGAGCAGTTCCAGGCCGCTGGCTACACCACCGCGGCGATCGTGAAGACCAAGGTCATCGCGGCCGAGCGCGGCTTCGGTCAGGGCTTCGACTCCTACACCTTCGTGCCCGGCTCGCAGGCCTGGGGCCCCGCGGGCAAGGAGCTCACCGATGCCAGCATCGCGTTCCTGGAGAAGCAGGGCGACCAGCCCTTCTTCCTGTACCTCCACTACATGGACCCCCACAGCCCCTACCAGGCGCCCGACGAGTACTACGAGAAGTACGTGTCGAGCAATGGCTCCACGCTCACCGGGGCCCACGAGGAGGTCAAGGCCTTCAAGACCGGTGGGGCGGCGGCGACCGAGGCCGACATCGAGCGGCTGTACGCGCTCTACGACGGCGAGATCGCCTACTGGGACCAGCACTTCGGCCGCCTGCTCGATGCGCTGGATGCGTTGGGCATGGCGGACACCACCGTGGTCGTGCTCACCGCGGATCACGGCGAGCAGTTCGGCGAGCACGGCGGCTGGTTCCACGAGCACCTCTACCAGGAGAACATCCACGTGCCCCTTGCCATCAGCGCACCGGGCGCCGCCGGCGCGCGGGTGGCCACGCGGGTCCAGCAGATGGACGTCGCGCCCACGGTCGCTTCCTTGGCGGGGGTGAAGCACGGGACCCACTGGCAGGGCCGCGATCTCTCGCCCGCCATGAGCGGCGGAGAGACCCCGGCCGGCGACACCTACGCCGAGTACGCGCACAAGAAGACGCTCATCAGCGCCGACGGCTTCAAGATCATCCTCGGCGAGGGCGGGGACTTGATGTTCGACCTGAACAAGGACCCGGGTGAGACCACCAACATCGTGGCCACCGAAGCCGCGAAGTTCGCTGAGCTCCAGGCGCGCCTGATCGACATCTTCAAGAGCAGCCAGGCCATGGCCGACAAGTTCTCTGCGGCGCAGACCCAACAGCTGGGAGACGACGACGTCGAGGCCCTCCGGGCGCTCGGGTACATCGAATAGGGCCGATGCGGCCACGGCCGAGAGGCGAAAGCGCGCCCGTCGGCGAGAGGGAGAGGTCGCGCTCGGCGACGGGGGGGTCGGCCTGCGGTGGCGCGCTGGATCCGTTCCGACAGGGCCGGCGGTGCCGGCATCGACGCTTCGGGTCGAGACGGGTTAGAACGCCCCGTGCAGCCACAGCGTGTGGCCAGCACGGAGGATCAGGGTGGGCACGCCCCTTCCACGCCGCTACCGCGTCGTCGCCAGCTCGGACCTTACTGCGCTCTCCGCCGTGGTGCTGAAGCGCAATGCCCCCGACCAGGAAGGCTGTCCTTCCATCCTGTCCGCTGCACGGAACGGCCAGGTACTCTCCGCTGGCCAGGCTGGGGGCCCGGCGTTCCTCGACAACGGCGTGTCGACCGCGGCGCCCTCGGGGGCGGTGGCGCTGAGCGTGGACGGCACCCGCCTCCTCTACAGCTTCCCCGATCGCCGGCTCGGCGTGGGGGCGGTGGAGAGCGCGGAGCCCCTCTGGACACGCACCGTGCACCAGGGGAGCCTCGGGGGCGGTGGTCGAGCCCTGAGTCCTGACGGCCGCGTGGTGGTCAGTGTGGGCGGGGATCCCGAGGTGGCGGTCGCTCTCCGTGCGGACGACGGTGAGGTCGTGTGGCGGTGGGGTCACGCCGCGCGCCACCCGGACCGTGACCTGGCGATCGATGAAGCGGTCGTCGCCTTCTCCGAGAGCGGGCTGCTCGCCATCGGCGGGGAAGACGGCGCGATCAAGTGGGTCGACCCGGAGACCGGGAGGGTCCGGCTGCGCCGCGAAGCCCATGTGGGTGGCCCGGGCCTCGGGGTCAGCGTCATCCGCTGGAGCCGGGATGGCTCGGTGCTGCTGTCGGGCGGCCGCGATCGCTTCCTGCGTGCCTGGCACGGCCCGACGGGCCGGCTGCTCTGGGAGATCCGCAACGAGTACGTGTGGGTCCGGCTGGTCGGCTTCTCGCACGACGGCAAGCGCGTCCTCTTCGGAGGTGACGACGGGCTCGAAGTGCGCTGCTCCAGGACGGGAGAAGAATTGGACCGGATCGACTTCCCCGAGCGCTGGGGCAGCCTGCACGGCGTCATCTGTCCCGACGACGCCGGCTTCCTGCTGGCCGTCGAGAGCGGTGAGCTGTTGCAGTACAGCTGGAGCCCTTGATGGCGGTCGAAACGGGCAAGGCAGCCCAGCTTCTCCACGCCGCCTTCACCCACGAAGCCGCGGACAACACGGTCGAGGCGGCTGAGGCGGCCACCGCTGCACTGGCGGCCTTCACCGATGCCGGCGACGGCACGGGGAGTGCGGCGTGCCACCACCTGCTCGGCATGCTCGCCGCGAAGACCGGCGACGCGTCCTCGGCCGACCAGCACCTGGAAGCTGCCATCTCCCTGCGGCAGCAGACCGGCGACGCCGAAGGCATCGCGTCGCTGCACCAGCAGAGGTTCGCCCTCGCCCTGCAGCTTGGCGACGTCGAGCGCGCCCGAGCCGCCTCCGAAGCGTCGCTCGATGCCTGGCGTTCCGCAGGTGACCGGGATGGCGAAGCCCAGGCGACGCACCAGCTGGCGCAGTTCTGCCTGCAGTCGGGCGACCTGGAGCGTGCCCAGGAGCTGCTGGAGCGCGGCATGGTCTTGTCGGACAGGGCTGGCGAACAACGCGCGCGCGGCGCCATGGTGATGATGCTGGCCCACGTCGACGTGGCACGGGGTGACCGGGATCGGGCTCTGCGCCGGGCCGACGAGGGCGTCGCGCTCGCGCGCCAGGCCAAGAACCGGCAGGCCCTGGTCGAGGCTCTGCACCAGGTGGGCTCGCTGAAGGCCACTCTCGGCGACCTCGAAGGAGCTCGCGCGCTGCTCGAGGAATCCCTCGACGGGCGGGAGCTGCTCCGGGATCTCGAGGGACGGGCGGCAACGCTCCAGGAGTTGGCCGCCATCGAGCAGGCCATGGGGGACACCGACGGTGCGCTCGGACGGCTGGGCTACGCGGCCCGGACCTGGAAGGAGCTCGGCAACGGTGGCGGCGAAGCCACCGCCTTGCACGCGGCCTGCACGCTGGCGGAAGAGGCCGAGAAGGTCGACAAGGCCATCGTCTTCGGGCGGAAGCTCGTGTCGGCGTGTGCCGTCATGGGGGACCGTGAGGCGGAGGGCGCAGCGCGTTTCGCCCAAGGAACCCGCCTCGCCGCGCGCGGCGATCTCGAGGCGGCAGCGGCGATGTACAAGCGCGCCGCACAACTCCACGGTGACGCCGGTGTGTTCCACAACCAGGCGGTGAGCCAGGGCATGTTGGGGCAGGTCTTGGCCGCCCAAGGGCGCAAGCAGGAGGCCCTTGCCTTGCTCGACGAGGCCACCCAGCGCCTGCACGCGCTCGACCAGCCTGACGCAGCCGCCACGCTGGTCGGCATCCGGGCCGAGATCGCGGCCAGCTGAATGGCCTGGGGCACCATGGATCGCTCGGCAGGTCAGACGGCTGTGCTGGAGCGTTGCCGCGCTCTGCGGGGGCCCGGTGTGGCCTTCCTCGACCTCGACGGCTGCTTGATCGACAACCGCCCGCGGCAGGTCGCCATCGTGCGTCGGTACGCGGCTCGAAACGGACGGGACGAGCTCTTCGCGGTTCGCGCCGAGCACTTCGAGGACTGGAAGCTCCCGCACACGCTCGCGAACGCGGGCTTGCAGAACGTCCGTCCCTGGTTCGAAGACCTCCTGCAGTTCTGGACCGAGGCCTTCTTCTCGAACGAGGACCTGTACCTGGACGAAGCCCTGCCCGGGGCCGTGGCCTTCGTTCGGAGCCTGCAAGCTCGAGGGCTGCAGATCGTCTACCTCACCGCCCGAGACCACACGGTTCGCGAAGGGACCTGGGAGAGCCTGGGTCGCTTCGGCTTCCCCCAGGACGGCGCCATGCTGCACACCCTCGACGACCTGTCGCGGGAGTTCCACAGCTACAAGCGACAGGCTGCGCTCTCCTTGGCCCACCTGGGAAGGCCGCTGTTGTTCATGGACAACGAGCCATCGATCGTGAACGCCTACCGTGACACCTTTCCCGACGCGCTGGTGGTCTTCGTCGACACCGATCGGAGTCCCCGTCCGGACGTGCCGCACCAGGCGCTCCCCAGCATCCGGGGCTTCCTGGGCTGACGGGCTGTTCGGCTACGAGGCCTCGCCTGCAGGCGGGTCCTCCGACACGGCATGGTGCACGGGCGAGCCGTGGTGGAGCCGCATTCGCCAGCCCCCCTCGACGCGCACATACACGTTCGTGGCCGCCACCTGAGCGTGCGCCGTGCCGCTCTGTCCGATGGCGTAGAGGTTCTCCAGGCAGGTCACCTGGGCCACGTCACCCAGGACGTCCACCACGGGGTCGCTGACCACGAACCGCATGTAGGTCGTGCCGTCGAAGATCGCGCGCCAGCTCGCGAGGACATCGGCCCAACCGCGGAGGATGGGCCAGCCGGGGTGGATGCACGTGTCGCTGATCGAGCGGGACCAGCACGCTGCCATGGCGGCCTCGTCCAGGGACTCGATCGCTCGATAGAACGCGTGGTTGGCTGCGAGGACCGCGTCGCGGTCGGTCACCGCCCGACGGGCTCAGTACTTGGCGAGATCGAGACCCGCCTCGGCAGCAAACTGCGAGAGGCCCTTGCGGCGGAGGGTCTTGAGCGCCGAGGTCGAGAGACGGAGCGTCACGAAGCGGGACTCTTCCTCCCACCAGATGCGCTTCTTCTGGAGGTTGGGAAGCTGACGCTTCTTGGTCTTGATGTTGGAGTGCGAGACCTTGTTGGCGACATTCGGACGCTTGCCGGTCAGCACGCAGCGGCGGGCCATGATCGGGCTCCTGAAACTGAGACGTGGGCGTTTAGCCGGCCCCGACGCGCGCCGCAAACGCTAGAGGCTGTAATCGATGATGACGACGCCGCGACCGGTGTCGGTTTCTTCCTTCCGCTGCTCGCGGGCAGGCTGCGGAGGGGGCAGGGGGGCCTCGATTCGGCGCATCTCTTCGCGCTGCCGCTCTTCGCGCTCGCGCTTGAGCCTCTCGATGATGTAGGCGTCGAGCATGGGGTGCGTCTCCGCGTCTTGACGATAGCACAGGGGCCGCATGGTGTCTCCGGGGGCCGGGGCTACGTGACCTTACGGATCCATGTACGCACTTCTTCACCCGTCAAGTGCTCGCCCTCTTCCGCCAACGCCACGGCACGGCTCGCGAGCGTGCGGTAGAGCCGCTGCAGATCCGACGTCTGCGCGAGCGCTTCGAGGTGGCCGAGCACGACGTCGAGGTCGCCGCGAGCGAAGGGCCCGGTGAGCGCGGCTTCGGGTCCCCGCCGCGCGGCCTGCTCGATGGACGCGAGCGCCAGGGGCGCCAGGATGGCGGGGGCGGCCTCGGGGTCGACACCGGCGGCTGCGAGCACGCGGGACGCGTCGGCCAACAGCACCGTGGCGAAGTTTCCCGCCATCACGGCCGCGGCGTGGTAGCAGCGTCGGTCGCCAGGGACCTCGAAGGTCCAGAACCCCAGGGTCCGCGCGATCCTGCGGGCCGCGTCGACTGCCTCCGGATCGCCGGCGAGGGCCGCAGGAACCCCCTCGACCGGTGGCATCGCGACCTCGGGACCGGGGAAGCTCTGCAGCGGATGCAGCGAACCTGCCGGTCGGTGTGGGCGCAGCACGTCGACGTCGGTCGCCCCTGAGGTGTGCAGCACGATCGGGCCGCTCGGGATCTGCTGGGCGACCTCGCGGATGGCCGCATCCGTCACCGCGATGAGCGCGATGTCACAGGCCGGCACGAGGTGACCGCGGGTCCATGGCCGGACGTCGAACGCGCTTCCCGCCAGGAGCTGGCAGAGGCTGCGGCCGAGTCGGCCTTGTCCCAGGATGGCGATGCGCATCGGGTCGACCGGTATCCTCTGAACCGCTGCCCGGAGTGCCCGATGCTCGTCCGTCACGAGGTCCACGACCACGTCGCCACGCTCACCCTCGACCGTCCCGAGCGACGGAATGCTCTGTCGGGTGCGCTCATCGAGGCGCTCGTAGACGCCCTGATGCGCGCGGGCGCCGACCCGGACGTGGCCGTGATCGTGCTCACCGGGGCCGGCGACAAGGCCTTCTGCGCGGGCGGAGATCTCGCCGGCGGGTTCAGCCGTCCGGGTGCGCTCGAGGCCGCCCGGCATCGCGCACGCTTCAGCGCCATGCTCCAGGCCGTGCATCGGTGCGGCCCCCCGGTCATCGCCCGGCTGGGCGGCGATGCACTCGGGGGCGGGTTCGGGCTGGCGATGGCCTGCGACATGGTCGTGGCGCGCACGGGCATCCGCCTGGGCACGCCGGAGATCCGGCTGGGCTTGTTCCCGATGGTCATCATGGCCGAGCTTCGCCACACCGTGCCCCGGAAGCTCCTCGCCGAGCTCATGTACTCCGGGCGCTACCTGACCCCGGAGGAGGCGCTGGGGCATGGCCTGGTCAACGCTGTGGTCCCGCCGGACGCGCTCGACGACGCGGTCGCGGCGCTCGCCGGCCCAATCGCCACCCGGTCGCCGGCCATCCTGCGCCTGGGGAAGCAGGCCTTCCACGGCATGGAGGACCTGCCCCAGGACGCGGCGTTGGCGTACCTGCAGGGCATGCTCGAGCTCAACCTGAAGGCGGAAGACGCCGCCGAAGGCGTTACAGCCTTCCTTCAGAAGCGCGATCCAACGTGGAAGGGCCGGTAGGCGGGTCCCTCGACGGTGGCACCGGGGAGCTCCCCGAGGACGTCTGCCTCGACCCCGCCAGCGTCGACATCGCGGTGGTCACCGGCCTCGACGACGCGATCCTCCTCTCGCGCTGACCGGCGGCGAGGTGATAGGCGCGCCGTCGTCACGACGACGAGGCACGAACATGGCTCAGCAGCGCGCGGTCCGGGTCGCGGAGCAGCTCCACAAGGAGCTCGCCGACCTCATCCGCAACGACATCAAGGACCCGCGGGTCGGGCTGGTGTCCATCACCCACGTGGACCTGAACCACGACCTGACCCTGGCCATCGTGCACGTCTGCCAGCTCGGCGGTGCGCTGGAGGGCGGGCCCGAGATGGTCGCCGGGCTCGAGCGGGCTGCGGGGTGGTTGCGTCGGCAGATCAAGCGGCGTCTGCGCATTCGGACGATCCCGGAGCTGAGGTTCGAGCTCGACACCGGGCTCGACGAAGCGGTCCGGCTCACGTCGATGCTCGCGGACATGGAGCGCGCCCGGGCAGCGCGTGAGGGGGGTGAGGAGTGAGCCTGGCCCCCTGCTTCCTGGTGATCGACAAGCCCCCTGGGCTCACCTCTCACGACGTCGTGGCCATCGTGCGCGCGGTCACGGGCATCAAGAAGGTGGGCCACACCGGCACGCTCGATCCGCTGGCGAGCGGCGTCCTTCCCCTCGCGCTGGGCGGTGCCACCCGCTTCATCCAGTACCTGGACGAAGGCCTGAAGGTCTACGATGCCACGGTGGGGCTGGGCTCGCGCACGGCCACGGGCGACCGCGAGGGCGAGGTGGTCGAGCAGGCCCCCGTGCCCTCGCTCGACAACCTCCCGGCGGTCCTGGAGAGCTTCCTGGGCGAGCGCATGCAGGTGCCACCGGCGTACTCGGCTGTGAAGGTGAAGGGCAAGGCGCTCTACAAGTACGCGCGTGCCGGCGACACCGTGAAGGCCGCGGCCCGCGCCATCAGGGTCTATGGCCTCGAGGAGATCGAGCGGGGTGACGACTCCTTCCGGTGCACGATCTCCTGCAGCCGTGGCACCTACGCACGCGTGCTCGCCGAGGAGCTCGGTGTCGCCCTGGGCAGCGTCGGGCACCTCGCCAGCCTCCGCCGGCTCCGCTCCGGCCCCTTCGAGATGGAGCACGCGCTCGACCTGTCGACCCTCGCCCAGTTCGTGGCCGACACCCCGTCCTGGGAGCGTGCCTTCCGACGTCCCAAGGAGGGTGAGGAGCGCCTCGCGTGGAAGCCGCGGGCCGAGGTGTTCGCGTCGCTCGCGCCCTACGCCTGGCCGCTGGAGCGGGCGCTCGGCCACCTGCCGCAGGTCCAGCTGTCCGGTGCGGTCGCCGACGGCGTGCGCAAGGGCAGCCTGGAGCCGCCGGGGCCGGCCGAGCTCACCCCGGGTCAGCGCTTCGCCGTGATGGGCGAGCAAGGCTTCCTCGCGGTGGCCGAACGGCACGCCCAGGGTGCGAAGGTGCTGCGTCGACTGGGCGAGGAGCGCCAGGCCAAGCGCCACCGCGACAAGAGGCGCCGCCGCCGTTGACGCGCCGATCGGGCCGCGCTATCAGTGCGCGGCCTCTCTTCTGAGGTGAACCCTACGGTCTCTGTGGCCGGGCGGGATGCGGGCCACGCGGCCCGCGCCATCGGCCCACCCCGCTGCGGACACCGTCACGACAAGGAGACACTCCGATGGCACTGCATCAGTCCGAGAAGGCTGCGATCATCCAGAAGTTCGCGCGTGAAGACGGCGACACCGGCTCCCCCGAGGTGCAGGTGGCACTCCTGACGGAGCGGATCAAGCAGCTCACCGGTCACTTCGAGTCGCACAAGGGCGATCACCACTCTCGCCGGGGGCTGTTGAAGCTCGTCGGTCAGCGTCGGCGGCTCCTGCGCTACCTGAAGTCGAACCACGAGGACCGCTACTTCAGCCTGATCAAGGAGCTCGGCCTGCGTCGTTAGGCCGGCTCGTCGGGTCCGGGTGCAGAACCCGGGCCCACCCGCTCTTTTTCCCCAAACACACCACCACGCGTCACGCGGCGGACGGCTCTCGGGCCGTAGGTCTCCGCGGGCTGAGCACGTCGGTTTCTCCGACCCGCGCGCTCACTCCGAGCAGGTCTACGGAAACCGGCACGGGTTCCGGTCGCAGCAGGGGCGTGGTCCATCAAGAGGACAGCCATGCACGGCGTCAACGAACACTCTGTATCCGTCGAGATCGGCGGACGTACCGTCACCTACAGCACCGGCAAGTACGCCAAGCAGGCGGGTGGAGCCATCCACGCCACCTGCGGCGAGACCCACCTGCTGGCCACTGCGGTCTGCGGCACCAAGCCCAGCCGCTTCGACTTCCTGCCGCTCACGGTCGACTACATCGACAAGGACGGCGCGAGCGGCAAGATCCCCGGCGGCTTCCTGAAGCGCGAGGGTCGCGGCAACGAGCGCACCACGCTCACCAGCCGCCTCATCGACCGCCCCATCCGGCCGATGTTCCCCAAGAACTTCCGGGCCGAGACGCAGCTCATCGCCACCGTGATGAGCTTCGACAAGGACGCCGAGGCCGACTGGCTCGCGCTCGGCGCCTGCTCGGGCGCGCTGCACGTCTCCGATGCCCCCCAGAGCGAGTGCGTCGCCGGCGTGCGCGTCTGCGAGGTCGACGGTGAGCTCGTGCTCAACCCCGACTTCGAGGGCCGCGTCAACGCCACCCTGAACATCATCGTGGCCGGCACCAAGAGCGCCGTCAGCATGGTCGAGGGTGGAGGCCTGGAGGTCTCCGAGGAGCGCATGCTCGAGGCCATCTACATGGGCCACGCCGCAGTCGCCAAGCTCATCGGCGCGCTCGACGAGCTCCGCGAGAAGGCCGGTGTGCCGAAGCGTGCCCACGAGGAAGCGGCCGGCGTTCCCGCCGAGGAGCAGGCCCTCATCGACGAGAAGGGCATCGAGGCCCTCCGTGCCGCGTTCGCCTTCCAGGGCGGAAAGCACGAGAAGTCCGCCGCCATGAAGGCTGCTCGCAACGGTGTCATCGACCCCGAGCTCGAGGGCCTCGACGACGAGGCCGCCGAGGCTCGCCGCGAGGTGCTGAAGGCGGCGTGGGCCCAGCTCGTGAAGAAGGAGATGCGCCGCGCGGTGATGGAGGAGAACCGCCGCATCGACGGCCGTGAGCCCGCCACCATCCGCCCCATCTGGTGCGAGGCCGGCGTGGCGCCCAAGGCCCATGGCTCCGCGGTCTTCACCCGCGGTGAGACGCAGGCCTTCGTGACTGCCGCTCTCGGCACCGAGCGTGACAACCAACGGATCGACTGGGCCGGCGCGCTCCGGCCGACCCGCGAGTGGATGCTCACCTACAGCTTCCCGCCGTTCTGCACCGGTGAGGCCCGCCCGCTCCGCGCTCCCAAGCGCCGCGAGGTCGGCCACGGCGCCCTGGCGCACCGGGCGCTGCAGGCTGTGCTGCCGAGCTTCGACGAGTTCCCCTACGTCATGCGCTGCACGAGCGACGTGCTCGAGTCCAACGGCTCGTCGTCGATGGCCACCGTCTGCGGTGCCACCCTGTCCCTGATGGACGCGGGTGTGCCCCTGAAGGCGCCGGTCGCAGGCATCGCGATGGGCCTCATCAAGGAGGGCGACGGCTTCGCGGTCATCAGCGACATCCTCGGTTCCGAGGACGCGCTGGGCGACATGGACTTCAAGGTCACCGGCACCCGGGAGGGCATCACCGCGTTCCAGATGGACGTGAAGATCGCCGGCGTCGACGAGGAGATCATGAAGGCCGCGCTCGCGCAGGCCCGCGAGGGTCGCCTCCACATCCTCGACGAGATGGGCAAGACCCTCGACGCCCCCCGCGCCGAGCTGTCCGACAACGCTCCCCGCATCACGACGATCCAGATCAAGCCCGACAAGATCCGCGACATCATCGGCCCCGGTGGCAAGACGATCCGCGGCATTCAGGACAAGACCGGCACCCAGAACAGCGTCGACGACAGCGGCAAGGTGCAGGTGGCCGCCACCGACCAGGCCTCGGCTGACGCCGCCCTGGCGATGATCAAGGAGCTGACCCAGGAAGCCGAGCTCGGCAAGCTCTACATGGGCGTGGTCAAGCGCGTGGTCGACTTCGGCGCCTTCGTCGAGATCTTCCCCGGCACCGACGGCCTCGTGCACGTCAGCCACCTCGCCAAGGAGCGCGTCAACAAGGTGACCGACGTGGTCAACGAGGGTGACGAGGTCCTGGTCCGCGTGATCGACATCGATCGCAGCGGCAAGATCCGCCTGTCCCGCAAGGAGGCCATCGACGCCTCCGCCGGCGCCTTCTAGCTCCGGTGAGCGGTCCGGTCCTCCCGGTGCAGGTCCTTCCCCATGGGGAGGGCCTGCCGCTTCCGGCCTACGAGACGGCCGGCGCTGCTGGGATGGACCTGCGAGCCGCCCTGACCGAGCCCATGACGCTCGGTCCAGGCGAACGCGCTGCGGTCCCCACGGGGCTCGCGATGGCGGTGCCGCTGGGCCTCGAGGCCCAGGTGCGCGCACGCTCGGGCCTGGCGTTTCGCCACGGCCTGGCGGTGCTCAACGCGCCCGGCACCATCGACGCGGACTACCGCGGCGAAGTGAAGGTGCTGCTGGTGAACCTGGGCAACGAGTCCTTCACCGTCGAGCGCGGCATGCGCATCGCCCAGCTGGTGCTCGCCGCCGTCGCGCAGCTGCCCCCCGCCAGGGTCGAGCGGCTGGACGGCACCGACCGTGGGGCGGGCGGCTTCGGCTCCACCGGCGTCTGAGCGCCTGCGCGGCTCCTACAGGCTCCTACAAGAAGCCGTTCTCCACCAGGTAGCTGCAGTCGCCCAGGCACGCGCTGCCGTAGCCGGCGCCGAGGTTGACGCACTGGAACCCCGACGGGCAGGGCTCGTCCTCGACCGCCGAACATTGGCTGTAGCAGTAGTCGAGGTGGCAGAGCTTGCCGTACCCGGTGAAGCTGTCACACGCGAAGCCGGGGTCACAGTCCTGGTTCGAGTTGCAGCTCCCGCCCACCGTATCGATGTAGCAGGTCGCGCCCACGCCGCACGTCGAGGAGAGCGCGGTGATGTCACAGGTCTGGCTGCAGTGCGCGTAGGCCGGGTCGTCGTAGCAGGCACCGGTGGTGGTGTCGCAGAGCTGTCCGGCGGAGCAATCGAGCGTGGCGTTCCGGCAGTCGCTGGCGATGCAGGTGGTGCTGTCGACGTCGCAGGTCTCGCCCGCGTAGCAGTCGTCGTCCGCCCCGCATCCCGACTCGCACGCGTACGAGTCGACGTTGCAGTAGTAGCCGACAGAGCAGTCGGCGGACTCCAGGCAGTCGGCTGCCTCACAGACCTCCTCGACGCACGCGAAGCCCTGCTCGCAGTCGCCGTTGTCGACACACTCTCCGCCACTGCTGCTGCCGCTGCCGTTGCACGCCAGCGTCAAGAGGAACACGGTCACGCGTCACCTCCCGTGTCGCCCGAGCTGCCCTCGTCGCCCTCGGACTCGCCGGTGCAGAACTCGTCCACGTCGCCGCTGCCACGGTCGTAGCGGATCGAGATCTGGGAGCTGGGCGGCGGCATCTGCGAGCGATCGAAGGCCACGGCGGGCTCGTCGTCGTCGGTTCGCACGAAGGTCCACTGCCCGTCGTCGCACGGGATGATGTCGTCGTCGTCGATCGAGACCTGCAAGGTGGACGGCGCAGGCTCGGCCGACAGCACGAAGGTGTCGTTGAGACGGCTCGCGTTGAGGCTCAGCTCGGTGACGATGTCGGAGAAGTCCTCCTCGCAGATGCTGCCCACGATGCCGTTGGTCTGCGAGGCCACGTCCAGGTAGCGGGTGCCCTCCGTGGACTCGAGCGCCACCCCGAAGCAGTCGTTCAGGTCCTTCACGACCAGCGCCGACGCGTTGACCACGTCGCGGTCACGGTGCCCCTTCACCTCGTAGAAGGTGTTGATGTAGTCGGCGGTGGGGCGCGGCGAGGCGTCTTCCTCGTCGCTCACGAAGATCAGCGACAGGCTCGCGTCCTCCCTCAAGAAGCCCGCGTTCACGCTCGAAGCGAGCGGCTCGCTCACGGCCATCAGCGCGCTCTCCAGCCCCATCTCCTGGCCGTTTCCGCAGGTGCCGACGCTCACGAGGTTGGCGAAGGTCTGGTCGGCGTCGACGGTCTCGTTCGTGATCACCGTGTCGCCGACCAGGTAGCCCCCCGCCGGAATGGCGGACACGTCGGCCAGAGAGCAGGTGTCGAAGGCCTCTGGGACCTCGACGGTCGTGGTGCCCACGGCGATGTGGTAGTCGACGTTGGCTTCGTCGAAGAAGGTGATGAATTCGTTGAAGTTGCGGGCCAGGTTGGCCTGGTACGGGCTCATCGAGCAGGAGTTGTCGACGATCATCAGGATGTCCACCTCGCTGGGCGGGTCCTGGTAGAACACGTCGGCGTTCTCGAACTGACGCAGGTCGTAGTCCGAGCACGCGAGCGCGAAGGCGAGGAGCACGGTTTCCTCCCGGAAGGACCACGGACTAACCTCTGTGGGAGCGGGTAAGGGAGCCCCAACGTGCAGCGACACCCCCTGGGACGCCGTCTCGACCGGCTCTTGACACCTCTCTTTCGCCTGGGCGGACGTCTCCTCCGCCGGCCGGACGAGCGGCACCTGCACCACCTGACCGGGCGCTCGAAGGGCGGCGGTGACGGTCCCACCGGTCCGAGCTTCGGCGCGCTGCTCGCAGCGGGTCGGCAGGCCTTGGAGGACGAGCGCTTCGGCGAGGCGCTCGTGGCCTTCGCCCGCGCCGCCGAGCTCGCCCCGCAGGACCCCTGGCCGTGGCACGGTCGCGGCGACGCGTTCCAGCTCTCCGGCGACCACGAAGCAGCGCTCAAGGCCTTCGATGCCGCGCTGGAGCGGCAGCCGGATCTGGCGCTGTCCTGGTCCGGCCGCGGCCAGGCGCTCGAGGGCCTCGGTCGCGTCGAAGAGGCCCTCGAAGCGTGGCGTCGCGCTCTGGAGCACGATCCGGAGCTTTCCTGGGCGCTCCAGGGGCTGGCCCGGCACCCGTAGGCGGGCTACCTCGCGCACCGGAGACTCCCGATGCTCGAGACCCTGACCAAGGGCTTCCGGAACGCCCGGCTGAAGCTGCAGGGCAAGGCCCAGCTGTCCGAGGACAACATCTCAGAGGCCCTGCGCGACGTGCGCGTGGCCCTGCTCGAAGCCGACGTCGAGCTGAGCGTGGTGAAGGGCTTCCTGAAGCGCGTGCGCGCGCGCTCGGTGGGTGAGGTCGTTCCGCTCAAGGCCAAGCGCGACCCACGCGGCATGACAGTGACCCCCGGCGACCACTTCGTGCGCATCTGCCACGACGAGCTGGTCGCGCTGATGGGACCGGTCGATGCCACGCTCGACCTGTCGGGCGCGCCGGCCTTGATCATGATGGTCGGCCTGCAGGGGTCCGGAAAGACCACGACCGCCGGCAAGCTGGCGCGTCGGCTCGTCAAGGAAGGCAGGCGTCCCCTGCTGGTCGCCGCCGACATCTACCGTCCAGCCGCCGTCGACCAGCTGATGGTGCTGGGCCGCAAGCTCGGGGTCCCTGTCTTCTCGATCAAGGGCATGAAGCCGGTCCAGCTCTGCCAGCTGGCGGTGCAGCAGGCCAAGAACGTCGGCCGGGACGTCGTCATCTTCGACACCGCCGGGCGGCTCGCGATCGACAACGCCCTGATGGAGGAGCTGGAGGAGATCCGCGCCACCACCCAGCCCGACAACGTCCTGTTCGTCTGCGACGCCATGATCGGCCAGGACGCCGTGAAGACCGCCGCGGCGTTCGACAAGCGGCTGGACTTCACCGGCTTCGTGCTCACGAAGCTCGACGGCGATGCCCGCGGCGGCGCGGCCCTGTCCATCAAGGAGGTCACGGGCAAGCCCGTGAAGTTCCTCGGGATGGGCGAGACCCTCGACAAGCTGGACGAGTTCCGTCCGGAGGGCCTCGCGCAGCGGATCCTCGGCATGGGCGACGTGGTCGGCCTGGTGAAGGACCTCGAGCAGCACGTCGATCAGGCCGAGGCCGAGGCCGACGCCAAGAAGATGCTCCAGGGCGACTTCACCTTCGACGACTTCCTGAAGCAGCTCGAGACGCTGCGGAAGATGGGCTCGATCAAGGACCTGCTGGACAAGCTGCCAGGGTTCTCGGACCTGAAGGACCAGATCCCGGCCGAAGCGCTCGACGATCGCGAGATGGATCGGGTGAAGGCCATCATCCAGTCGATGACCAAGCAGGAGCGCCGCCTGCCTCAGCTGATGGAGGAGCCGGGCCGCGTCCGACGCGTCGCCCGCGGCAGCGGCCGCGAGGAGCAGGACGTGCGCGAGCTCTACCAGCGCTTCGAGCAGGCGCGTCAGATGATGAAGGGCCTCGGCCAGATGAGCGGCATGTTCGGCGGCGGCAACCGTGCGGCCCGTCGCGCTGGGGGAGGGGGCCTGGGGGGCATGGGAATGCCCGGGATGCCCGGGATGCCCGCCGAGGATTCCGGTCGGCCCGGCTTGAGCGCTGCCGACAAGCGCGAGCGGAAGAAGCGGCAGAAGGAGAAGCGCAAGGCCCGCAAGAGGCAGCGCAAGAAGTAGCGGCTGCCCTACAGGGTCGCGGTCTGCGATCCGTAGAGGGAAGCACGGTCCCTGGACGGAGGTGCCCGTGCGCTACGACCGAGAGTCCCTGAAGACGCTGCTGAAGGAAGCCACCGAGCTCCAGGCCACCGACGTGCACCTGAAGGTGCCGGGCCGGCCGAGCTTCCGCGTGGGCCGCGATCTGGTGCCGACCACCCACGACCGGCTCTACCCGCAGGACATCTACAGGGCGGCGCACAGCTTGATGGAGCTGGCCCAGACCGATCTGCACCTCGCTGCGGTGAAGGAAGCCGAGTTCGGCCTCGGCCTGGAGGGCGTGGGCCGCTTCCGCGTGCAGCTCTACCGGCAGCGCGGCAGCTTTGCGATCGTCATCCACCGGATCGAGGTCGAGGTGCCGACGACCGATACCCTCGGCGTGCCCGCTCCGTACGCCGATCCGCAGTCGTCCTTCGGCTTGTTCCTCATCTCTGGAACGCGTCGCCGGGAGCTGCTGGCGGCCGTGGTCGACGCGCGCAACCGAGCGGACGGCGGCCACCTCGTGGTGATCGAGGACCAGCTGCAGTACCTCCACACCGACGCGCGCTCCGCCATCTCCCAGCGCGAGGTCGGCATCGACACCGCCAGCTTCGAAGAGGCCCTGCGCACCGCCTCACGCCAGGACCCCGACTGGATCGTGCTCGGGGACGTGCCCGACCGGGAGACGGCCGAGACCGTGCTCCGGGCCGCCGAGGAGGGCAACAGCCTCGTCGTCGCCTGCCTCCCCAGCTTCACCGCCGACCGCGCGGTGGAGTGGTTCATCGGTCGCTTCGGTGCCGACCGCGAAGCGGAGGTGCGCCAGCGCCTCGCCGAGGTGCTCGCCGGCTCGGTCTGCCTTGGAGACGCGCCGTCCCGCCTCTACGTGGACGGTGGGGTGCGGCAGTGCATCCGACTCGGCAGTCCGCTCCCGTGCGCAGCGGCCGAGGGCTGACGGCTACTCGGGCACCGCCCAGGCGCCCGTGACCGCTGCTTCGATCGTCGCGAGAGCGTCGTCGGGAACCAGGAAGGCCGGTCTTCTCTCGGGCTCCCAGCCGACCCGTCCGCCGTCGACCTCGTCGCCGAGGACCACCGTCACCTCGTGGGTGGCCGTACGCGCCACCAGCCGTCCGTGTTCGGCCGTGGGCTCGAGCAGCACGGTGCGGTCGACCTGCGTCGCTGCCAGGAGCTGCGCCACCTGCTCCTCGTCCACTGGGCCGGCCGCGCTCGCCCAGCCCGTGTGGCTGCGCGTGAAGGCGACCTTCGCGTCTCCGAGATCGATGCTCAGCTCGTCCGCGCCGAGCACGTCGATGGACAGGAGGCGATCTTCGAGCACGTCGCTGGTGCTCCTGGAGAGCCGCGAGGCGTCGGGGATCGTGCCGACCACGCCGCTCGGGGTCTTCACGAGCACGCCGCCGGTGTGATCAGCTCCCAGCAGGATCGTCTCCACCCCGGCCTCGGTCTCCAGGTCGAGCTGTCCCCGAGGCGGCGAGAAGCCTGCATCCTGGTCGCTGAGTTCGTCCCAGAAGCTGTCGAGGCGCAGCTCGGCGAGCGCCTGCAGCCACACCTCCACCCGCTCGGCGCGTGCCCGCCGGCCGTCCGCGAGCCACCAGCCCTGGTCGTCGCGGAGCACGTCCAAGCCCTCGTCGGCGGACCACGTGGCGCGCCGCACCGCGCTCGTCGGCAGACTGTGGATCGCCGCGTCACGGAACGTCGCAAACCCGCGGGCCAGGGTGTCTCCCGGATCCCCGCTCACGTACCGAGGCTGGCCGTCCGCCAGCGACACGTAGGCCTTGTGGCCCACCG
Source organism: uncultured Enterobacterales bacterium (assembly GCA_964604675.1). GTDB lineage: Bacteria > Myxococcota_A > UBA796 > UBA796 > CAJQPC01 > CAZSAT01. The sequence continues at coordinate 40,408 of CAZSAT010000058.1, forward strand.
GGGCCCGGCTGCCCACCGTCAAGACCAGGGGTTCACCGCTTCGGCGGAGCTCGAGCACGGCCCGTGGACGATCGAGGCCGAAGCTGGCAGGCGCTCCTGGTAGGGGGTCGGAGAAGGTCAGCCGACTGACGGTCAGCGCGATCTCGTCGAGCGCCTGGTCATCGCCGCGGGTTGCGAGGGGGCGGCTCAGGAGCCAGCCCTCCGCATGACGCACGGCCACCAGTTCCCCTTCGTCGGTCTCGAGGGTCAGGCCCGTGACCTCGGCCGGATCGACGTCGATCAACGCGACCAGCTCCTCGCTGTCGTCGGCGGGCTCGTCCGGCGGCGGGTCGGAGACGACGAGCCACGTCGTCATCGCGAGCAACACGGCGACGAGCGACACCAAGAGCTTGAGTTGTCGGTGCTCCACAGGGCCCTCCACCGCTCGGTCTAACCCGGCGGGTGGTCCTCCGGAAGCGTTGACGGCCACCGCCCCGCGGTTAGTTCCAGGGCCCGGAGGAACCATGGACGGCACGCAGCACGGGCCCCTCGACGAGCAGGACGAAGCGACCGATGAGCAGGTCGCCGAGGTCTCCGGCATCGGCCTGGTCGAGGCGGACCCGATCGAGGAGCTCAAGGCCGAGCTCGCGGGCACCGAGGCGCGGCTGCGCACCGTCTCCGCGGCCTACAAGACCCTCCAGTCCGACATGAACGGCTACAAGCAGCGCACCACGCGCCAGCTCGAGCTGAAGCTGGAGATCGCGAAGGGGGACGCTGTGAGCCGGCTCTTTCCGGGCGTCGCCAACCTCCGGCGGAGCATCGACGCAGCGCGCGACACGGCCGACGCGGGTCTCGTCGAAGGGCTCGAGATGGTGCACAGGGAGCTGATGGGCGGCTTCGAGAAGCTCGGCCTGGAGGAGGTCGCCGGCATCGGCGCGGTCTTCGATCCGCTGGTGCACGAAGCCCTCTCGGTCATTCCGGTCCAGGACGAGGCCTTGCACGATCGTGTCGTGCAGGTCTTTTCGGACGGCTACCGGGTGGGCACACGCCTCATCACGCCCGCCAAGGTCATCATCGGCGCGTGGACGGCACCGCCGGCCGAGGAGTGAGCGAGCCGCTCTTCCACCTCGCGCTCGTCGAGCCGGAGATTCCTGGAAACACCGGCAACATCGGTCGTCTCGCGGTCGGCCTGGGCGTGCCGCTGCACCTGGTACGCCCTCTCGGCTTCTCGCTCGACGCGAAGCACGTCCGCCGCGCCGGCATCGACCACTGGCGCGACGTCGCGCTGACGGTGCACGAGGATCTCGGTGCCTTCCTGGCCTGGGCGCAGGGGCGTCGGCTCCGCCTGATGAGCGCCCGCAGCGGGCGCAGCTTCAACGCCATCCCCTGGGAGCAGGGCGACGTGGTGGTGCTCGGTCGGGAGTCGGTCGGCTTGCCGGACGCCCTGGTGGAGCGCTTCGGCGGCTGGCGGATCCCGACCCCTGGCACAGTGCGCAGCCTGAACCTCTCCAACGCCGCGGCGGTCGTCGCCTACGACGCGCTCCGCGCCCTGGCCCCACACCACTTCGTCACGGAGATCCCATGAGTGCCCCGCACGCCGTGATCATCGCCGGAGGGCGCGGCACGCGCTTCTGGCCACGCTCGCGTGCCCACCTCCCGAAGCAGTGCCTCTCGCTCGACGGTGGACGCACCTTGATCCAGCGCACCGTGGACCGGATCGCTCCGCTGGTGCCTCCCGAGAACGTCTGGGTGATCACCGGGCAGAGCATGGCCGACACCATCCGCGCGCAGCTGCCGGCCGTGCCCACGGCCAACGTGCTGGTCGAGCCGATCGGTCGAAACACCGCGCCCTGTGTCGCCTGGGGCACTCGGGTGGTGCAGCAGCAGGCCGGCGACGACGCAGTGGTCTTCGTGCTCCCCGCGGACCACGTGATCGCCGACGAGCCCGGGTTCCGGGACTGCCTGGAGCGCGCAGCAGAGGCCGCCCGCGAGAGCGGAGCGCTGGTGACGCTCGGCATCCGTCCCACCCGCCCCGACACCGGCTTCGGCTACCTCGAGGTGGGGTCCGGTGACGCGGTCTGTCCGGTGCAACGCTTCGTCGAGAAGCCCGACGCAGAGACCGCCAAGGGGTACCTCGCGTCGGGCCGCTACCTCTGGAACGCGGGCATGTTCGTCTTCACGGTCGCCTCGATGGTGGCGGAGCTGAAGCGTCAGCTGCCCCAGCTCTGGCGCGGCGTGGTCGCCATCGTCGACGACCCGGATCTGCTCGCCGAGCGCTTCGCGCGCCTGCAGAAGATCTCGGTGGACTACGGCGTGATGGAGGGCGCGCACGCCGTGCTGACGGTGCCTGCGGACATCGGCTGGAGCGATGTCGGCTCCTGGGCTGCGGTCGCGGAGCACCTGCCGGAGACGCCGCTCGGCCCAGGACTGGTCGGTCGGGCCATCGCGGTCGACGCGTGCGACAACGTGGTGCACGCGCCGGAGAAGCTGGTCGCGCTGGTGGGTGTCTCGGGGCTCGTGGTCGTCGATTCGGGCGACGCGTTGCTGGTCTGCCCCCGCGACCAGGCCCAGCGTGTGCGGGAAGTGGTCGACCAGCTCGAGGCGGGCGGTCTCGAAGCCTGGCTGTGAGCGTCGGTCGCTCCACCCCCGGTGGTTGACCGCGGCGACGTCATGCCGCATTCTCTGCCCGTGCAAGACCAACAGGCGATCACCGCCTGGAGAAGCTTCCGCTTTCGTGAGCGCATCGGGAGAGGAGGCTTCGGGGAGGTGTATCTGGCGGAGATGGCCACCAGCGGTGGCTTCTCCAAGCTCGTGGCGGTGAAGCTCTTGCGCGGCCACTTCGCCACCGACACCGACATCGTCAGCCGTCTGAAGGACGAGGCCCGCTTGCTCGGCCAGCTGCGCCACCCCGCCATCGTGCAGGCCGACGACCTCGTCGAGCTGCAGGGCCGGCTCGCCATCGTCATGGAGTACGTGCCGGGCTGCAACCTGAACTGGCTGCTGAGCACTCGAAACAACCCCGAGCCGATCCCTGCGTCGGTCGCCCTGACCATCATCCGGCGCATCGCGGAGGCGATGGAAGCCGCCTGGTCGCGCCCGAGCACCCTGTCCGGGGAGCCGCTCAAGGTGCTCCACCGCGACATCAAGCCGAGCAACGTCCGCATCACCGCCGACGGTGAGCTCAAGGTGCTCGACTTCGGCATCGCCCGAGCCGAGGCCATGGATCGCGAGACCGACACCCAG
>CAZSAT010000059.1:0-43367 GCA_964604675.1 uncultured Enterobacterales bacterium
AGATGACGCCGTCGACCTCGGTGTCCGAGGCACCGCGAACGCCGACCCGCATCGTCGCCACGCCGGCGACCAGCGTTGGCGGCTGGATGATGTACATGGCGTTGGCGGCAACCTGGAAGTCGAAGATGTCGCCAAAGACGCCATCGGCCCGGACGTTCACGCCGAGGGCCTCGCGCTCACCCTCCGGGACGACCTTGAGCTTGCTGCCCTGGATGACTGCGGGTCGGCCGTGGGGGTCGATGTAGAAGCCGCCCTCGGGGCCGCCGCCCTCCAGATCGTACTCGTCCTGGAGCGGGATGCTGTGGCGGTGGTTCTGGGCGGCGAAGGGAGCCGTGGGCTGGGCAGGAGCGCCGCCCGAGCTCACCTGCTTCTTGCGGCGGCTGGCGCGCTTGGCGCGGCGGCGCTGATCCCGTGCCTTGGTGCCCTTCTTCTTCCTGGCCATGTGGTCCTCGTAGAGCCATTGCCCGGGAGGGCTGTATCCAGGTCGTCCGCCAACGGAAGCCCTGTCGCGCACGCGCGCGTACGCGCGCGACCGCTACGGACGGACGGTCAGACGGACGGACCACCTACAACTCGGCCTCGCCGCCACACTGATCGCAGCGCACCGAGCCCATCCCGTCCCTGGCCGGCACCGCGAGCACATCCTGCCCGAGGGCGCGGTCCACTGGCGTACCCGCGCTGAAGGTCTTGATCGCGCCAGGGGTCCTCAGGAACGGGACCTTGGCACCACAGCCGCATGGCACCGTCCCCCACTCGGTCTCACAAGACTCGCAGCGGGCCAGGAAGGTCTCCCTATGGCGGGCTTGGAGCCGACCTGGCTGTTCTTCACCAAGCGCCGCGCACGGGGGGCACACCGCGACGCGCTGCACCACCTCGAGAGCTTCCTCCAGCCCCTTCAGGAACGACTCCCGTGCCTCCAGGTCGGCCTCAGCTTCCTTGACGGCCTCGTTCAGTCGCTTCTTGCGCTCGTTGACGTCCTTCCGCCGGCGCCGGTCGTCCCGGTTCCGTGCCCCCTCGAGGCGCACGGACTCCCGCTGCTGCTCCAGCGACTGCTTCTGCCGCCGGAGCTCGCTGACGTCGCTCCGCAACCCCGCGAGGTCGAATTCGCCAGGCTCGGGGGCCCGCTGCACCACCAGAGCGTTTCCCGCCGAACGGGCCCAGCCGCCCCGCGTGTCGACGCTCCCAACCGCCACCACCCTCGCTGGCCAGTTCCGGTACACCGGCGTGAGCAAGGCCCACCGGATGGCCCGGGCCACGCGCTCCGTGCTCGCGATGTCCCAGGGGGAGACAGGCAGCACACCCACTCGCCCGGCCTCGTCCTCATGGGCCAACCGGGCCAGGCCCGGTGTCTCGTTCTCGATCTGCCGCCCAAGACCAAGATGCAGGACCACCGTGCGGTCATCTGAGGCCGCCCGCCCGAGCCGGCTGCGTGCAGTCTCATGGTCTCGACGGGCAGCGAGGCACGTGGCGATCGGCAACAGCCGAATGGCCAACGCGCCCCCGGTCCAGACCTCCAGGCCCCCACTGCCACCCAGTCGAACAACTGCCCCGTCGATGACGATCTCGCTACGCCCCACCGGCGCTTCGAGGGCCTCCGGCTCCATCCCAAGCTGATCCAGCGCCCGCACCACGAGGAGTCGGCAGAACCGCTGGAAGCACCACGCGAAGCTCTGCTGGCGTTGGCGAAGACGGTCCGGGTCGGCGTCGTCGTGGCGGCGGTGGCTGGCCCACTCCCGCCACAGCGCGGCCACCCTGCGGTAGTGCGTGTCGTGCTGCAGAGCGTTCGAGGGCCGCAAGAGGTCGGGGACGCGAGCCCGTTGAGGGATCGCCCGGTACAGCACCGTGTCCCTCAGCTCGTCCAGCCGTCGGCGAAGCCGGTGCAAGCGCCGGAGCCGCTCCTCCGCCGCGCGACGACGGTTGTCCTGGAGGCCGGCGTCCGCCCAGAGCCGGAACACCCGGTCCCGTCGGCGCCAGGAACCCTCGATGCCCGCCTGCTCCTGGATTCGTTGCAGGTCCTGGAAGACCCCGAGCCAGCGCTCCAGTGACAGGATGCGACCTGCGAGCCAACGCAGCAAGTGGTCGACGAGGCGGACGGCCAACCGGTTCTCGTAGAGGTCCCACTGCTCGTCGCGGACCTGCGCCAGCACGCGTCTCGGCTGCACCCCCCGAAGGGTGAGGTGTTCCCAGTCCTCGGTGTGGGACGCGAGTCGTACGTCGGCGCGGCGATCGAGGCGGCGGGCTCGCCCGACGGGCACGAGCGCCGTCCGGTGCTCGATGTGCGTCCTGGGCCGCCGGAACACCTCCTGGACGGACGGCAGGTGAGCGAGGATGGCGCTCTCCAGCGGGTGCTCGTCCAGCTTGGACTGCTCGAGCGCCGCGAGCGGGTCGCGGTCGATCAGGTCCAGCCAAGAGGCCTCGTCGGGGAGGGTGGACCCGAGAGCGATGACGGCATCCACCTCCTCCGCATCAGGTTGCCCTTCGACCGCGAACCGGGCGCCGTCAGCCTCAGTGGCCTCGCCGCCGGGATCGGGCATCAGGAACTCGTCCGTGCCGCCACCGGTTCGAACCCAGAGCCCGCCGATCGGGAGCGTGGAGGGCCGTCCCGGCTTGCCGTCGAGCCGGCACGTCCACGTCACAGCAGGTCCCGTTCGAGGCGACTCCGCTCGGCCTCCAGGAGCTCGATGCAATGTGGGGCCGCGGACCGACCATCGATGCCGACGCGCCACTTCTTGTCGAAGATGTCGGTCAACACGTCGAGGTCATCGGCTCGGGTCGAGTGGCGATGCCTGATCTTGCGGAGGATGCGCATCGCCGCCAGGTGGTCCAGGGCCTCGCCCAGGCTTCCTCCGGCGTCGATGACGGCGGGGATGAACCGCTGGGCCTGGCGGTGAAGCCGGGGGCTCCAGCCGCTCCGGAAGCGCCGGGCCAGCGGCTCGCGCAGGTGCTCCTGGAGGAAGGCCATGCCCCTCTCGACCTCCGAGGCGTGGCGACGCGCTGCCCGCTCGAAGGCGGTCTCCAGGGCCTGCAAGCCCACGGGAGCGTCCCGGGCCCAAGGGGAGTCGGCGTCGAACTTCACCGGCGTGATCGGGAGCTCCATCACCACGGCGCGGTCGTAGGTCTTGTCGGCGAAGTCCTTGGTCGTCTCGTCGTGGTTCGCTGTGCCGATGAACCAGACGTTCTCCGGCAGGGCGAGCTTCCGGCCGTCCTTCAGCTGCGCCGGAGCCCCATCGGCCGCCGTAGGGAGCAGCTCAAAGTACTGGGTGTCCAGCCGCTCGGCCTCCAGCATCGCGATGACGTTGGAGAAGTACTGCTCGGGGTGGGACAGGTTCATCTCGTCGACGACGACGAACACCGGCACGTCTGCGAAGAACGGGGTCCCTGCTCGGTAGAGCGCCTGCAGGAAGGGCCGCTCGTCGAAGCGGCGCTCGAACTGGTTGAAGTGACCGAGCAGATCCGCCGGGTCGTGCCAGCCGGCCTCGGCCGGGACAAGCTCCACCACCGTGCCCATCGCGTTCGCGAAGGCGAACGGCAGGCTGGTCTTGCCGGTTCCGGAGGGCCCCTGGAGGAGAGCCAGCCGGCTCATGGCCATGCCGCCGAGGAACGCACGGGTGTCCTCGGGCGTGTAGTACAGCGGGTTCTTGGCGGTAGCCGCACCCCGGCGCGTCCGGTCGACCAGCTCCTCCAGGTCGACGTCGTCGGCAACGGGCCGGCGGCCCTGGAGTTTCCGATCGCCGTCGATCGCGGCACAGGCGGGGAACGGGCTCGACCCGTCGCTGGAGCGGATCCGCGCGTCGATGTCCCGGCGGAGCTGCTCGTTGGCAGCCTGCAGGAGTTCGTTGCTCTTCTTGTAGCTGTGACTCTGGTCGCGAAGCGCCTCCAGCTCGGACACGCCCACCTCGGTGCGGCTGAGCTGGAGCCGGGCGTCTTCGAGCTCGCGACGGGTATTCGCGAGATCGGACGCAAGGGCATCACACCGTGCTCGAAGCTGCGCCGCCTCTTCGGCGGAGGCCTCGCTGGGGAGTCGGGCGAGCTTCTCCTTCAGGTCCTTCACCTGCGACTTCAGGCCTTCGATCTGCTCGTCGATCTCCTCGTCCGTCCGGTGCTCGAAGCGTCGGGCCCTGGCCTCGTGCTCGCGGACCCTCTGTTCCAGATCGTCGCGCTCGGTCTTCAACACCTCGACCTGGGCCGACAGGACGTCGATCCGGCTGTCCCGCTGGGCAAGCTCGCTGGCCGCGATCTGCTCTGCCCGCTCCCCGAGGAGGGTCCGTTCGTCCTGGAGGTCGGCCTTCTCCCACGTGAGCTTCTGACGCTCGTTCTCGACCTCGCGCCTGAGCCCGAGCAGCTTGTCCCGCTCCTCTCGCAGCGCAGCCCGCTCCTGCTCGATGGCCGCCTCGGCCTCCTCACGCGCCTTCGACCAGACCTGGTCACTGGTGAGCGCCTGAGCCGCCGCCGCGTCCGCCATCGTCCGCTGAAGGGCGTCGTGCTGCTCGGTCAGGGCCTGCACTTGCTCTGCGAGCTTCCGTGTCGCCTCCCGGTTGCGCTCGGCGAATCCGGCCTCGGCTTCCGCCTCGGCCTCGGCCACGGTGCGCTCCCGCTCCAAGAGTTCCTTCGTCGTCTTTTCTGCATCGCGGAGAGTCTTCGCTGCTTCCTTCTTGGCGGCCGCGTGCTCCGCCGCCCTGGCCTCGGCGGCCTGCTCTCTCTCCGCCACCTCCGCTTCGGCCTTGCCCAGGTCTTCATCGCGGGTCGCCAGCTCTGCGGCCTTCTTCTCGAGTTCACCGCGCTCCGCCTCGAGTCGGGTTGCCGCGACCCGAAAGAGCTGCTCGGCCTCGTCGACCTTCTGCCAGAGCTCATCGGCCGCCGTGTTGGAGGGCGCCGGCCGCGGCTCGACCTTGGCGAGATCCTCCTCGTTGGCCACCTCGAACGCGCGATCGTGGGCCTCGCCGATCTCGTCGGCCTTGGTCTTCGGCGGTGGCGCCGGCGGCTTCGGGGGCTGGCGACCGCCACCGTTCTTGCCTCTGCCCTTGCCTCTGCGGTTCCTTCCCATCTCAGGCCTCCCCGGTCTCGTCCTGGGCCGGCGGGCCCAGTCCGAGACTCTTCAGAATCATGTGCAGCGCCTCGATGTCGCCGTCGAGAGCAGCGGCATTCAACGAGTAGCGTGCGTCGTGGACGGCGTGGCCAGCTGCGTCGGCGAGACGGTCCACCTCCGCGATCACGCCTGGCATCGTGCTTGCCGCGCTGCGGAGTGGATGCTCCTCTTCTCGCGCCGCCCGCATCACTGCAGCGGCGAGACGTGGGCGCAGTCCTCCACCACCTTGTGCCGCGGCGCGAACCTGGCCGCGGTGGACCTTCAAAACTGGCCACGGCAGCGGCTCCAGCCCAACCTCGGCGGCACAGTGGTTGAGATGCTTCCGGTTGAATTCTCGATCTCTCGCGGTGATGTCCCGCCATGGTGCCCCGCGACCGAGCTCCAGGAAGACCTCCTCCAGCGCCCGCCGGAGCGCACCGTACGCCCCTCGTCCCGCCATCGTCGTCAGCCGATCGGCACCCAGGATCGTCGCGTGCACATCGACCAGGGCGTCGAAGGCCAGGTGCGACCGAAAGCCCACACCGTATCGACGCTCAACTTCCAGCTCCGCCAGCTCGCGAGCCACGCCGTCGTCTTCCTGGACCCGGGCACCCAGGAAGCGTGCCAGGGCATTGCGCAGCGGCGGGAAGACTCCCCGTCGACGCTCGATGGCCGCGCGAAGGCGCTGACTGGCGCCCAGACCGAAGGGGTCGGTCGCGTACCAATGGTTGTCTCCGTCAGACCCGCGCGGGAAGTAGCAGAAGGCGGAGAGCCACACGGGCTGTGGCCGGTCTTCGACGAAGCTCACGCCCGAGGTGGACACGGCCTCGGACTCCCAGCTGTCGCCATCGTCGGCGGAGAAGAGCTCCAGGTCCTCCTCGCGGGCCAGGCGTCGCCGGGCGCGGCGGTGACTGCGAGCTGCCTGGATGACGGAGCCCGGCTCCGGCGCGAGGGGGTAGGCGACCTTCTCCGGCTTCACGGTCAGCACCCGCTGCTTCCACTTCCGGTCCGAGTCACCGAACAACAGGCTCGTGCGCCCCTCCGCGGAGATCTCGCGCTCCGCGTAGTAGAGGCGCTCTTCGGCTCTCGGCCAGAGCTCACCGGAGAAGGGGTCCTGGAAGACCCATGCGGCGGTGGGGGGCGCCTGGTGCTCGGCCTCCTCCAGCTTGCGAACGCCGCCGGCCGTTGGCCTGCCATCCTGCCCGAGCAATCCCATGTGGAGCAGCTCCAACGCCACGAGATGAGCCAGGTCCGGGTGGACGCCCATGCGGGTTCCGAGCGTCTCGGTGGAGTGGATGCCGGCCCGCGCCAGGGCCAGCACGGTGCGCTGGAACAAGTTCAGGCCGTGGGTGGGGCGGCTCGGGATGGCGACCCGCCATGCCCAGGCAGGCCACACGAGCCACAGCCGCTGGTTCCTGGGGCCAGGGTTGGCGTGGGGGCGAGGTCGGAACCACAGCACGGGGGCGTCTCGGGAGAACGCATGCTCAGCGGACACGGCCAACCTCCCCGCGGCAGAGCGCCGCGAATCGCGCGAGGCCAGGGACCGGCCCCCCCTCGAACATGGCCAGGTCGCCCACCGCGATCATCAGCCGCTTGGCACGGCTCATGGCCACGCACAGGCGGTTCTCGATGAGCAGGTGGCCGTAGCGCCTCCGCTCCTCGAGGTCTCCGTCGCGCCGGGCCTTGGACGAGCGCGTGCAGGACAAGAGCACGACGTCGAATTCCCGCCCCTGAAAGGCATCCACCGTGCCGACACGCAAGCGATGGCGGTGAGCCTCCGCCACGTGAAGGCGCCCCTCGTCGTCTCGGGAGGCCACGCCGCGGCTCGCCAGCGCGGCCATCAGCTCGTCGACCTGGGCGCTGTAGAAGCTGATCACGCCGACCGTCAGGTCGCCGGCCGCCGGGTCGCTGAGGATGGCGTGAACTTCGGCCGCGACACGATCGGCTTCCGCCGGCCGGGACTTGCTCTGCCCGCCCCACTCGGCGCCATCGGTGAGCGGAACATCGATCCAGCCTGCGACACAGCCCTGCCACCGACCGACTTCGTGGGCGAAGTCCTCGTCGGGACGCGGCGACTCGAACTGCTCGCCATAGGGGGCGTAGAAGACCTCGCTCACGAACCCACCCAGGATCCGGTGCATTCGGAACTGGCGGTCCAGGGTGACGCAGCGCTTCACGTCCTTCCGCTTGCCCAGGGCGACGAAGAGGCGCTCGAAGAGACTCTTCTTCAGGGCCTCCCGCGTCGCTTCGTCGACCGTCCCGTTCAGAACCCCCTCGACGTCCGGCTCCAGCAGGTGGGCGAGCTGCCTGTGGTCTCCGACCATCACGATGCGCCGCTCGGCACGAGCCAGTGGGATCAGCAGGTCCAGGGGGTTCGCCCGCGCAGCTTCGTCGACCACGACCGTGTCGAAGGTGAGCGAGGCACTCTTGTGGTCCCGCATCTCGGCGCCGACCACCTGCCCACAGGTCGAGGCCAGGACGGTCGTATAGTGCGCGACAGCATCCCGAACGCCCTCACGATCATGCTCCAACGCGTGGTGGAGCTCCTCCAGGGCGATGGCGGCGCCATCAGCGCTGGTTCGAACGCCATCGTGCACCGCGTGCAGCACCTCGCGCAGGAACTCTTCCACGTCGGCATCGGCGTGGGCCGGTCCCGCCTCGGTCGGGCCCGGGAGAAGTCGGTCCAGCAAGGAATCACGAAGCGTCTTCAGGTCCAACAGAAAGCTGGGCGTCTCCTCGCTCGAGCCGCTGGCACGCTCCAGGAGCGCCTCGTCCTGCTCCGTCAGGAGCCCCATGGCTCCGAGTCGCACCCTAGCGCGGTGGGCCATCTGTGGCCCGTCGTCACTCCATGCAGCCGGCTCGACCCGCAGCCGTCGCGCGGCTCGCAGCGCGAGCTCCTGATCCAGGTCGGCCTCCTGTTGCCGCGGTCGGTGTCCTCTGGCCAGCTCGTGGGCCCGGTCGCGGAGGTTCGGTGGAAGGTAGGGGCCGAGCTGTTCGATCACCCACCGCGCCACGACCTTCGGGGTCTCACGCCGAGAGGGGGAAGCCAGCCAGACGGAGATCCGACGCCGCGCGGACTGCAGCGCCACCAACGCCGGACCCGTCGACATGGACTTGAGCTGTGCCCTCACCATCACGGCGTGCTCACGGACCCAGCGATCGAACTCGTCGTGGGCCTGGCGCGCGTCCCGACGACGCCCGACCTTCACCGCGGGCAGGCCCATCACGCGGATCCGCGCCGCCGCGTTCTCGACTGCCTCGTGCTGGAAGGACGTCACGAGGAACAGGCCACCGATGCCGTCGCGCTCCTCGGCGATCTCGGCCAGGCGAACCTCGAGCGCCGCGATGACGTCGGTCTTGCCGGTCCCCGGCGGGCCCTGGATGAAGGCCAGGTCGGGCGTGTTGAGCGCCACCCGCAGGGCCTCGATCTGCCGCGAAGTGGGCTCGCCCTTGAAGCACGCCCTGGCCGCGGGGCTCAGGGGTTCGATGCCCTTCCGCCGCCCTGTCGGCACCTGCGCATCCATGAGCAGGAGCCCGAGCTGGGGCATGGGGTTCTCGGCGGCAGCCACCAGCGACCAGGCTTCTTTGCGTCGGTCGAGCTTGGTGAGGTCGCCGTGCAGGCTCAGGTAGAGCCAGCCCTCGGCGGGAGGGCGAGTGTCGTCGTCCTCGCGAACTCGCAGCACCACTGCGTCCCCGGTCATCGTCTCCGGCTTGCCGGTGACATTGCGCTGCCTCCCACGGGGTCGCTCGATCGTCGCGACGTCACCGTCCAAGAGCCATGTCGGGCGTTCTCCCCCAGCCTCCAGCTCCACCTTCGACTCCGGCATGTTCGCTCGGAAACCCTGGGAATCCTCGAGCTCGAAGCGCCAGCCTTCGCCGACGCTCTTCCGAGAGCCGTAGCGCCACGCTCCCAGCCGACGGGCCCGGCCGACCACTGCTTCCCGTTCGAGCTCGTTGTAGTCGCGCCAGAGGCCCAGGTAGCTGTCCGCCTCGGACACGAGCTGATCCAGGGTGGTGCGCGCGATGCCGCGGAAGGTGCCCGCCACGGTCGCGTCGACGAAGCGGAGCTGCACTTCGGCCAGCGCAACGGGCCGTCGATCGTCGATGCCCCGGGGCGCCGCGGCATCAATGATGCGCTGCACGCGGAGCTTCCCGTCGTCTCCAGTCGCCACGTCCGCTGCCACAGCCTGGCCGTGCAGCCGGAAGGCGGTGACCTGTGGGTTCGGCCGACGGCCAGCCGTGACCAGCACCCGCGTCGGCCCGTCCAAGGCGAGCTGTTCCTGGAGCCAGCGGCAGGCGTCCTCGACGCTCAGGAGCGCACCTCGCCGACGCGACACGTCGTCGACGATCTTCTCGTCCAACGCGACGTCCATCTCCTGCTCCCAGTGGAAGCCGAATGCGAACTCGTGCACCTGGACGGTGACGCGCTCCGCCGGGCCGCGCCGGGGCGAGGGCGCCACCAGCCAGGCCAGGTACGGAAGCCTGCGGGCCAGGAGGCGCTCAGCCTTCGCCTCGTCCTCCGCGGACGAACCGCGGATCGCGTAGCTCTCCCCGGCGACCTGCAGAACCGCCACGTCGGTGCCGCGCGCGAGCTGAACCTCGAGCCCAGGTCGCAGCCCGTCGCCGAACGAGCCGCCGTCCTGAAGCCCCAGCGTGAGGGTCGTCACCTGGCCGGTCTCGACGTCCTGTGCCCTCATGACGACACCGGAGCGTGGAGGTGGGGCAGGACCATGCGGTGAGAGGTGTCGAGGTCGCCGAGGTGGATGGACCACGAGCGACGCCCAGGCGACAGGTCGAGCGGTCGGGGGTCATCGCCGACCTCCACGTGCTTCTTTCCGTCGGGGGAACGGAGGGTGCACCGCCCCTTCACCCAGAGGCGGGCACCTTCCTGGCGCAGCTCGAGGTCGTTGCCGTGCGCGAGCATGTCCGGAAGGCGACGGGCCTCTCCTTCCGAGACGGCGAGCACGCCGAGGCGGTGCGGGCGACCCCGCTCACCGGGCATGGGCCCTTCGAGCTCCGGGTCCCAGAGCCCGATGTCCGCGAGCACCATGCGGGACCGAGGCGCTCCGCACCAGGGGCACTCGGTCTGGTTGAAGGTGTAGCTGCCAGCGCAGCTTGGGCAGACGACCGTGGCCGCCCAGGCCTGCCGAAGGGCATCGGACAATGCGCCCACGCCAGGTCGCTGGAGAGGATCGACGAGCCCCTGCTCGAAGAACTCCGCGAAGACACGCCGCAGCTGCCCGGTGAAGACCAGCTCTCGCGGGACGCCTGCCGAGCTTCGGTTGCGAGCATCCTCGGCGTGGTCGACCCAGGGCCACTCTCCCCGGAGGGCGGCCTGTTCGACCGCGGGCTCTGCCTCTCGTACCGCGTCCCCGAGGAGGGGGTGGCAGAGGGTGAGGACCTCGAACGCGATGACCGCGAAGGCGTGGGCGTCGGTCAGAGTCGTGACCCCGGATCGGCCCGACTTGAGCTCTGGAGCGCCGTAGCCCTCGGTGAACAGGGTCGGCCCCGGCCGGCTCGTCCACTGGAGGTTGTCCGTGTCGATGAGTCGCACGGCCTCTGACTCCGTCGATGCGCCGACGAACACATTGTTGGGAGATGGATCGCACCAGGCGATCGCCCGGGCGTGGAGCTTGCCGAGGGCCTCGGAGGCAGTCGCCAGGACACCCAGACGCCGGCGCAGCCCCCCACCGGCCAGGTACCAGGCGGCCACGTCTTCCCCGTCGGGGCGAGTGAGGACAGCGATGGGCTCCATGCCGGTGAGCAGCTCCATCACGTACCCACAGTCCGGGGACCGGAGCACCTCCTGCGGCCGGGCGAGCGGGAGGTCTTCGATCGGGAGCCGGCGCACCTCTTCCAGGGTGGCCCGCAGAGTGAAGCGTCGGGCTTCCGAGCGGTCGAGCAGCAGCTTCACGGCGAGGCGACCGCCTTCTTCCGCATAGACGGCCCCCTGGCCACCCACGCCCAGCCGACGCACCAGCCTGTACCGGCGACCGTTCACGCCCACGACGTCTCTCGCCACGTCTGCCCCCTACAGGTCGTAGTCTTCGGGAGGGAGGGGCGCGTACCCGTCGTCCCCATCGGGATCGGCTGCCCGCGAGCGCAGGGTGACACTCATGGTCACCCACTCGAAGAAGCGCAGGATGCCGCGGGCGTCCTCTGCCCCGAAGACCCGCTGGCCGGTGCCCTCCAGGAAGCGCTGGAGCATCGCCTGGTCGGCGTCGGGCCCGATCCCCATCGCGAACCGGGTCGCCTTGCGGGCCCGGTCATGGGAGAGCAGGCGGCGCAGCGGCTCCTCCCAGGCATCGGTCGGCTGTCCGTCGGACACGAGCACCAGCGCAGGCCGAAGGGCCTTGCTCGGCACCTGCTCGCGATCGGCCAGCAGCGAGGTCACCAGGTCGAAGGCGGCCCCCATGGGCGTGCCGCCATGAGCGTCCATGGCCGACCAGGTGATGTGCCGCGCCGGCTGCATTGGCAGGTGCAGCCGCGAGCCACCATGACCGAAGGTCACCACCGCGGCATGGATCTCCACGCGGCTGGCGTCCTCGTCGCCGAACGCACGGATCATCGTGTCCACGGCCGAGTTCAGGGAGTCGATCTTGCCGAACGAGGCCATGCTGCCGCTGATGTCGGCCAGCAGGACGACGGGCAGGGGGCGGCCCCGAGGGACGGAGATGGAACGGAGCGTAGGCATCTGGAGCCTCCTGTCGGTGAGCTCAGGCCGCGTGGCGGTGGCGGGGACGGAGCCCCTTGAGGGAGCGGTTGCGGTAGACAGTGATCACGGCGCCGTCGCTGGAGCACACCACGTGCACGCCCTCGGCCGAGCGAAGATCGACACCATGACGTCGAGCCCGAGCCACCTCGCGACGGCCGATGGCGTAGATCCAGGCACCGCGGACGTTCACCTCCCGGCCCCAGTCCAGAGCGAGGTTGATCTGGCGGTGGGGAATCGATCGGGCGTGGGACCGCATCGTGGCGTGGCGGGTCAGCTTGTCGGTGGCGGGCATCGGACCTCCTCGGGTTCGGGAGGAGGTTGTGCAGCTGCCGTGCCAACGAGGCTATCCCAGCAGATTCACTGTGATTACAGTGGCTTGCGCTCCTGACCGGCCAGCCAAGATGCGGCAACATTCTGCCGTTCGGCAAGATCTCGCCAGACTGCTGGCACGATTCAGCCATCATCCTTTCCCTTGGATGCCCACTGCCGGAGGGTCCGCTCACTCTTGTCGCAGAGGCTCGCGGCCGTGACGCCTCTCACCTGGGCGAGGCGGCGAAGCTCAGTGGCCAACCAACAGCGGAGCCCGGCTTCGACTTCGGCTGTCGACAGGGTCTCGCCACGTGGGAGCAGGGCACCGAGGTCCGAGCCTCGAGCGAATGCGTCTGCCACCAACCGCGGCTTGCCCTGGATGGGGTCGGACTGCGAGGAGAGGCTCACGAGAGCTGGTCCAGGGCCCAGGGGGTCGTTGAGCGCCGCGATGGCCGCCACCACCGCCCGATCCTCGGAGCCAGAGCCGTCGCCTCGCTCCGCGAGCCAGGCATAGGCGGAGCGGAAGAGGTCTCGCAGGTTGCCGGGGAGGGCGTGCGTCCGAGCGGCGCGGAGGAAGCGTTCGTGAGCAGCGTCGCTGGCTTCCAGGGCGGCCCGCGGCATGGAGGCCGAGCTGGCTGCGGCTGCCAGGACCTCGTGCCACAGCCAGTCGAGATCGTTGCGCAGCTCGCGGAGTGGCGGCAGGCGGACGACCAGGTAGCTGATTCGGTCGAGGAAGTCCGCGTCCAGGCGCTTCCGGAGCTCGGCGGCAGGCCGATTGGTTGCCGTGATCAGGCGGAAGTCGCTCTTGCGGGGCTTGTCGTCACCCAGCGGCAGGTAGGAGCGCTCCTCGATGGCGCGAATCAGGAGACGCTGCACGTCCTTGGCGATGTCGCCGATCTCGTCCAGGAAGAGCGAGTCCCCGTCCGCCGAGGCCAGCAGCCCCTGGCGACTCGTGAGCGCACCCGTGAAGGCGCCCTTCTTGTAGCCGAAGAGCTCGGCACGCATCAGCTCGGGGGTGTACTGCCCGCAGGCGATGGTCGGCCAGGACTCGTCGCGGTCGGCTCTCCTGTAGGGGCTGTGGAAGCGGATCCAGCCGGCAAGGTGGGTCTTGCCGGTCCCCCGCTCGCCCAGGATGAGCACCGGCGCCTTCAGTCTGGCGTAGCGTCGCGCCGCTTCGCGAACCGCCACCATCGACGGTGAACGGAAGCGCTCGATGGACCACTTGAAGCGATCCACGGGGCCGGAGGCCTGGGCCGGCTGCGTGGCCTGGTAGCGCTTGTAGAAGGTGTCGATGCCGATCCTGGAGGCGACCGCGGCCGACCGGCCTCTGCGGTGCTCCTCGGGAATCGTCTGGACAGCTGTCACCCCGCCTTCGAGGAAGCCGCTCTCCACCATGAGCAGCCAGACGGCGTGCATGGCAGGCGTGCCCGGCGAGAGGTGGACGACCAGCTCTCGGCCGGGGAAGCGTCGACGGACGTCGTGCAGCTCGACCTGGAGATACTCGAAGATGGCCTGGTGGGCGGTGGGGTCAGACCCGTCCCAGGCACGGAGGTGAAAGCTGAGGTCTTGAGCTGCGGCTCGGGAGTGTTCGGCTGTGGCCTTGGCCTTCGCGCAGTCGCGGGTGGAGTGGAAGAGGACCACGTCGCTGATGCGGCCGCGCCAGGGCGAGTCCGGGTCGTTCAGGAGGACCCAGGTGGGGCCGTTGCGGGGGTTGTCCTTCTTGTCGACGTAGGTGGGGTCGCGGGCTTGGGCGAGCCAGGTGAGGAGGACGGCTTGGTCTTCAGTTTCCCCGACAGTTCGACCTTGCACCCCTGCCTCCCTCAGCCCTGGAGTTTCTCGAGTCGCGGAGAGACTGCGGCATAGAAGCGACACATCGCGTCCACCGCAGCGTCGATGGCACCGGTCCAGGTCGACTCGTCCGCCCAACCGCCGGGCACCGCGAAGCTGATGCGGGACGCCCGCTTGTCATCAAGCCGCTGCCAGTGGATCAAGCCCCCGAAGGCCTCTTCGATCGCGGGCTTCTCGGCGAACAGCGCGTCGAACACCGCCTTGTTGTCCGCGGCCTCGGCGGCGTCGATGTAGAGCTCCACGCGGGTCTCGTCCAGGAGCACGACGTAGTTCCACCACTGGCCGTGCTTCCGCGCACCCACCCAGTGGTACCGCCCCGGTGAGATGTTCTTGTGCAGGCTCGAGCGCTCCCGAGCGACGGGAAGCAGCCTCTGCCAGAATGCCAGGCGGGCCTCGTGGCGGTCGGGCCGATCGCCTGCGCCCGGCTTCGCCTCCTCGGGGTCGACGATGGGCTGGTGAACCGGCGGCTTCTCGCCGTCCAGGTCCAGCCGCGACGGGTTCCAGACCCACTCGGCGAGGCGAATGTAGAGCTCCTGCCGCTCGGCCTGCTCCTCTGGCCCGAAGTTCTCATAGGCTCGGAAGGGCAGACCCGTGCGGTCGATGAGGGCCCGAAAGCCGGGGTTGTTCCGGTAGGCCGCCGGATGGAGGCTCCGCGCGAGCAGGTTCTCGCCCTTGGTGACGTACGCGTCCCGTTTGTCCTCGTAGGTCGCGTCGCCCAGGCTCTGGTTGAGTCCGCGCTGCAGGAGCAGCAGCCCGCCGAGGCGGTTTCGCTCGGTGTCAAAGTCTGTTGGGTGGCCGTAGCACTCGGCGAAGCGGTCGTAGTGGTCGGCCCAGATGTGCTCGATCTCGAAGGGACGAGCGCGGCCTTGGGAGACCAGGTCCTCGAAGTGGGACGCCAGCCCGCACTGGGTCTCGACCCAGTGGGTGAGCCGGGCCAGGATGTGCCGGATCTGGCGGTAGTTCTGCTGATGCAGCCGTAGCCGGGGCTGGCTGGCGAAGGTCTCGCTCTGCTCGTCGAGCTGCTCCCGCAGAAACGCCGAGAGCTCCACGACGTCGCGGTTCCGGAGCTCCTTGGTCAGTGTGAACAGCGTGTACTTCACCGACGAGTAGGCGATGGTGCGAAAGTTCCACACGCGGCGGGCCAGCCAGATGTCCAGGAAGTCGGCGACCAGAGCGATCTTGCGACGAACCACGTCGTCGGGGTCGTCCGGGTGCAGCGGAGCGAGCAGGGCCTGGCTCTGCAGGGTGAAGCCGCGGTTCTCGTTGTAGTAGACCGACTCCCACCCATCGACGAGCTTTGTGGAGGCGTTGCGGATGGCCAGAGCTTGTCGCCCGTAGAAGTCCAGATCGGACTTCACGAACCGCACAAAGGTGTCAGAGTCGCCCAGACCGATGCGCTCGCGGTGATCTCGCACCCAGCGGTGGAACTCGGAACCGATGCGCTCGTAGTCCTTGTTCTCGGCGCCCCTCTTGCCGGGACGAATGGTGTCGGCGTAGCGGGCGCGCAGCCAGTTCTTGAAGAAGTCCACGTCCTCGTCGTCGCCGACGTTCTTGAAGGCCTGCATGTGTGCCTTCCAGGCCGTGTTCACGGCCCGCTGGTCGTCCTCGTGGCGGATGTTGGCGAGCACATAGCCCTTGAGCATCTCCGGCAGACTCAACGACAGCCCGCGATCGTTCATGGTCTCGAAGATGGTGTAGGCGTCCTCGTCCGAGTAGGCCTCGATCTCGACGAGGTGAACATTCTCGAGCAGCCAGTCGACGAAGTAGGGCAGCGCCTGCGCGGTGATCTCCTCGGGGAAGTGGTCGGCGATGTTCGCGTAGCGTCTTGCGATGTTGCGCACCGACTCGCTCTCCCCGTTCAGGCTCGGTGTCACGCCGTCGAGGAGCTTCTGCATCACATCGAGGCGGTCGGGGACATCGAGGTTGAAGCTCTTGCGCCCGTACTTCTCGGAGTAGATGAGGTTGGTGACATCAACGGCGTCCTCGCGGTCGCCCTGCAGGTGATTCAGGGAGATCAGCAGGAGCGTGAGCGTCGTGAGGCGCTGCTGCCCGTCCACGATGAAGCGTTGATTGCGCTTGTGGCTGATGACGATGGAGCCGAGGAAGTAGTGCCCGTACTGCTCCACCTCGTGGCGGGCGTGGTCCGCGTCGTAGAAGTCCAGGAACTTGCCGGTCAGGTCGTCGATCAGCTCGCGCACCTGCCGTTCCTGCCAGGCGTATTCGCGCTGGTAGAAGTCGATGGTGTACTTGGCGGCGTCGAGGAGCTCTCGAACGGTGCGCGCCCTTCCTTCGATGCGCTTCATCTGGGCCTCAGTAGTACTGAACGATGTATCCGTACGCCTTCTCGAAGAGCTCGACGTCGGAGTGGAGTTTGTACTTGAACAGAGTCTTGCGGAGTGCAATGCGCACCTCGCGCTCGCCGGCGGTGGTCTGCTGCCAGCCGGGGAAGCGCACCACGCGCACGATCTCGTCGATGTCGTCGACCACCCGCTTCACCACCACCGGCGTCTCAGCGGTCTCGACCTCGGCGAACAACTCCGTCAGAGCAGCCTTGCCGCGGTCCTCGTCTTCTTCAGGCGGGGTGCCCTTCTCGGCGGCGACCACGTCGCGGGCGATGTCGAGCAGCTCCTTGAGGAAGGCGATGCTGTGGAGCTGGCCCTCCTCGAAGCGCTTCTTGAGGTCCTCGAGACGCTTGGACAACGCCTTGAAGCGAGGGTTGCCGATGTGCTTGCGCAGCCGGGCGGCGACCTTGATCTCGATCTCCTTGGCCTTCCGCTTGGGGTCCGGTGACCCCATGATGGCTTCGAGCACGTCCGCGTCCACCACCAGCTCGTCCAGATCGTCGCGGATCTCGCCGACGTGGATGTTCTCGTGGATGAGCTCGATGGTCTTGGCGCCCAGGGCGTGCCACAGCAGCCGACCGTTGCCGCCGGAGGGCTTCACCGACTCGTAGACCTGGGACAGCCAGCGGTAGTCGTCGCGGTGGTCTTCGAGCAGGGGGTCGGGGGACAGGGCCTCCCACAGCTTGGAGACGACGCTGTAGTCGGCGGCGAAGGCGTCGCGGGTCTTGTCGTTGGGCAGGCAGTCCTGGGCGGCGATCAGGCCCTCGTAGCCGCCGATGCTGCGGTCCACGCCGGGGAAGTAGGCCAGGCACTTCTGGATGGCGCCGGGGAGCTGGTCCTTGAGCTTGGCGATGTTGCTCACGACCTGGCGGAAGCCCTTCTCGTCGAACTCCAGGGCCTTGGCCACGTCGTCGAAGACGCCCAGGTAGTCGACGATGAGCCCGTGGCTCTTGGTGTCGCCATAGGTACGGTTGGTGCGGCAGATGGCTTGGAGCAGGGTGTGGTCCCGCGCGGGCTTGTCCAGGTACATCGCCTGCAGGATGGGCGCGTCGAAGCCGGTCAGCAGCTTGGCCGTGACGATGAGCAGGCGCAGCGGGTCGTTGGGGTCTCGGTAGCGATCGAGCAGCTTCTCCTCGGCGTCCCGGTCGCGCTTGTAGGCCTTGTAGCGGGGGTCGTCCTTCCCCTTGCCCGAGACGGAGATGACGACGTCCGAGGCCTCCGGGGGCAGGTGCTGGTCGAGGGCTTCCTTGTAGAGCAGGCAGCACTCCTGGTCGAAGGTGACAACCATGCCGTTGAAGCCGTTGGGCTCGACCTTGTCCTGGAAGTGATGGGCGATATCGCCGCAGATGGCGGCGACGCGTTCGGGGGCCTTGACCAGCACCGCCATCTTGGAGGCGGTCTTGGCGAGCTGGTCACGGTCGAGGTCGGACAGCTCACCCGTGAGCCCGGCGTAGGCCTCGTCGATGCCGTCCTTGTCGATGTGCAGAGGCAGCAGCCGGGGCTCGAAGTGCAGAGGCAGGGTGGCGCCGTCGCGGATGGACTCTTCGAAGCCGTAGCGGCTCATGTATCCGCGCTCGTCCTCCTCGGCGCCGAAGGCGTAGAAGGTGTTCCGGTCTCGCTTGTTGATGGGCGTCCCGGTCAGGCCGAAGAGGAAGGCGTTGGGCAGGGCGGCCCGCATCTTCATGCCCAGGTCGCCCTCCTGGGTGCGGTGGGCCTCATCGACCAGGGCGATGACGTTGTCGCGGTCGTTGAGCACCCCGTCGGACTCTCCGAACTTGAAGATGGTCGTGATGATGATCTTGCGGGTGTCCTGGCCGAGCAAGCGCTCGAGCTCCGCGCGGGAGCTGGCCTTGACCAGGTTGGGGATGTCCGAGGCGTGGAAGGTGGCGCTGATCTGGGCGTCGAGGTCGATTCGGTCGACGACGATGAGCACGGTGGGGTTGCGCAGCGCCGGGGTCAGCCGCAGCTTCTGGGCGGCGAAGACCATGAGCAGGGACTTGCCCGAGCCCTGGAAGTGCCAGATGAGGCCCTTCCGGGGCTGGCCAGCGACCACGCGGCGCACGATGCGGTTGGCGGCCTCGTGCTGCTGGTAGCGGCAGACGATCTTGAGCCGGCGCTTCTTCTTGTCGGTCGCGAAGAGCGTGAAGCTGGACAGGATGTCGAGCACCGTGGCCGGCGAGAGCAGGCCCGAGACCGCGCGCTGGAGGTCCGAGAGCCCCGAGGGCGCCGCGGCCCCGTCCACGCGCCAGGGGCCCCACAGGCTCACGGGCATGCGGATGGCGCCGTAGCGCAGCTCCTTGCCTTCGCTGGCCACACTGAACACGTTGCAGGTGAACAGCTCGGGGACGTACTTCTCGTAGTCCTCGTGGACCTGGAGCGCGCCGTCCACCCAGCTCACGGAGGGGCGCACCGGGGTCTTGGCCTCGATGAGCACCAGGGGGAAGCCGTTGACCAGGAGCACCAGGTCGGCGCGGCGCTCGGCGGGGCCGGCGCGGAAGGTGAATTGCTGCGTGACGACGTACTGGTTGCGGGAGAGGTCGTCGAAATCGACGAGACGGACGGTGGTGTGCTGGTGGTTCGGCCCGAAGGGCATGGAGCGGTCGCCGCGCAGCCAGGCGGTGAACTCCTCGTTGGCCTTGATGAGGCCATCGCTGCGCACCGAGAGGACGATGGCGCGGAGCTTGTAGAGGACCTCGTCGGCGCGGTCGGGGTTGGCGGCGATCTCGGGGTTGAGGCGGATCAGCGCCGCGCGCACGAAGTCCTCGACGAAGACGTCCTGGGGTTGCCGGGGGACGTGCTGGTGGGCGAGGTAGTGCCAGCCCTCGCCGCAGATGCGCCCGGAGCGGCGGGCAAAGCCGGGACCGACTGCGGTGTGGTGAGTGACGCCGCCGCAGAGGAGGTCGCGGAGGTAGGCCTCGACGGTGTTGGATTCGTTGAAGCTCATCCGAGAAGCCCCTCCCGAAGCTGAGCAAGAACCTCCCTGGCAGCCATCAAGCGCCTATCGACAGCCGCTTCTGCCGTCTGAAGCTCATCCAAGCGGTCCGAGATCTCCCGCTGGCGCACCAACGACGGTACCGGAATCGAAAACCCCCTAAGGGCCGTGAGAGTGATCGTCTTTTGTGCAAGCCCCTCTGCGAACCGATGGGCTTGGCGGGCGCCTGCTGGCGATCTGAGGAACCAGTAGAGAAACCTGGGATGCAGCTTGGCGCGGTCGACACGAAGGACACCGACATGGCGCTGAAAGGTGAAGTCCCAGTCCCAATCCACAAGAAGCGGCACACCGTAGCTGCCGACCAGGGAATACAGGATGTCGCCGCGCCTTGGACGGAACGACTTCACCAACACTTCATACTCCGGCCGACCGACGAACTTCTTGAAGGCTGGGTCCAGAGATCCTCGGGAGATATTCGAAACTAGCAGGAACGGAATCCCCTCAGAGGTGAACTTCGGGCTCTGATGGGTGCCATCGCCGATGTGCTCGGTGACTGAGGCGAGCGAAACTGAAGAGTGCTGCCAGTGTGAAGGGAATTCAGGGAACGCGTCGCGCAGAGTTGCTTCGACAACGAGAGATGCTGTGGACCTCGCACGAGCCAACTCGTCGGAGACCGCAGTGGTCTGCCGGAGCACACCGGCTATCCGCTCCTGCTCCCCCAGCGGTGGCAGCGCGAACTCATATTCGGCCAGGTCCCGCCATCGAATGTGCTTGTTCGTTGAGCCAATGGAATGGGTCGTGGCGAACGCGACACAGCGCTCGGACGAAAGCACGTAGGGCAGAAGGTCTTGTGCGAGGCCGAGTGACGCTTCGATCACGAAGGTCTTCTCTCCGCATATACCCCCGAAGTTCGGTTGCGCAGTTCGACGCAGATGCGGATTCCTCGATGGGTACAACACGTGACCAGGTTGGAACGCATTGCGGAAGGTAGGAGGGAGCTCGTCTTCGCCAATTGCCCCCCATCGTTCGACTGTGACTCGCTGGGGATCGAGATGCTCCACCTTGAGGAATCGCCTGAATCCCGCACCGGCCGGGTCCTGAACCCTCTCATTGTATCTCCGGACGACCTCCCGAAGCCGCACCAGCGTCCACCCCGACTTCACCTCACCCATGGGCCGCCTCCTCGCTCACCTGCCTATCCAGGGTGTCCACCATCGCGTCCATCTGCCGCCAGAACGAGCGCCCCTCTTGTGCCCACTTGGCCCAGACATCGGCCGGTGCCCGCTCGTCGCGATCCTCGGCGGCCCCTACGACCATTCGCCGTACGTAGAGCGGGATTGAGAGGCTGTACCCGTGGGCGGTCACGTCGTCCAAGCTGGCGACCTTGGCGAAGCCAGCCTGGTCCGCGAAGGCCTCGTAGGCGGTCAGAATGCGCTGCTGGTGCTCGGGCTTGAGGAAGCTTAGGGCTCGCTCCCGAGTGACCTCGTTCACGGCGTTGATGAAGAGGATGTGGTCCCTTCTGTCTGCAGTTTTACGGCTCCGGCAGAAGACCACGCAGGCCTCCATCGGCGAGTTGAAGAACAGGTTCGGCCCCAGGCCTAGTACGCATTCGATCAGGTCGGCCTCGATGAGCTTGCGCCGCATTTCGGCCTCCGCACGCCGAAAGAGCACGCCGTGGGGGAAGAGGATGGCGCAGCGCCCGGTCTTGGAGTCCATGCTCTTCAATATGTGCTGGAAAAAAGCGTAGTCGGCGCGTCCCCGGGGCGGCGTTCCCAGGAAGTTGCGGCCCCAGACATCCGATGCCCAGGCGTCCCGGTTCCACCGTTTGATGGAGTAGGGCGGATTGGCCAAGACCACGTCGAAGGTCCGCAGCCGGTCGCCCACGGTAAAGACCGGTCGGTCCAGGGTGTCGCCACGCTGGATGTCGAAGTCCTCGACCCCGTGGAGCACCAGGTTCATCCGGGCGATGGACGCCGTCATGTGGTTGCGTTCCTGGCCGTAGAGCTTGAGGGTGCGGTGCTCGCCACCGGAACGCTTCACCTCGGCCATGGCAGACAGCAGCATGCCCCCGGTGCCGCAGGTGGGGTCGTAGATGCTCTCGCCGGCCTGGGGCCGGAGCAGCTGGGCCATCAAGTGGACCAGCGTTCGGTTGGTGTAGAACTCCTGCGCGGTGCTGCCGCCGTCGTCGGCGAACTTTCCGACCAGGTACTCATAGCCGTCGCCCAGGGAGTCTTCCGGCACCCGGGCGATGGACAGGGTCTGGCTGGAGAAGTGCTCCAGCAGGTTCTTCAGCGTGTGGTCGGGCAGGCGCTCCTTGTTGGTCCACGGAGCGTCGCCAAAGATGCCGTCGAGCCGGCCCGGGTTGGCGGCCTCGATGGCCCGCATGGCGTCCTGGATGGCCCGGCCCACGTCCTTGGGCATGGCGCGTACGCGGTCCCAGTGGGCCGTGGCGGGGATGACGAAGCGCTCGTCGGCCTCGGCCTGGGCCAGGTCTGCCGCGCCGTCGTACGCCGTCTGGGCGCGGGCGTGGTCCTCATCCCACACGTCGGACAGCCGCTTGTAGAACACCAGCGGGAAGATGAACTGCTTGTAGTCGCCCGCGTCGACGAGGCCCCGGAGGATGGTGGCCGCGCCCCACAGGTAGGACTCGAGCTGCTGCTGGGAGAGGGTGTCGCTCACGGCCGGTCCTCGGGCGGGGTGGTGTACTTCTGCTCGGGATGGTTGGGCATCTCGGGGATGGTGTAGGCGAGGTGCCCCTCGTCCAGCATCGGGCGGAGGTGCAGCCGCACGAGGTTCTTGGAGTCCCGATCCCCCAACAGGCGGGCCAGGTCCCGCGCCGAGCACGGGCGCTCCGCACAGATGGTCACGATCAGGGCTCTCAGCTCCTCGCGGCGCGGGCGCTTCCCGGCCCCGGCAAGGCGCCCACGCGTCGTGGTGGACAGGTGGCGTGCTTCGAGTCCGGGGTGGTGTACTTCGTCGCCAGGGTGGTGTACTTCGGCGGCGGGGTGGTGCACTTCGGCGTCGCCCGGCGCGGAGAATGCCGGCCCGGGGACGTAGTAGGTGCGGCTGCCCGAGCCTCGCATGGCCAGCAGGTCGAGATCCCGGAGGCGCCGGAGGTGCGCGGAGGCCGTGAGGGTCTCGACCCGGTTGATGGCGCGGTAGGCGGCGTTGTCGATGGCGCCAACCTCTCGCGCGAACACCAGCGCCCGGGACTCCTCGTCGCTGAGGCGCTCCTTGGTCAGGCCACCGAGCCAGTCCAGGTCCGACTGGGTCAGGAAGTGGTGGAAGAGGAAGGTCGCGACGAACTGGTCGGGGCGTCGACTGGACTCGAAGGTGGGCGGCACGAGGTCTCGCGCCACCATCAGCTCCCGCATCGCCCGGATGCCGCTGCCCTTGGTCTCCGCGAGCTGGACCTCGTGGAGCACCGCCGCGATTCGGGGGTTTCGAGCTTCGGAGCCCGGCTCGCCCAGCTGCTCCTCGGCCTTGAGCGAGTGTCCGGGGTTGCGGACCTCCAGTCGGTTGGCGTAGCGCAGGATCTGGATGGGCCCGTGGATGCGGTAGCTGCGGTGCATCACGGCGTTGACGACGGCCTCTCGGATGACCCGAACAGGCAGGATGGTCTCGTCGGTGCGGAGCGCCTCGCCCTCGGGCAGCGAGAAGGACGACGGCAGATCGTCCCGAATGGCCGCGATGGCGCGACGGGCCGCGAGGATGAGGGGCGCTCGGATCTCGACGGTGTCGAAGCGCCGGTCAGGGTCCTGGACCCACTCCCGTCCCGGGATGCGGATGTAGTCGATCCGCATCATGGGAAAGCAGCGTCGGAGCGCCATCGCGGTACCGAACAGCAACAGGCCGGCGACCGTGGGGCGCAGTACGCCATCGTGGCGAACGACCCCACCAAGGGCACGCAGGAGGTCCTCGCCCCCCCAGGCGAGCTCCTCGGCGACCGGGTTGGCCCGCTCCCGAAGCTCTCGGTAGAGCTCCACCGCGACCGGATCGAGATCTCCCAGGTCAGCGTCCGGCACGAGGGCCCGGTCGTAGGTGTCGACCTGGTGACCTTGGTACAGGACGATGAGATCGTCGTCGGTGCCGTGCTGATCCGTCGAGCCGACCCTGCGGAAGGCGCCCCGGGGGAGGCCAAGGGACTTGAGGTAGACGGGCTTGTCGGTGGGAGTCGCCTCGGCCACGAAGACCACTAGGACGGGCCTGCCCTCCAGCGTCTCGACCGCGATCACGGGGCGGACCGGGCGGTTGAAGGCAGTCGCGCACTGCGAGGCCAGATCACTCTGAGCCTGGTCGGGATCCGGCACGCCCACGACCTCGTAGTCCCGGCCGAACAGCCCGGTCTGGGTGGACGCAGAAACGCCCAGCAACAGGTAGCCGACGCCGAGCCCCGGTTCATTGGCGAACGCGCAGACGGTCTCGAGCACGGAGCGGTCGATGCGCGACGCCCGCTTGGCCTCGATGGTGTGGGACTCGTCCACGGCTCGGAGCTCTTCGAGCAGCGATGACGCGCTTCGGGTCACTGGAGCCACCCGCCTTCGGTCAACTCGCGCCGCAAGGCGTCCTCGGCCTCCCGACAGCGGGCGAGGGCCGCCTTGAAGTCAGCGACGGCTTCGGGGAGCGGCGGAATGTCCTTGCCAATGGGGGGCAGCACGTAGCGGCTGATGTTCAGCGTCCAGCCCTCCTCGCTGATCTCGTCGAGGCTGACGACCCGGGCGCGATCCTCGACATCCTCGAAGGCGCGCACCCAGGACAGGATCTCAGCACCGTGCTTGGGCTCGAGGTGGTTCTGGGCGCGGTCCTTGCGGAAGAGGGAGGACGCATCGACGATGAGCACCTTCTGCCCACGGTCGGCGGGCTTCCTCATGCGCAGGAGCAGGATGCACGCGGCCAGGCCGGTTCCATAGAACAGGTTCGGGGCGAGTCCGATGACCGCTTCGATGCGGTCCTGCTGGAGCAGCTTCTTGCGGATCTTCCCCTCAGCACCGCCTCGAAAGAGCGCGCCCTGGGGGAGCACCACAGCCATGCGCCCGTGGCCGGGCGCCATCGACTTCACCATGTGCTGGACCCAGGCGAAGTCACCCGACTTGTCGGTGGGCAGGCCGGCGAAGGCCCGTCCCCAAGGGTCGCTCTCCCAGACCTCTCGCCCCCAGTTCTTCAGCGAGAACGGAGGATTGGCGAGCACGATGTCGAAGGTCTGCAGCGTCTGCACAGACGAGTCCGTGAACACGGGACTCCGCAGCGTGTCTCCCCTCTCGATGCGGAAGTCCTCGACCCCGTGCAGCAGCAGGTTCATGCGCGCCACCGACGAGGTGGTCAGGTTCTTCTCCTGCCCGAACAACTTGCCGAAGAAGGTCCTCGGGTCACCCCCTGCCTCCTTGACATGCTCGACAGCCGCCAACAGCATCCCCCCCGTCCCGCAGGCCGGGTCGTAGATGGTCTCGCCCCCCTGGGGGCCGAGAATGTCCACCATGAGCCGCACCACACTGCGCGGCGTGTAGAACTCGCCGGCCTTCTTGTTGGTGGCGTCGGCGAACTGCTTGATGAGGTACTCGTAGGCGTCACCGATGACGTCGTTTCGCACGGACCGGTTGCCGAGCGGCAGGGCCGAGAAGTGCTCCACGAGGTCCTTGAGCAGGTCGTCGGGCAGGCGGTCCTTGTTGGTCCACTGGGCGTCGCCGAAGACGCCGTAGAGGTGCTCCTGGTTGGCCCGCTCGATGCCACGCAGGGCGTTGGACAGCGCCGTGCCGACGTTGGCGGGCGTCTCGCGCACGGCGGTCCAGTGGCAGTCCTCGAGCACCTGGAAGCGGTGCTCGTCGGCGAAGTCCTCGCCGTAGGTCTCGACCATCTCGGCGTGCTCTTCGTCCCACACGTCGCAGATGCGTTTGAAGAAGAGCAGGGGCAGGATGTACGACTTCCAGTCGGTCCGGTCGACGGGGCTGCCGCGCAGGATGTTGGCGGCCTCCCACAGGTGGGACTCGAGCTGGGCCTGGGTGACGGTCTGCCCGTCGAAGAGCTTTCCCTGGCTCATGCTTGTTCCTTCTCGCTGGCGGGCCGTGCCGGGGCATCGCCGGCGCCACCAGAGCGGACCCAGGCGTCGATCTCTCCGAGCTGGAACTTCCAGAGCCGGCCGACCCGGTGGGCGGGCATCTCGCGGCTCTCGATCCACTTGTAGATGGTGTCCTTGTTGACGCCCAGGTGGTCGGCGACCTCCTGGACGGACACCCAGCGCTCCGGCATCGCTGACCTCCACCGCTCCATCAGGGCGAGCAGCCTATCACCCACGAGAACCCACGAGGATCTGTCGAGTCGGGCGACCATCCGTCAGCCTGTCTAGCGCGCCCGATGCCGACGGAGCACCGGGCCAAGGAGATCCGAGAGCCTCTCCTCGCCAGCTCGGAGTGGCGGCAACTCACAGCGCGACGGCATCGACCATGACGCCGTGGCGGACGGAGGTGGTAGCCCCGCCGAATCGTCTACAGGTTCAGGAGTACTGCGAGGAGGCGAGCGTTCCTCGTTGGTGGACGGACTGCCGGGACGAAGCGACTGTCTTGGCGGGGCCAAAGTCTTCGTCTTGGGAGCTTGCGAAGGTCTCGCTTGCTTGAGCGAGAAGCGACGTGGTGCGTGCTTCTGCACCACTTCGATCAACCCCGCAGCCAGGAGTCGGTCCACAGCGCCCTTCACCTGCCACTTCGGTAGGTCCAAGGCAGCCCGCATCTCGATGTGCGTCAAGGCAGCTTGATCTCGTAGAAGCACCAGGACGCGCCCTTCTGTCTTGGTCACCAGATCCTCCCAGCCGGCCTGAGCCCGGTCCACTTGCGAATCCAGTCCTCGAATCGAGGTTGCCAGCCCTCCCTGTGCGTCATGCGACGTCGCTGGTCCATGGGTAGACGCTTGAAGTCAGCGGCCCGCCAGGCCCGCCTGCGCTGGACTGCCCCCCTCTGCCAGTCCTCGTCCCGGTATGCATAGCTGGCATTGCCGACCTCCCCGAACTCAACGAACCAGAACTGGCCGACCTTCATCGCCAACACCGAAGCAGACTTGTAGGCCTCGATTCCTCGAATGTGCTTGACATAGGCTCGCCAGAAGAATTCCCGCTCCGGATCCGCGTTCCACTCCCGGAAGAACTTCTCGAGGTCCCGCTGCGTCTGCCACCATCGGACCAGATCGCGAGCCCCATCCCCGAGCAGCTCCCAGGCCTTGTGACTCTGCCGCGCAGGGAGACGACGAGCCACCATCTCCACGACCGCAGCCATGGGAGCACCGGGGGCGACATCCTCTGGCGTGGCTCCGGCGTGGGCTGCCGGTTCCAGGATCTGTCTGCCGATCGCCCCCACCGACCAGTGACCGGTGCGCCGACCAAGGTACTCGTCAACGACCTGACGGGGCTGAGACAGCATCCAGCGGCCCCCGGCTGGGCTGAGAAGTCTGTGCCAGACCTGGGCCTCCAGTTCGCACCCGGACGGAAGCTGGAGCGCCCTGGCCACGTCGTCCAGGCGAACACCCTCCCGGACGACTCGGGTAGCCAGCACGTCCGGGAGCGCGGCGAGTCGATCCGGCTGGAGACCGCCCAGTCGCTTTGAGAGCCTCTCCTGCGACCTGGGACCCCAGCTGCGCCACGCAACCTTCAGCCGCTCACTGAGCCCGGCGTCGCTGTAGAACAGGCAGCAGAGAACGAACCAATCACGGGACAGGGGGGTCAGAGCGCCGGTGAAGACCGCGTCCCGAATGACCTGCAGCTCACCGCCCCGATCCTGTGCGTGAAGCCAGGACACCACGCCGCCGACCTGGCGGGTCTGGCGCATGCTGAGCTGACCCCCGCCTTGGACCACGTCCAACAACGCAGCCGCTCTCTCCTCCATGCCGTGTTCGAGCTCAGCCTCGCCTCCACCGAGAAGCCCCCGGTCGCGAGCCTTCGTTCGGAACGCCCGTCTCCCACGCGGCAGCCATCGAGGACTCAGCTCGGCGCTCTCGATAGGGGGTTCGAAGCTCATGGTTGGATTCCGCAACCTCTGAGGATCTCGTCTCCGGACGCGCACAGGCGGTCTCTCATCGCTGCGAGTGAGCCGCCGGGCTCATCTTGGAGGGTACTGAACAGCCCCTCGCAGAGCGATGCCGCTTCTGCCCTGTCCCCTGGCTCCAGACACTCCTCGACGTACTTCTCGCAGCCGTGGTAGCTCCGGGGGTCCTTCCAGCACGCGCTCGCCACATCGGCTGCGATGGCCTCCACGGCGGAGGCCTCTTCCTGGTGACCACCCACTTCACGTCTCAGCGCGACCACGTCGAGCAACAGTCCGGTCATGTCGTCTCCGGTCACTTCGAGCCCGAACGTGACCTTCTGGAAGCGCACGTCATCTTGTTCAGCATCGGAGACGTCGTCGCACCACACCCGGTCCTTGGACGCGTTGACGCTCGCCGTGCAGTGCTCCGAATCACCGGTTGCCACTGCCCACAACCGCTCTCTCGCATACCGCCGCAGCGCCTCGGTGTTCTCCCGACACTCGGTTGGCAGACGGGTCCAGGCGCTCGCAGCAGGTCCCGATGCCTCGGGTCCACCGTCTGCGAGTCTGTCCAGGATGCGATGGGCTTCCAACACCACGGTCTCAGCGCGTGCGGCGCTGAGTTGGTGGTTGCCTTCGTAGGTCCCCACCATCGACGCATGTCCGCGAACCAGGATGCGCCGGACCCCTCGGGGGCGCTCCGGATCCAAACGCGAACAGTCTGCATCCGCTCGCTCGCAGTCCTTCTTGTCGTGTTCCCAGAGTGCACACACGTAAGGTGGGATGACCCCCTGCAGGAATTCCCGTCCTTCCGGCTTCAACACGGCAAGGCTCTTCTCAAAGGAAAGGGCTTCGTCGGCGATCTCGACCTGGGCCGTCACCGTGTCTGCCTGGACCTGCTCGGTCTCGAGGGCCTTGTTGATCGACTCAGCGAGCTTGCTCTTGGTGTTGAGGATGATCTCGATGGACTCCACCACCTCCCGCACCCGGTCCTGCTGCATTGCGGTCTGGAGCTTGCTCCTCACCACCATGAGCAGCATGACCACCATGAAGACGATCATGAGACCGGTGGCCAGGTCCGAGTAGGAGACCCAGAAATTCGCCTGCTTGACCTCCCGCGCCATCAGTCCGACCCGGCTGAGGTGTCCAGCATCTCAATGGTGTCCTGAAGACTGTAGATCGCTTCGCCGAGCGAAGAGACGGCAGCGTTCAGCTCCTTGTCGAACTGACCGAGTGCCGATTGCAGGTTGGCGTTCACCTTCTGGCTGTACTCGGTCATCCCGCGGTCGAGCTGGGTCGACGTCTGCTGCAGAGCCGTTGAGACCTTCTGCCAGGTGGCGCTGGCCTCGGTCTGCTGCCTGGAGAGGGTCTGAACGGACTCGCGCAGCCCGGCGCTGAGCTCTCGGGCTCCCTGGCTGGAGCTGGCCAGCCCCTCGGCCGCCTCGTTGAGCACGCTCGCCCCCTTGCTGATCGCCTCAGCAACAGGCTGGAGTGCCTGGCGGGTCGCATCGCCGGCTCGGGCGATGGCTTCGAGCCCGGCCTTCAGCTCTTTCTGCGCCGCGGCGGTCTGCTTCATCTCGTCGGCTACCGCTCTGCCCTGCTGGACCACCCCACGCTGGACCTCGACGGACGCGACGATCTCCTCGAGGAGACTGGTCACGGCCGGTAGACCCGCGTTGAGCTCCGCTGCGAATCCCCGGTACCGCTCCCAGGTCTCTCCGAGGGTCTTGCCCACGGCATCGAGGTGACCGGCCGCGGCCTCGACCTTCTCGGCGCCAGCGTTCTGGGCGACCTTGGCATCGTCCACCTGGCTTCGGAGCTGCTCCGCGAGGTCCTGCAGGCCCGCGCCCAGGTCCCTGAATGCTGCTGTGGCTCCGCCGAGCCCCTCCAGCAGCTCGCTGGTCTTCTGGCGCTCCCGGGCGAACTGAGCCGTCAGCTCCTTCTGGGTCGCCACCGCCGACGACCAGGTCTCGACCTGGTCCTTGAGCTCCGACTTGACGCGGTCATGCCACTCGACGAGCGCAGTGACAGAGGCCGCCAGCGCATCGAAGCGTGCCTGCATGCCCTCATACGTCTCTGCGATCGCCTGCTGATGGGTACGCCAACCCTGCTCCTGGGCCTGCAGCGCCTCGACGAGCGTCGAGGAGACCGCTTCCTGGCGGTCGATGACCGCCGACTGCTGCTGTAGTACGGACCCGATGCCCTCTGACGCCGAGCGGACCGAGTCGGCCGAGGCGGACAGGGCCTCCACCGTCGCGCCGACTTTCTCGACTGCCTCATTGGACTGACGGACGGACTCCGCCACGGTCTGCGCCACCCTCTCCTGGGCCTCGGTCGAAGCATCCAGCTTGGTCACCAGGCCCCCCATGGATGCCTGGTAGCTGCTGTTCGCAGCCACCATCTGATCGATGGAGCCCCCCAGTCCGTCGAAGCGCTGGCCCAGCTTGTCGTTCATCTCGTCGATGAAGTGATTGACCAGGCCCTCGACACCCTCGGACTGGCTCTTGGCGACCTTGTTCGAGACGTCACGGAGGATCCCTGCGAGACCGCCCTGTCCATCGCTCCCGTTGATGGCGCTCTCGAAGCCGGTCGTGATGTCTTCGGCCAGGCCCTGGAGCTCGGTGAGCTGCTTGTTCTGGAGGTCTACGAGCTTGAGCAGGAGCGTGTGCTCCGTGCCCCGGCCAATTGCACCATCAATCCAACGCACCAGGTCGCCAAGGGCCCCGCGGAGCCGGCCCTCCATCCGGGTCATGGACGCCGTGGCCAGCATCGAGAAGACCAGCCCCCAGATGCTCGTCCGGAAGGACACTCCGAGAGCGGCAACCAGACCGCTGATCGCCTCGGAGAGCAAGGCAGCTTGCTCCGCAGCCGTTCCACTGCCCTCGGCAAATGCCGTGGCCACTTCGTTCAGCCCGATGGTGATTCCGACGAACGTCCCCAGGATGCCGATGGCCGTCAGGAGGCCCGGAACAGCACCTCCGAAGCCACTGTGTCCCGGGTCCACAACGTCATCGTGGAAGCTCTCCGACGCCTGATTCGCGTTGAAGAGCTCGCCGTCCAGGTGCCAGCACTGCTCGCGAAACTCCTGGGCCGCCTCGGACAAGTAGGGAATCGCGGCGAGCTCAGGAGCCACCTGGTTGTCCCAGACCTCCGCGCTCCGGATCATGCCGTGGTGCTGGCGTCGCAGCTTCGCCGTGAGCTTCTCGAGCCCACGAGCTCGACGCCAGAGGGGAAGGACGCGCCATCCCACAGCGAACCCGAACAGGAGAAGAAGCCCGAGGAAGAAGATGAGAGCCAGGACAACGAGGGGTGCAAACTCGCCGCTCTTCGCGAAGCCGGTCGGCTCAATCGCGTACAGGATTGCGGTCGGACTCAAGCTCCACCCCCCATCATCACTGCCTCAAGCTCACGTGAGACCGACAAGTCATTCAACCCGGTCAGGAAGTCCTGGGCCAGCTCTTCCTTGGCCCCCAGCAGGGCATCCAGATGCTCATCGATGGTCTGGAAGTCCGGGTGGACGACCAACGGCAGGTACACATGGACCGGCCGGTCCTGGCCGATTCGATAGACACGGTCAGTGGCCTGAGCCTCCAGGGCTGGGTTCCAGTGCCGCGTCAGGTGTACCACGTGATTCGCAGCGGTGATGTTGAGCCCCACACCGGTGGCCTTGGGCCCGAGCACGAGCACACCGAATCCCGGGGCCCGCTGGAATGCGTCGAGCTTCGCCAGCCGCAAGCCCGCCTGGACCTTGCCGTTGATGCGATCGACCGGGATCTGGAAGCGACCTTCGATTGCTGCAGCAACTTGCTCCTGCAGGGCATACCACTCGGCGAAGACGACCGCCTTCTCGCCGCGACGCTTGATCTCTTCCAGCTTCTCCAGGAGCCAACGCAGCTTGGGACCCGGGGAAGGAGGACTCATGGCTGCGACCAGGGAAGGTTCCGCGACCACCTGGAGCAGCCGCGGCAGGATCTTGAATGCACGACCTCGCTGCCCACGGAACTCCTTGAGGAGTTGCTGGTAGAGGTCTGACTGTGCTTCGTCCATCGGTAGTGGCGGTCGATGAGTTGTCTTCGTAGGCAACAGATCCGCCACGACAACCCGCTTCAAGCGGCGAAGGACTCTCTCGGAGACAGTCCTGCGCAGGCTGGCGACGGAGGGCGCCTGTTCGTCGTCCACGCGGGCAAACTTCCGCTTGAATCCCGCCAGATCACCGAGCACTCCTGGGGCCAGCCAATCGAACTGACTCCACAGGTCGATGAGCGAGTTCTGAACGGGCGTACCCGTGAGACCGATACGTCGCTCTGCGTCCATGGCGAGCACGGCGCGAGAGGTCAGCGCCGTGGGATTCCGGATGCGGTGGCACTCGTCGCAGACCATCAGGGCCCACCTCACCCGGCCCAGCTCCAATTGCTGGCTTCGCACGGTCTCGTAGGACGCGAAGACCACGTCATACTGGCGAAGGACCTCGGCGTTGTACTTGACGCCTCTGCCGAGCCGCACCCGCCGAGGAAACCGTCCCGGGAAGAATCGCTGGGCCTCGCGCTCCCAGTTGTCGAGGAGGCTGAGTGGGGCGACGACCAGGGCGGGGCGGAGCTGGCCCTTGTCTTCCAGGAGGCTCATCAGGGCAAGGACTTGAAGGGTCTTGCCGAGCCCCATGTCATCCGCAAGCAGGCCGTGGTCGCTCGCACCCGGCACGAGCGCTGCGTGTCCCGCCAGCCAGGAGACCCCGTCGAGCTGGTGGGGCATCAGGTTCACGTCGTCGGCAAGTCCAGGGGGTCGCCGCGGCACACTGGCCCGGCCGCCACCACCCTGATCCGCTGGGGCGAACCCGATGCCTTCGATGTTCTCGTCGATGATGAGCACACCGCCGCTGCGCACTGGACCGGTTGCTTCCACCAGCTCGGCGGCACGCTCTCGGGTTGGCACGCGGACCCACGCACCTCGAAAGGGCACGTATGCGAGCCCGCGCTCGGCGGCGCCCTTGAGGAGCGCTGCCAGTTCGGCCTGCTCGGCAGGATCGAGGACAAGCGGGGGTTCGTCGTCCGAGTCTGCTGATGGGGTAAGCCTGAAGCGGTGCTCCTGGTCACCATCGATCATCGAGGGCGACACGCGGTAGACGGGGCGACCGATGCCAACGACCCTGTCGCTGTACTCCGACAAGTCGAACAGCTCCGGGTCGAACACCGACTCGAGAGCATCCCGCAGGAATGGTGCAGCGTCCTGGCCCCGCTGCCGAACCTGGCGTGCTCTCCGCATGGCGCGGCGGCCTGTCTCGCTCAGAATCACGGTCCGGCGATGCCGGACTCCATCGTCGTCCCGGTGACGGACCGTGGGGTTGCGCTCACCGCGGAGGTCGGCGTCGTCGATCAGTCGCGTTGTGTCGTCCTCGGTCAACTGATCGCACGCGAAGCGGACCTCGAACTGCCCGTCGTCCCGGATCACGAGGCGCGGGCGGAGTCTGTCGACAACCACGGCGTCCGTTGCGCCCAGATAGCCGCGCAGGTCGACGCCGAAGGCCTCCAGGTCACGGCGCAGGCGCCCCCACCACAGACGACGTCGCTTGGTGGTGTCCGCGGGCTTCTCGCCGGGCTCCGCTGTCGGTGGTCCCTGAGCGAGAGCGTCGAGGGCGATTCTCAGGCCTTGAGGAACCAGGAATTCGTTGCCAGCGTCGTCGACCCAGACCGCACCGCTCCGTGCCGCGCCCTCGAGGGTCTCCGGATGCCTGATTGCGGGCTGGATCTGCAGCGGTACCCGTGCTTTCGAGGCGAGATTCCCGGTCGACTCGACGATGACATCGGGTGTTCGCATCGGCGGCACTGGCAGTATTCCTGCCAGCGCGCGGAGGTCCTGGATGAGCTCCTCAGGAAGCTCGACCGGCGGGTCGTCGCCTGCGATGACGGCCGCCACCCAGTCGGGGAGCCCAGGTCCGTCCGAGGCCGTGCCCTGGATGAGGGCGAGGTCGCGCTTCAAGGCCTCCAGGCGATGGGCGAGGCTTGCTGGGTCGCTTGCGGCTTCCTCGGCCAGCTCCCGCCAGGTAGCTGCCTCTTCTTCCAGCCGGGCACGCTCGCGGCGCACTGCCTCCAGCGCCACCTCCGTCACTCGCGCCGCTTCGATCGCATCGCGAGCTTCCGCCTCCTTGGCCTCCGCCTCTTCTGCAAGCCGCGAAGCGCGTTTCTGGGCCTCCTGGTACGTCTTTCCGGCCGCAGCAAAGGCCTCCCTGGGGTCGTCGGGCACGGCGAACTTGGGCCGAGCGACTTGCCGGCCCTGGACGTGCACCTCGAACCACCAGGCGAGCCTCTGGGCCGTCTTGAGGGCCCGCACAGCATCACGCTTGTCCCCGGCGTGGCTGTGCACAGCCTCGTTGCCGCGAGTCCTCAGCTCGTGGAGGGCATCGAGAATCTCTCGGTCGAGCCCACGTGGACCTCGCAGACGAGCGAGCAGATCGACCTGGCTCTCGCCTGGCCAGGGGTGGGTTCCGCATGTCGGCGCAGCGTCACGGGCAAGAAGCTCGCCGAACTGGCGCAGCTTCATGAGCGTGGTGTTGGGATCGATGTGGAGGTTGGCCTCGGCGACACGCGCAACGCGTGCCATGCGCTCATCGGTCACGAAGGCGAAGTTGTGGCTTGCCCCCCGGTCCCACGGGGGGAGCCATCGCCCATCAACGAAGTCAGAGTCGTGCCGCACGTCGCGCCCAAGAGCGCTGAGAATAGATCGTCGCCCGAAGTGCGAGGGCGGAGCGCTCCCGGCTGACCTAGCTCGGGAGGGCAATCCCAAGCTCCCTCCGCACCTTTGACATCGTCGACTCCGCCACGCCGAAGTCCCGCGCCATCCGCCGCTGAGTGTGCCCCAACATCGTCCGCGACATCACCAACGGCCACGTGATCCGCCGACGCGCATCGAACCGCCCAACCAGTGCCATCACCTCCTCCGCCCGCGCCTCCTTCCGGTCCAAGTGGATGGTGCTCCCGCCGTAGAGCAACCGCGCCGCCGACCGCGCCACGCCGTTCCCCCCGAACTGCAGCCGGAAGACCGTCCGGCTGGGCTGGACCTGAGCCCGGATCCCTACACCGTGCTCCACCAGGAACGCCCGGAACCCCTCGCACATCCACGCTGATCCGGTCAGGTCGAAGTGCCAGGAGGGCTTGGAGCGGGGCGTCCTCCCCTTCGACGAGTAGATCGACCCGTCGCCATCCACGACCCCGCGCCAGTAGTGCCGCAGCAGCTCCGCCGGCACCAGGGCCGACGGCCGCAGCGTGTGCGACTTCCGCGGCCCGACGCCGTGCCGCTCGAGCGCATCGGCGAGCTCCACCGAGTTGACCTGGAGCCGGAACTGGATCCTCCGCCCTGCCTTTGTCGTCACCGGGTGCTCCACGACCGGCTGCCCCGGCGACAGCTCGTCGCGGATCCGCTCCAGCAAGGGCAGGTCCTCGGCCTTGAGCTCCACGCCCACCCCGCGCGGCCGAGTCTGGATCCAGCCGTCCGCGGAGACGAAGCCCAGGATGTACGCCTTGGCCTCGCCGTCGATGTCGTCGAAGAAGTCGGTGCGAGCGTCGTGCACCCGCACGTAGTGGGCGCTGCGACGGATCTCGATGCCCCTACGCCGGAGCAAACGCCCACAGGCCGCCGCACTGGCTCCCTCCTGCTCGGCGACGTCCCGAACGGTGGACCCGGCCAGGTAGGCGCGGACGATCCGGCCGCACCGCGCGGTCCCGAGCTTCTCCCGCTCGTAGGCGAGCGCTCGTCGGAAGGCCGTCCGGGTCTCCGGGCACAGGACCCACGAGTCGGGCGCGTTGGCGTGCAGCGGGCGGTTGATGTCGACCGGGATCATGAGGGCCTCCGTGTGGTTGTGGCTCAGGCCTCCTATCCCGAACATGGCTTCTGTCAAATTTATATTGACGATACAGCGAAGAGCGCCCACTCGACGAGCCCCGGATAGAAAGGACCCGGAGGAGCTGTTGTCGGACCTGATCCCGAAGCTGGGCACCCGCATCAAGGAGCTGCGGCTGGCGCGCCGCATGACCCAGGTCGAGCTGGCCAGCGCGGTCGGCATCACCCAGGGCACCCTCAGCGGCATCGAGCACGGGCGGAAGGGCCCCTCCTGGGACACCTTCGCCAAGCTGGCCACCGCGCTCAACGTGCAGCCCGCCACCCTCCTGGACTTCGACGGCCAACGCGCCGAGGTGGGCGATCACGTCGAGGCGATGATCGCCCGGCTGCCCACCGACCCGACCGCGCTCCAGGACCGACTGCGGTCGCTCCTGCGAGGGCTCCTGGAAGGGGAGTAGGGCCGGCGGCTCGCAGTCGGTACGCTGGCCGAGGACCGCCCACGCCCGGGACCTGCCATGCCCTCGCGCCGTCGATTCCTCCAGCTCGGTGCCGCCTCAGCCGCCGGACTCCCGCTGATGCCTGGCACGAGTCGCTGGACCACGCCGGTCATGTTGGTCGGCGTGGGCAGCGCTGCGATCAAGGCGGTCGGCTGGAACCCCGAGGGGCTGGTCCCTGTGCCCGCAGCCCTGGCCATCGACACCAGCGCCATCGACCTGGATCGCTCCCCCATTCCCGGCCACGTGCACCTGGCTGGCGGACTTCCCTTCGGCATGTGTGGCAATGGCGGGCTCGCTCGTGACGCCGCGCTCCGGGCCCGAGACGAGCTGGTCGAGCGCTTCCGGGGAGTCGGCGTCGTGGTGCTGGTTGCGGGCATGGGAGGCGGCACCGGAGGCGGAGCAGGCCCGGTGGTCGCCAGCGCAGCACGGACGGCCGGGGCCCTGGTGATCGGGATCCCGCTGATGCCCTTCGCGGCGGAAGGGGAGCGGCGCAACGCTGCCGCCGAGCTCGCCCTGGTCGACCTGCGGGAGGAGGCGGACGCAGTCTCGGTCCTGAGGTACGAGCACTACGCCGAAGAGCGTCGTCCTCACGCGACCGAGCGGCACAGCTGGACGTTCCTGGACGTCTGGGTCTTCGATCAGCTCGTCTACCTGCACTCGGCGATCCGAGACGCCTGGGATCGAGCAGGCTCCCGGCCCTCCACCGACCAGATCTTCTCGCCGGACAACCTGGCCTGAGCAACGAGCCAACTCAAGGACGCGGCCAGAGACCCCCCGCTCCCATCGAAGCCCTCCCCGCCTCTGCGCGCGCCAGCGACACCTGGAAGAGGGAGTCGGCCAGCTCCTTGTCGACCCGAGCCAGGTCCTTGCGGGTGGCCTGCTCGCCCTGCGCCCAGGCACACCCCAGGACGGCGGTGAACGCGGCGATGCCGTACGCAGCCCGGCTCCGAGGCGGGAGCGCCTTCCAGTCCACGAGCGAAGCCAGGCCGGTGGCCAGGGCCACGGCGCCGCTGCCGGCCTTGAGACCCTCGCCGAGGATGGAAAGCTTGCTGCGCTGCTCCAGGGCGACGCGCTCCTCCCGGAGGCGATGCTGGCGTGGTCGCTCGCGCTGCTCGACGCAGCGGGCCTGCTCCGACTCCCACCACGCCTGGGCCTTCGCCTGGCGCTCCTGCTCCGCTCGGTGGTCGGCGTGGCGCTGACGCTCGGGGAGATCGGGGGCCACGACCCACGACAGCAGGCCGGGAGCTGGGTTGGATTCCCCGGCCAGGTGCTTGGTGGCATCGAGGAACTGCGTCGGCAGGGCTGGCGGCTTCTTGGTCATGGTGTGTCCTCGCTTGTGGTCTCGACGACGAGCGCGTCGAGTGGGGTGTCGAAGGGCTCCGGACCGGGCGCTGGGGCCGCGAGCAGTGGCGGCGTAATCGGCATCGGAGGCGTCGGGTCCAGCCAGGAGGCCCACACTTGCCTGCCGGCGTTGACCCACCGCGGCCAGGGGTCCTGCTCGGCCAGCTGGCGGAACATCGCCCAACCTGCATAGCGGGCGAGCACGGTGTCGGTCCGCAGGAACAGGCGGGTCCGGCACCCCAGCGGATGGGTCAGGTAGGGCTCCCCGCTCACGGTCCGACGAACCGGTGCGCTCGGTAGCCCGCACGCGAGACAAGGCAGCGCCGTGGCGAGCACCTCGCGTTCCTGCTGGTCCCGCCCATAGCGCCCGACCGTCCATGCGTCGGTCCCCGTGACCCGCGCTCCCACTTCGGCCAGACGCTGGCTCATCGCTGCGACGATGGCGTAGTCCCAGGCAGCGATCTCCTGTCCGAGGCCGATGA
The DNA here is from genome assembly GCA_964604675.1 of uncultured Enterobacterales bacterium. Classification (GTDB taxonomy): domain Bacteria; phylum Myxococcota_A; class UBA796; order UBA796; family CAJQPC01; genus CAZSAT01. Next base: position 37,365 of record CAZSAT010000059.1, read on the forward strand.
CCGCCCAGGTCCGGTCGGGCGACCCGATGAAGCCGTTGAGGGGACAGAAGGAGCACTCCACCCGGGGCCGGTCCTTCTTCGCCGGGAAGAGCAGCGCAGTCGGCGCCAGACAGCCCCAGCAGCTGGTGGCGAAGGGCATGCCCTCGCGGGAGCGTTGGAGCTCGTGGTAAGCAGCCTCGCCGATGTGCTCGACGCCGATGTCGTCCAGCCTCGGGGTCATCCGAGCACCTGCCGAGGAAGCCGCGGATGATGGACATCGAAGGTGTGATCTGGCCCGGTCTTCCCCCACCTGGACTTGACCGGCGTGGCCAGGCCGCCCTGCTCCACCACGATCACAGTGTCGACGGCGAAGAGCGTCTCCAGCCCACCCTTGGCTGCTCCGCTCGTGACCACGTGCTCGACGAACACCACGCCGTGGCGGGACGCCAGGAGAGACCTCCACCACCCCTCTGGAGCGCGCAGGTCGCTGACGGAGTCCACGACGACGAAGCCACGCCTGTCGCCGAGCCGCCTCTCGTACGCCGCAAGGTCCGCGTCGGCCTCGGCGACATCCCGGGGGTCGGAGATCAGGATGCCGCCAGGAACCGGGATCCCGAGCTGTCGAGCGATGCGCTCGAATCGAGCCAGAGCGGTCTGGCCAGTCCCTTCCTCCACGCTCAGGTACAGCGGCATCACGCCGTAGACCTCAGCGGCCACTGTGACCATGCCGGACGCGCCCGTGGACTTCCCGCACCCGGGCACGCCCAGCAACGAGAGCTTGGCAGTCAGCGAGATCCGGAGCTCGGGCCAGCCAAGGTCCACCAGGGCGATGGCCTCGGCGGACGCGCAGGCTTGTGCGAGGTCGACGACCCCGTCGCGCTGCCGACGGGCCACCGCACGCTCGGGCGACCTGCGCCCACCCCAGAGCGGCGCTCCGCACCGAAGGCAGCGGCGCCCGGTCGGCGCGGGCCAGCCACAACTGGCGCACCTCACTGCTCGTCCCCCGAGCTCACGGGCACGTACCGGCCTTGAAGCCACCCAGTGATCTCCACGAGGTCGAAGCGCACCAGGCGCGGCCCGATGCGGAAGTGCGGGATCTGCCCGCGAGCGACCATGCTGTACAGGGTTCCGCGCGGAACCCCGAGCACCTCCGAGAGCTCGGAGTACCCGACATACCTGCGCTCACCGACCTGAAGTGAGGTGTCCAATTCCACTACCTTTGCTTGGGGCTCTTCCCGGCTGGCTCCTGGAGACGAGGTTCAGGTCGGTGAAAGCAGCCTACGGCGCCACGAGCGGCACCGCAAGAAGAAAAACTCCGTAAAATCAGTAGGTTCGAGTACTGTGATACGGGGGCGGGTACCCCGATACACGACTCTGACGCCCCGCCCGCCCCGCTGGCACCATCCTGGCACCCTCACCCGATCCCACCCCGCAAGCCCAGCAAGCCCCACAAGCCCAACCCGCTGAAATCACAGCCCCAGCAAGCCCCCCAAGCCCATCCGGTCGAACTTCTAAGCCGACGGTCCCAGGTTCGAGTCCTGGCGGGGGTGCCTTTCTACCTTGGCGTTCGGCGACTCTTCGGCGCCCCGAACGGGTCGATGCCACATTCAGGCCACGCCGCCGGTCGCAAGCCCGCGCTCCAGGTGCGCCAACCGACGCAGCACGTCTTCTTCGTCGTCCACCATCGGCCACCGCTGGACGATGGCGACAAGGGATGGTGCGTGAGTCCGGAGTCGAGTGAGGAAGCGATGGACGAGGGGTCCCGTTGCCGGCGTGTCGAGCCTGCCGATGTCGAGACCCAGGAGGAAGATGCTCGCGTCCTCGCCGAAGAGGCCTCGCTCGGCCGCCTCCCCGACAAACATCCTCTCGTCGAGCGGATCGATGTACTGGTCGAAGAGGTGGGCGAGGTCCACCAGGTCCCGTCTGCGGGCCTCTGGGCGATCGAGCCAGGCCGCCATCTTCAAGACGGCCACCACGGCGGGAGCAGGCACGAAGACGTTGGTGAGACCACGATCACCCAGGGCAACGCTGTTCTCGGCCAGGAGCTCGAACCCAGCGAGGTTCATCCGAGCCCCAGTGTCGGGCCAGACCAGCACACCTGCCTCGAGGTGCACGCCACCGATGGCCAACAGATCCACGGGGGCGCTGCCGCGGTGGAGCCAGCGCTGCTCGTGGCGCGGGTCCGACTTCCAGTCCTCGGCCGCCGCCAACGTCTGGCGGAGCTCATCAAGCACAACGTCGACAGCCAGGTCGAGATCCAGTGTGACCCTGTCCGGTGAGAGCTTGCCGAGAACGACCAGCGAGGTGGCACCCACCAGATACAGCCGCTTGCCTGGCCAGAGCTGCGACAGCGCCAGCAGGGCATGTTCTTGATCCGGCCTCACGAGAGGTCCAACCACTCGTCGCGCAGCTCGGCCGCGGCCTCGAGCGCCCGATCACTGCGCTGGTCGACCAGCTCGGCGTAGGCGAGCAGAGGATGAGTAGCTCGCACCCCCTTGCCGTTCCAGACCCCGTTGTCGGCGTACCAGGCGAGGGGGCCGGGGATGCCAAGCAGGTGGACCTCTCCATCGGCTGCCGACGCCAATGGCAGCTCGACCCCGTCGTCCCTGACGTGCAGCGTCACTCGCTCTCCGGCGAAGGTGCCACCGAGCCGACGAGCCGCCACACCGCCCCCCCAGGCGAATCGGTCCGCTCCAAGCGCGTCGACCATGCGCTCGAGCACCTCGAGCCCACCTGTGGGCATGCGGTATCGCTGCACGAAGAGCGCCGGCCGCAAGATGTCGGAGTAGCCGACAGTCCACCGCTGGAGAAGCGTGTCGCTGAGGACGAGCTTCCGCGTCTTGCCTTTGCCGATGAGGTGACCCTCGTCGGCAAGGCGGGCCAGGAGGGAGGAGACGGCTGTCCGACTGGTCCCGGCCTGCCTGGCGATTGCGGTTTGGGACTGCCGAGGGAGACCAGTCGGCCGGACCATGAGCGCGAACAGCACCCGGTAGCCAGCGGAGCGGATCCCCGAGGGCCGGGGCGGGGAAGGAAGCGTCTTTCCTTCGACCTGCGCCATGTAGTGGCCGCCGAGGCGTAGGTGCAGGTTCCCAGCGTCGTCCAGAAAGTTGATGCCCGCACTCTCGAGGCGTGCTGCGCTACCGCCGGCTACCAGCGGGGCCAGAAGTAGGAGCGGCCTCTCGCCAGGTGCCGCGACGAGTTCGTCCACCCTTCGGCTCGACAAGAACGACCTCTCGATCCTGACGTCCAGCTCGAAGGAGCCCGCCGGAGTCCAAACCACGGCAACTTGGGCAGACTGGTCCACGGTGATCGCCGTCACGAACGGGAGAGCCTTCAGGCGCGCGAGGATAGAGGCGGGGATGCTCACGGCTCCTATTTATCAAATGCGTTTACTAAACGCCACACGTAAATAAAGACCGGCCACCGAGCCGTGCCACTTTCGTGCCACTTAGATCCGCTCTAACCCTGATGAAGCCACTCACCCGAGTTCTAAGAAATTCGGAGCAGAGCTAGGTGCTATCGGTCCACCAGTCATGATAATAATACTGTGAGCCACAGCATGCTATCTAATAACTCTGAACCAGGTCTAACTTCTCGGAGCTCCCCACATGCCAGCTGAAGTCCCGTGGAGGGCCCCGTTCCAGAAGCCGGAGAAGGAAGCCAGGCCGGCAGGCTACGCCTGGCTGGTCCAACAGCACGAGCTCAACGTGCTCCCCCACTGGAGGTGGACCTTCGTCGCCAACAGGCACGTGCACAAGGAACTGGACCGGCACGGCCAGCATATCTACCTCCTCCCCTCGCCACGGTACCCAGGCGACTCCGAGCTCGATCACCTGCTCTTCGCGCTCCGCTACGACGGAGTGAGCCTACCCATCTGCCGCGCCCTGTTCCAAGTGGCTGAGGCCAAAGCGCTCGGCCATGCCATCGCCCAAGAGGTGCGTAGGACCCCAACCGGAGCCTACGCGCGAAGAGCATGGTTCCTCTTCGAGGCCCTCACCGGGAAGAGACTCGACCTCGATGACATCCGGCAGGGAAACTACGTCCCTCTGCTCGACCCCAGCATTCACGTCACGGGGCCTGTGCGAAAGCACCGCCGCCAGCGGATCGACGTCAACCTGCTGGGAACCGTCGAGTTCGCGCCCATCCTTCGATGGACCGAGGCACTACGGAGCACCTCGGGAGAGGCCCTTCGACGTCGCATCGACGCGCTTGTCTCGGGCTACGACGACCACACCGTGCGGAGGGCCATCTCCTTCCTCTACACCCGGGAGACGATGGCGAGCTTCGAGATCGAGCGCGAGCGGCCTCCGCGAACCCGAGCGGAGCGCTTTGTGGCCCTCCTACGCGAGGCACCCCGACTCCAAGAGATGGACCTCAGCGAGTTGGTCCGACTCCAAAACGCCGTCGTGGATCCTCGCTTCTCCGACGCCGGTTGGCGAACCGAGCAGAACTACGTCGGCGAGTCCCTCGACCTGGTCAGGCAGCGTGTTCACTACGTCTGCCCAAAGCCCGAAGACCTCCACGAGTTGATGGCTGGGTTCCTCGACATGGCGGGAGTCCTGAGAGGAGCACCGGACCCCGTCCTGAGCACCGCGGCCATCAGCTTCGCCTTCGTGCTCCTGCACCCCTTCACGGATGGCAACGGCCGCCTGCACCGCTGGCTGATCCACTGGGGCCTGTGCAGGGGCGGAGTGACCCCCGAAGGCCTGATCGTTCCCGTCTCTGCGGTGATGCTCTCGCATCGGCGGGAGTACGACGAGGCCCTCGAGTCCTTCTCCGTGCCGCTCGTGGAGCGCGTGCCCTACGACCTGGACGCCGATGGCAGGATGACGGTGGAGGCCGACACCGCCGACTGGTATCGACACCCGGACATCACCGACATGGCGACGGGCCTCTGGCGTTGGTTGAACCTGGCCGTGGACAGGGAGCTCCCTGACGAACTGCGCTTCCTCGTCCGCCTGGATCTGGCGAAGGTCCGAATCCAGGAGATCGTAGACATGCCGGACCGGCTCATCGTCCTCTTCATCAAGCTGTGCGGAGCCAACGGGGGCCGCCTCTCGATCCGCAAGCAGAAGAGCCACTTCGACATGCTCACCGACGAGGAACTGGACTCGATGCAGGAGGTGGTCCAAGAGCTGTTCGTAGCGGGCGACTGACAGACCGTGGACTCCCCTGCCCCAAGGCGTGCCACTTTCGTGCCACGTAGGCCGCGCAACTCCACGAAGCTCACCAAGCCCCCCAAGCTCGAGAACAAGCCCCCACAAGCCCATCGGCACAAGCCGATGAAATACCTGGCGAACTTCTAACTAAGCCGAGGGTCCCAGGTTCGATCCCTGGCGGGGGCGCTCGTTCACCGCGGGCCCGATAAGCCACTCCATGCCAACGCCATCAACGCCTGACGCCTGGTACGCCGAACAGAGCGCCTGGCACCACGAGCTCGCCGCGCTGCGCGCCATCGCCCTGAGCGCCGAGCTCCACGAGACCTTGAAGTGGAAGCAGCCCTGCTACACCGACCAGGGACGCAACATCTTCCTCGTCAGCAGCAGGAAGGACGCGGCCGTCGTGGCCTTCCTCGAGGGTGCGCTCCTCCCGGACCCGGACGCTCGCCTGGTGCAGCCCGGCCAGGACTCACGCTCGGCGAAGTACATGCGCTTCACCAGCGTCGACCAGGTGCACCGGGACCGGGCCTACCTCGAGGCGCTCGTGGCCAGCGCCGTGCACGTGGCGCGAGCGGGACTCAAGGTCGAGCCCCTCCGCGAAGGCATCGACTACGTGGAGGAACTTCAGCGGAGACTCGCTGACGATCCCGCCTTCGCGCGTGCCTTCGAGGCCCTGACGCCCGGACGTCGGCGCTCCTACAACATGCACTTCTCGCGGCCCAAGAACGCCAGCACCCGCCACGCGCGCATCACCCGTTGCGCCGAGCGCATCCTGATGGGCAAGGGGCTCAACGACTGCGTCTGCGGCCGAAGCCAGCGCATGCCGCGGTGCGACGGCTCGCACCAGCGGCCCACTGAGCCCTAG
>CAZSAT010000060.1:0-14616 GCA_964604675.1 uncultured Enterobacterales bacterium
CCAGCGGCACCACCAAGCGCCAGCGGGGGCACGCCGGTGACACGCGGTCCTGCCGGTCGGTCAGGTGGTGCGTGGTCGTGTAGGCCATGAAGCAGTAGGTGCCGAAGGCCTCGCGGAGATCCGCCAGCGTGAGCTCGAGGTTGTCTTCGTAGTCCAGCCTCAGGGCGTGGATGGCGTCGACCTCGCCGCGCTGGTTCTCCCGGAAGCTGGCGAAGGCCCAGCACGGCGGTGAGGACCGCTCCGACTTCGCGTTGCTCTTCGGATCCCGAAGACTCATCGCGATCTGGCCCCAGGTGAGGCTCTTGCGCACGCCGACCCGAGCTCCACCACCGGCGAAGTGCGTGACGTGCAGCGTGAGCAGCGCGGTGGGCGTGTCCTGGGTCTTCCGACCGTCCCCACGTAGCGAGCTCGACATAAGCCTCCCAGAATCGCTTGCCTACATCATCGTCTTCTGGCGGCGAAACGCAACCGGGGGCGGCTCAGTTCGTCGTCGTGACGCTGATCTCGTCCGTGATCTCCAGGCGCATGGAGAAGGTGTCCTCGTCGACGTCGGGCATGCCAGGGGCGTGCTCGCCACGGAGATCGGTGGGACCCGACAGCGTGGCCCGGGGGTAGCACACGGCTCGAAGCAGGCCGAGGCCGGAGGGGTGCCCGTCGCTCGAACGGCCCAGGCCGACCGACGCCAGCCGGGGGCTCTGGTCGGTGGTGGGCCGGTTCACCCGGAGCCGTCCGGTGCGCACCCGCGCGCTGAGCTGGGTGAACGCTTCCGAGGACGCGTCGCCGAAGATGGAGCAGACCATGCGGTACATGGCCTGGTTGTGGAGGGCGGCCGCTTCCTCGACGGTGTCGACCTTGTAGACCAGCACCGTGGGACCCGGGGGCTCTTCGTTCAGGAAGGGGTGGGGCCCACGCCAGTCGACCTCGTAGATGGCGGGCGTGACGTAGAAGCCTCGACGCGGCGCGTGGCTCCGTGAGGTGCCCGGCAACAGAGCGTTGTGGCCGCGCTTGGAGAGGGCCCGCCCGTACTTGCGGAAGCGGCTGCGGAACTTCTCCGAGATCAGCGGTCCCATGAAGATGTCGCTGTCGAAGCCGTAGCCGACCTTCACGCGGTTGGCGTGCTCGAGCAGGCGCTCGATGAAGGTGTCCCACACGCTGGACAGCACGATGATGCGGCCCGTGGAGGTGTGGCGTTGGCCCGCCGTCAACAGGGCCCCGTACAGCGCGGCGTAGACCGCGTGGTCGAGATCGGCATCGGGCAGGACGATGGCCAGGCCCTTGCCGCCCGCCTGGTAGTGCACCGGGAGCTCCGGACGGTCGAACACCGCGCGCCGGATCGCCATGGCGGTGTTGAACGACCCCGTGACGAGGAGGGCGTCGATGTCGGGGTGGGTGGACAGCCGCTTGCCGACCACGCTGCCCGATCCTTGGACCAGGTTGACGACGCCACGTGGGACCCGGCAGCGATCCCAGAGCTCCGCGAGCATCTGGCCGACGGCTGGCGTGAACTTCGAGGGCTTGTAGACCACGGTGTTGCCGGCCAGCACGCCCGCGGAGACCTGCACGGCGGTGGTGGCCACCGGGAGGTTGTAGGGGCAGACGGCGGCCACCACCCCGCGCGGCACGAGGTCGGTGCGGTGGTGTTCGTTGAGCACCTGCGGCGCGAGCAGCCCGAGTCCGTCGTCCAGCAACAGATCGATCGCCTCGAGGGCTTCGTGCACCTCGCGGCGCGACTCCCACAGCGGCTTGCCCGTCTCCCGCGTCACCAGCCCGGCGACGCGCTGTCGGTAGCGCGCGAGGGTGTCGCGGAACCGCCTCACGGCGTGGGCGCGATCGTTGATCCCGGTGCGGGTCCACTCGCGAGCAGCCCGTCGCGCGTGCTCGATCGCGTCGTCCACGCTGGACTCGGAGAAGGGGAAGCGCCCCAGCACGTCGTCGCGGTGCCCCGGGTTCACCCCGTTGATGTACCCGTCGATCGACGCCGGCTTGACGAAGGAGCCATAGATGTAGTCCCCCTTCCTGACGAGGGGGCCGAAAGCTTCATCCACCGTGCACCTTCAGGAGGGCAGCCGGCGGATTATAGCCGTCGGCCTCCGGAGTGCTGTGTGCGGAACGTCCACGACAACATCCTTTCGTGCGTGGGGGATACCCCCATCGTGCGCCTCGGCAACCTCGCTCGAGGGTTGAAGAGCAACGTCTACGCGAAGTGCGAGATGCTCAACCCCGGCGGCTCCGTGAAGGACCGCATCGCGCTCCAGATCATCGACGACGCTGTCGCGGCGGGTGAGCTGCACCCCGGCGCCACCATCGTCGAGGGCACCTCGGGCAACACCGGTGCGGGCCTGGCGATGGTGGCGGCGCTCCGAGGCTACCGAACCACCTTCGTGATGCCCGACAAGCAGTCGGAAGAGAAGCGCGCAGCGCTGCGTGCCTACGGGGCGCGCGTGGTGGTCACGCCCACGGCGGTGGAGCCCGAGGACGAACGCAGCTACTACTCGGTGTCCACGCGGCTGGGCGGCGAGGCCGGCGCGTACTTCGCGAACCAGTACCACAACCCGTCGAACCCCAAGGCCCACTACCTGGCAACCGGTCCCGAGATCTGGGAGCAGATGGACGGCAAGATCGACGTCTTCGTGGGCGGCCTGGGCACGGGCGGCACGATCACGGGGGTCGGGAAGTACCTGAAGGAGCAGAACCCCGACATCAAGATCATCGGTGTCGATCCGGTGGGCTCGCTGTACTACGACTACTTCCACACGGGCGAGCTGACCGACGCCGCCACCTACGTGCTGGAGGGCATCGGCGAGGACTTCCTGCCGAGCACCATCGACTTCTCGTTCATCGACGACGTGGTGCGTGTGAACGACAAGGAGTGCTTCCAGATGACCCGCCGGGTGGTCCGCGAGGAGGGCATCTTCTGCGGGGGCTCGAGCGGCGCCGCCGTGGCCGGTGCGCTGAAGTGGATCCGGCTCAACGATGCCGAGGGCAAGAACGTGCTGATCCTGCTGCCAGACTCCGGCAGCCGGTACCTGTCCAAGATCTTCAACGATGCCTGGATGCGCGAGGGCGGCTTCCTCGAGCCCGAGGTCGGCTTCGGCTCGGTGCGCGATCTCGTGCACGCCCGTGGCGATCGGGAGCTCATCGCGGTGGAGCCGAGCGACCGCGTGACGGCGGTGGTCGGCACCATGAAGCTCCACGGGATCAGCCAGGTCCCGGTGGTCGAGAACGGCCGCCTGCGAGGCATCTTGACCGACACCTCGCTCCTCGAGCGTGCCCTGCGCGTCGGAGGCGGCAACGCCGCGGTCGCCGAGCTGATCCAGGCGAACTACACCACCGTGGACCTCGACACCGAGATCAGCGTGTTGGTGGAGCTGTTCCGACGGGTGAAGGCCGCCTTCATCCTCGATGGCCAGCGACCGGTCGGAATCATCACCAAGATCGACCTCATCGACTACATCTCCTCGCTGACCGGGGCGGGGGAGTCGTGAGCGACGAGCCGGGCCTGAAGCCCGAGACGCTGTGCATCCACGGTGGTCAGAGCCCCGAGCCGATCACCGGCGCCGTGATGGTGCCGGTGTTCCAGACCAGCACCTACGCCGCACCCGCGGTGGGCGAGCACACCGGCTACGAGTACAGCCGCACGCAGAACCCCACCCGCGAGGCGATGGAGCGTGCGGTGGCGTCGCTCGAGGGCGCGAAGCACGGCATCGCGTTCGGGTCCGGCAGCGCGGCAACCGCCACCGTGCAGCACCTCCTGGACGCTGGCGACCTCGTGGTGTGCGGCGACGATGTGTACGGCGGCACCTACCGGCAGTTCACCAAGGTCTTCGCGCGCCAGGGTCTGACCTACCGCTTCGTGGACTTCGCCGAGATCGACCCGGTCGACGCCATCCCGGATGGCACGAAGCTCGTGTGGCTGGAGAGTCCGACCAACCCGCTCCTGAAGGTGGCCGACATCGCGGCGTTGGCTCGCCGCGCGCACGCGGTGGGCGCCATCGTGGCGGTGGACAACACCTTCGCGAGCCCTTGGTTCCAGCGGCCCCTCGCGCTGGGTGCCGACCTCGTGGTGCACTCCACCACCAAGTACCTGAACGGCCACAGCGACGTGGTGGGCGGCGTGGTGCTGACGTCGGGCGACGCGCTGGCGGAGCGCGTTCGCTTCCTCCAGAACAGCGTGGGCGCCGTGCCGGGTGTGTGGGACTGCTGGCTGACCCTGCGCGGGCTGAAGACCCTGGGCGTGCGCATGGAGCGGCACCAGCAGAACGCCCGCGCGGTCGTCGCCTGGCTCAAGTCGCGGCCGGAGGTTGCAAGGATCTGGTACCCGCTCGACGACACCCACCCCCACGTGGAGATCGCGCGCCGCCAGATGACCGGCTTCGGCGGCATGGTGAGCTTCGAGCTGGACGCGGATCTGGCCACCGCCGAGCGCTTCTGCGCGGCGACGAAGGTCATCACCCTCGCGGAGAGCCTGGGGGGTGTCGAGTCGTTGATCGAGCTGCCCGCCGCCATGACGCACGCGTCGATTCCGCCGGATGTCCGTCGCGCCATCGGCATCGCAGATGGGCTGGTGCGCTTGAGCGCGGGCATCGAGCACGTGGACGACCTCATCGAGGACCTGTCCCAGGCGCTGGCCGTCGCCTTCGGATGAAGGTCCTCTACGCGGCGCCGGCCCGTGGGGTTCCGATCTATGGCCCCTCGGGGGGGTCGGCCCACCAGCGAGGTGTGATCGCTGCGCTCGCGGCGGCCGGCCACGGCGTCACGGTGGTCGCCGCGGCGGAGCGCGACAGCCGCGGCCGCCACGGAAGGCTGCCCGCGGAAGTCTCGGTGTTGACCGCGCCGGAGCCCGGCTGGCCGAGCTGGCTCACGCGGTACCGGGAGCGGCGGGAGGCGTGGCACGCCCGAAGGTTGGCTGCGGCGGTGGTCGGGCAGGACTTCGAGCTGATCTGGGAGCGCTGGAGCCTGTTCTCGGACCTGGGGGCGCGTGTGCGCCAGGCGACCGGCGCCCGGTGGATCCTGGAGGTCAACGCGCCTCTGGCCGCGGAGCGCCAGCGCTTCGAGGAGGTGTTCGATCCGGCCTACGCGGAGGCCTGGGAGCGTAGGGTGCTGCCGCTTCCGGACCTGGTGGTCACGGTGTCGACGTGGCTGGTGCGGTGGTTGGTGGAAGACCGCGGTGTCCCGGCGGATCGGGTGCTCCTGCTGCCGAACGGGACCAGCGGCGGTCTCGGCGACCGCGCCGCAGGGCGCGCCCGCATGGGCGTGGACGAGGGCGCGTTCGTGGTCGGCTTCCTGGGGTCGATGAAGCCGTGGCATGGCGCGGATCGGCTCGGGTCCATCGTCGGTCGCATCCCGGGGGCCGTGGGCGTGGCGGTGGGTCGTGGGCCGGTCGTGCCAGCCGGCGTGCGCTGCCTCGGCGCGGTCGATGCCCCCGCCGACCTCGTCGCTGCGATGGACGTGGGCCTCGCTCCCTACCCGGCCGACGCCCCGGCCTGGTTCTGTCCGCTGAAGGTGGCCGACTACCGCGCCGAGGGCACACCGGTGGTGGGGAGCGCGATCGGAGATCTACCGGCCTTGATCGGTCCTGGCGGCAGCACGGTCTCGGCCGGCGACGACGAGGCGTTTGCAGCCGCCTGTGCGCGGTGGCGGGGGCGCCGTGCGGTGCCGAGTGTGCGTTCGTGGTCGCTGGTGGTGGAGGAGGCGCTCGCGGCCTGCTAAGCGGGCTCCATGTGGATCCTGCACCTGGCCTGCAACCTCGAACCACCGGAGTACGAGGACGCGGGCTGCGACGAGCGCGCGCTGTTCTATGCCGACGCCGATGGGGATGGTGCCGGGGATCCGGCGTCGAGCTACCTCGGATGCGACGCGCCCAGCGGCTACGTGGCCGAGCCTTCGGACTGTGACGACGCCGACCCGACCGTGAGCGCGGACTGCTCGACGGACACCGGCACCGACACGGGCGCGGGCGGTGACACGGCGAAGGGCGGCGACACCGGGAAGGGACCGGACACGGACGGCGGCGGCGACACCGCGACGGACGGCGACACGGGCAAGGCCACCGACACGGGCAAGGCCGCGGACACCGGCAAGGCCGCCGACGAGGGCAAGGCCACCGACACGGGCGAGGCCGCGGACACCGGCAAGGCCACCGACGCGGGCCAGGCCACCGACACGGGCAAGGCCACCGACACCGGGAAGGGTGGCGACACTGCCGGCAACGAGACCAACCCGGACACCGGTCCCCCGGTCCCCTGAGTCCGGCACCATTCGATCCCGGCCTCGGTGTCGACGCGGGCGCGGAGGTGGATGAGGACACGGACATCGATGTCGAGCTCGATGTCCCCCCAGCCTCAGCGAGCCGGCGAACCATCGCGGCGACTCGTCGCCGCGCCTCTTGCTGCTCCGGCCCGCCCTCGGTGTCGATCGGGGCAGCACGGCGCAGGCCTCGGCCGCCGCCGCGCAGGTGACGTGTTCCTGGCGGTTCCGCGTCGAAGATCCGGGCCGAAGGGCTGCACCCACGTGAGGATCGAGGTCACCTCCGCGGCGTGATCTCACCGGGGCTGCGTGGAGTGACGACGGCCGACGATCAACGCTTCAGCGCCGCCCGTCCCGGGTAGCGGGCGGCCGCCCCCAGCTCGTCCTCGATGCGCAGGAGCTGGTTGTACTTGGCGATCCGGTCGGTGCGGCAGAGCGAGCCGGTCTTGATCTGGCCGGCGTTGGTCGCCACCGCGAGGTCGGCGATGGTCGTGTCCTCGGTCTCGCCGCTGCGGTGGCTGATGACCGAGGTGTAGCTGTTCTGGTGGGCGAGCTCGATCGCGTCGAGGGTCTCCGAGAGCGTTCCGATCTGGTTCACCTTGATCAAGATGGAGTTGGCGACGCCCTCGGCGATGCCGCGTCCGAGTCGCTCGACGTTGGTGACGAAGAGGTCGTCGCCGACGAGCTGGACACGCTCGCCGAGCACGTCGGTGGCGTGCTTCCAGCCCGCCCAGTCGTTCTCGTCGAGCCCGTCTTCGATGCTGACCAGGGGGTAGCGCTCGGCCCACCCCGCGTAGAGCGCCACCAGCTCTTCGCTGGACAGTCGGTCGCCGCTTCCGAGCTGGTAGGCGCCGTCCTCGTAGAGCTCGCTCGACGCGACGTCGAGCGCGAAGACCACCTGCTCCCCGAGCCGGTAGCCCGCCTTCTCGACGGCCTGCGACAACAGCTTCAGCGCCTCCTCGTCGCTTCCGAGGTTCGGCGCGAAGCCGCCCTCGTCGCCGACTGCGGTGCTGAGCTTCTGGGAGCCGAGCACCCGCTTGAGGGTGTGGAAGACCTCGGCTCCGCAGCGCAGGGCGTCTGCGAAGCTGTCGAAGCCGGTCGGCACGATCATGAACTCCTGCACGTCGAGGTTGTTGTCGGCATGCGCACCGCCGTTGATGACGTTCATCATGGGGACCGGCAGGGTCCTGGCGTTGGTGCCGCCGAGGTAGCGGTAGAGCGGCAGGCCGCTGTGGAGTGCGGCCGCGCGGGCCACCGCCATCGACACGCCGAGCAACGCGTTGGCCCCGAGGCGGGCCTTGTTCGGGGTGCCGTCGAGCTCGATCAGCGTGCGATCGATCGCCGCCTGGTCCAGCGCGTCCCGACCCAGGAGCTGAGGACCCACCTGCTCGTTGACATGCCGCACGGCCCGGGACACACCCTTGCCCAGCCAGGCGTCGCCGCCGTCGCGCAGCTCCACCGCCTCGTGCTCGCCGGTGCTCGCCCCGGAGGGCACGATGGCGCGTGCGGCCACGCCGCTGTCGAGGGTGACCTCCACCTCCACGGTGGGGTTGCCGCGGCTGTCGAGGACCTGGCGGCCGTAGACCTCCATGATCTGGGACATGGTCTCTCTCTCCTGGGGCTCGCGGCCCACGGGTTCAGGTGGTCTGTGCGGTGTCTCCGGAGTCCCCGGTGTCTCCGGTGTCCCCGGTGTCCCCGGTGTCTCCGGTGTCTCCGGTGTCTCCGGTGTCATCACCGACGTCGCTGCTGTCCACGCCGGCCGCGCCCGCGCTCTGGCCGAGGCAGACGTCGTCGTACGGCTCGGTGCCCTCGGGGCAGCCTTCGGTGACGCAGGCGATGACGAGCAGGGACCACAGCATGGGCTGGAGCTAACCCGGCCTCAGCGCCACACCGTGTCGAGTTCGCGAAACCAGCGCTCGTAGGCGCCGGTGCTGAGCAGGTAGATCTGCAGCGCAAAGCTCGCCGCGCACCACGCCAGCCCCGCCGTCGCCAGGCGCTGGAGGAGGTGCAGCCGCGGCGCGTGCTCGGTGGCCACCACGCCCGCCGCGGCGGCGGCCAGCTCGCGTCCCACCCACCACCAGGCCCAGAGCGTGAGCGCGGCGCCCGGAATGGAGAGGCAGGTCAGCAGGCCCAACAGGTCGAGCACGAGGGCTGCGGCGAGCACGAGCTGGATCCGTGGAGCGTGGCTCGGGCGGGTGGGGAGCTCGGGATCGCCCTCGAACAAGCGGTCGACGCGATCGCTCATCCGACCCGCAACAGGCGCCGGTAGGCCTCGACGTAGGTGCGCCAGCCGCCCTCGTCGAGCTCGAGCCCTCCGCCGCTGCGCAGCTGCACGAGCCGCTCTTCCTCGAAGGCGCGGACGGCGTTCTTCAAGCTGGCCAGGGAGAGTGCTTCGGGTCGGTGGATGTCCTCCACGCTCAGGAGCTTCTGGGCCACTCGGCGCAGCTCCTCGGACAGTTCCTTGCGGTCCAGGTCGCGGCGCGCGACCAGGTGGAGGCCCCGGAGCACGGCAAAGTAGCTCTCGAGGATGTTCACGGTGAGCTCCGCCAGCTCACCGACGCGGGCGCGATCGATCACGCGCCAGTGGTCGCCGTGGGCCTCCAGGGCGCCGTAGTCCACGAGCTGAGCGAGGCCACGGCTCAAGACGGCGTCCTCGTCGGCCTCCGGGTCGAGCACGAGCTCGTAGCGGAGCTGGAAGAGCTGGAAGCGCAGGCTGCCGAGCAGGTCGGCGGCCACCACGTCGTCGTCTCCGCGGGCGCGGATCTCTGCGGCGAGGAGGCTCGCTGGCACCAGCACGTGCAGCACGCCGTTCTTGTAGTACTCCAGCGTGATGCGGCGCTCGTCCACGGGCTCGAAGCTCACCCCTCCAGGCAGCTGGAGACGAGCGACCATGCCTTCGCGCAGGAACCGGGCGAGCGCCTCCTGGACGGCCCCCGGCCGCTTCAACGCTGCCGAGGGCTCGGCCCCACCCGCGTCGAGCAGGGCGCGCAGGCGCTCGACCCGCGCGCCCAGGAGCTCGGCGCTGACCGGGCCCGGCCGCTGCGCGAACAGGGCCAGGGAGACCACCGAGGTCGGCAGCACCACGACGCGCTCCTGGATGCGGTGGGTGAGCCGCTCGCCGAGCCGTTGGAGGGCCTCCTGCCGCTGGTCCCGATCGAGCTCCGGCCACGTGGTGGGCAGCTCCCGACGGAGCTCGGAGAGCTTGATGGGCTCGCCGACCCTCACGTAGACGCGGCCATAGCGCTTCCGAAGCACACCACCCGCCTTCACCACCTGGGCGAGGCTCTCCGGTTGCTTCTCGCCACCCGACAGCTCACGCGCGTACGGACCTTCTTCGGCGACCTGCTCGTAGCTGACGGCCACGGGCAACCAGCTGACCTCGTCGAGGGTCCGGCCCACCCGCGCCTCCCAGCCCGCATCCACCGTGAGGCCCAGGATGCCCAGCTTGGGCGGCAACATCTTGCCGGTGCGGGACCGGCCGCCCTCGATGAAGAACTCGACCGTGTAGCCCTCGCGGAAGAGGTGCGTCATGTAGGCCGAGAAGATGGTGGGGTGGACCCGTTCGCCGCGCCAGGTGCGCTTGATGAACACCGCCCCCACGCGGCGCAACACGGCGCCCAGGGGGAAGAAGCTCAGGTTCTCGCCGGCCACGACGTGCGGGATGACGATGTCGTGCTCGTGGAGGAGCGACGACAAGAGCATGTAGTCGAGGTGGCTTCGGTGGCACGGCACCAGCACCGCGACGCCTTCGCGCTGGGCCTGGCGCACCCGCTCGAGGTCTTCCTCGCGCACGTCGATCCCGGTGTAGATCCGGTTCCAGAGGAAGCGCGTGATGTACCGGGCGAGGATGACCCAGGGGTAGCTGAACCGCGCGGCGATGAGGTCGTACTCCCGCAGCACGCGCTGCTGCACCGACTCGCGGCTCTTGTTCGTGGCGATGGCCTCCTCGTCGACCAGCCGCGCGATGCGCTTTCCGCCGAGCACCAGGCGGCGTGGCCAGGCCGGGGACTTGAGGCGCGGTCCGCGCACGACCTGCTGCTCCCGGTAGCAGTAGCGCCGCACCAGGAGCCGCAAGCGCTTGGCGATGCGCGGCCGCGGTTCGTCGGCGAAGCGCTCGAGCGCGTCGACCAGATCGATCGGGTCGCCGATCTGGACCAGCGCACTCCGGTGCCCCGTCAACAGCTGGATCAGCTTGCCGAGGCTGCCGGGGTCGTCCTCCGTGCCCATGATCGCCTGCAGGGTGGCGCTCCGGGCACGCTCGGGGTTGCGGGCCCAGATGACGGCCACCGGACAGACACGGATGGGCACGCGCGCCCGATCCTGGGCGTCGAGCAGGGCAGCGATGGCGTCGGGCTCGGAGCGGTCGACGAACAGGTCGCGGATGTCGGTGCCGCGGCGCAGGAAGATCGCCGCCGTGCGACCGCGGGCGACGTGGTCCTCGAGCCAGCCCGAGGCGACCGGGTCGGGCAGTCGGCCGTGCGCGACGACGTGCTGCACGTAGCGCTTGATCCGACGCAGCATGTCGCCGAGCGGCATGAACGGCGTGGTGCGGATCATGGTGCCGAGCGACGCCAGCGGCAGCCGCCGGCGGCGCAACACCTCGTTGAGGGCCAGGTAGTCGACCAGCGACTTGGTCCGCAGGGCGTAGACGACCGTGCCATCGCCATCGGCCGCGCGGACGCGCTCCGCTGAGGGCTCGGTCATCCGGAGGCGAGCGAAGAAGACCCAGAGCCCGGTCAGGAAGTACAGCGGACCCCACCGGCGGACCATGCCCGAGCGGTGGAGCTCTGGCGGCGCGTGCTTCATCGGGCCTCGTCCGCCAGGCGGCGGTGCACGCGCTCGGGGAGCTGCACCAGCTTGCCAGCGCGATCCACGCACACCATCTCGACGTCGCCCTCGACCAGCGCACGCGCCCCGTCGGACCGCCACGCGGCCTGCTTACAGGTCACGCGCCAAGGGGTGGACGCCGCGAGCTCCGAGCGGATCTCCAGGACGTCGCCGTGCTTGGCGCCCTCCCGGAACTTCAAGCGGACCTCGTACACCACGAAGCCCACGCCATCCTGCTCGAACATCTCGGCGAGCTCGTCCACGCCGAACACGTGTTCGCGGGCCCGCTCGAAGTACTTCAGGTAGTTGGCGTGGTACACGAGCCCCGAGTGGTCGGTGTCCTCGTAGTAGATGGTCACCGGGTGGACGTGGGTGCGGGCCATGCGTCCAGCTAACACCGCGACCCCTGACAACGAGCCGGCCGGAGGGCTACACTCGCGTTCGTCACCATGATGGTCCTCCTCTTGTTGTCGTGCTCGAAGGAGCTCACGACCGACTCCGCGGTCCCCGACGTCGACCACGACGGCTGGGCGGACGAGGACGACTGTGCGCCCGAGGATCCGGCGGTCCATCCCGGCATGGACGAAGAGCCCTACAACGGGATCGACGACGACTGCGACGAGGACACACCCGACGACGACCTGGACGGCGACGGCTTCGAGCTGGACGACGACTGCGACGACGAGGACGCTGGCATCCACCCCGACGCACCCGAAGTCTGTGACGGGGTCGACCAGGACTGCGATGGGGAGGCCGACGACCACACCGGGCTCTGGTACGGCGACTTCGACGGTGACGGCTACGGCGACGACACGCTGACCGCGTTCGAGTGCGAGACCGGCATGGTCACCAACGCCAGCGACTGCGACGACCTCGACGCCGCAGTCCACCCGGGGGCCACCGAGGTCTGCGACGACGCGGGCACCGACGAAGACTGCGACGGGCTCGTGGACGACGACGATCCGAGCGTGTCCACAGAGTCCATGCCGAGCTGGTACCTCGACGTGGACGGCGACGGCTACGGCCAGGACGCCAGCGTTGCGGCGTGTGGGCCCACCGACGTCTACTCCTCCGACAACGACGACGACTGTGACGACCTGCTCGCGCACGTCAACCCCGGGGCCGACGAGATCTGCGACGACGAGGACGTGGACGAGGACTGCGACGGTCTGGCCGACGACGACGACACCGACACCGTCTACGACGGCGAGGACGGCTGGTACACCGACGCCGACAGCGACGGCTACGGCGACCCCTCGAGCGACCCCACCGTGTCGTGCGATGCCAGCTACAGCGGCACGGCGCAGAACGACGACGACTGCGACGACACCCGCGCCGACGTGAACCCTGGGGCCGACGAGATCTGCGATGAGCTCGACGTCGACGAGGACTGCGACGGCCTGGTCGACGACCAGGACGACACGCCGAGCGGGGGCACCGAGCTCTACGCGGACGATGACGGCGACGGCTACGGCGACGCGGGCGACGCCCAGGTGCTCTGTGACGAGGGGTCGGGCTGGGTGGACGACGGCACGGACTGCGACGACACCGACCCGTCCGTCAACCCCGGAGCGGTCGAGACCTGGTACGACGGCACCGACGCGGACTGCCTCGGCGACGACGACTACGACGCCGACGCCGACGGCTACCAGCACGACGGTTCGGGGGGCGACGACTGCGACGACGACGACGCGACCGTTCATCCCACGGCCACCGACAGCTGGTACGACGGCGTGGACAGCGACTGCGACGGCGCGTCCGACTACGACGCGGACGCCGACGGCTACGACCACGCCGGCTACGGCGGTGGCGACTGCGACGACCACGACCTCGGCGTCTACCCGGGAGCGCCGGAGGTGGATGCGGGCGTGGACAACGACTGCGACGGCTTCGCAGAGGAGCGCCCGACCGCCGTCGCGGACTACGATCGCGCCAGCTCGCTCGAGGAATGCGACACTCTGACGCTGGATGCCTCCGGCAGCTCCGACCCGGACGGAAGCGTGGTGGCCTGGGACTGGGAGGTGCTCACCGTGCCGGCCGCGTCGGCGCGCACCACCGCGGACCTCGACAGTGCCGACGAGGAACAGCCCACCTTCGCACCCGACGCGACCGGCAACTACAGCTTCGGGCTCACCGTGACCGACGATGGTGGCGCGGCGAGCGCGCAGGACACGATGTCGGTCGCGATCCTGGCGCGCGCTCGGAACGCCGTGCCGGTGGCCGACGCGGGTCCGAACCAGGCGTCGGCGCTCGCCTCGTCGTGCACCGTCGACGGCTACGGCTACGACTGCGCGGACTGCTCGGACGCGAGCTTCACCCTCGCCGGCTCGGCGACGGACGACGACGACGCCGAGCTGAGCTACGCCTGGAGCGTGACGTCCGGGTCGAGCCACGCGTCGCTCACCGATCCGGGCGACGGCAGCGGCACGGTGACGGTGGGTGGCGTGAGCGCCACCTACGGGAGCACGACCACCCAGGCGGTGGTGCTGCAGCTCACCGTCACCGACTGCATCGGCGACACCGACACCGACACCGTCACGTTGACCGTGCAGTGCACAGGGTCCTGACCCGGCTGGCTGCTGCCCGGAGCTCGTCGGGGTGGAAGAACGCCGGGTAGAGCGCCAGCATGCCCCAGGGGAAGATGCCGAGGTTCATCGTCACGGCGATGCCGAGGTGCAGCGCCACCCCGGCGGCGACCCACACGTTTCGGAACGCCGTGCCCAGCGCCTTCTGCCGGTAGCGGTAGAGGAAGGCGAGGGGCAGGAGCCCAGCGCTCCACTCGAACACCACGGTCGACAGGGTGGTGAACTGGGTGATCCGGTAGGGCACGTCGCCGCCCGGGAATCGGGCGACTGCAGGATCCTGCAGCACCAACCACAAAGCACTCCAGTCCCCCGCAGGCCACCACGCGAGCCCGACCTTCTGCACCCCCGCGAGGAAGTAGATGACGACGAGCTGCACCACCATCAGCTGCCGGCCCCATGCGGGCGCCGACGCGTGACCGATCCAGCTGCCGGTGGCGCGTCGGGCATCGATGCCGAGCGCGTGCCCGCTCGGCGCGAGCGAGAGCAAGAGCAGCGCGTTTCTGAACGCCATGTCGATGCCGCGGTCGGCCAGGGGCAGCACGAGCGCGAGCTGCGCGTAGAGGAAGAGCGCCACCAGCCCGCTCGCGCGGGTGAAGAGGCCCGCGCCGAACGCGGCCAGGGCTGCGCAGAGAAGGGCCCACAGAGCGGTGGCCGACGACGGCTCCAGCACGCCGTAGAGCTCGTGCGCGTTGGGGCGGCCGTCGAGGTGCCCGAGTCCGAGGGGCGCCGGCGCGAAGACCGCCTCGACGAGCCCCAGGGGGCCGAGGGGGAGCAGATCCACGAGCAGCGCCGTGGCCACCAGGATCCGGACCAGGGCCAAGGAGATCGGGGACTCACGTCGATCCCACAGCGCGACCCAGGCGTTCATGGCGCGGCCTCGCGGACGCGCTCGTGCAGGGTGCGGACGGGATCCGGCGCCACACCGGGTGCGGTGGCATGGCTCCGCTCGAAGCTCACG
>CAZSAT010000060.1:14626-43002 GCA_964604675.1 uncultured Enterobacterales bacterium
CGCAACAGCCGCGACCTCACTCACGCACATGCTCGTCGCCGCAGTCGGGTTCTTCGGCCTCTACCCAGGCGGCGATGCGGTCGACCAGCGCCTCGTAGGCTCGTCCGGGCTTCTTGCGACGCGCCACGCCGTCCCACACACCGCGGATCCGTCGGTGGCGAAGCCGGGAGGACGCCCAGTCGTGTTCGGGGTCTCCGGCCCGGAAGAGGGTGCGCCAGCGATCGCCGACCTCGCACTCGACGACCAGCGCCTGTGGGCGGGTGTCCGGGTAGGCGAAGAGCCCCCAGCGCTGACCGGTTCCGGTGAGCCGCAACAGAGGGCTGAAGGGCGAGAGGAGCTTCTGACGCGCCTTGGTGAGGGGCTGGCCGACCGCCAGCACCTGGCCACCGAGCTCCTTCACCGAGGTCTCGACCCCGACTCCGTGGAGCACCTCGACCCAACGGCGCAGCTCGTCTCGACCGCTCTCCGAGAACACCTCGTGCTTCTTCACCGAGGGGGGGATCGGTGCGGCGGCGATGCCGTACACGACCAGGGCGAGGGTGATCAGCAGCGCTCTCAGACGTGGCATCAACCGTCCAGCGGGAGCTGCTCCAGCAGCACGTAGTCGGCGGCGAAGGTGTAGCCGGCGTCCCGGAAGGCGCGCTCCGCCTCGGGTGACATGCCGACCCGGGGTGGGCGGACGTCGCAGTCGAGCGTCAGGTCCTCGAAGCCCACCAGGTCGTCGGGCTCGACGCGCGAGAGCACCATGGCCGTGATCTGACGGCCCATGGTGTCGCCGCGATCGAACAGCGGGAAGATCCACCAGGTGGTGCTCGGTCGCCCGAAGCTGCCGGCGCGCTCCACGGTCACCACGACCGGGTAGTGCGCCGTGCCCTCCACGCGGGTCTCGACGAGGTCCACGTCCAGCGCCTCGAAGGGCACGGGCACCGGCTCGCCGTACCCGTCGAAGGGCGGAAGCCTTGCCATCCACAGGAAGAAGGTGGTCAGAGCCACCACGAGGGCGGCCACGAGCGCTCCGAGCTTCTTCACCGCTTCCGGCCTCCTCGTAGACCCGCTATCCTCCACGGCACGGAGGCGACGATGCTCTCGAGTGTGCTGTGGGTCCTGGCGTGTCTGCCCGGCGAGGATGTGGGCTGGGGTTCTGGCGGCAACGAGGCCGGCGAGGTCACCGAGGACATCGGTGAGGACACCGCCGTGGAGCAGCAGGACACCGACGACGGCTGGCCCGATCCGGTCGACGCCAACGGTCCCAGCCTGATGAACGAGGAGTGCTTCGTCGAGGAGTACCCGGGCTACGGCTGGGTGCTGACCTGCCAGGGCGACGTCAAGGACAGCCAGGACGACGTGGTGGGCGGCAACCTCAAGCTCAACGTCTCAGGGGGCGCCTACGGCGACGGCTACAGCGGCCAGTTTGGCATCCTCGACGCCGACTCCAGCGCCGACGCCTGCGAGGCGTGCTTCTCCGACGACTTCTTCTACTTCTCGGTGCAGGACGCCGACGACGACGAGACCTTCGAGATCTGGTTCCAGCTCGTCGACAAGCAAGGCAACCGGGGCAACGAGGTGGAGGTCACCCTCGTCGGGCAGTAGGTGCGAACCTTCGTCGACCGAGGCGGGACCTTCACCGATGTCGTCACCGTGGACGACGGGCGTGTGTCGATCCGCAAGGTGCGGTCGGACGTGGCCGTCGTCGGAGCGCTCGCCCGTGGTCCGCTGACCTTCGGCACCACCGTGGCGACCAATGCCCTCTTGGAGCGCAGCGGCGTGCCCACGCTGCTCATCGTCACCGAGGGCTTCGAGGACCTCGTGGCTCTAGGCGACCAGGCGCGCCCCGAGCTCTTCGACCCCGAGGCTCGCTGGCCCGAGCCCCTCTGCTGTTCCGTGGTGGGGGTGCGTGGCCGCATCGCTTCGGACGGTTCGATCGTGGCGGCGCTCGAGCTTCCCGAGACCTGGCCCTTGGAGGGGATCGAGGCGGTCGCGGTGGTCCTGGTCAACAGCCACAAGAACCCGGCCCACGAACGCGCGGTCGCGGACGCGCTCTCCGGGGTGTTCGTGGCGCTCGGCCACGAGGTGTGCCCCGAGCTGGGCTACCTCGCACGGATCGAGACCACTCTGGTCGATGCGGCGATCTCACCGCGCCTTCAGGACGCGCTCGAAGCCGACCGCATCCCAGCGGACGCGGTCGCCATGCGGTCCGACGGGAGCCTGTGCCCCGGTCGGGCCCTGCGCGCTCCCGACGCCGTGCTGAGCGGACCCGCCGGCGGGGTGCTGGCCGTGGAGGAGGTCGCGCGGCAGGCGGGCTTCGCGCACGCCGTGGGGCTGGACATGGGGGGGACCAGCACGGACGTGTGCCGCGTGGACGTTGGGCGGCTTCCTCGACGCGAGGGCGACGTGCGGGTGGCCGGCGTCCGGCTCCGACGCCCGATGCTGGAGGTGGAGACCATCGCCGCTGGCGGCGGCTCGATCCTCGGTCACGACGGCGTGCGCCTCTCGGTCGGTCCGGCCAGCGCGGGCGCCGATCCGGGGCCCGCGTGCTACGGCCGTGGCGGACCACCCACCCTGACCGACGCCGCGCTGGTGTGCGGGCTGGTGGACCCCGAAGCCTTCGAACCGCCCCTCCAACCCGACCTCGTGGTCCTCCCGGCCGACGCCGCGGACTTCCTGGAGGTGGCCCGGGAAGCGATGGCGCAGGCGGTCCGGCGCATCGCGACGCGACGGGGCGTCGAGCTGCGGGACCACGCCCTGGTGGCCTTCGGCGGCGCGGCGGGCCAGCACGCGGCCTGGGTGGCCGAGCGGCTCCAGATCAGCACGGTGCTGGTGCACCCCTGCGCATCGGTCATGAGCGCCTGGGGACAAGGCCTCGCGCGCCGCGAGGAGCAGGCGGTTGCCGCTGTGTGGGAGCCGATGGACCGGGCGTGGCCCGTGCTCCGTGCCGCGTGGGAGCGCCTGGAGCGCAGCCTGGAGTTGCGCGGCGAGGTGTCCCGCACGGCCGACGTGCGCCACGCGGGCACGCAACATGCCCTCGAGGTGGCCGGGTCCAGCCAGGAGGAGCTGCTCGCGTCCTTCGTGGGTCTGCACCGTCAGCGCTTTGGTTTCGACCGGCCCGAGCAGGGCGTGGAGGTCGTCAACGCTCGGGTGAGGGTGCGTGGGCCGGCGCCCGAGCCGCCAGGATCTTCCGGCGATCCGTGGGGGCTTCCAGAGCGCGTCGTCGGGCCGTGCGTGGTGCGCTGTCCAACGACGAGCGTGGGCGTGCCGGCGGGTTGGACCGCGCGGAGCAAGGAGGGCGTGTTGTGGCTGGAGCAGGCCGTCCGGTGCCCGCCCCCTGCTCCCACCGAGAGGTCGCCGCTCGCGATCGAGCTCTGGAGCGCGCGCTTCATGGCCGTGGCCGAGGAAGCTGGCGAGGTGCTGCGGCGCCTGGCGCGCAGCGTGAACATCCGCGAGCGGCTGGACTTCTCCGTGGCGATCTTCGACGGGCACGGCCGGCTGGTCGCAAACGCCCCGCACATCCCGGTGCACCTCGGCGCGATGGGGCAGACGGTCCGCTCCCTGATCGCCGAGCGGGCGCCCGCTGCCGGCAGCGTGTGGCTGACCAACGACCCGGCGGCAGGAGGCTCTCACCTGCCGGACCTCACCGTGATCTCCGCCGTGGAAGCGCAGGGCGAGCGCTTCTTCGTGGCGTCGCGTGGCCACCACGTGGACGTGGGCGGGACAACCCCTGGGTCCATGCCGCCGGACTCGACCCGCCTCGAGGACGAGGGCGTCGTGTTTCGACACGTCCCGCTCACCGCGGGCGGGGGGCTCCGGACGGATCTGCTCGAGGTCGTCGCGGCGAGCCGCCGCCCGGACGTCGTCGTGGCCGATCTCGAGGCGCAGGTGGCGGCGAACGCCCACGCCGTGGCCGGCCTGTCGGCCTTGGGACCGCCGGCCCTCACCGCCCACTGGATGGCCGTGCTCCAGGACGCCTCTGCGGAAGCGCTGCTCGCCGTGGCTCCTTCCCTCGGTCCGGGCAGGGCTTCGGACAGCATCCACGGCGTGCCGATCGAGGTCTCCGTGGCGTGGACCGGTGAGCGCCTCCGGATCGACTTCAGCGGCACGGGTGCGCCGCACGCGGGCAACCTGAACGCGCCCACCGCGGTCGTTCGCGCCGCCGTGCTGTACGTGCTCCGGTGCCTGGCTGGGCGTTGGCTGCCACTGAACGAGGGCGCGCTCCGTCCTGTGGAGCTGATCGTGCCCAGCCCCTCCTTGCTCGCGCCGCCCGTGGGGGTGGCCGTGGTCGGCGGCAACGTCGAGACCAGCCAGCGGATCGTGGACGTGCTCTTTGCGGCCCTCGGCGTGCGGGCGTCCGGCCCCGGGACGATGAACAACCTCACCCTCGGAGGCGAGGGCTGGTCGCTCTACGAGACGCTCGGGGGTGGGGAGGGTGCCTCGGCCGCTGGCCCGGGCGCGAGCGGTCGGCAGGTCGCGATGACGAACACGCGCATCACCGACGTGGAGGTGGTCGAAGCGCGCCTGCCCCTCCGCGTGCGGGCGTTCCGCCTCCGACCCGCCAGCGGTGGCCTCGGAGTGCACCGCGGGGGCGATGGGCTGGTGCGCACCGTGGAGGCCCTGTCGGCGTGCTCAGCGGCGGTCCTGGCCACCCGGCGCCACCAGGGCGCGCCGGGGCTCGGCGGGGAGCCGGGACAGCCGGGGCACGACCGCCTCTGCATCGACGGAGTGTGGCGCGACTGGGACGGCTCGTCGGTCGGCCTCCAGCCCGGCGACCAGGTCGAGGTGCAGACGCCCGGCGGCGGCGGCTGGTCGCCTCAGGGAGCGGGCGGCGGGGTCGTGGGGCCGCAGAGCCCCATCGGGACCGAGTCGTAGCTGCCGGAGGTGTGCGGCACGGCTTCGCGGGCCCGACGGCAGAACTCGCGCTGGTACCGGCCCGCGAGGGGGCTGTCGGTCATCACGAGGAGGTCTTCGTCGTTGTACTCGTTGCCCGACGTCGACCAGTTCATCGACCCGGTCACCAGCACCCGACGGTCCGCCACCAGGACCTTGTGGTGGAGCTTTCCGCCCGCCAGTCCGTCGGTGTTCTCGTTGCCATCGATGAAGACCGGCAGCCCCGCCTCGGCCGCGGCCTCGTCCACGCTGTAGCTGCCGTAGGCCTGGCTCTCGTCGAAGATGCCGGCCACGGTCACGCCGCGGCCCTGGGCCGCCACCAGGGCTTCGAGCACGTCGGTGCGTGTGAAGGAGAAGACCATGAACACGAGCGTGTCCTGGGCTGCCTCGATGACCTCGATGAGGCGATCGACCGGCTCGTGTTGGGGGGAGAACCAAGCCTCGATCGTGCTGCCCATCAGCCGGTGGGCGACGATCGCATCGACCTCGCCCTCCTTGTTCCGCCCGAACACACCGTCGGCCATCTGGTCGAAGGTCGCGGTGTAGTCGGCGGCCAGCCCGGCGTGGCTGACGCGCAACCCGTTGTTGTTGTTCCTGTAGTGGCCGGTCCAGGTCCAGTTGGTCGAGCCCGTCCACACGTGCTCGCCGTCCACGACCGCGAACTTGTGGTGCATGATCCGGTCGCCAGCCGGCCGCAAGCTCACCTCGATGCCCGCGGTCTCGAGCGCTTCGTAGCCCTCGGCCTCGTCTTCGTCGCCGACGACGCGGACGTGCACGGCTCGCTGCTGTGCGGCCAGGATCGCTTCGATCAGCGGCTCGTGATCCAGGTCGTAGATCGCCAGGTCGGCGGTGGCGGTGGCGCTGTCGAGGAGCTCCACCAGGGCATCGTCGACCAGGGCGTCGCGCTCCTCCCCGTCGGCGGTGCCGGGGGAGGTGAAGAAGGCGTCGAGGGGGGCCTGCTCGCGTCCGACGGCGGTCTCGGAGACCTCCAGAGCGGTGCTGGGGGCGCAGGCGAAGAACAAGAAGGGGATCACGCGAGCCTCGTGGGGTGGGTCGCGTGAGGAAACGGCACACCGGACCGCGCGCTTGACCCCTCTGGCTCACAGACCCCCACAAGAGCCGGTGATACGGTGATCGGGCTCTCTCGGAGGCTGCGTGCGCGTCCTGCTCATCAACCCGGCGATGAACCTGCAGAAGCTGGGCCGCTTCGCCGGGCTGCTGGAGCCCATGCCGTGCATCGGACTGGCCTACATCGCGGCGGCGCTCGAGGAGCACGGCTGCCACGTGCGCGCCGTGGACATGTTCGCAGACCGCTTGACAGCGGCAGATGTGGTCGATCGCGCGGAACGCTTCAAGCCGGACCTGATCGGCATGACCGTGCTGACGCCCTCGGCCCCGGTCTGCGAGGTGCTGGCCGCCATGATCCGGCGGCGGGTGCCCGAGGCGCAGATCGTCTGGGGCGGCGTGCACGCCGACGTCTTCGGCGGCGAGATCGTGAAGCGCGACCACGCGGACTTCGTGGTGCACGGCGACGGCGAGGTCACTGTCCGGGAGCTGGTCGACGCCCTGTCGGGCCAGGGAGACTTCGCCGACGTCGACGGGCTCACGTGGCGCAGCCGCGACGGGCAGGTGGTCACGAACAAGGCCAGGACCTTGAACCGAGACCTCGACAGCCTTCCGTACCCGGCGTGGCACCTGTTTCCGGTCCACCGCTACGGCTTGCTGCCCTTCGCCGACATCGCCAAGCCGGTGCTCACCATCTCGGGCTCACGGGGCTGCCCCTACCGCTGCGACTACTGCTCGCTGATCCACACCGGTGGCAAGACCTTCCGGCGCAGGGACCCGATCAAGATCGTCGACGAGTACGAGCACCTCGTGGAGCGCTTCGGCGTGAAGCAGATCGGCTTCATCGATCCGATCTTCCCGCTGGTGAAGAAGGATCTCGGGCCGCTCTGCGACGAGATCGTGAGGCGCGGACTCGACAAGAAGTGCGTGTGGCTCTCCGAGACCCGCGCCGACCGGCTCGACGAGGAGACCTGCGAGACCATGTACCGGGGCGGCTGCCGCCGGGTGCTCATGGGGCTCGAGAGCGGCAGCGACCTGCTCCTGGGCAACGTGAACAAGACCCTGAAGACCGACGCCGTCCGCATCGGTGTGGAGAACGCCCGGAAGGCCGGCATCCAGACCGTGGGCCTGTTCATGCTCGGCCTGCCCGGTGAGACCCCCGAGACCTCGAACGAGACCATCGACTTCGCGATCGACCTCGACCTCGACTTCGCCAAGTTCGCGGTCACCGTGCCGTTCCCGGGCTCGAAGCTCTTCGAGGATCGGTGGCAGAAGACCCTGTTCCGAGACGACTGGGAGAACTACACCACCTTCAACCCCGATCCCGATCTGCTCATCTACCACCCGCACGGCTACGACCCGCGCGAGCTCGTGAAGATGCAGGCGCGCGCCATGCGGAAGTTCTACTTCCGCCCGCGTCAGATCAAGAAGCAGCTCGTGGAGCTCAAGACCCTCACGCCGAAGATGGTGCTCCAGGGCCTGTACGGGATCGCCGCGACCTGAGGTCGGACGCTGATAGAGTCCCTGCAACCGGAGGACTCCATGAAGCGTCTGCTCGCTGCCACCGCCCTGCTCCTCACACCCGGTCTCGCCCAGGCCGGCGTCGGCACCAGCTACGGCCTGGGGGGCTTCTCGCTCTTCGGTTCGGCCAACACCTGGTACCTGCCCTCGGTCGATGTGCGTTCGCCGACCATGCACCTGCAGATCCGCGCGCTCGACACGCTCGCGAACCTGGCGAACGAGGACATCTACCTGGCGGGCAGCTACTGGATGCCCATGGTGGCGCAGGACCTCGGGAATGGTTCGGTGGTCGTGCAGCCTGGTGGCACCGCGATCCTCGCGAACCAGGTGGACTGGGGCATCGGCCTGCTCGGCGGCGCGCGTGTGGGCGCCGAGTGGGAGGACCAGGCGGGCATCGGCGTGTACGTGGTCCCGCAGCTGGGCATCGCCTACGACGACCCCAACGTCGATGTCATCTTCTCCGGCGCGGTCGAGATCAGCGTGTGGCTGGACAGCTGATCGGCGCTCTAACCGAGCCAGATCCACCCGGCGAGGGCCGAGGTCAGCACGAGCAGGGTGGCGAAGAGCGCCACGCGCCAGCGCGGCGCCTCGTGGGCCTCGCGTGCGCTCCGCCGGAAGGCCACGAGCAGCTCGCCATGGCTCAGCTGCGCGCCCTCCGGGAGTGGCGGCGTGCGCGTGAACACCGGTCCCGCCCACCGCGGCAAGCGCATCTTCTCGTTGATCGCCCAGCCGCTCGCCTCCAGCACGATGCCGAGGTCGCGCTGGGCCAGCTTCCAGGCCGCTGCCACCACCGCCGGCAGGGTCATCACGGCCACCAGGATGGCCACGTTGCGCAGGAGCGCCGTGGCCTCCAGCTCCGAGAGCGTCTTCGCGATGTAGGCGGCCGAGCTCGACAACGCAGCAACCGCCACGCCACCGTTGACCAGCATGTTCTTGGTGCCCTCGCCCCCGGTCTCCTTCTCGATCTCGGTGAGGCGCGCGTCGGAGAAGCTCTTCAGCCGCGCAGCGATCATCCCCCCGAGCCTTGCGAAGGGCCGCGAGATCGCCTCCCACAAGGAGATGGGGTTGTCGAGCAGCTGCACGACCACGGCGTCGAGTACCCGCCCTTCACGGTCGATGAACACCCCGCGCTTGCCGTCGAAGAGCCGCCCCTTCCACCGCGAGGTCACCGCCACGGCCACCTCGTAGGGCTCGGGCGCCTCGACGCGCACGTACATGAGGAAGATCTGGCCCTCGAGCGCCTTCTTCACGTGGTCGGCGCGGTGGGTGACCCGCAGCGCGAGGTCGAAGCGGCGCCCGTCCATCACGAGCGTGCCCTGCTCCAGCATCGAGCGGACCTTGGGGTCGTAGAAGCGGGGGAAGGAGACGAAGTTGTTGCAGAGCTCCAGCAGGTCGCGCTGGTAGACCAGCAGGCGCTCCACCGAGGCCATCTGCTCAAGCTCGTCGGCGACCTCCTTGTCGAAGGCGACCAGGCGCCGCAGGGTGTCGGCGTAGCGTGGCTCGCCGACGTAGCGGCTCAGGGTCTCCCCGCCGAGGGTGCGCACCGGGTGGCTGGGTTCGGACGCCCGCCACGCCGCGTACGGCGCGAGCCAGGCCTGGATCCTGGCCCAGCGGCGCGCGTCGAGCCGCGCTGGAGGCTCGAGCCGCGCATGCACCTGCTGCAGGAAGCCCTCCAGCCGCTCTTGCCACGCCGGATTCACCCAGCCCGCGTCGTCCAGCACGGGCACGAGGTCGGCGAGCGGGGCCGCCTCGAGGGTGGCTGCGGCGTCGGAGAGGGCGGCGAGCGCGTCGTCCCCGAGCTTCAGCTGTTCGCGCACGCGGGGATCGAAGGTGGCGAGCTCGCCGAGCCGGAACCAGTCGTCGAGCTTCGCTGAGATGGCAGACAGGGCGCTCCACGCGGCGGCGGTGTCGTCGCCGAGCGGCCAGATCTCCGGCTGGTTCACCGGTGCCTCGGCCCAGGTCAGCCAGGCGCCCGCGTGCTCCAGGAACGCGTCGAGGTGGGCCTCTTCCACGCCCTCGGTGCCACTGGCGTCGCCCGCGGACCCCACGGTGCGGACGAGGTCGCGTACGAAGGTCTGCAGGTCGGCGTCCTGGACCGCGCTCGGGGGGATCACGCCGTCGCCGTTGGTGGCCCCGCCCGCCATGATCTTCTTCCGGTCCCGGACCTGGTCGAGCCCGATGGAGCGCGCGTCGGGCTGGTTCAGGTTCGCGAGGATCTGGACGGCTGCAGCGTGCAGCGCCTCGCCGCTGGCATGGCTCGTGTCGATCGAGGCCAGCTGGAGCCGGTCGGCCCCCAGCTGTGAGGTGTCCGCGAGGTGGCGTCGGAGCCAGGCGACCGCCGCCTTGAGCTCGTCGGGGCCGATGCGGCCGGTGCCGCCGGCGTCCACGAAGGCGAGCAGTCCTTCGTCTGCAACCAGGCCGTCGAGGGGTGCGGAGGTCGCCAGCCAACGGGATGGGTCGAGCCTCAGCAGGTGGTCGAGGTCCGCGGGTCCGTCGATCACCAGCTGGTAGCTGCCGCCGAGGCGTCGGAAGCGGGGAGGGGAGCTCATCCCGTCGCTCTATCGCGCCGGATACACGCGCTGGGTGACCCTTCTGCTGTTGGCGGCCTGCGAGCGTCGGCCCGACGTCATCCTCCTGACCGTGGACACGCTGCGTGTGGATCACGTGGGCGCGTACGGCGGCGCACCCACCCCGGCCATGGACGCCCTCGCGGCCCGCGGCCTCACCTTCGAGCAGGCGTACGCGCCGATCAGCGTGACGGGTCCCAGCTTCGCGACGCTCTTGACGGGCCTGACCCCAACCCGTCATGGAGTCGTGCGAAACGTGTTCCGCGGTGGCGAATCGCTCGCGCCGGAGATCACGACCCTCGCGGAGATCCTCGCGGCGGAGGGCTACGACACCGGGGCCTTCGTGTCGGGCTTCACGCTGCGGCGTGAGCTCGGGCTGGACCAGGGCTTCGGCACCTACGATCCGCCCAACGCGAACCGCAGACTGGGCGACGAGACGGCCGATGCGGCGGTGGACTGGCTGCGCGAGCAGTGGGGGCCCGTGATGCTCTGGTACCACTCCTACGACCCCCACGGTCCGCTCTCGGCGTGGTGCTCCCCCTCGCCGGATGCCGAGGACCGGAGACACCGCGCCGACCGGAAGCGCATCCCGCGCTACCAGCGCATGACCGGCGTCTACGATCCGGACGAGTACGCCCGGTGCTACGCCGAGGCGGTGGCGTTCGCGGACGCGCAGCTCGGGCGGCTGCTCGCTGCCCTGGAGCGCGAGGGACGCCTGGAACGCGCCCTCGTCGTGCTCGCGGCCGACCACGGCGAGACCTTCACCGAGCGGGATCTGTGGTTCGACCACGGCACCTTCGCGAGCGAGGAGCAGCTCCACGTGCCCTTGGTGTTGAAGCTTCCCGACGATGCGCGCGCCGGGGAGCGCGACACGGCGCTGGTGGGTCTGCACGACGTGATGCCGACGGTGCTCGAGGTGCTCGGGCTTCCGACCTCGGGGCTCGACGGAAGGAGCCTGCTCACGTCGCCGGGTCACGCCTCCCTGGAGGGCGAGTCGAGCCACTGCAAGCGCGAGCAGGTGCTCGACTGCCGTCCCTACGGTGTGGACGGCAAGATCTTCGCCGTGAGGACCTCCGCTTCGACCGTGGTGCGGCGTCCCACCGGCGACGGCGTGGTCTACGAGACCTACGACAGGGCGCGCGATCCCGAGGAGCGTCGCCCCCGCGGCGCGACCCCCGCGGCGCTGAAGTCACAGGTGGATGCACTGGCGGCCTCGCGCGCGGCGATGGGGCTCCAGGATGCGCCGAGCGATGGGGACGACCCGGAGACCGAGGCGCTGCGGGCGTTGGGGTACGTGGAGTGAGCATGAAGAGTTTCCAGGTTCCTGGAAACTTCTCGCGCCTCGTCCAGGGCCGGGGCGGCCACGTGCCACAGCGGCACGGTTGGAGAGCGTGCTGTCGCTCCGACCGGTGAGGCGCTCGAGCGGGCCCTCCGGGCCTGCTGGACGTGCCAGCACGCACTGGGAGAACAAGCCCATCCGACTCGAGCGTACCCCGAGCACGGCTACGGCTTCGCGGATTCCGCGGACCAGATGCCGATGCCCATCGTGCTGTGCTCCACCCCGATCTCCCGGTGCGGCCGCACGATCTCCACCTTGTCTCCCTCGATCTCGCGCCACAGCCGGGCAACCCCTCGGGTGGCCGGATGGAAGCCCGTGATGTCGTGGAATGCCAGGAAGCGGTGGGGGAAGCGCCGGTTCGTCTCGAAGTCCCGCTTCACCGCCCGGTAGCTGTGGTTCGCGTCGATGAGGACCAGGTCGATGTGTCCGAGCCCTGCTCGCCAGTCGAGGAATTCCTGCGACTCCGAGTCCGCGTGGAGCCAGTCCACCTCCGCCGGGAGGTGCATGGGAAGTCCACGTCGTGCCGCCCAGCCGTGGTCGCAGGCGGCCACCTTGTCGAAGGCGAACAGTGTGTGGAGCGCCTCGAGCGTGCGGCCCGTCCACACGCCGATCTCCAGGTAGGACCGGATGCCTTGGGCCTCGATGAACTCGCAGAGGCCCAACAGCTCCTCGCGGTTCTGCAGGGCGCAGTCCTCCAGCGCCTCGCCATGCTGCTCGAACAGCGCCTGGGTGTGGGCGTCCCAGCACTTCGTGCCCGCCAGGGCCGCCCGCAGGGTGGTCATCCGTGCCGCCTCCGTCGGGCACCGAGATAGCGGAACGGCACGCCCCCGGAACCGTCTGCCGCCATGCCGCATCCGCCGCTCGCCAGCATCGTGCTCTGTCGCCCGCAACATCCCGGCAACATCGGGTCGGTCTCCCGTGCGATGGCGAACTTCGGCTTCGAGAAGCTCTTCCTGGTCCGGCCGCCCCGAGGTTGGCGGCAACACGACGCCCTGCTGCACATGGCCAACGATTACACGGAGGCCCTCGACCGGGCGACCGTGGTCGATGACCTGGCCGAGCTGGATCGCCATGTCGCGGGGCTCGTCGGCTTCAGCCGGCGGGCAGGGATCGACCGGCCGATCCATGGCGACCTGCAGGACGCGGTCGGGAGGATCTGCGAGGCGGGGCGCCCCGAGCGCTACGGACTGGTCTTCGGCAACGAGCGGACCGGGCTCTTGACCGAGGAGCTCAAGCGGTGCGATTCGGTGTACACGATCGCCACCACCAGGAGCCATGGCTCCCTGAACCTGGCGATGGCCGCCGGCGTGGTGATGCACCAGCTCGCCCGCGAGGCCGCGGCGACCGCTCCCCATGCCGACGGCACCGACGAGCCGCCGCTCCAGATCATCTCGGCCCTCGAGGCCGCTCAGCGTGCCGACGAGATCCTCGACACCCTCGGCATCACGAACGTGTTTCGACCTGGGAAGGACCGGCGGACGAGCTCGGCCATCTACCTAAGGCGCATGCTCATGAGGGCGCGCCTGTCCCCCTTCGAGTCCAACTGGCTCAAGCGCATGACGATGCGGTTGAGGCCCTACCTGTCCGACGAGCCGAGGCCATCGAAGCGCCAGGGTTGAGCACGCCCGAGCGACGCTGGGGTCGTTGAGGCAGACTCGGCGCATGCGCGCCATCGTCCTCGACCGCCCGGGTCCCCCGGAGAGCTTTCGCTACGAAGACCGTCCCACCCCGCCCGCGGGGCCCGGGGAGGTCCTGCTCCGCGTGGAGGCCTTCGGGCTGAACCGCTCCGAGCTGCACACGCGCCTGGGCCTCGCTGGCGACGCCGTGACCTTCCCGCGGGTGCTCGGGATCGAGGCCGCCGGGGTGGTCGAACAGGCCCCGGATCACCCGGACTGGGTGGGGCGGAAGGCCGTCACCATGATGGGGGGCATGGGGCGTCGCTTCGACGGTGGGTACGCCGACTACACCCGCGTGCCGGAGCAGCAGGTGGTGCTGGTCGACACCGCGCTCGACTGGGCGAGGCTGGGCGCCTTGCCCGAGATCGTGCAGACGGCCAGCGGAGCGCTTGCGACCCTGGGCGTCGAAGCCGGCCACACCCTGCTCGTTCGAGGCGGAACCAGCTCGGTGGGCACCATGGCGGCGCTGCTGGCGAAGCGTCGCGGCGCCCGGGTGCTCTCCACCACCCGGAGCGCCGGGCGGGCCGACATGTTGCGATCGCTCGGCGTGGACGAGGTCGTGGTCGACGACGGCGCGATCGCCGGGGCGGTGCACGCCCTGGTGCCCGGCGGCGTCGACGCCGCGCTCGAGCTGGTGGGCGCGCCGACCCTCCAGGACACGCTGCGCTCGTGCCGTCGTGGAGGCGTGACCTGCTTCGCTGGCATGCTCTCGAACCAGTGGATCATCGAGGCGTTCTACCCCTTGGGCTTCATCCCGATCGGCGTGCACCTCACCGTGTACGCCGGCGACGCGAGCGACCTCGACGCGGCCGTGCTCGAGGACGTCGCGGGCGCGCTTCACCGCGGTGAGGTGAGCTGGCCGATCGTGCCCTACGCCTTCGACCAGATCGCAGAGGCACACCGCGACATGGAGGAGAACCGGGTGACGGGCAAGCAGGTGGTGGTGGTGCGCAGCTGAGGGTCGGTCTTCGCCGAGCCGGGGCCGTGCGTTCGCAGGGCCCTCGCTCCGTCCTCCCCGCCCGCGGTGTATGAGTCCTGCATGTGGAGCCTCCTGTTCGCCCTCGGCTGTTCGCGAAGCGCCGACACGGCGTCGTCGGACGAGGCGGTCGACACCGCGGCCGAGGCTGCCCTCTCCGGGGTGGAGCTGGTGGACGAGGACGCCACGTTCTTCCATGCGTTGGGCTACTCCTTCCTGACCTACCAGCTCACCGACGGCAGCTACCTCGGCCAGTCCGGGGACCCGCCGACCTGGATCGTGCTGCGCCCCACGGTCGCTCCCGACGACGTGCGCGACGTGCTGATGTGGTTCCACGGTGGCAGCTACGCGGACGACGTCGACGAGAACCTGAGCTTCCCCTGTGACCTGCAGGCGGGGCTGGACCTGGTGGAGGCGGCCATCCTCGGCGCCTACGTGCCTCGGCTCGCGGCGGAGCGCGACTGGGCGGTGGTGTACCCGATCAACGACTGGTGCGACGGCTTCACGGGCCTCGGCGACGAGGACCCCGTGGAGCCGGGCGAGCACTACGGCCGCCACCACGTGGAACGGGTCATGGCCTGGCTCGACGCTGGGGGCGGCGGCTTCACCCCGGACCGCTACGTCGGCTGGGGGGCGAGCGCTGGCGCGCTCACCGCTCTGCACGTGGCCGGCAACTCCGGGCGCTTCTCTGCCCTGGTGACCGACAGCGGACCGACCTCCACGCTGCGCTACCACGAGCTGGTGAGCCGCCTGGCCATGGAGCACCTCTTCGGTGGCCCGCCGGACGAAGCCGAAGCGGAGGCGCGCTACCTCGCCCACGACGGTGAGGAGGTCGTGCGCTCCGGGCGCTTCGACGGTCCCTTGGCACTTCCCTGGAATGCCCAGGACCTGGTCACCGACGTGGTCTTCCCGGAGGGCCTGATCGGCGCCCTGGAGGAGCGCGGAGGCGACTTCGTGGTGCACGACTACAACCACCCCGCGCCCGGCGAGATCTTCCACACCCAGGCACGCTACTTCGAGCTTCCGTGGGCGTACGGCACGCTGGCCTGGATGGACTTCCTGGACGGCTGGCAGCTCGCCTGGGAGGAGGCGGAGGGCCTGGCCTGCGATGGGTGCGACGTGGGTGCGCCCTGTGAGGGCGGTGACGCCGAACAGCTCTCCGGTGCGTCCGGGCGCTGCGCGAGCTCCTCGGAGAGCGGCGTGCTGGCCGTCGCCGAGGTTCCAGCGGAGCTCTCGGCCGGTGGCCGCGTGATGCTGGTCCTGAGAGCCTTCGAGCTCGACGGCCTGGCCGACGACGCGCCCGTCCTGGCCGTCACGGTCGGCGGTGAGCGCACCGAACTGCTCGCAGGGGTGTTGGCCACCGCGGCGAACGAAGTGGACCAGGTCGATCGGCAGCTCGCGCACACCGTGATCGAGTTGCCGCCTGGCACCGAAGGAGAGCTGGTGCTGGAGATCGACGGTGGGGCCGGCGTGATGTTGGATGCCTTCATCTGGCAGTGGAGCCGCGCCGCGCAGTAGGCTGCGCGGGTGACACTCCTCCTCATTCCGTTGTCCCTGGCCGAAGGCTCCGAGCAGCTCGGCAGCCAGGATGTCCTTTCCTCCACAGCCATCTACGTCGACATCCTCGACGCCACCCAGGAGTCGATCTCCTGGACCGGCACGGGCAGCGTCGACGTCTACTCGCCCGACGGCGCCCTGGTCGCATCTCTGCCCTCCGGCCAGAGCACTGCGGTGTCGAGCGGTGGCGCGCACCAGGTGGTCTTGCGCTCGCCCCAGGTCGGCACCTGGGACCTGAGCGTGGTCGACCCGGTGAAGCCGGGTGGCCGCGTTCACAGCTACCACTGGTACCTCGACGGCAACGGGTACGAGGAACAGCATGCGGTCGACACCAGCTTCTACTCGCTGGTGCCCGCGGGTGGCGACGACTTCGATGTGGTCATCGAGATGCTGGCCGACGGGCTGGTGGGCTACGAGTGGGACATCCTCGCGAACCAGTCCGGGGTGGACGGAACGGGAGCCGGCCGCTCCGTGGATTGCGCCACCGACACGTGCGACGCCTACACGATCTCCGATCTGTTGCCGATCTACCTGGGCCCGCCCTCGGTCTCCGAGCACGCGGTCCTGGCCCCCGAGGTCACCGACGTCGGCTTCTCGGCCAACGTGGTCGGGGAGGCGGACTGCCCCTACTTCTACGCGGGTGAGTCCGAGGCGTGGTTCACCTTCGACTCCAACGTGCGCGGGGCCTACCACCTCGCCTGTGACCTCGACGGCGACGGTGTCTTCGACCTGTCCAGCGACGACGATCTGTCGTTGAACGGGGCGGCGGTGGCGGGCCCGAACACGGTGGCGTGGGACGGCACCGACAACGCGGGCGACGTGGTGGCGGCCGGCGATTACACCTGCTCGGTCACGGTCACCGTGGGCGAGTTCCACTTCCTCGCGCTCGACATCGAGTCCAGCTTCCAGGGCTTGCGGCTCTTCCAGGTGGAGGCGGACGACACGCGTGTCGGGCTCCAGATGTACTGGAACGACGCCGAGATCCAGGACCAGGCCGTGACCATGGCCAACGGCGAGAAGGGACTGGAGTCACCGGGTGACGAGGGCCTCTGGGCGGGGGACTACGGCGACGCCACCGAGGCCAACGACAACGCACGGTCCTGGGGCAACTTCACGGACACGAGCAAGGGCAACACGAACCTGCTCGACACCTACGCCTGGATCCAGGCGGTGTCGTCTGACGACGTGGCGCTGGTGGTGCTCGACCCCGACGCCGACGACGACGGCGACGGGCTCTCCAACGCCGACGAGGACTGCATCTGGGGCACCGACCCCTTCAACAGCGACAGCGACGGCGACGGCTTCAGCGACGGTGAAGAGGTGGAAGACGGGCACGACCCGAACGATCCGGAGGACTTCTACGTCGAACCGGAACCGCCTCCGCGAACCGGGGCCTACGTCGGCGGCGCGTGCGCTGCTGCACCCGTGGGCGGTCTCTGGCTGCTCGGCGTGCTTGCCGTCTGGAGGCGCCGATGATCCTGCTCGTGGCCACAGCGCTCGCCCAGGACCTACCTGCGGTCGATGCGCAGAACTTCGACCCGACGATCGATCCCACCTGGACGCTGTGGACCGACGAGACCATCGTCGACGAAGCGCTCGGCGGCTCGGGCAAGGTGCTCTTCCAGTACCTCGACAGTCCGCTCGTCTACGACTACGACGACGGCGAGCGTGTCGAGCTCGTGGAGAGCCTCGTCCAGATGGACGTGCTGGGTTCCGTGGGCGTGAACAAGCTGCGGCTCGGCCTGGACGTGCCGGTCATGCTCACCGGCACCAGCGCCACGAACGCGGCCCCCACCGGGCTCGGAGACGTCGCCCTCGAGCTCAAGGGCATGCTCGTGGATCGCGAGCTTGCGCCGGCCGGGGTCGGGCTCCTGGCCCGGGCGGAGCTGCCCACGGCGTCGTCCGAGCTGCCCGTCGGCAACGACGGGCTCGGCTGGGAGGTCCAGGCCATGCTGGACACCCGCCAGGGACCGGTCGTGGTCGCGGCGAACCTCGGCACCCGCGGGGTGCCGACCACCGAGCTCGAGACCTTCACCTACGACGACCAGTTCTTCTACCGAGCTGGCCTGGGGGTCTCACCGAAGGACCGCGTGGGGGCATCGCTCGATCTCGCCGGGTCTGCGGTCTATGGCGAGCCGCTCGAGGCGGCCGGCACCACGCCTCTGGAGGCGCTGCTCGGCGGCTGGTGGCGACTGGACTCCGACGTCGTGTTGCGCGGTGGTGTGGGGCGCGGCCTGACCAGCGGAATCGGCAGCCCCGAGCTGCGGGTGGTCTTCGGCATGGGCTGGGAGCCTCACCTCGAGGGAGACAACGATCGCGACGGCCTGGTGAACCGGATGGACCAGTGCCGCACCGAGGCTGAGGATGTCGACGGCTACCGCGACGACGACGGGTGTCCCGATCCGGCCGCACGGGTGCTCGTGCGCCTCCTCGGTCCCGACAACGAGCCGATCGAGGGTGTGAAGTCCGAGATCTACACCCCTGGCGGTGTGGTCGAGGGCACCTCCGAGGTGTCCTTCGATGCGCACCCGGGTAGCTACCGCTTCACCGGCTGGGCCATGGGCTACCAGGATCTCGACACGATGATCGAGATCCCGGAAGACGTGGGGGCCGATGCGCGCTTCAACCTGAAGCTCGCCGCCTTGCCCGCCGAGATCCGCATCGCCGTGAGCGACGACAACGGCAACCCCGTGTCGGGGCACTGGTGGGTCGGCGACTTCGAGCAGCGCGCGTTCGACGGCGGGCAGGACAGCGCCCTCGTTCCTCCGGGGACCTACACGGTGAGCGTGCGCGTGCCGGACCACGCACCCGTCGATGCCGAGATCACCCTTGGGGCCGACGACGCGCAGCGCGTGGAGTTCCGCATGAAGCCCTCGAAGATCGAGGTCACCCGAGAGCAGATCAAGCTCCGCGAGAAGGTGTACTTCGAGCTCGGAAGCGCCGTCGTGCTCGAAGAGAGCTGGTCGATGCTCTCCGAGGTCGCCATCGTGTTGCGCAGCCACAAGGAGATCACCAAGGTCCGGGTCGAGGGCCACACCGACAGCCAGGGTGGCGATGCCTACAACCTGAAGCTCTCCGACGAGCGCGCCGCCAGCGTGCGCCAGTTCCTGGTCGACCGGGGCGTCGAAGGCGAGCGCCTGGACAGCGTGGGCTACGGCGAAGGGCGCCCTCTGGCGTCCAACGACACCGAGCAGGGGCGCGAGAAGAACCGGCGGGTCGAGATCTTCATCGAGGAGCGCAGCGACGGCGCGCCGACCGAGGAAGCGGAAGCCACCGAGGCCGCGTCTCCGGCCCGCAAGGCCGCTCCCGTGGAGGATGCGGCCGCGGAGTAGCGAGCATCGGTCGTCGGTCGGAGCGCTGCCTGGGACGTTTCGGGGCCCACGGGCGCGACAGGACGCGCCCTAAGCGTCGTACCAGTGCGGCTTCACGAGCTGCTGGTAGTGACCGACGTCGAGAGGGTTCACCCGTTCCTTGAGGGCCTGGAGCGCCATCTTCGCCGACACCTTCGCGAACCAGATGTACATGTCGCGCTTGTAGTCCACGCGGCTGGTGAGGCCGCGCAACAGCCAGCGCTTGTTCACGAACTCCTTGTTCATCTCGTAGAGCGCCCACGCGATCTCGTCGCGGCTCAGGAACTCGCTGTCCAGCACCGGTGTGAGCCAGTCGAAGCCGTCGAAGTCTTCGTAGGTGATGAGCCCTTCCTTCAGGGCGTTGTCGAAGATCGGCGTTCCCGGCACGGGTGTGATCGGGTGGAAAGCTGGGAAGTCCACATCGAGCTTCTTGGCCAAGGCCACCTGCTTCTTCAGGGTCTCGTTGGACTCTTCCTTCACGCCCACGATGAAGGTGGCCTGCACGAACACCTGCGGGTAGCGCTCCTTCATGATCCGGATCGCGCGCTCGGCCACGCTGCCCGCGTAGAAGGCCTTGTCCAGGTTCGTGAGGGTGTTGTCCTCGGCGCGCTCCACGCCGATGAGGATGTGGGAGAGTCCAGCGGCGATCTGCTCCTCGAGGATGCCCTTCTTCTCGTCGCGAAGGATGCAGTCTGCGCGCATGAAGGCGAACCACTTCGTCTTCATCCCACTTCGGATGAGCTCGGTGCAGAACTCGTGGTTCCAGCGCGGGTTGATGTTCCAGCTCTCGTCCACCCACACGTAGCTGCGCTTGCCGAACTTGTGGTAGAGGAGCTCGACCTCCTCCATCATCCGGCTCACGCTCTTGGTGCGCCAGCGTGGCACGAGCTTGGCTTCTCCGTTGTCGTCGTAGGTCCGGTCCGCCATGGTGGTCCACCAGGCGCAGAAGCTGCAGCTGGAGGTGCAGCCGCGGCTGTGGTGGATGGTCGTGCCCCCGGGAGAGAACAGGTACCGGCTCTTCCCGTAGAGGTGCATCGGCATCATGTCGTAGGCCGGCAGAGGGAGCGTATCGAGGTCCTTGACGAGCTTCCGAGGCGCGTTGCGCATGAACTGCCCGTCGCGCGAGTAGGCCAGTCCGTCGATCGCCTCGAGATCGGGCTCGTTGTCGTCGAGCGCACCGAGGAGCTCGGAGAAGGTCTCCTCGCCTTCGCCGATCACGATGATGTCGATGTCGGGGTGGGTCGCGTAGCGGTGAGCGAGGTTGGTGAAGTGACCGCCACCGGCCACGGTCCACGCGCCTGGCGCAGCCTCTCGGCAGAGGCGGAAGAAGCGCATGGCCTCCGATGCGTAGAGCGCGTGGTTCTCTCCGCAGCCGATGACGTGGGGATCGAACTCTCGGATGCGATCGAAGAGGC
Source organism: uncultured Enterobacterales bacterium (assembly GCA_964604675.1). Taxonomy (GTDB): domain Bacteria; phylum Myxococcota_A; class UBA796; order UBA796; family CAJQPC01; genus CAZSAT01. The sequence continues at coordinate 34,971 of CAZSAT010000060.1, forward strand.
TGCGCCAGCCCGTGTGGGTGGGCATGCAGTCCAGCACGACCACCTCGTGGCCCTCGGCTCGCGCCACGGCGGCGAGGGTGGGCAGAGCCTGCTGGAGCAGGAAGTTGTCGCCCTCGGACGTGTACGGCCAGAAGGCGCGTGGAGGCTGGACGATCATCACGCGCATGAGGGCACCTTAGCCGGGAGGGCGGGCGGCGAAGAGCCAGGCGCGGTGCCAGGGCTTCGCTAAGGGGTGCTTCCGTAAGCGATCCTCCACCTCCAGGAGTGCAGGAAGTGCGAGCGGCCCGGCGGCCGCCTCGAAGGGGCCACTCACCGCGTAGTGGGTGGGAACGAGCTCCAGCAGCTCCCAGTCGCCGAGCAGGTTGCGCAGGGTGGACTCGTCGTAGGTGCGGATCCAACGGTCGCCGGGCACGTGCACCACGCCGTCGTCGAGCCACGCCTGCAGGGTGTCCGGCGCGGCGTCCAAGGCGGACACCCAGCCGACGCGCGCCTCTACGCTGCCGAGGAGCACCCCACCGGGGCGGACGCGAGCGGCCGCCGCTGCGAGGGCCCTCGCCGGGTCCTCCACGTAGCAGAGCACCTCGGCGGCCACGACGGCGTCGACCGGCTCCAGATCCGGGAGCCGCTCGGCGGTGGTCCAGTGCACGTCGAGTCGCCCCGCGCGGCCGGCGGCGTGCTGCAGGAGGCGCCAGAGGCTGCGGAGATCCGGATCCACGGCCTCCACGTCGCAGGCGTGGTCCAAGAACCAGGTCGTGAAACGCCCCGTGCCTGCGCCGAGGTCGAGCACGCGGGCTCCGCCGCCGGGCAGCCAGCGATCCCAGTGGTGGAGGTAGAGCGCCCGCTCCAGCAGCTTGTCAGCGTGGTTGGGGGCGCTCGGATCGAGGAAGTCCAGCCATTCGGGGTGATCCACCCAGGCGCGCGCCATGCCGACCAGGTTGTCGAGCGGCGGCGAGGGTGCAGGATGGCCCTCGTGCAGCGCCCTCAGGCGTTCGTCGCCGGGCGGCAGATCGAAGGCGAAACCCGCCCAGCCACGCAGCTCTCGCGCTCGGTAGGGCGGACCCGGTGGTAGCGGCGGGGCCGCGCTGCCGTCGTCCCTCACCGCGTCCTGCAGGGCCACTGGGCACCTCCGTGCTCACCCCGAGCTTAGCGCGGTGATTCCTTGCCTTGACACGAGCGCCCCAGCCCAGCAAGATGAGTCACCTCTCCCTTTCCCCCACACCCTGGAGTGAGCGATGACCTGGCGTCCTTCGCCCCGGCCGAAGCCGGCCCCCAAGCGCTGAACGGCCTCCGAGGTGTTCAGTCGAAGCCGTCCCTCGGGGCGGCTTCATGCGTTTCGGGGCCCGTGGTGGCCGACCCCAGCGCGTCTGGCTAAGCTCGCGGCCCATGTCGCAACAGGCCACCCTTGCTGCGCCCGTGGAGGTCGATGGGATCGGGCTCCACAGCGGTGATTCCGTGCAGGTTCGGCTGCGGCCCGCGCCGGAGCGCACCGGGATCGTCTTCGTGCGTGCCGATCGGCCCGGGAGTCCCCACGTGCCGGCCTTGTTCGGGAACGTGATCGACACCACGCTCGCCACCACACTGGCGAGTGGCGGAGCCAGTGTGGCGACGGTGGAGCACCTCGTCGCGGCGCTCGTCGCGCTCCGGATCGACAACGTGCTCGTCGACGTGCACGGTCCGGAGCTTCCCGTGCTCGACGGCAGCGCCGAGCCCTGGATGAAGCTGCTCGACCGTGCTGGACGGGCGGAGCAGGTGGCGCACGCGGCGCGGATCGTGGTGCGGCGTCGCGTGGAGGTCGTGAGCGGTGAGCGGCGGGCGTCCCTGACGCCATGCGATGGCTTCGAGGTCGCCGCCACCATCGACTTTCCGCACCCGCTCATCGGTCGACAGTCCCTCGGGGTCGCTCTGGACAACGGCCAGTTCGCCCGCGAGCTGGCCTGGGCGCGCACCTTTGGTTTCCTCCACGAGGTGGACGCTCTGCGGCGCGCCGGGCTGGCGCGAGGCGGTTCGCTCGACAACGCGGTGGTCTACGGCGACGACGGCGTGATGAACCCCGAGGGGCTCCGGGCCCCCGACGAACCCGTGCGCCACAAGCTCCTCGATCTCGTTGGCGACCTGGGGTTGCTCGGCGCGCGCCTGCAGGGTCGCCTCGAGGCCGTACGGCCCGGGCATGGCATCACCTTGGCGCTGCTCCGCGTGCTCCTGGCCGATCCGGACGCCTACTCGCGGGTCTGAGCCTGCCAGCCGGACAGATCCGGGCCCGCCATCGCTGCTCGGCGGATGGGATTGTCGGACCAGTCCCAGAGCCGTTCGGGGGCGGCGTCGACGTTGACGGGGAGCTCGTCCCACGCGCCACGGGGGTAGCAGAACGCGCCGACCGCCTGGACCGACACCGCGACCGCGCACGCCAGGAGGAGCAGGCCGCGGCTCCACCAACGACCCTCCACCGCCGGGAGCACCGGCAGCATCAGCACGAAGAGTGCAGGGAGCAGGTCGATGAGCACGCGAGGGCCGAAGCACCAGCCGCCCCACCAGCTGAACCAGCTCGCGTGCAGCGCGAGGCACCCGCACACGAAGCCGAGCGACGGGAACACGATCGACGGGGCCCAGGTGCCGCCCCGTCGGATCCAGCTGGTGGCGCCCAGCACCGCCAGCACGAGGAAGGGTGTGTACACGAAGAGCCCTCGGCCCGGGGAGACCAGCAGGCCCGCCAACGCCACGGCGGGCTCCGCGCCCGTGCCCTTGCTCAGGTAGTAGGAGCCCAGCCACGCGCCCGAGGTCTCGAGGTTGTAGAGGACCACCAGTCCGGCGACCGCCGCCACGGGGAGTGTCCACGCGAGCCAGCCTCGAAGGGTCGTGCGCTGCACGACGAGCCAGCTCGCGACGGCCGGCAACCAGGGGAGGTCGGCGGGCCGCGCTGCCACAGCGAGGGCACCGAAGAGACCGCAGAGGGCGAGGGCCCGCGCGCTGTGCACGTCGCGCGGTCGGGCACCGATCCGTTCGGCGGCGCGCCTGGACAGGCCGAGGTCCCGCGTGCAGAGCTGGAGCATGCTCAGGGTGAGCAGCAACACCGCGGGACCGTGCTGCCAGAGCGCCTGGCTCGATGTCGACCAGATCGACGTGCCGAAGGCGAAGAGCAGGGCGAGGCCGATGGCGTCGGCCTCGTCGACGAGCCTGCGCAGCAGATGGTAGACCGCGACGACCGCGACCGCCGCGATCGTGGCCGCGACCACCTGCTCCATCTGAAGGGCGATGTCGAGCAGCTCGTGCACCGAGAGCCCGCCGAGGTCGAAGAGGAGCAAGGGCAGGTACAGCGGGGCCACCAACAACCCGGCAGCCACCGGGTAGCTCGACCAGGTGTGCTCCTCGCCGGCTACGAGGAAGTAGGCCTGATCGTCCCAGAGCTGGTTCAACAGGGGCGCGAAGCGGTCGAGCGCGAGGGTGCCGTCCAGGAGCAGCGTGAAGGGCAACAGAGCGGTTGGCAGGGTGTCGCCACTCGGCAGGCCGCGCAGGTTCAGGGTGTACACGAGCAGGCACACCACGAAGACGGTCATGCTGCGTGGGATGGCCTGCACCGCACCCTCCGGCGAGAGGTTAGCGGATCGGAATGACGCTGCTCTCGCTCCTGCTTCTGGCCGCGCCGGCCTTCGCGCACGGGTCCGATGCCGACGACGATGGTTGGCCAGACGACTACGACTGCGACACCGGTGATCCGCTCATCTACCCGGGAGCGGAGGAGATCTGCGACGACGGCGTGGACAACGACTGCGACGATCTCGTCGACGCCGACGACGAGGTGTGCGACGCGGGGTGCGGCTCCGGGGGCGCTGCCCTGATCCTGTTGCCGGTGGCGGGGCTGCTCGTCCGCCGAAGGAAGTGACGCAGCTCGTCCTCGGCATCGACCCGGGCTCCACAGCGACCGGGTGGGGGCTCGTCTACCGCGAGCGCGGTCGCTACCACGCCGTTGGTCACGGCGTGGTGCGCTCGAACGCACGCACGCCCATCCCGGAACGGCTCGCGGCCATCCACGGCGGCCTCTGCGACGTGATCGCCGCGCACACCCCGGCGGTGGTCGCCATCGAAGCCATCTTCCGCCACAAGTCGAGCGAGTCCGCGCTGCGCCTGGGCCAGGCCAGGGGCGTGGCGTTGCTCGCGGCGGCGCAGGCGGGCCTGGAGGTGCACGACTACAACGCCATGACCGTGAAGAAGACCGTGAGCGGGTACGGCCGCGCCGACAAGCGCCAGATGGCGCGGGTGGTCGGCATGCTCCTCGGAACCAGCGACCCGATCCCGAGCGATGCGGCCGATGCGCTGGCCATCGCCATGACCCACATCGCCTTTGCCCGGACCGTCGCGTGATCGCCCGACTGCGTGGCGAGGTGGTCGAGCTGGCGGAAGGCCTGCTGGTCGTGGACGTGGACGGCGTGGGCTACGAGGTGCGCGCCGGGCAGCACCTGCTGGACCGTGTGAGCCTCGGCGAGTCCATCACGCTGGTGGTCTCCACCCAGGTGAAGGAAGACGCGATCACGCTCTACGGCTTCGACTCCAAGGAGGAGAAGCAGGCCTTCCGCATGCTCCTGGAGGTCAAGGGAGTCGGTCCGAAGGTGGCGATGATCCTGGTGGGCAGCCTGGGCCTCGAAGCCCTCTCCGCAGCGGTGGCTGCCCAGGACCTCCGTGCCCTCACGCGCGCCAAGGGCGTCGGCAAGACCACGGCGGAGAGGGTGCTGCTCGAGCTGAAGCGGAAGAGCCTGCCGGTGCGCTTCACCCCCACCGGAGCAGTGGCACCCGCCGCAGGGCCGGGCGACCCGGCCTTCGAGCTGGCTCTGGCGCGGCTGGGGCTGCGGCGCTCCGAGATCGACGACGCTCGGCGCCTGCTGGTCCGTGAAGGCTTGGCCGACGCGCCCACCGCCGACAAGGTGAAGGCCGCTCTGCGGCTCGTGAAGGGGGGCGCTTGAGCTCCGAGCACGACCCCGCGCTCCGGCCCCAGAGCTTCGACGAGTTCGTGGGCCAGAAGCGGGTGGTCGAGAACCTGCGCGTGTACGTCCGCGCGGCGCTCGATCGCGGCGACGCCCTGGACCACGTGCTCCTCGCCGGGCCCCCTGGACTCGGCAAGACCACCCTGGCCCACATCCTGGCCGAGGAGCTCGGGGTCGAGCTGAAGACCGCGTCGGGGCCCACGCTGGAGCGGGGCGCGGACCTGGCGGCGATCCTGACCCAGCTCAACGAGCGCGAGGTGCTCTTCATCGACGAGATCCATCGGCTGCATCGGGCGGTCGAGGAGGTGCTCTACCCGGCGATGGAGGACTACGAGCTCGACATCCTCATCGGTCAGGGCCCCGGTGCGCAGTCGGTGAAGGTGCCGGTGCCACCCTTCACCCTGGTCGGCGCGACCACGCGGTCCGGTCTGTTGACCCGGCCCTTGCGGGCGCGCTTCGGCATTCCATGCCAGATGGACTACTACGAGCCCGAAGAGCTGCGCACCATCGTGGAGCGCTCCGGCCGCTGCCTGGAGCTGCCGCTGGACCAGGAGGCCGCCGCCGGGCTCGCGCGCCGATCCCGCGGCACGCCGCGCATCGCCAACCGACTGCTGAAGCGGGTGCGCGACTTCGCGCAGGTGATTGGGAACGGACGGGCGACCCTCGACATGGTCGAGCTCTGCCTCGAGCGGGAGGGCGTCGACGTGATCGGTCTCGACGGCATGGATCTCCGCATCCTCCGGACCATCGGCTTCAAGTTCGATGGCGGTCCTGTGGGCCTGACGAACCTCGCGGCCGCGATCGGAGAGCAGGCCGACACCATCGAGGAGACCTACGAGCCTTACCTCATCCGGGAAGGGCTCCTCCAGCGCACCCCTCGGGGGCGGGTGTTGACCCGTGCCGGGGCCGTGCACATCGGCTCGCAGCCCACCGGCGAGGCCTCCGTCGAGGTCGAGCAGAAGGAGCTGTTCTGATGTGGCTCTTGCTGCTCGCGTGCCGCACCACCGGCCTTCCGACCACCCAGATCCAGGTCGCGGGCCACGCCTTGACCGTCGAGGTGGCCGACGACCACACCGAGCGTGCCCAGGGACTGATGTACCGCAAGGAGCTGGGCGCGGACGCGGGCATGCTGTTCGTGTACCCGGACCTCGCGCCGCGCAGCTTCTGGATGAAGAACACCACCGTGCCGCTGTCGATCGCCTACCTCGACGCGGACGGTCGTGTCGTGAGCGTCGCGGACATGACCCCGATGTCGACGGAGAGCGTGCCCTCCGCGGGGCCCGCACAGTACGCCCTGGAGGTCAACCGGGGATGGTACGGCGCGCGTGGCGTGACCCAGGGAGCGGTCGTGACGGGCCTTCCCGGGCCGTCCGCCGAGTAGCAGCTCAGGCGATCGGGGCACGGCAGCCGAAGCCCAGGCGCTGCTTGGACGCCACCAGGCCGCCGCCGCGTGCGAGCTCTACCATCAGGGCTTCCCGCGCCGCAGCGTCGCCGTCCACGGCACGACGGCACAGTGCCGGGGTGAGGTTGGCCTGGCGGCTGATGTGACCGAGGCACGGCCCCAGCTCGACGGCGCGTCCCTGGAGGTGGTCGCCACCGGCGTACACCCGACCCGGGCACGCATCAGCGAGGGCGCTGACTCGGACGGGGTCGCCGCTGGAGTCCTTCATCGCCTCCACGCCGTCTGCGACCAGCTGCCGCCACAAGGCCACGCTGATGGGGTTGTGGGTGCGCGGGTGGTCGTAAGCCCACACTGGAAGGGCGACCGCGTCGCGCACGGCGCCGTACCAGCGCCGCACGGCTTCGTCGCCGACTACGTGGTAGAGCGGCGGCGGGAGGAAGACGGCCGCCGCCCCGTCCGCTTCGGCGGCGCGTGCCAGCTCGGCGGCACGTCCCGGCGAAGGGTCCCAGACACACGGCACCACCTCGCGGCCGTGGGCGTTCTCCAGCGTGGTCGCGTGCAGCGCCCGACGCTCCGCCCACGACAGGTACAGGAATTCCCCGGACGTGCCCGTGGGCGCGAAGCCGTCCACCCCCCCTTCGGCGAGGAAGGCGAGGTGCTCCCGCACCTGCCCGTGGTCCACCTGGGCGGTGCGATCGAAGGGTGTCAGCGTGGCGACGATCAGGCGCATCGGCGGTCTCCTTGTGAGCGGCTTGGATATGCTCGCGCGGTGCTGACCGTCGACCCGCACCCGCTCCTCTGCTTGCGGGCCTTCACCACCACCTTGGACACGCGACTCGTGGACGTGCCCTCGGGATCGGTCGGCCCCTGGCTCGAGCTCGGCGCAGCAGCGCCACTGCAGCGGAACGAGGCGGTGCGCGGCACCGTCCGCGATCTGCTCCGTCACGGCGGGTACAAGCCCACGGGGCGCGGCAAGCCGGCGAGCGAGTACCTCGTCAAGATTGCCAGCGGCGACGGCTTGCGCTCGATCAACCTGGTGGTGGACGCCTGCAACGCGGTGTCGCTCCACAGCGGGCTGCCGATCAGCGTGGTCGATCTCGATCGCGTCCAGGCACCGTTGCGCGTGGGGCTCGCCGCCGCGGAGGCGAGCTACGTGTTCAACCCCTCGGGGCAGACGATCAAGCTCGGTGGCTTGTTGTGCCTGCACGATGCCCAGGGTCCGTGCGCCAACGCCGTCAAGGACAGCCAGCGCACCAAGACGCATGACGGCACCACACGCACGCTGTCGCTCGTGTGGGGCCACGCGGACCTCGACGCTCGTGTCGATCGGGCCACAGCCTGGTACCGCGAGTTGCTGGAGGCCGCGGGAGCGGCCACGGAGGCGGTTTGACGCGTGACGACCTGCGGTTCCTGCTGGTGCAGGCACGGAACCCCGACGATCCGGTGCAGGCCGAGGAGCGGCTGGCGTTCGCCACGCAGATCGGCGTGCGCACGGAGCAGCTGGTCTGCGCCGACATGCTCCACGGCCAGCTGGACGTGGCCATGCTCAGCGACGTCGACTGCGTGCTGGTCGGTGGCTCGGGGGAGTACTCGGTGCTCGACGACCACGCGGGAATCCGTGGCGGGATCGCCTTCCTGGGCGCGTGCGCCGAACGCG
>CAZSAT010000061.1:0-19464 GCA_964604675.1 uncultured Enterobacterales bacterium
GGGGTGCTCGGTGGCCGTGCTGTCCGGACGCGTGATCAGGTAGCCCGTCTCGTCGGTCTGCAACCACTTCTCGAAGGGCTGGCTGTTGGGCACGTGACCGATGGCCAGGAACACGCCGGTCAGCTCGACGTCGGCCTCCTCCTGGGTCTTGTTGTTCTTCGTCCGGATGCCGGTCACCGCCGACTCGCCCAGCACGTCGATCATCTCGGTGTTCCAGAGCACCTCGATCTTGGCGTTCTCGAAGACCCGCTGCTGCATGATCTTGGACGCCCGGAGCTCATCGCGGCGCACCAGGAGGTAGACCTTGGACGCGAACTTCGTGAGGAAGGAGGCTTCCTCCGCGGCCGAGTCCCCTCCTCCGACCACGCACACCACCTGGTCCCGGTAGAAGAAGCCGTCGCAGGTGGCGCAGGCGCTCACCCCGTAGCCCTGGAGCCGGATCTCGTTCTCGAGCCCGAGGTACTTGGCGCTGGCGCCCGTGGCGATGATCACGGTCTGCGCGTAGCCTTCCTCCAGGCCAGCCTTGAAGCGGTACGGCCAGCTGTCGAGGTCGATGGACTCGATGGAGTCCAGCTTGTAGGTGGCGCCGAAGCGCTCGCACTGCGCCTTCATCCGATCCATCAGCTCGGGCCCCATGATGCCTTCCGGGAAGCCCGGGTAGTTGTCGACATCGGTGGTGATGGTGAGCTGGCCGCCAGGCTGCAGGCCCTCGAAGATGAGCGGCTCGAGGTCCGCGCGCGAGGTGTAGAGCGCCGCGGTGTGACCGGCGGGACCGCTGCCGAAGATGACGACCTTGTGGGGGTTCTCGGAACTGCCCTGCTGCACGATGACTCCCGATGCTTGGACGGCCGGTGCTCCTATCCCGATAGAGAGGCGCGTGGACCTCCGGCGGCACATCGAGACACTGGCGGCGCGGCACGGCTTCGTGCACCTCCGGGCGGCGACGGTCGACGGCACCACCCCGGACATCGACCGCTACGATGCCTTCCTGGCCGGTGGCTTCCATGGCGAGATGGCCTGGATGGGCACGGGTCGGGCAGTTCGAGCCGATCCGGGCCTGCGCGTGCCCGGCGTCCGCAGCGCCGTGGTCCTGGCCCTCGAGCACCACCACCGACGCCCCCCAGACCCCGGTGGGCTCACCGGGCAGGTGGCGCGCTACGCCTGGGGGCGCGACTACCACAACCTCGTCGGGAAGCGGCTCCGCAAGGTGATCCGGAGCCTTCGACGCGACGGGGTCGCCTGCTGGGGCGGCGTCGACACCGCGCCGATCTTCGAGCGGGCCTGGGCACGGGAGTCCGGGCTCGGCTACCGCGGCAAGAACGCTGTGCAGATCCTCCCTGCCCGCGGGAGCTGGATGTTCCTGGCCGTGGTGTTCCTGGCCGAGCCGCTGGAGCCCGATCGGCCACTGAACGACCACTGCGGGAGCTGCACACGCTGCCTGACCGCGTGCCCGACGGACGCCTTCGTCGGCCCCTACCAGCTCGACCCGCGCGCCTGCATCGCCTACTGGACCATCGAGGCGCGGGGCTCGATCCCCGAGCACCTTCGACCTTCTTTCGGGCGATGGGTGTTCGGCTGCGACGCCTGCCAGGAGGTGTGTCCGCACAACGCCGCGCCCCCCGAGCCCGACGAAGACGAGCTGCGGCCCCGCCACGCCTGGCTCGACCTCCCCTGGCTGCTCGAGGCCACCGACGAGGCCCTCCGGAGCCGCTTCACCGGCACGCCGCTCCGGCGACCGGGAGCCGATGGGCTCCGACGCAACGCCTGCGTGGTCTTGGGAAACCTCGGCGATCGCTCTGCGGTTCCCTTGCTCCGGCGCTCGGCCGACGGGGGCTCACCCCTGGTGGCAGAACATGCCCGGTGGGCCCTGCAGCGCCTCGGCGGCTGACGCGGGTACCCTTTCGACGTGAGCGTCGAGATCGACAGCGCGGAGGGCGTGGTCGCGCTGCCCTTCGAGGAGTTCGAAGAACGCGTGCGCCGCGGCCTCGTGCCGGCGCACACGAAGGTGCGCGTCGAGGTGCTCACCGGCCGCCGCTTCGTGCCCGCGGGGGAGCTGGAGTTCTACCATGCCCTCGCCGATCCCTCGTACGTCGCCTTCCGGAGGCGCCTGACCACGCGCGCCGTGCCCTTCGTGACCGCCGCGCTCGTCGGCCTCCAGGTTCGCATCCACCTGTGGAGTCGCGTCCCCGAGGTGTCCGACATGCTCGTCACGCACCTCACGAACTGGGCGCCCGGTGCGCTGGAGAACGGCGAGATCCACCGGCTCTGGAGCTATGGCTTCCTGCACCTGGACTTCACGCACCTGCTCCTGAACATGCTCTTCCTCTGCTACTTCGGGTACCACCTCGAGCGCGGTCTCGGGCGCTGGAACCTGGTGGCCATCTACCTGTTCAGCGTGTTCTGCGGGGCGCTCTTGAGCATGGAGATGAGCCCGGGCCGTCCGAGCCTGGGCGCGAGCGGAGGTGACTTCGGCTTGTTGGCGGCATCGGTGCTGTTCGGGTGGAAATTCAATGACTTGATACCAAGACGCTCACGCCGATTCTATGGGTGGGCAGTCTTCGTCTACCCGGTGGTGCTGCTGCTGCTCGGCTGGTCGTCGAACCAGACGGTCGACAACGCAGGGCACCTGGGAGGCCTGCTCGGTGGCCTCGCCATCGCGGCGCTGCTTCAACCCGCGGGCTGGACCCACCACGACGCGGACAACCGGAGGGTGCGACGCGGCACCGCCGTGGTGATGGTCGCTGTCGCCGCCGCGATCTGGCTTCGGGGCCCCTGGTTCTTGCACCTCTCCGCTTGGGAGGACGCCGAGTACGGGCTCACCGTCGAGCACCCCGAGTATTGGGACCAAGGCTGGTCGTTCACGGGGGACAAGGGGTGGCGGTCGCCCACCGAGACGGCGTGGCTGGTCGCGAGGACGCGCCGGGACCGGCCGATGACCCTCGCTGACGCCGAGGAAGCCTTCCTGGACCAGCTCCAGGTCCACGGCGCGCGCGTGTCGGTCGAAGCGACCTGGGACCTGGAGGTCGCCGGCTCCCCGGCCCGCGAGCTCACGCTCACCTACACCCAGCTCGGCAGCGAGGGGGAGATGCGCGCGCTGCTGATCGCGCGCGGCGCCTTTGTGCACCGGCTCTACCTCCACTACCGGGCCGACCGCGCCTACCGCTACCGCCAGCTCTGGGAGCGTGTGAAGGCCACCCTCGATCTGGACGTGCCGGTGGGCCTGCAGCTCGCCAGGGCCGCCGCACGCGACTATCCGCGGCGCCCGCAGATCCTGCTCAGCCTGGGCCGCGCCGCCGCGCTCGCTGGCTACCCGGACGAAGCGGCCGAAGCGCTCACGACCGCCCACGAGCTGGCCCGAAGCGACGAGCAACGCAGCGACATCGCCGTGGAGCTGCTGGAGTTGTACGTGGACTACGGCGTGTGGGGGACCTGGAAGACGGTCGACGCCCTCGTCCACCAGCACGAAGACGACCTCGATGTCCTGGTCGTCGCAGCCGCCGCGTACCTGCGCGCAGGTGCCGAAGCGGACGCAGCGCTCGCCCTCGAGACCGCATGGCGGCTGGCGCCCGGTCACTTCACCGTCCGCCGAGCCTACGAGACGCTGGGCTTCGGCGTGCCGTCGACCCCGTCGGAGGACGAGGAAGGCGCGTGGTAGCGTCCGCGCACTGGAGGATGTCTGTCGACCGACTGGCTCGCCACCGTTCAACACCTGCGCGTCGCGCAGGCGCGGGCTCGTCGGGAACCGTGGGCCGCTTGGGTCGCTGCCGGACTGGGCTGCCTGCTGGAGCGCATCCCGGAGGCTGAGTCGCTGCCCGATCCACTCGGCAGTGGGGAACCTCCCCGGGCGGGCGAGCTGGCCGGCCTGTTCGAGGCCATCTGCACCCACCAGGACCGCCTCGTGCAGGCGGAGGGGCCGCACCTCCAGGACCTGGCCCGCTGGACCGCTTACGGGCACCTCGCTTGCCGGTTCCACAGCCCCGAGGTGGTGTGGCTCGGTCAAGGCGGGCTCGGGCACCTGAGCACGCCCTTCGAGGTTCGCTGGCTGCCTCGTCCTGGGCTCTCCCTCCCGGTCGCCGAGGACGTGGTGGAGCTCGAGCACCGCACGACGACCTTCCGGTGCGACCCGAGCCTGCGGCACGACGTCGACGCAACCGACGACCGCGAGCAGCTCCGGGTGCTGGGCTGGGACGACCACGACGTGGGCCTGCGGGTCACGGCCTCCCGGTGCGCGTCCGCCGACGTTCGGGCCACCCACGGTCAGTTGTCCGCCCGAGCGCCCTCGTCGTGCGAGGCCCTCTGGAACACCTTCGACAGCGGCATCGGGCAGCCGCTCCCCCTCGCCGCCACGTCCCGGCTCCCCAACGGGCTGAGCGTGCACGGCCTCGTGGTCGTCGGCGACGCCCTCCCCCTTCCCCTGCGGCGGGACGAGAGCTTCCCGCTCGTGCTCCCCCCCGTGTCCGGCCCGGCCCTGCCCGGCCGCTCCCTCACCGAGAGCGCACGGCACGCCACAGTGACGAGCCTGGGTGTCGAGGAGGGGCAGATCGGCACACCCCGGCTGCTCGGCTTCGCACGCAACCACCTGCGGGGTGGGGAGCCCCACGCGTTCTTCCTCATCCCCCTGGCCGTCGGGGCCGACCGCTTCGACGCACTCCCGGGCGGCGTGACCTGGGTGAAGGCCGCCGCCGCCGCCGACCTGAGTGAGCGCTACCCCGAGTACCAGCAGCGCGTCTCCGATCTCCGCTCGTGGACCCTGCCTCGGCGGTCCGTGCTTCGCTCGGTCTCCGCCGAGATGCGCGCCATCCTGCTGCTCTACCTGCGGCACCTGGACGACTTCGCGGCCTGACTCACGAGCGCGCGGCCCGCCACACGCCGCGCAGGCTCTTCTGCAGGTTCACCAACCCCGCGACGCCATCGTGCATCGACCGGCCGGCTGGCCGGGCCGACACGGCGACCGGCAGCTCCAGGGTGACCAGCCCGGCGCGGGAGGCGGACAGCCTGAGGTTGGCGTCGGCGACCTCCGGGTCGAGCCGCTCCCCGAGCACGGCGAGGGCGTGCCGATCCCATGCGTGGAAGCCGCTGGTCACGTCGCCCCAGCGGCCGCCGCCGGCGAGTGCCACCAGGCTGGCCAGCGCACGGTTCGCGACACGCCGTCGCATGCTGGACGGGCTCCGAGTTCCGGCCCGGCTCGCCGTGACCCAGTTGGCGTGTGCGAGTCCAGCCAGCAGCTCGGGGGCGGCCTCCGGCGGGTGCTGCCCGTCACCGTCGAGCACGACGAGCCGGTGGGCTCCCATCGCCCGCGCGGCCTGCACGCCCTCCAAGAGGGCACCGGGGTAGCCGCTCGTCTGTTGGCTCAGGACCTGTGCGCCCTCGCCCAGCGCCACCTCCGCGGTGTCGTCTCGACTCCCGCTGTCGACCACGAGCAGCACCGCGTCGGGCAGGGTGGCGCGGCAGCGCTGCAGCACACCACCGATGCGGTCGCGCTCGTCCTGTGCCGGCACGACGACGACGAGCACGCTCCCTCAGCGCCGCGGCATCGGGTAGGTCTTGCCGCCTCGGAACTGCGGAGCCTGCTGTCGACCACCCGGGCCGCCCTGCTGCACGTGCTCCGGGTAGAACTGGTACCAGCCCTGACCGAACACGTTCCACTTGAACTTCTTCATGCGGTCGTTGGCCAGCGCCTGCTGCAGCTCCTTGAGCGGACCACTGTCCGGGAGCACCTTGCGCGCCTCCGCCACGGTCTTGAGCGCGGACTCGGCTCCTTCGGCCTTCAAGCGGATGTAGGTGGTCACGCCCCACATCAGCGGCTCCTTCCTGCCCAACAGCTTCATCTTTCCGAGGCGCTCGAGCGCCGCGTCCTGCTTGCCCTGCCGGAGATCGAGCGCTGCGAGCATCGCGGACGCCTGCCAGTTCCGCGACCACGCCTTCCCGAGCAGCGGTCGCGCCTTGGACCAGTGTTGCTGGATGTATTCCAGCGCGCCGAGCTGCGCGTAGATCTGCTGACTCACGAGGAGCTGCCACGTCCCCAGCGGGAGGGCCTCTTCGAGGATCTTCTTGGCCGGCTTGACCTTGCCCTTCGACAAGGACTCCTGCACCCGGGCCATCACCTGTTCGAGCTGGCGGCCCGTGCGCCTTGCGAGCAGGACGTAGGCGATGCCGAAGACGAGCACCGCTGGGAAGATGCCGTAGGTCCAGCTTCCAGCGAGCCACCCGGCCCCGAAGGCCAAGACGGAGACGCCGCCGGCGATGAGCAGGTTGTACATGAACCCGCTCTAACCCACCGGCGGGATCCGCTGACCTACGGCAGCCACTCGCCCGACAGCCGACCCGCTGCCCCGACGAGGTCGAGGAGGGCGACCTGGTCCGGCTCCGAGGTGCGCACCGCGCCGCGGAGCACGTCCTGCACGCGTCCGTAGGTGGCGTCGGAGGTGTGTTGGGAGCCGCGGAGCAGCTCCGCGAAGCTCGCGAGCCCGAAGGCCATGCGCAGGTCAGCGCTCGCCTGGGCGAAGGTCTTCTTCACCAACCGAGCCGGCAGGTCGGTGAGCCACTCGCGAGCTGGGCGGTCCGCTCCGCGTGGCTTCGCTCGGAGCGAGAGGCGGGCCAGCAGTCCGTCCGGCGGCGCGTCGTCGCGGAGGCGGAGCTCGTACACGGCGGTGGCCTGCCCTCCCGCATGCAGCTCCCCGGACGCAACGGTGTCGTCTCGGAAGTCACGGGTCGAGAGCGTGCGGCGCTCGTAGCCGACGAGACGGTAGTGGCTGACGACGGCCGGGTCGAAGGCCACCTGCAGCTTCACGTCGCGCGCGACCACGCGCAGGGTCCGGCCGAGCTCCCGGTCCATCAGCGCACGTGCCTCGGTGAGCGTGGAGACGTGGTGCCACGAACCGTCGCCGAACACCGCCAGGTCCTCGAGGAGCGCGTCGCTGCCGCGATCCCCGCCGATGCCGACCGCCGTGAACGTGACGCCGCGGCGAGCGTACCCGTCGATCTCGTGGAGCAGCGCAGCGTCACGCGCCCGAGCCAGGTCGGACGCGCCGTCGGTGAAGAGCACGACGCGGTTCTCGACGCCCGGAAGGAAGGCCTCCCAGGACTGGGCGTAGGCGAGGCGGAGCCCGGCGGCCAGATCGCTCGTGCCCCGGGGCGTCAAGGCCTCGACCGCGGCGTGCACCTCGCCCAGGCGGCTGGTGGGGGTGGCATCGAGCACCAACTCGGGAACCTGCCCGCTGCGAACGATCGAGATCGTGTCCTCGTCACCGAGGGACGCGACCAGCTCGTGCAGGCTGGTCTTGACCAGCTCCATGCGGTCGTCCTGGGCCATGGAGCCGCTGCCGTCCACCAGCAGCGTGACGTGCATCGGCTCGCTACGCACGTTGGTCGGTGCGGCGGCCTGCACGCCGACGCGCATGACGTGGTGACCGGCCTTCCAGGGATGGGGGGCCGCCTCCAGGTCCACGGCGAAGGGATCCCCGGCGGCCGGGCGCGGGTAGCCATAGGTCACCGCGTTCAGCAGCGCCTCGGGCCGAACCCCTTGGGGCGGCGGCAGCAGCCCGCGCTCCACGTAGCCCCGAGCGATGCCCATCGACGCCGTGTCGGCCGCCACGGAGAACGCGGAGCTCGGGTGGTCGAGGGTGGGGAGCTCGTCGGACAGCGGCCGGTCGAGCACGAAGACCGGATCGAGGCGTGGCCGGACGGGACGATCGGTCGACTCCCATCCGCCATCGACGCTCGGGGCGGTCTTCGCGGACGCGGCCCTGGCGCCCGGCAGGAGCAGATCGACCGGTTCGAGCGGCGCGGCCGGCAGGCCGAGCACCACCCGCGCCGCGGCCGGCGCGTCCTCGCCCAGCATCGCCTCGCCGACGCGCTCGGTGACATGGACCACCCGAACATCACCGCGATCCGGCAGGGTGAACATCAACAGACAGCCCCCCAGCAGGCTCGAGAGGCCAACGAGCGCCACCGATCCTGCGGTCATGTGAACGGGCGATCCTTCATGGAAGGGCGCGTGGGGCATGGGGGCTCCTGGGGTGTGTGCCAGCGGCACACAGGTGCGACGCTCGCCGCGGCTGGGTGCTTACACCCCGATCATGTCCCCGGACCGGCTCGTTTGGCCATCGATTCCAGCAGGTGATCCACGGCGGCTTCGAGCTGGAGGTCACGCTCGCGCGGCGTCCCCGGCGGGTGCATGACCTCCACGTCGGGCTCCACCCCGTGGTTCTCCATGCCGAGTCCCCCTTCGGTGTAGTCCGTGAAGAACTCGGGCTGGGTGGTCACGGTCCCGTCGACCAGGCGCTGCTGCGGCCAGATCCCCACCACGCCACCCCAGGTTCGCGTGCCGAAGATGGTGGCCAGCCCGTACCGCTGCACAGCGTTGCAGAAGATGTCGCCGTCGCTGCCGCAGTGGGCGTTGGTGACCACCACGAGCTGCGAGGGCGGAGCGTAGCGCGGGTAGCTGCCGTCCATGCCCCAACGAGAGCTGCTGACGCCCAGCCGCGCCTGACGGAGCTGCTGCAGCACGAGGGTGGAGACGTGGCCGCCGCGGTTGTAGCGCACGTCCACGACCAGCCCTTCGCGATGACGCTCGGCAGCCAGTCCTCGGTGGAGGGCTCCGAGCCCGCCAGCGCCCATGTCGGGCAGGTGGACATAGCCCAGCCGCCCACCGGACCGATCGTGCACCCACGCGCGGCGCTCAGCCACCCACGTGGCGTAGCGCGCAGGCTGCTCGCTGCGTGCCGCGTAGGTGCGTACGATCCGCACCGCTCCATCCACGCCACGCACCTCGAGCGCGATCTCGCGGCCCGCGCGACCCACGAGAAGCGCCTGGACAGGCCGCTCTTCGCTCACCGGTCGGCCGTCGACCGAGAGGATCACTTCTCCCACGGCGACGTTCGAGCCGGGCAACGCGAGCGGTGACGCGTCGGCGCGGCTCCAGCGGTCCCCCGACGCGACGTGCTCGACCACCGCCCCGCCGGCGTCGGGCGACCAGCTGAGATCCGCAGCGAGGCGCCCTTGCCTCAGGCTCGGCGTGGCGGTCTTGTCGCCGCCCATCTCGTAGGCGTGGCTCGTGGCCAGCTCGCCGTTCAAGCACCACAGCAGATCCCCGAGCTCCTCGCGGGTGGCGAGCCGATCGACCAGCGGCTCGTAGCGCTCCCACACCGCGTCCCAGTCCACGCCGCCCATGTCGCTCCGGTAGAACTGGTCGCGCAGCAGACGCCACGTCTCGCGGAGCATCTGTCGCCACTCGGCCCTCGGCTCGACGTCGACGCCGATGCGCGCCAGGTCGATCCAGCCGGACTTCTTGCCGGACTTGGAGGACTTGCCCTTGTCCTTCTCCACCTTGTGGCTCGTGGGCACCGCCCGGTAGCGCCAGCGCCGACGCACCAGCAGGGTCTTCAGGTCGGCACCGAGGGCGACGTCGCTGATGCCGCGTTGCACCACCACCTCCACACGCTCGTCCAGATCCCAGCACTTGAGGGTGGCGTCCATGCGCGGCGGCGTGAAGTGGCCGCGGCCCTTGCCACCGACGGTCGGGAGGCTCGTGTAGAACACCCGCCGGCTCGTCGCGAGCACGCGGCCATACACACCTGGAGGCGCGGGGATGAGGACCACGCGGTCCGCGAGCCCCTCGCGATCGACGCGAACGGCCACCGGGTCCTTGACCTTGGGCTCCGACGCGGCCGCCGCAGTGCGTGGCTGGGGAAACGACGGGTGTGGACCATCGGCCTGCAGCAACACCGCGCACACGCGCATGCCCCGGGGAAAGCCGTAGCCGAAGCCCAGGGTGTCCATGCTGGGGTCGAAGTGTCGGTGCGACAGGAAGTAGAGCCAGCGCCCCTCGGGATCGAAGCACGGCTGCACATCCCGGAACTCGGGCCGGGTGACCTCGAAGGTCTCTCCGCTGGCCAGCTCCCCCATGCGCAGGCTCCAGACCCCCTGGGTGTCGCCGCGGGACCAGGCCAACCAGCGACCGTCGGGGGACCACGCCACGCCGGCCGGTCGGCCGCCCCTCCCCTGGTCCCACCGTCGGTGTTGCCCGGCGTCCAGATCCACGGTGAGCACCTCGTGCCGGTGGTTCGAGAGCGCGACGACGTTGGCCACGGGCGATGGGCGCAGATCGCCGACACGCCCGATGTCCACGCCACCGATGCGCCGCGGCTCACCCCTGCCGTCGAGGCGGCGCACCTCCAGGGCCTCTTCCCCACCAGCGTCACTGACCACCACGTAGTGCTCGCCATCTGCGAGGTGTCTCGACAAGCGGAGCCGCACGCCCGGTGTGCCCGCCACGTACGCCGGGCCCTCCCAGAGCCCCATCGACGCAACGCTCCCACGCGCGTCGACGAGCACGCTGTGGCCAGCCGGATGCAGGTGCATGCCGTGCACGTCGGAGGTCACGCCCACGAGCTTGCGGGTGCCCTCGGCGTGCCCGCCTCGCCACGCCACGGGCACCAGCTCCGGCTCCTTGGCCACGCGGTAGAGGTCGCCCCCCTGGACGTAGAAGAGATCGTCGCCATCGCCACAGAGGAAGCGCAGCGCGTGGCCCGTCGTGCTGGTCAGCTGCTGGGGCGTTCCACCTGGGACGACGCGCCAGACCTCCGTGCGTCCGCTCGCCTCGCTCAGGAAGGCCACGCCATCTCCATGCCAGCACGGCAGGACCTGGCTCTCCGGTGCGCGCACCAGCTCGGCCCACGGCGCCTCGGCCGTTGCCCTCCACCACAAGGCTCCGGCACGGCCCCCACGGTAGTTCCGCCAACGCGCCGGATCGTCGGCGAACCAGCCGAGCACTGCGCGGCCATCCGCCCGTTCGTCGAGTGCGGTCACGTGGCCCAGATCGAGCGGCCGCGACGGGCCACCCGCTACGGGCACGGAGAAGCCGGTCGCGCGGCCAAAGGGATCGCGCGCGGTCGACGTGAAGCGGATCGCCTCCCCGTCGGGCGAGAAGCCGAGCACCTTGACGCAACCACCGTCCCAGGTCAGTCGCCGTGCGGTGCCGCCGGTCGCAGGGCAGGCGTAGACCTCGGGGATGCCCTCATCGCGCCCGACGAAGGCCACGCGGTGCCCGTCCGGGGAGACCGCCAGGCTTCCGATGGGGCCGCGAAGCCGCACGATCTCGTGCACGGGGCCACCGTCGATCGAGGTGCGCCAGAGACGCCCCTCACAGGCGAAGAAGAGTGCGCGCCCGCGCACTGAGGGGTGCATCAGCCAGGGCTTCATCGGCCGAGTCTACCGAGGGGCCAGCACCCACACCTGCAGCCCGAACCCGCCGAGCAGGGCGGCGAGCTGCTCGGCGTGGCTGGGGTCCTCTGCGAGCCCGAGCACCGAACCATCGCCCCCAGCGCCGCTGAACTTGGCGCCGAGGGCCCCGGCCGCCCTCAAAGCAGCACAAACCGCGACCAGCCCCGGCGCTGCGAGCGCCTCGACGCGGGCCGCTGCGCGCTCGTAGTGAGCCTGCGCTTCGTCCATGAGCCGACCGAGCGCCACGCGATCGCCGCCTCGCAGGGCGTGGGCTCCGCGGGGCGCGGCGTCGCCCCACGCGGCGATTGCGCCGCGCACGGTGTCGACGGCCGCGCGCTCTCCGCGGCCCGCATGGTGGGCTGCGAGCGCTCCCAGGATGCCGGCGGTGTCCCGCGGCCTCGGAAACACGCCCGCGACCAGCGGCGGCAGGGGCACCTCGAGCACCGTCACGTCCGGCCGGTCGTGCCAGTGGACCAAGAGCGGCTTGCCCCACGCCACGGCCAGCTGGTCGAGCAGACCGCACGGCACACCCACCCGGTGCCGCTCGGCGCGGTACGCCACATCGGCGGCCTCGGACGGGTCGAGTGACGGAACGAGCGCACGCGCACAAGCCACACACACAGCGGCCGAGCTGGAGAAGCCTCGCCCGGCAGGGAGCGAGCTCTCGAGGCTGAGCGCACCGCCGGACACCGCCATGCCGCGCGCACTCAGCTCGGCGAGCACCGCCTCGACGAAGCGAAGCGGACCCGCCCCGAGCGCCACCGGCGCGACCGGGAACTCGGCTCGCGCGGGCAGGACCCCGAAGCTCTCGACCTGAAGCACGTCGCTGCCATCGGGGGTGAACCGGGCGTCGATGTGCAGGCCTGGTAGCGGCGCCACCAACGAGGAACCGCCTGCCCAGTCGCAATGCTCGCCCAACAGGGCGATGCGGCCGGGCACGCGGTGGCGCAACGTCAGCCGCCGAGACGGACGAGGCAGTTCTCCGCGCTGGAGACGCCGATGTCCTTGGCGGGCTCGACGTCGATGCTGGTGATCCTGCCGTCCTCGACGACCGCCATGAAGCGCTTGCAGCGCGTGCCGAGGCAGGCCGCGCCGAGGTCGACGGACAGGCCGATCGCAGCGGTGAGCTCGCCGTTGCCGTCGGGCAGCGCGTCGATCTTGCCCGCGCCACCGGCGCCCGAGATCCACGCGTCCATCACCCACGGATCGTTCACGGCGAGGCAGGCGATGGCGTCGACGCCGCCAGCCTTGATCGAGTCGGCGGTGGCGACGAAGCCCGGGAGGTGCACCTTGGAGCAGCCCGGCGTGTAGGCGCCGGGGACGCCGAAGACCACGACCTTGCGGCCGGCGAAGTAGGCACCGGTCTCCAGGGCCTCCAGCCCGGCCTCCCCGAGGGTCTTGAGGGTGATGTTGGGGACGGACTCACCGACCTGGATGCTCATGGGATCTCCTGTTCGAGGTGCGGAGCGTCACGTTCCGCGGTCCAGCCGTCTATCCGTCGGCGTCGAGCCAGTCGCGCAGTTCTTCGCAGGCCTGTAGCGCGTCTCCCGCAAGGCTCGGGCACGCCCGGTCGAGCAACGGTCCTGCCTCCGCCCGTCGGTCCGCGCGCGCCAGCTTGCCCGCGAGCGCGAGCAAGGTGACGGGGTCGGCTTGCGGACTGCGGGCGTGGGTCAGCGCCGTGTCCAGGTCGTCGTGCTCGACGGCGAGCCAGAGGGCCACGCCGTCCACAGCGACCTGCAGGTCCGCGTCGTCGGTGTCGATCCGCGCCAGCACGGCCGCGCCCTGCGTCAGGTCCCCCGCCTCCAGCAGCGCCACGGTGTGGTTGTACAGAGCGGACGCCTCCACGCGGTGTCCGGCTGCATCCATCGAGGCGAGCAGGCGCCCGGCGGTGTCCAGCAGGCGCCCTCGGGCCGCGCACCCGTACCCCATGCGGAGCAGATCCCCGTGGCGCTCCTCGAGCTCGGTGCCCGTCAACGTGGGCGCCAGCGCCTCGGCCTGCTCGGCGCACGCCTCGAAGACCTCGCCGTTCGCCAGCGCCACGACGTTGTTGAAGCGCACCATGACGTCGTCGCTGTCGAGCAGCGGCGCGAGCCGGGGGTCGTCCCGCCAGGCGGGGTGTTCCGCCACGAACTCGCCCGCGAACACGGGTCGGTCGAGCTCGACCAGCAGCTGGACCGCGCCCTCGAGATCGACTCGAGCCTCCAGCAGGCGCAACGCAGCGCGCCCGACAGAGTCCTCCACGAGGTAGCGCTCGTCCACACCCGCGAGGACCACCGCGGCGTCGTCGACGCGCAGCTCATCGAGGTAGATCAAGGCGAGCAGACCACGAGCCCTCGCCTGCGAGAGCTCGAGCTTCTCCTGCCCGGCGTGGGTCACGATGCCGCTCATCGCCCCCGTGGTCGCGACGTCGATCCAGGTGCCGCTGGCGTGCAGGGTCTCGAGGTCCTGCTTCGCGCCCTCGCGGTCGCCGAGGTCCCAGCGCGCACCGGCACGAATGGCCCGGGCGTCGGCGGCCTCGGGGGTGGCGGCGAGGATGGTGTCGCAGAGCGCCGCGGCCTCCGCTGCCTCCCCAGCCTCCATCAGCGCCGACGCGCGCACGATCCCGGACATGCTGCCCAGCCCGAGATCCGCCGCCGCTCGCGCCAAGGCCTCGTGGTCGCCGGTGGCGGTGGCGTAGGCCGAGCGCGCATCGGCCACCAGGTCGGGACGCACCGACGCGGTGCACGCCTGCAGCCAGTCAGCGGCCCGAGCCGCGTCGTCGGCCTCGGACCACAGCCGGACCGCGAGGCAGGCCCGGTCGGCGCCAGGAAGATCGGGGGCGGCCACCTCGAGCGCGCGCGCCGCGTCGTCGATCGCGCCCAGGCGCAGCAAGACCAGCTGGTAGGTGCGCTGCACGTCGACCTCGGCCGGCGCGAGGGCCACGGCGGCGGCGGCATGGGTGCGGGCCCGATCGAAGTCCTGGGCCGCAAAGTAGGCCTGCGCGAGCCCCCCCTGGATCTCCCATCGCTGGCCGTGGTCCTCGAGCGCCGCGACGAGCGTGGAGATGCCTTCGGCGGGCCGGTTCATGCGGACCTGGGTGAGCGCCAGGGCGTGTTGGCACATCCCACAGCGCGGGTCGTCGTCCAGGACCGCTGCAAACAGCCCCTGCGCCGACACCAGATCGCCGGCCTCGAGGCGCGTCACGCCCTCGTTGTAGCGCTCGCTCACCGACGCCGACGGCTCCCAGCGCGCTCTCCGCGCTTCCACATCCGCGACCAGGAGCCAGCTCAGCCACACAGGGACCGCCGCATGCGCTGGTGGCTCCGGCCGTGGACCGTCTCGGGGTCGCCGACGGTCCTGTACCCACGGGCCCGGTAGAACGGGACCGCCAGGGCGTCGGCGAGCACCTCGATCTCCAGGTGTCCCCGTCGGAGGGCCTCCGACTCGAGGCTGGCGACCAGACCGGTGCCCACACCCTGACCCCGGAAGTGCGCGTCCACGCACACCTGCTCGCCTGTGGCCCTGTCGTCCAGCATCAACCGCGCCGCTCCCACGACGTGCTCGGTGGGGCCTTC
The DNA here is from genome assembly GCA_964604675.1 of uncultured Enterobacterales bacterium. Classification (GTDB taxonomy): domain Bacteria; phylum Myxococcota_A; class UBA796; order UBA796; family CAJQPC01; genus CAZSAT01. The sequence continues at coordinate 14,778 of CAZSAT010000061.1, forward strand.
GTCGAAGATCGCGACCACGTGGACGCCGTCCTCGTCCCATCCGAGCACGGCGTCCGGAAGCCCGAGCTCCCCGCAGAAGACCCGCTGGCGGACCGCCCGGCCTCCCCTGGTCAGCCGCGGCCCTGCGACTCGGATGCGTACCGGACGTGTGTCCACTCAGACCTCGATGCCTGCCCAACGTCCGCGCTGCCAGATCACGGCGAAGACGCCCGCCTGGAGCACACGATAGCCGACCTGGGCGAGCCAGATGGCGGTGAGGCCGTGGCCGAGCACCGGCCCGACGAGCACGGCGGCCGGAAGAAAGAGGCCCCACTGCAAGCCGATGGACACCACCATCACCGAGCGCGCGGCCCCCGCACCGAGCAGCGCGTTGAGCAGCACCAGCCCCACCGCGTCGGCGGCGATGAAGCCTCCCACGATCTGCAGCGGGAGGCGCGCGAGGTCCAGGGTGGTCGGGTCACGCAAGAACACGCCGAGCACGAGATCCGGCGCGAGCACCATCGGCAGCCCGGCCACGCCCATGCCCACCGCGGCCACCTTGACCACGTCCCAACCCCACCGCCTCGCGTCGTCGGGGTCCTTCCGCCCGAGCGCCTGCCCGACGAGCGACGCGGCGGCGAGCCCCAACCCGAGCCCCGGCAGGATCGCGACGAGGGTCACGTTGATCAGCACGTTGGCGGCGGCCAGCTCGGCGGTTCCGACGAGCCCGATGATCACGAACAGGGCGGTGAAGCCGGCGGCGAAGAAGAGCTGCTGGAACCCAGAGGGAATGCTGAGTCGCAACATCGTCCGCACGGTCGCCGCGTCGGGAAGCCCTCTCAGGAAGCCGCCCCGGCGGGCATGGGTGAAGCCCAGGACCACGTAGGTGCCGGTGCCCACCCACGTGGCGATCGCGGTGCCGAGCCCCGCGCCGTAGGAGCCCAGCTCTGGAAAGCCGAAGCTCCCGAAGATGAGCAGGTAGTTCAGCACGACGTTGACGGTGTGCATCACTACGAGCGTCCGGAGGTAGAGCTTCGAGAGGTTGACGCCGTTCCAGTAGCCGCGGAAGGCGAAGTTCATGCCGACCGCCACCATCGCGAACAGGCGCGCGCGGAAGTACGGCACGCCTTCCGACACCACGTCCGCGTCGTCCACGAGGTACGGAAACAGGTGCGGGGCGAGGACGTAGAGGGCCACGCTCAGGGGCACGGCCACTCCGATCGCGAGCAGCAGTCCGCCGTTCAGCGGCACGGCGGTCTCGGTGTCCCGCTCCTCGCCGAGTCGCCGGGCCGCCATCGCCTGGACCCCCGAGCCGAGTCCGGTGACGAAGGCCTGCGACATGAAGTTGGCGAAGCTCGCCATGCCGACGGCCGCGAGCGCCACGTCCCCCAGCGCGCCCACCATCGCCGTGTCGACGAGGTTCAGCACGTTCTGGGAGATCATGCCGCCGATGATCGGCAGGCTCAGGCCGAAGATGACGGTGAGGCGACGACGCTCGATCAGAGGCCCCCCAATCCTGCGCGCGTGAGAGAGGCCCAACGATATCCTGTGGCGTGATCCTCTCCGTGCTCGCCTGCCTCCCTGCGCTGCCATCACCGCCCGGGGATGCCTGCGCAGACTGGCTGGCACCAGGGGCGTACAGCCTGGCGATCGCCCATGACGGACGCCGCCGGACCGCCCGTGTGGATGTGCCCCGAGGGCCGGGACCCCGGTCGCTCGTCGTCAACCTGCACGGCTACACCTCGAGCGCGGAGGAACAGCTCAGCTACACCGCCTACGACGCGCTCGCGCTCGCCGAGGGCTTCGTGGTGGCCCACCCCCAGGGCACCGGCTGGGCGCGTGCCTTCAACGGCGGCGACTGCTGCGGGGCGGCGAGCGACGACGCCGTCGATGACGTGGGCTTCCTCGATGCCCTCGCCGCCGAGCTCGACGAGCGCCTCTGCGTCGACGAGGTGCTCGCCACGGGCATGTCGAACGGCGCGATCATGGCGCAGGCCTGGGCCTGCGAGAGCGCGTGGCCGGACGCCGTGGTCTCGGTCGCTGGGAGCCTCGAGGTCGACCGGTGCGCTGGCGAGCCGCTCCCGGTGCTGCACGTGCACGGCACCGCCGACACCATCGTGCCCTACGCGGGGGGTGTCGGGAACCTGAAGGGCCAGGGCAGCTTCCTCGGTGTGAAGGACACGCTCGCGGTCTGGCAGGCGCGCAACGGCTGTTCGGGCGAGCCGGAGCAGCGCTGGCACGGCGAGGTGCTCTGCGAGCGGTGGTCGTGTGTGGCCGACACCTGGCTCTGCACCGTGTACGGCGGCGGCCACCAGTGGCCAGGAGCCGCCTGGCCCTTGGAGCGGGGCGGCTTCCTCAGCGACGACTGGTCCGCGACCGAGCAGGGCTGGGCCTGGTTCCAGGGCGACGAGCAGGGCCGCTGACGGAACCGCGACCGGCGTGCGGCATCCTCTCGGCATGCTCAGCCTCGCCCTCAGCCTCGCCTGCACCGAAGCGCCCTGCGCAGCCGGCTATGGACGCACCGACGCCGGCCACTGCGTGCCACTCGACGACGGCTCCGGGACCGACACCAGCGCGCCCCTCGAGACCGCCCCGATCGACACCGGACCGACGGAGGACACCTTCGATCCCGGTGAGCAGATCACCGGCGACTGCGAAGCCCCCGACGAGCTGCCGGACGACCCCATCACGCTGTCGTGGACCTGGTCGAGCCAGGATCATGGCACCTTCGTGGAGTGGGTCGAGGCCGCGCTGTCCGCAGGCGGGGAGAGGGCCTTCTTCGTAGGCCACGGGGGGCTCTACGCCTTCGACGTGGGCGACGACGGGCTGTCGAACCCCATCGGTCGGAGCTCCAGCTACGGCTACAACGGCCGCTACCACGAGGTCCTGGTGCTCGACGAGGACCTGCTGGTCGCCTCGAGCCGGGACGGAGGCTGGCACAGCTACGACATCGCGTCGGGCGGCCTGTCCCAGGTGAGCGGTCGACAGCTCGAGGGTGCGGGCGCGATGGCCGCCGGCGACGGCGTGCTCTATGTCACCACCTTCGAGGGCGACCTCTACACCTACGAGGTCACCGCCTCCGACGTCACGGAGCTCGGTCGCGTCAGCGAGGTGCTGGCGAGCCCGTGGGAGGCGGTGGTCGTCGGAGACCGGCTCTATGTCGCCGACAACAGCCTCGGCGTGGCGGTGTTCGACGTCAGCACACCGAGCGAGCCGAGCCTCGTGGGCAGCGTCGCCGTCGACGGCAGCGCGCAGGACCTGGTCGCGGGTGACGGGGTGTTGTACGTCGCCGCCGGATCGGCGGGCCTGCAGGTCTTCTCGCTGGCGGACCCGGACGCGCCCTCCTCGATCGGACTGCTGGACTACGGCACGGCCCTGACGAACCTCGCCATCGTGGCGGACGTGCTGTACGCCGTGAGCCACGAGGACCTGGTGCTCTACGACGTGAGCGAGCCGGAGGCGCCGGTGCCGCTCGGAAGCGAGCAGACCGAGCAGTACGCGCTGGCCGTGGTGGCGGACGAAGACAAGGCGCTGGTCGCCGACTGGGGCAACATCCCTCGCTACGCGGTCGAGCCGGGCGTTCGAAGCCCCGAAGCCGACCCCAGCCGCAACGCGCTCTACTTCTACGACGGCAGCCGCAGCGCCACGGTGGAGGTCGTCAACCGGGGCGCCGACACGCTCCAGCTCCTGGGGGCGAGCACCGACGACGCACGCTTCACCATCAAGGCGACGTCCACCAGCGTCCCCGCGGGCGAGAGCACCACGGTCACGGTGGTGTTCGAGGACGACGGCGAGCCGGTCGACAGCTCCTTGTGCCTGGCCACCAACGACCCCGACCAGCCCCTGATGGAGCTCCCGCTCTCGGAGTCCGAGTCGGTGGACGCGAGCGTCGGCGTCGGCGAACAGGCGCCAGACTTCACCGCCTCCGATCTCGACGGCACGAGCCACCGGCTGAGCGAACAGCTGGGGCACCCGGTGCTGCTCGTCTACTTCGCCACCTGGTGACCGATCTGCCCGTCCGAGGTCTCGGACATCGAGCAGACCCTGTGGCAGCAGTACCAGGACCAGGGGGTCGTCATCTGGGCCATCGCCACCAACGAGAGCCAGGAGACCCTCGAGAGCTTCCGCGACGCGCTCGGACTCACCTTCCCCATCCTCGTGGACGAGGGCGGCCAGATCCAGGGGCAGTATCGGGTCACCGCCGACGTGCCGAACGCGGCCTATCCGCAGGAGTTCATCGTCGATCCAGACGGCTACATCGCCTACGTCAACAACGCCTACGAGCCGGACGAGATCGCTGCGATCTTCGACGAACTGCTCGCCGACTGAAGCCCCTCAGTCCGTGACGTGCTCGCGCATCCAGGCGAGCAGCGGCGCGACGGCACGGAAGTGCGCGTCGCACCAACCGACGAAGCCCACGCCCCCGAGGCCTGGAGGGTGCGGCGTGTCGCTGGCGGCGAAGAGCGCCGAGTGCCGCAGGAGGTCCGCGCGCTCGTGGTTCGGGTCGTAGCCACGCGGCACCCGCTTGTAGGTTTGGCCGCCGACCTCGTAGCCGGCGCCGCGCAGGTCCTCGACGAGGGCCTGCAGGGCCACCCCCGGCCCGCCGCCCTTTGGCACGCCGTCCCCCGGCACCTCCGGCTGCTGCTTTGACCACGGAACCCCCCCCCTGGGTGTGTTTTTTTTTTTTTTTTTGCCCACTCTCACGCTT
>CAZSAT010000061.1:19474-42124 GCA_964604675.1 uncultured Enterobacterales bacterium
GAGGGCCTGCAGGGCCACCCCCGGCCCGCCGGCGACGGCGTCACGCAGACGACCCAGCTCGGCCTTGTCCAGGCCGTGACTTCCAGCGCCGAGGTGCACGCGGTCGGGCGTGAGACGGAAGAAGTAGCCCGGGCGCTCCCGGCTCCGGCCGTCGCCCACCCAGAACATCATGTCGAGGTGATCCTTGTACGGGCGCTTGTCCTTGCTGAAGCGCGTGTCCCGGTGGATGCGGAAGAGGGAGCCGTTCACCCTTGGCTCGGCGTGGAGGTCCGAGGTGTGAGCGGCCAGGGCGTGCCCCATCGCCACCACGAAGGCCTTCGCTTCCGGCATCAGCGCCTCGTCGTAGGCCGCGCGGTTCACGCGAAACCAGTCGCGATCGTTGTGGTCACGGAGCTGCGCCAGGAAGGCCACGGTGCGGGCAGAGAAGGACATGGCGCTCCCTCAGAACAGGTCCTCGAAGGCGGCGTCGAGATCCCAGTCGCCCTGGGGTCGCACGCCGGGAGCAGGAGCGTAGCGCTTGTTGGGATCGCCGCCGTGGAACTGGGGGTGCCCCGCGGTCCCCTGGAGCGTGGTCGGGTGCTCCCCGACGCGGTCCACCAGCCCCAGCGCCCGCACGTCGAGCAGCTCGGACCGGTGCACGAAGCCCTGGCGCGGCCAGTCCTCGTGCGGCACGACCGGCAGCGCGAAGTTCGCCCCTCGGCCCTTCATCGCCGGGTCGGCTGCGTGACCGCAGCGCGCGTCGGCCCAGGCCCAGACCCGGGCCCAGTCCGCCGCCAGGACGGGCGCGGCCAGGGGAAGCACCAGCCGGAACTTCGGGCGCTCGGGCGTGTGGGACCACGTGGTGTGCACCACATGGAGCCAGTCGTCGAAGTCCGAGGTGGCGGACCCGATGTCGATGCCACCGTCGAAGTCCAGCACCAGGGCGCTGAGCTGGAGGACGTGGTCCGATTCCCGCCGTGCGCCCGGGGCGTAGAGCGCCGGTGCCCAGATCGTGAAGGTGGTCTTGGCGCGCGCTCGCGACTCGCTGATCATGCGGTCGCGCAGCGCCATCACCTCCCGGTGCGCGTCACCGCCCGCGGCCTCCACCTTGCGCGCCTCGCGGAGCAGCGCGGAGAACCAGCGGCCGGCCACGTACCCCTGCGTCGCCCACGCCTCCCAGGCGGCACGGATCCGGCGCTCATCCCGTTCGGCTTCCCGCTGGACCTCCGGCTTGAGCTCGAAGCGCGAGAGGCCGGCGAGCAGCTCCTCGAGCGTCACCACGTCCTGCAACGGCGTCGTGTCGTACACGGTCGAGAAGGTGCAGATCGCGAGCTGCATCTACAGGGTGCGTCGGCGCTCGGGTGCGGCGGGGTCGAAGGGGTCGGCGGGATCGGCGGCCGCGTCCTCGGCACGTCCCGGTTCCTGGACGGGCTCGGCGGCGGAGCGCACGGGCGACGAGCTCGCTGCGGCCACCTGCCGGTCGGCCGCCAGCTCCTCGTCGAGTGCGTGCTCAGCCTCGTTCCGAGCGGGTCGGCGGGCGAGCTTCACCCGGCCACGACCCACGTTCCAAAGCCGCTTGAAGAGACTCATGCTCGGGATCCTACCGTCTTGAGCACGCACTGCGCCGCGTTCACGCCACACTGGCCGTGCACGCCCCCGCCGGGAGGGGTGCTGCTGCTGCACAGGAACAGTCGGGGGTTCGGCGTGCGCCAGGGGTCGAGCCTCAGGACAGGGCGCGCGAAGGCCTGGGGAAGGTCCGCGACCCCGCCGATCACGTCCCCTCCCACGTAGGTGGGGTTGTAGGCCTCGAGCTCGGCAGCGTTGACGGTGGCGCGGGCGAGCACCGTGTCGCGGAAGCCAGGTGCGAAGCGCTCCACCTGCGCTTCGATCGCGTCGGTGCGATCCCGCGTGTCGCCGGGTGGGGTGTGCACGTAGCCCCAGGCCACCGCTCGGCCGTCGGGTGCCCGCGTGGGGTCGCAGACCGAGGGCTGCACCAACAGCACCATGCCTCGCTCGGCGACCTCACCGCGCCACACGGCGGCCTCGGAGGCCGCCACTTCCTCGAAGGACCCGCCGCAGTGGACCGTGCCCGCTCGTCGCAGGCCAGGGTCAGCCCACGGAATCGGCTCCGCGAGGGCCCAGTCCACCTTGAACAAGCCCGGGCCGTGCCGGTAGCGGCCGAGCGCCTCCTTGTAGCGGTCGGGGAGCGCGTCCCCGGCGATCCGCACCAGGTCGCGCGGCGCGGTCTCGAACAGCACCGGGCCGCTGGTCTCGATCTGGTCGAGGTGGTCGATCGTGACGCCGGTGCGGACCAGGCCACCGGTAGCCTCGAACATCGACGCCAACGCGTCCGGCAGGGCCTGCGCCCCGCCACGCGGCATCGGCCACCCCACGGTGTGACCGGCCAGGGTCAGCATCACCGTGATCGCTGCCGAGGGGGTCTTGTCGAGCGGCAGGATGCTGTGAGCCCCCACGCCGGCCAACAAGGCCCGGGTCGCGCTTCGCTCGAAGCGGTCCGCAAGCGACTGCACCGAGCGCATGGCCAGCCACCCGAGGCGGGCGAGCTCCATGGGAGCGCCGAAGGAAGGGGGACCCAGCGCTGCGTCGAAGATCGCCTCGCTGTTGTGCACGAGCGGCTCGAACGCCGAGCGCCAGGCGGCTCCGTCGGAGCCGAGGGACGTCACCATGTCGTCGAGCGACCGGTGCAACAGCGCGGCGCCGTCGTCGAGTGCATGGGCGGAGGGGGTGGTGGGCTGGCACCAGCTCAGCCCGTGCGACGCGAGGTCCTGCGCGCGGAGCCACGGTGCCGCCAGCGCCATCGGATGCACGGAGCTGCACACGTCGTGGCGGAAGCCCGACAGCGTGGACGAGGCCGTCCTCGCCCCCCCACCCACCGTGTCGTGCGCCTCGTAGACCACCACGCGGAGGCCGGACTGCGCGAGAACGATCGCGGCGCAGAGCCCGTTGGGCCCGCTGCCCACGACGGCGGCGTCGAACGCGTTCATCCTCCGTCATTAGCCGCTCACCCGTCGGCGGGGCGCCAGAATCACTGCGAGGGGGGATCGCGTTCGCTAAGCTCAGCGCATCAGGCACGAAGCCACAGGAGACCACGTTGCACACCTTCCGACTGATTGCGCTCAGCGCGTTCGGCCTCGCCATCCTCGCGTGCTCGGGCGGCAAGGGCGGAGACACGAGCCCAGCCGTGTCCGACGAAGCCACCGACGAAGCCGACGAGGCCAGCGCCGAAGAGGACGAGTCGTCCGATGAAGAGGCGGCGGCCGGCACCGACGACGATGGGGACGGCTACTCGGAAGACGAAGGCGACTGCGACGACGACGACGAGAACGTCAACCCGGATGCCTTCGAGGACGATCGGAACGGCATCGACGACGACTGCGACGACGTGATCGACGAGGGCGGTGGCGGCGGTGGCGGCCCCGGTGGCGGCGGTCCCGACTCCGGCGGTCCCGGCGGTGGCGGTCCCGACTCCGGCGGTCCCGGCGGCCCTGGCGGCGGGGGCGACGGCGGCGGCGGCGACGGCGGTGACGGCGGTGGTCCCGGCGGTGGCGGCCCCGGAAAGTGATGCCGTGCGGCGCCGTCCGGGCGTCGCGGGTGCCCCACGATGCGCTACCAACCGCCTCTGTTCCGACCCCCCTCCGAGGCCCGCAGCTACATCCTGCAGGCCACCTTGGGCTGTTCGTGGAACAACTGCACCTACTGCCACATGTACCGAGACAAGACCTTCTCGGTGCGGCCGCTGGCCGAGAGCCTGGAGGACGTCCGGGCCGCGGGCCGCGCCGCCGGCGAGCGTGTCGAGAAGGTGTTCGTGGCCGACGGCGACGCGCTCATCCTCGACATGGACCACTGGGAGCCCATCCTGGAGGCCTGCGCCAGGGCGTTTCCCCGCCTGCGACAGGTCTCCTGCTACGCCATGGCCGACAACGTGCTGGAAAAGACCGACGCCCAGCTGGAGCGGCTCCGCACGCTCGGACTGAGCCTGCTCTACATGGGGCCGGAGTCGGGTGACGAGCAGACCCTCCGGCGGCTCGCCAAGCAGCCGCGTCCGTCGGGCACGTCCAGGGAACAGGACTACCTCTTCGACATGCACGTGGCCGCCGCGACCAAAGCACGCGCCGCCGGGCTCGGGCTGTCGGCGATCTTCCTCCTCGGCGCCGGCGGAACGGAGCGCAGCGAAGCCCATGCACACGGTTCCGCACGGCTGGCCACCGCGATGGACCCGGACTACCTCGCTGCCCTCACCCTCACGGTCGTGGAGGGCACGCCCTTGAGTGCCACGCAGTCCCACCGATCGTGGCAGCTCCCCGACACCTTCGGACTCCTCGACGAGCTCCGCACCCTGGTCGACGAGGCACGCCCGACCAACGCGTTGTTCCGCACCAACCACGCGAGCAACTACCTGCCCCTCGGCGGCCGCCTCCCCCGCGATCGGAAGCGGATCGTCGACACCATCGCGCTGGCCTTGGACGGCGGCATCCCCCTGCGCCCCGAGTGGTCCCGCGGTCTCTGAAGATCCGCGGGCCACGCCCGTCGACCATCCGTCAAGGAGTTCCCATGCGCCGGTCGCTTCCCCTCGCTCTCGGTCTGCTCGTCGCCTGCGACAAGGAGCCGGTCGACACCTACGATGTGTGCGCCGCCTACGCCTTCGTCGCGGACGGCGGTAGCTGCGACGACTGCAGCCTGGTCTGCAGTTGCGACGACAGCGACATGAGCATCGCCACCTGCACGGCGGATGGCTGCATCGTCGACGCCGACTGCGACGCAGTCTGTGCCGGCGACCTGCTGGACGCCGTGGACTGCAGCGGGGACAGCTACACGGTCGAGTGAGCCGCGGTCACCACACCGAGCAGCCGGTCGCGGGGCAGCGCACCGTAGCTCCGGGAGTCGGTGCTTTCCTCGGGCGCGTCGCCGCGGAGATCGAGCGCGTGCGGCGTCATGCCCTCGACGCGCTTCACCAGCACCGTGTCGCGTTCGAAGGGGTGGCGGGCTACGACCACGTCGCCGACCTGCGGCGACCGGCGCGGGTCGACCAGCACGATGGCGCCGGGCTCCAGCGTCGGCAGCATCGACCGGCCCGCGACACGGAAACGACGTCGGCGCCCGAGGAGCCACCAGAGCACCTCGGACGCGGTGACCGCAGGCAGGGGCTGGCTCAGCTGGCGGTGTACCAGGCGACGTCGCGGCCCTTGGTGGCCCAGAAGATCTCGTGGATCTCCTGGATCGCCTCCATCAGCTCCTGCGCGTGGGTGGCGCTGACCTCGACCTTGACGGCGCTGCAGAGCTTGGCAGCCTTCCAGAAGGTGGTGTGGAGGTTCGGGTACGCCTCGAGGTGCGGCGGCTTGAAGTAGTCGGTCCACAGCACCAGGAGCTCCTCCTTCGCCAGGTGGGCCTGCTCCTCCTTGATGGCCACGTAGCGGCCGAGGGTGTTCAGGTACGCCGCCATGCCGGCCGCATCACCGGCCGCGGGGGGCTCCAGCGCCAGGATCTTCTTGGTCATCGACACCGCGGCCTCCGCGGCGATGCGGGCGCTGGAGGGGTCGTAGACACCGCAGGGGCCATCGCAGTGGGCGCTGGCGGTGGGCGGGTCGAAGGCGTTGAGCAGCTTGTCGAGCATGGGTGCAGGCTCCGGGGGATCAGATTGGGGACATCTGCCTAACGCGGGTGCGCGGACTGGCACGCGTGCCGGGTTACAGCGTGGGCGGAGGGCCCCATGAAGAGCGCGATCGACGTCCGCACCTTCACCTACATCGACATCCTCCAGCCGCAGACCGCCGGCTTTTTGGGCACCGTGTCCCAGGGCTTCCACCCCCTGGAGGGGCAGGCCTGCCTCTTCGTCGAGGTCTCGCCCGGCATGGACATCAACCAGGTGACCGACGTCGTGCTCAAGCGCACGAGCTGCAAGCCCGGCATGATGATCGTCGAGCGTCGGTACGGTGCCCTCGAGATCCACGACTTCGACCAGGGCCAGGTGCGCGCGGCGGGCGAAGCGATCCAGGAGGTGCTGCAGATCGACGCCGGCGACCGCCTGAAGCCGGTCATCGTCTCCGAGCAGATCATCAACGGTGTCACGGGCTACCACAGCCAGATCGTGAACCGGATGAGGCACGGGAACTTCATCCGGGAAGCGGACACGCTCTACGTGCTCGAGACGCATCCGGCCGGCTACGCGGTGATCGCCGCGAACGAGGCCGAGAAGGCCGCGAACATCGACGTGCTGGAGTTCCGTTCGTTCGGCGCCTTCGGCCGCGTGTACCTCGGCGGCCGCGAAGAAGACATCCTGCAGGCGGCTGCAGCCGCCCGCAAGGTGCTCGAAGCCCTGGAAGGCCGAGACAATCCGCAGGGTCAGAAGACCGGCTGAGCGGACCGGCCGAGCGGACCGGACCGGGGGAGCAAGGCGCATGTCCCATCGACTGCCACCACGGCTGGCGAGCGCGATCGCGCACAGCCTCGCCAACAGCCTGACGGTGATCCGAGGCGCTCTGGAGGTCGGTGCCCACGACCCGGAGGAGCTGCTCCAACACGTCGATGCCGCCGCTGCGGTGGGCTCGGCCATCGCCACCGGCTGGGGACTCGGCGACGACCCGGCGGTCCCTGTCGATGTCCGACGCGTGGCGATGATGGCCGCCCTCACCATGTCGAGCGAGCTCTCGGGCCGTGCGACCCTGACCCTCGAGCAGGGTCCCGACCTGCCCGCGGTGGTCGCTCCGCAGGGGCGCGTGCTCCGGGCCTGCCTCGGCATGCTCCTCGCGCTGAGCGACGCGATCGAAGGAACCGACAAGCCCGTTCACATCGAGCTTCGGACCCATGGCGACATGACCACGGTCGTGATCGATGCCCTCGTCGTTCACGACGGCACCCTCGACGTCGACGAGGTGACAGCGTCGCCCTGGCTCGGTGAAGCCGACACGATCGTGCAGACCCTGCGTGGCCGGTTCCGTGCACGGAACGACGGCGAAGAGCTGCGGCTCTCCATCCGGCTCGCGGTCGACAACGGCCTCGCCCCCCAGACCATCGACACCGATCAGGCCCGGCCGCGGGCCCTGGTGGTGGACGACCAGGGCTTCGTGTTGAAGGTGTTGTCCACCCTGCTGGTCGCGCTCGGCTGGGAGGCCGTGGCCGTCGGGTCCGTGGATCGGGCGCTCGAGGTGCTCGAAGACGACGAGGACTTCCAGCTCGTGCTCAGCGACCTCGTCATGCCCGGACGAGGTGGCGACGCCTTCTTCGAGATCCTGCACGAGCGGTGGCCGGAGCTCGCGCGACGCTTCGTGGTCTGCACGGGCGGCGCCACGACCATGGCGCGGGCTCGCTTCCTGAACGGCGTGCAGGTGCCGGTCCTCCGGAAGCCGGTGTCGCTCGCCGACCTTCGCCGCGTGCTCGGTGCGGCCGAGGGCAGCCCGTGATCAGAGTCCGTCGAGGTCGCCGCTCAGCAACAACCAGCCCTCACCACCCTCCGAGAGGGTGATGTCGGTGGGCGTGAGCACCACGCCCTGCAAGGCCTCCAGGCCCGTGCTGGCGCCCAGGTCGAAGCTCGGCAGCGGGAAGCCGTCGACGTAGCCTTCGCTCACGCTGAGCACCACCGGCACCGTGACGCGCCCCAACGCGGCGAGCGAGGGTGCGCTCAAGCCCTCGGGCACCACGGGAACGCCCACGGTGAGGTCGAGCTCCGCTGTCTGCCACGCGAGGGTGACAGCGTCGTCCTCGATGACCAGATCCACCGGGCAGATCAGACCGACGGCCAGCTGGATGAGGCTCCCGTCCGTGCGGTTCAGGTCGACCAGCAGCTCGCCGATTCCGAGCTCCGCGAGCTCCTCGCCATCGTTGAACTGCAGCACGGGGGGCAGGTCCATCGCGATGTCGACGCTCGTGATCGGGCCGAGCGGCGGCGGCACCTCGACCTCACCGAGGTCCTCGGCGCTGAGGCTGATCCCGGACATGGCTCCTGCACCCCAGAGCGCGAACAGGAACTGGTTTGCAAAGTCCTCGTCGGCAGCCAGGGCGAAGCGGGCGCCGTTGGCCAGGGGAAAGCTGGGCGCCGTGGTGTCCTTGTCCAGTGACCCAGCTCCATCGGGCCAGGCCCCCGAGGGCGCGGCGATCTGCCCGTGGAGGCTGAGCAGGATGCCTGCGTTGGACACGTCGACGTCGGCCGCGGAGAGGGTGACCGACACCCCGCTGCCCAGGTCGAGGTCGAGGGCGAAGGCGTCCATGAGCCCGCTGATCAGGGACCCCAGGGTGTCCTGCAAGAGACCGGCGACCTGGTCCTCGATGAGCCCACGCGTCCAGTCCGCGACGTCGTCTTCGAAGGTGTCGGGGAACCAGTCGATGGAGATGGCGTAGCCCGACAGTCCGGCCGTGGTCTGCTCGGTGTCGACCGTCACCTGGCCACCCTGGCTCGACACCGCGAGCTCGCTGTAGATGGTGGCGCTCGACATGGTCGCCTGCGCCGTGGTGCCGATCCAGTCGTACCAATCCACCCCGGTGACGTCCATGTCGACCACGATGTCGGTGAGCACGATGGTGGCGACCACCAGGTCCTCTTCGAGCTCGAGCTCCACGAAGGCGCCGGCCCAGGTGATGGACGTGGGGGTGATGGACGCGTACTCGGTCTTCTGCTGCAGGCCCTCGAAGCTGTCGGCGAGGCTGTCGTCGGAGAGCACCCCGCCCGCCAGGCTGCCGATGTCGTCGACCAGATCGGCCGAGAGCTGCGCTCGCAACGCCCTGGACAGCTGCTCGCCAGGAGCGTGGGTCGGTCCGGCATGGAACGACACGGTCTCGATGGCGGACTCCTGCGCCTCGTCCTCGGCGCGCACGTCGACGAGGTTGATCCCGTAGCGCTCGTAGAGCTGCACGTTGAAGCTGCCGTCGCCGGCGGCGGTGATCGGCTCGCCGTTGTACTCGACCTCGGCGATGGGCGAACCACCGTCGATGACCTGCCCCACGAGCTCGACCTGGCTCCTGCCCGTGAACGCAGCGCGGGCTGGCCGGGTCACGACGAGGGTGGGTGGACCGGTGGCTGCGCCCCCCGTGTCGTCGGGTGAGACGAGCTGGGAGTCGCTCCTTTGGCAGGCGGCGGCCAGGATCAGGGCGAGCACGCCGGCAGTCTAACCTTCGCAGCCTTCGGCCGCGTTGCTCTCGGCGACCTTCTCCAGCGTGACGTCGACCCCGTCCGCGGGGATTCCGGTCATGGTCACGCTCAGGCACGTGGTGCCGCCGTCGCTGCAGCTGCCGCAGGTCAGGCCAAGCGGCGCGATCAGGTCGTCGCAGACCGACTGGCCATCGTCACTGCCGAGGTAGGCGGCCGCCTGCTCCATGTCGATGGTGAGCCCCAGGCTCATGTCCTCGATGCTGTTGCCGTCGGCGGACAGCGCACCGCTCACCTCGAAGTCCTCCAAGGTGTAGTCGTCGCCATTGGCGTTGAAGCTCACGGTGTCGGGCCCGATGGCGATGTTGGTGCCGTCGAAGCTGCCTTGTGGCATGTCGAGGGTGCGCGCGCAGAGGTCCTGGGAGACGGGGTTCTCGTCCACGCCGAGGCCCAGCCGCATGTCGATCGTGTCGCCGGCCTGTGCGGTGATGCTGGTGAGGACCGGGGAGGTCAACACCGCGTCGATCGTGGCCGCGAGGTCCTCCGCACCCGCGACGTCGCCCTTGCCGAGGTCGACCTCGTAGGTCTTGCCGACGATCGAGTCGCCGGCGGCGCCCGTGTCGAGCTTCTCGCCCGTGCAGGCGGTGAGGGTGGCGATCATCAGGACGAGGGCGTGGGCGCGCATGGTCTGCTCCGGGTTGCCACGAGCCTATCGTCGGGTTCTCGCACGGCAAGGGTTAGACTGGCCCTCTCCGGAGGCCCCATGAGCGAGCTGGTCCCCACCCGTGGCGTGCGCCAGACCCGGGTGTTCAACAGCCGCGAGCGCGTCGTCGAGGGGTGGTACTGGCTGCTCCCCTCCGCCGATCTCCGGCGTGGCGAGGTGAAGCCGGTCGAGGTGATCGGCAAGCAGCTCGCGGTGTGGCGCGGGCGTGACGACGGCGTGGTGCGGGTCATGGACGCCCACTGCCCCCACATGGGTGCCCACCTCGCTGAAGGACGGGTGGAGGGCGACACCGTGAGGTGCTTCTTCCACCACTGGAAGATGGACGGCTCCGGGGAGGTGGTCGACATCCCCTGCCTCGAGAAGCCCGTCGCTGCGCGGGTCGGAACGTGGCCCGCTGCCGAGAAATACGGCCTGATCTGGGTCTGGACCGGCGAGGAGGCGCGCCTGCCCGTTCCCTACATCCCGGAGATCGGCGAGGACACACCGGTCGACGCCCAGGTGGCGGTGCAGTTCGAGAAGGGCTGCCACCCCAACGTCGTGATGGTCAACGCCATCGACGAGCAGCACTTCGACTCCGTGCACAACCTGCCGGTGGACCTCCACTTCGCGATCGACACCGTGCGCGAGAACTGCATCCGTTTCGACAACACCACGCCGCTCCCGGACAGGCTGGGGTGGTTGCGGCGCTTCTACAAGAAGGCCCTGACCTACCGGATGGTGTACTGGAACGGCTCGACGGGTTCGGTCACGGTCGGGCCGGACTTCTGGCACTTCCACGTCGTCTTCGCGCTCCGGCTCACCGATCGCGGCACCTGCGAAGGCATCACGCTCCCCGTCACCGCCGGTCGCGCCGGCATCACCGGCTGGCTGCTGAACCGCGTCGCTCTGCTCCTGAGCCGCATGGTCGCGGGGTACTTCGCCGTGGGCGACACCAAGGTCTTCGAGACCATGAAGTGGGACTTCGCCACGCCGATCAAGCCCGATCGCTCGATCATCCACTTCATCCAGCACCTCGAGGGCCAGCGGACCGTCACGTGGGGCGACTGGAAGTCCGAGGAGCCGGTGCCCGACGAGGCCGCCCCGGAGGCCAGCGCGTGGGCACGCTGAGCGCGCGAATCGTCGGGGTCGACGGCCTCCTTCAGGCCGAGCGGGCGCGCATGTTCGCCCTGATGGACCGCTACTACGACTCGGTCGATCCCGCGCGCTTCCACGCGGACCTCGCCAACAAGGACAGCGTGATCCTCTTGGAGGACGCGGGCCTGATCCAGGGCTTCTCCACCCTGCGCACCCTGACCTTCGAGGCCGGTGGCCGGACCCACCGCGGCATCTTCTCGGGCGACACCGTGGTCGATCGACCCTACTGGGGCCAGCGTGTGCTGGGGCGGGCCTTCCTGATGCACCTGCTCAGGGAGAAGGCGCGACGACCGCTGTCGCCGCTCTGGTGGCTCTTGATCACCAAGGGCTACAAGACCTACCTGTTGATGGCCAACAACTTCGGCGAGCACTGGCCGCGCTACGAACGCGCCACGCCGCCTCTGCAACAGAGCCTGGTGGACGGCTTTGCCAGCCAGATGTTCGGCGACGACTACCGGGGAGAGCGTGGCCTGATCGTGCACGAAGAGAGCCTTGGGCAGCTCAAGGCGGGCATCGCCGATCCCCTGCCGGACGCGGTCGACCGCTTGCCGCGCGTCGCCTTCTTCCTCGAGCGCAACCCCGGCTGGGCCGAGGGCCACGAGCTGGCGTGCATCGCGCGCATGACCTGGGGCATGCCCCTGAAGTACGTCCTGAAGGCGTGGTGGAAGCTGTCCCGGCCGCTCCGTCGTCGTCCCCGCATCGCGCGAGAGCGCGTGTGAAGCTCCGTCTGGACACCGGCCTCGACCTGCCGCCGCTCCCGCGCGAGGACCGGCTGAACACGGTGGTCGGCGGCGCCTTGAACAAGCTGGGGGTGCACGCATCCAGCGGGGCCATGGTGTGGCCAGCAAGCTTCTTCGGGCTCGACCAGGTCGACCCCTTCGTCCAAGCCGCGCCCGACGCGCAAGCGCGGATCCTGGAGCGGTGCAGCCTGCAGCTGGTCGAAGAGGCCTGGTTCATCGAACGCGCCGGCATGGCGTTCTCGTCGCGCATGTGCCTCGAAGCGCGCACCCTGGAGGAGCGGCAGCTGTACGCCTGCTTTGCCGCCGACGAAGCAGCGCACACGGCGATGGTGCGTGGGCACCTCCCGGCAGGGGGCGCGAACGCGGCGCCGTCCGGCTTCCACCGCTACCTGGCGGAGCTCATCGAGGACGCGGGCCGCAGCACGCTGATCGCCGTGGTGCAGGTGGCACTCGAAGGCTGGGGCCTCACCCACTACCGCAGGCTGGCGGGCGCCTGCCCTCACCCGGGCTTCCGGGCGGCCCTCGCCACCATCTTGAAGGACGAGGCGCGCCACCATGCGAGCGGCGTGATGCTGTGCGCCCGCCAGGACCTCTCTGGAGTCAACGGCGACGAGGCGGTCGACTTCCTGGCGCGGATGCTCGACATGGTCCGAGCGGGACCCGTGGCCGTGATGGAGGAGCTCGACCGCGAGCTGGGCATCGGCTCCACCCACCCCGGCGTGTTGCGGGAGCTCCAAGCCGGCCGGCAGGTGCGCGAGCGCCTGGCCTTGCTGCACTGCCTGCTCCGGGGAGCGGTCCCGAGCGAGCTGTTGCGCCGTCTGTCGGACCGCTTCGAGCCGCCGGCCGCGGCGTGAGCTTCGATCCTCACCCGATCCGGGACGATGCCCGCACCCAGCGCCGAGTGGCGATCAACCACCGTCGCAACAAGGCGCAGGACCACACCGTCCTGTTGGACGAGGCCGCGAGCGCCTTCCGATACGCCGACCACGCCCAGTCCTGGTGGAACCCCGAGGAGCTGTCGCTGCTCCACGGCACGCCGGTCTGGGACGGCGCCAGCGAGCACCAGCGGCGCCTGCTGAACCAGCTCTTCTGGGTCGCCTATTACAGCCAGATCGTCTCGGCCGAGGTCGCCACGATCTTCTTCAACCAGACCAGCGCCGCAGGGCTGTATGGCCTGGAGGACTTCCGGGCCATCTGCGACATGCTGGACCTCGAGTCGAGCCAGGAACGCGCGCACATCGCCGCCTTCAAGCAGGTGGGCGACGCGGTGGAGGAGGCGCTGTTCGGCCGACGTGTGTTCACCTGGCCGATGCGTGGGCCCTACGCCCAGACGATGATCTTCCCCGACAGCGGCCGCCTGCGCGACGCGTGGAAGAGCCTGCAGCTCCGGACCTTCGGCCTGCTCTCCAGCGGCAACGCCTTCATCGCGTCGCAGTACTTCACGGTCCGCGGCCTGCGCACCCTGAACGGCAAGATGGTGCAGCAGCAACTCGGGGCGTTGACCGCGAAGGCGCGCGACAAGGGCAGCACGCCGCTGCCGAGCCAGATCAGCTGGTTCCACTTCCAGGACGAGAGCTTCCACTTCAACAGCTCGACGATCCTCGGCAAGGAGGTCGTGAAGAGCCTCCGGCCGCCCACCGGCTTCGAGCGCATGGTGGCCAACCTCGGCATCAGCGGCTGCCAGCGCGATCACCGGAACGTCTCCGTGGTGTGCCGCGGCCTGTTCTGGCACGAGCCGGCCACCTTCCAGGCGGTGTTCTCCGTGCTCACCAGCCCCCACTTCGGCCTCGACCGCGCCGGGGCCATCGACCTGATGACGAAGACCTTCTGCGAGGAGAACGCGGGCGTCGACGCGGCCTTCGTGCTCCACCGGAAGGCCGTGGAGAGCTACCGCAGCTACCTCGCCGATCTCGATCACGTGAGCGAGGCCAACCGGTCGCTGTCGATCATGGCGAGCTCTACGCAGGGCCAGTACCTCGCCCGGAACCGCCGCGCGCTCGCACGCTTCGTGCCCGATGCCTGAGGTCCGCTTCCCCGGTACCGCGTTCTGTCCGGTCGAGGTGGGGTGGGCTGGTGCCGCTGCTCGTGCCGGCCGACGACGAGCTGAGCTTCCACCTCGACGCCGAGAACTCGCCCATTCTCTTCGGCTGCCGCACGGGCATCTGCGCCACCTGCCTGTCCGACGTCGTCGACGGCGAGGTGCCCCCAGCCGACCAGGACGAGCTCGAGATCCTGGAGCTCCACGCCCCCGATCAGCCCCGGGCGCGGCTCGCCTGCCAGCTGAAGCTCCGCGGCCCCGTGGCGCTTCGCCACCTCGGGGGTTCGGCGTGAGGCTCCAGGACTTCTGGTACGTGGTCGCGGAGTCCGACGAGCTCGCACGCGAGGGTGTGCTGGCGCGGCAGGTGCTCGACGAATGGCTCGTGCTGTTTCGGGGGCCGGAAGGGCGACCGGTGTGCCTGCGCGACCGGTGCATGCACCGCGCGGCACGGCTGTCGCGCGGCACGTGCTCGAAGGGCCAGCTGCGCTGCGACTACCACGGCTGGACCTACGCCGCGGACGGCTCGGTGGTGGCCGTGCCGAGCGAGGGCGAGCGCTTCAAGGCGCTCGAGAACCGCAAGGCGGTGGTCTACGACTGCGTGGAGCAGGACGGGTACGTCTACGTGCGGCTGGGTGACGACTGCGGTGTGGAGCCCTTCTCGATGCGGCACCACGGCGAGGCCGGGTGGCACACGGTGAGGGTGCAGAACCGCTTCGCCAACAACGTCACCAACTGCGTCGAGAACTTCATCGACATCCCCCACACCGTGTTCGTGCATCCGGGCATCTTCCGCAAGCAGCGGCAGCAGGCCCTCGACGCCACCATCCGGCGGGAGGGCCTGGCGGTGCACGTGGACTACCGAGGTGAGACCGACAACCTGGGGTGGTTCCGCCGCTTCCTGAACCCCGACGGTCACGCCATCGAGCACACCGACAGCTTCCATGCGCCGAACGTGACCCACGTGGTCTACCGCTTCGGACCCAGGCGGACCTTCCTCATCACCAGCCAGTCGGTGCCCGTGAGCGACATGGAGACGCTGGTCTACACCGATCTCACCTACGACTACGGCCTGTGGAACCGTCTCGCGGCGCCCATCGTGCGCTACCAGGGACAGAAGGTCATCGAGCAGGACGTCGAGGCGCTCAGCCTCCAGGGCGAGGTGATCGAGAAGTACGGCGACCGCTTCGCGAACACGCCGGCCGACACGATCCATGTGTTCGTCGAGAGCATCCGCAACGCGCTCGCAGACGGTCGCGACCCGCGGGATCTGCCGGAGAAGTCCGTGGAGGTGAGCTTCTGGGTCTGACGGATCCGAACCTCTGGCTCGTGCCGCTGGCGTTCTGGGCGCTCGTGGTGGGCGTCGCGCTGCGTGGTGGCCGGTTCCGCGACAAGCCCCGCGAAGGCTGGGTGCTCGACCTGTCCAACCTGGCGGTGCAGGGCGCGCTGGTGCCGGTGGTGCAGGCCGGCCTGGTGGTCGCCGTGCTCGCGTGGTCGGCGCCGGTGGCCCAGGGACGTCTTGCCGTCGGGCCCGTGGGGGCGTTCCTGATCGCCTTCGCCGGCATCGACTACCTCTACTACTGGAACCACCGCCTCCTCCACCGCTCGAGCTTCTGGCCCTGGCACGCCGTGCACCACACCATCGAGCGGCTCGACGTGTTCGGGACGAGCCGGAACACCCTGTGGACCACCTTCCTCATCCTGTACTGGTGGGCCCACGGCGCACTCCTCTGGGCGGTCGACGCGCCCTTGGCCTACGCGTGGGGCGTGGCGCTGACCAGCGCCCTCGACCTCTGGCGGCACTCCGGGCTTCAGCCCCCCTTCGCAGGGGCCGTCGGCGCCGTGCTGGTCACGCCCGCCCAGCATGCTCGACACCATGCCACCGACGCGGTCGACGTCAACTTCGGCGCCAACCTCAACCTCTGGGACCGGCTCCACGGCACCTTCGAGCCCTGCAGCGAGCCCCCGGAAGCCCTGGGGGTGCCCTCGCCGCTGCCGCTGGTCCGACAGCTCCTGTGGCCCTACGCATGACGCTGCGTGGACGTCTGCTCGCTCTCTTTCCCGCCGTGGTGATCGCCGTGGCCCTGGGTGCGGTGTTGAGCCTCGGCGCCTGGGGCCTCCCGGTGGCAGCCCTCGCGCTCTACGGCCTGCCTCCCCTCGCCTTCCGAGTCCACCAGGTGCTCTGCCCCGTCCGCGAAGGCCCCAGTCACCTCGTCGGCGAGGGCTACTCGCCCTGGTACGGGGGCCACCAGCTGCAGCTGCTCTACACCGCGCTGCCCGCTCTGGAGGCCGTGCTGCGGCTCGTGCCCGGCCTGTACTCGGCGTGGCTGCGCACCTGGGGTGCCAAGGTCGGGCGCGGCGTGCACTGGACACCCCGGGTGCAGATCCTGGACCGGGCACTCGTCGAGATCGGCGACCGTGTCATCTTCGGACACGAGGTGGTGCTCTTGTCGCACGTCATCAAGCCCACGAAGCGCGGCAACCTGTTGCTCTTCGTGAAGCGCATCCGGATCGGCGACGGCGTGCTGCTGGGAGCGGGCTGCCACCTCGGGCCCGGCGTGGTCGTCGACCCCGGCGTGATGGTGCCCGTCACCGAAGACGTCTTCCCCAACACCCACCTCACGGCCGGATGATGGAGCAGGCAAGCAAGGATGGGCACACGCGGACCGAGAACCTCGGCACGCAGCCGCTGTCGCAGCGGCGGGTGTTCGCGAACCGGGCCGTGGTGGCCGAGGGCTGGTACCCCGTGTGCGCGGCCTCCGAGCTCGCACCCGGGCAGGCCAGGAGCGTGGTGGTCACCCGCCAACGCCTGCTCGTGTACCGCGACGACGGGGGAGCCCCCCATGCCCTCGACGCCTTCTGTCCCCACATGGGAGCGAGCCTGGCCAACGGGCGTGTCGTGGGCAACCGCATCGAGTGCTACTTTCACCGCTGGCAGTACGATCCGAGCGGCCGCTGCGTGCACAACGGCTGCGCGTCCATCCCGTCCCAGGCGCGTCTGAACGCCTGGCCGATCGAAGAAGCGTACGGGCACCTGTGGGTCTACGCGGGGCGCACCGCGCCGTACCCGGTGCCGCGTCCACCCGGTCTGGACGACCAGGACATCGCGGTGAAGCACCTCGGCCGCGTCACGCTCTTCGCGCACCACCACGTGATGATGGCGGGCGGCATCGACCTGCTGCACTTCCGCGCGGTGCACGGCCTGGACGTGGCCTTCGAGGAAGAGGTGGTCGAGCGCTCGGACCACCTGGTGGACTGGCGGGTCCGAGGCCAGCTCGGGTCACGCGGCTGGCGGTCGCGCCTCGCACGCTGGCTCCTGGGGGACGAGGTCGGCTACGACGCCCGCTTCGGCGGCGGCAGCGTGGTCGCGCTCGCCTACGGGCCCGGCGCCCGCTTTCGGGGGAGCGGTCCTGCGCTACCGTCGCTCTACATCCTCTGGGGCTGCTCGGCTCGAGCCGACGGCGTCGGCGAGGTCGAGGTCTTCCTGGTCGCCCCGAAGCGCTCGGGCCTGCGCGGCGCCCTCTGGGCCCGGGCGCGTCTGCTCTTGACCCTCACCCTGCTCGCCGTGCTCCGCGACGACGACGTGAAGGCCTTTCCGCACATGCGCTTCGACCCGAAGGCGCTCGTCGCCGAGGACGCCAGCGTGGCGCGACTCATGGCCTTCCTCGAACGTCAGCCCGTGAGCCCCTGGACCGGAGGCGACGATGCCCCTTCGTAGACAGGGCCTCGAGGAGTGGTTCCTGGACCACCAGCTGCGCCGGGTCTACCGCGACCACGACTTCGTGCAGTGGCAGCTGAGCGTGGACGTCACCGAGCTCTGGGCGGCCTGGAAGGCCCACGGACGCGTGCCGGCCACCTCGCTGGTCATCAAGGCCGTGGCCCTGCTGGCCGAGGCCCGCCCCAACGCCAACCGCATGCTCTTCCGCACGGTGTTCGGCACCTACGTCGCCGAGTTCCCCTACGTGAACATCAACGTGCCCATCCTGATGCAGGGCGACGGCGAGCAGCAGCTCGGTGCGGTGATCGTGCGGGACGCCGCCGACAAGACCGTGGCGGAGATCGGCGAGGTGCTCAAGGAGGCGGCCGCCCGTCACCCCCGCTCGCTTCCCGTGGGCAGCCTGGTGTTCGGCAAGCGCAACACCTGGTTCAACCGTCTGCGGCTGAAGCTGGTGCACTGGGCGGTCTACAACCTGCCCTGGATGTACCTGAAGCACGGCGGCGGTGGGCTGAGCGTCACCAGCGGGCTCCACCGGAGAGCCCACGGCATCGCGTGGTGGGGCGCGCCCCTGGGGCCCACGGGCCTGACCTTCGGCGCCACCGAGGTGCGCGCGGTCGACGGACGGCAGGAGCTGCACCTGGGCGTGGGCATCGATCATGGCCTGTTGGGTGGCGACGAGATGGCCGACGTGCTCGAGGCCTTCGCGCAGGTCTGGCAGGACCCGGCGCTGCGGCCGTCGTGAGGCGCCTGGGTCCCTCGGCCGTGCTGGCCTCGTTGATGCTCTGGCCCTTCGGCGGCGGCGTGCGCGCGCTGTACCGCTCGCTCTCGCCCGACGACTCGTTCGGGCAGCGGACCCGCTACATGAACCTCGGCTACTGGGGGGACGGCGCCCGCAACCTGGACGAGGCTGGCGATGCGATGGCGGCCCGGATGGCACGGACCGCGGGGCTGCGCTCCGAAGACCACGTGCTCGATGTCGGTTGCGGCTTCGGGGACTCGGCCCGCTACTGGTCCGAGCGCTGCGCGAGCGTCACGGCCGTGAACGTGAGCGAGGAACAGCTGGAGGTCGCTCGGGCACGGCACGGGGACCGCGTGCGCTTCGTGCAGGGCGACGCCGCCGCCCTTCCTCTGGAGAGCCGAGCCTTCGACGTCGTCTTCGGCCTGGAGTCGGCGTTCCACGTCCACCCGCGCGTGGCCTTCCTCCGGGAAGCACGGCGGCTCTTGAGGCCCGGTGGGCGCCTGGTGTTGGTCGACCTCTGTGGCGTGGAGCGGCGCCTCGGACTGCTCGACCGGCTCGGGCAGCTCTCGACGCGGGCGTTCTGGCGCATCCCGCGCGCGAACCTCGTTCCTCCGTCGTCCTATGCCCGGCAGGTCGCGGCGGCGGGCTTCGAGGAGGTGGTCGTCGAGAGCCTGTACCAGGCGGTGCATCCACCCTTCAAGCGTCACATCAAGGAGCAGCTCCATCTCCCTGAGATTCGGGCCAAGATGACCCCCTTCTACGTCTGGATGCTGGAGCTCAGCCTGGCGCTGCAGGCCCGTTCCAACCGGCCTCCCCCCCTCGACTATGTGGAGGTGAGCGCGTCGGTGCCCGATCGGGATCGCACCGAGGAGATCGGATGAGGAGGCACCAGAACCGGGGCACCCAACCCTTCCACCAGCACCCCGTCTTCGACAACTGGCAGGTGGTCGCCGAGGGTTGGTACGTCGCGCTGGCGAGCAAGTCCCTCCGCAAGAAGCCCGTGAGCGTGGAGCTGTGTGGACAACGCATCACGCTGTGGCGCGGCACCGACGGGAGCGCCCATGCGGTCGACGCGTTCTGCCCCCACATGGGCGCCGATCTCGGCATCGGGAGGGTCGACGGCGACCACCTGCGCTGCTTCTTCCACCACTGGGCGTTCGATGCCGACGGTGCGTGTGTCGACGTCCCGGCGGGCGGCCCGCCGCCGAAGGCCGCGTGCGTGCAGGGCTACGCCACCGCGGAGGCCTACGGCTTCGTGTGGGTCTGGCCTGGACGCGAGGCGGCCGGTCCGCTGCCCGAGTTTCCGGCTCTGGAGGGCCAGGCCACCCGGGCCGTGGCCGCGCCCGCCTACGAGCGCAGCTGCCATCACCACGTCTGCATGATCAACGGCATCGATCCGCAACACCTCCAGACCGTGCACGGGCTCAGCATCGAGATGGCGCTCGACGTGCGGGAGCGCAGCGAGCGGGTCCGGGACTATGGACTGGTCGGCGAGATGCCCGTCCGGCGCCTCAAGGAGCGCCTGGCGCGGCTGGTCTTTGGCCCCACCTATGGCTACTCGATGCGGTACGCCGACGGCACCCTCGGCCTGCTCACCCTGATGGAGCGCACGCGGCTGTTCGGCATCGGTCCGGCCTTGCCACCGGTGCACATGCTCTTCGCGTACGTGCCGCTCGACGAAGGACGGATCCGCGTCCAGCCGGTGTACGTGACCCGCCGTCGCAAGGGGCCGCTCGGCTGGTTGCTCGGCAGCCTGCTGTTGTGGACGATGCGCTTCGGGTTCTCGATGCTCCGCGACGAGGACGGAAGGGTCTACGAGCACATCCGGTTCCAGACCCGCGCGCTCTTGCCGATGGACCGCCCCATCGCGGACTTCGTGGCGTGGGTGAACCGGCTGAGGCCGAGTGTCTGGAGCCGCTCGACGACCGACGGGCCATGAACCGCTTCGCCGACGCGCTGCTCGCACGCCCCAGGCTCACGTCGCTCGTGGTGGGCGTGGCCATGCTCGTCGTGCTGCTCGGCCTGGGGCGTTTGCAGGCCGACATGGACGCGCGGAGCTTCTTCGCCATCGAAGACGCCGAGGCCCAGGCCTTCGAGGCCTTCCAGGCAGCGTGGGGACGGGAAGAAGGCCTCGTGACCGCCGTGGTCCCGCTGGACGCGCCCGACCTCGACGCCATCGAAGCTGTGGCTCGGGCCTTGGAGCAGGTCCCCGGCGTCACGCGCGTGCACGCCGCGTCCCGCGTGCTGCGCGCCGGCCCCCGGATCGGCGCGCTCAGCGTTCCCGTCCCGTTGCACACCCTCGCGGTGTCCGAGGAGGCGTTGCTGGCCGACCGCCACCTGGTGCCCAGGCTCCTGAGCGCCGACGGCCGCCACGCCGCCGTGTGGGTCTGGATCGACGCCGAGCTCGACGACCCCACCGCGCTCCGTCCCGTGGTGCAGGCGCTCGAAGCGGCGGTCGGTCCCGACGTCCTCCTCGGTGGGATGCCCGTGGTGAGGGCCGGGCTTCTCGAGGTCATCCTCGTGAACCAGGCCGTGCTCGGCCCGCTGGTGGTGATCGGCGTCGTACTCCTGCTCGCCTGGTGGTACCGACGGCCCCACGGGGTGGTCCTGCCGCTCACCGCCGCGCTCCTCCCACCCGCGCTGCTGTTGGGCGTCATGGGCTGGGTGGGCGAGCCGCTCGGCATCCTGAACCAGGTGTACTTCACGCTGCTTCCCGTGATCGCGGTGGCGGACGCGCTCCACCTGCTCGGGCGCTACCACGAGGAGCGAGCCCAGGGAGTGCACCAGGCGGAGGCCGTGCGGACCGCGCTCCACCGGGTGGGCGGCGCGTGCCTGCTGACGACCGTGACCACGGCGGTCGGATTGGGCTCCCTGGTGCTCGCGCCCATGCCTCTGTTGAGCCAGTTCGGGCTCTTCGGCGCCGTCGGCGTCGGGCTCGCCTACGTGGCGTTCGTCACGGTGCTGCCCCTGACGCTGCTCGCGGGCTTCGCCAGCCCGGCCGTGGCTCCGCGACTCGGCGGCCTGGAACGCCTGGCGACGGCCACGCTCGGGCATCCGGTCGCGGTCGTCGCGACCACGCTGGGCGTGCTCGTAGCGGCGGTGGTGCTCGGATCCCATGCCCGGGTGGACGCCGTGTACACCGACCGCCTGCCCAGGGACCACCCCAGCACGCTGGCGGCACGCCTCTCGGACCAGGCGCTCGGCGGCGCCGTCGAGGTCCCCTTCGAGCTGGAGAGCGACAGCAGCCTCCTGGACGCCGACGTGCTCGACGCCCTCGAGGGGCTCGAACAGGAGCTCCTGGCCGACCCCCGGGTGCGAGCCGTCGAGGGCCCCGCGCGCGGCGCTGCGCGGCTGAGTCTCGCGGCCGGAGGCCCGGACCACCCTCCTGACGACGCCGCTCGCCTGGTGGATCTCCCCGGTCCGTGGCGGGAGGGTGGACGCCAGGGACTGTTGAGCCTCGGCCTGCGGGATGCCGGCGCGGTCGCGGTGATCGCGGCCGTGGACGACTTCGAGGAACGGCTGGACGCGCGGCTGGGCCCCCTCGGCGTGCGCGCCAGCCCGCGCTCCTCGGTCGCCATCTTCTACGAGAGCATGTTGGCGCTGTCGCACACCTTGATCTGGAGCCTCGGGGCTGCCTTCCTGGCGTGCCTCGTGCTCATCGGCGTGCTCTTTCGAAGCGTCCGGTTCGCCGCCCTCGCGGGCTGCGTCAACGCGGTGCCCATCGCGGTGGGCCTGGCGGTGGTCGGCGCGCACGGCTGGCGGCTCGACGCGCTCTCCGCGGTGGTCTTCACGCTCGGGGTGGGCGTGTGCGTCGACGACACCATCCACTTCCTCGTGCGGTACCGGGAAGAGCGTCTCGGCCATGACGCCGAAGCCGCAGCCCGACGTGCCATCGTCGGCGCCGGCGGCCCGATGGTGGTGACCACCCTGGTGCTGGCGTCGGGGCTCGGCGTCAACGCTCTGTCGACCTTCCCCCACAACCAGGTCTTCGCCTGGCTCGGGGCCTCCATGGTGCTCGCCGCGCTGCCCTGCGACCTGTTGCTGCTCCCCGTGCTCGTCGTGATCACCGATCCAGAGCGGCGCGCGCCCGCGCGATCTCGTCGCCCCACCGCCCTCGCGCCAGCTTCCAGAACATCACGGTGACGTAGAAGGGCACGGCGGGCTGGAAGGTGGCCTCACGGACGCTCACGTCGCCGTCCTCGAAGAGGTGGTGACCGAGTGCTCCGAGGGGGCCGCTGACGACGTAGAGGATCAGGTAGCGCCAGTCCCAGGCCGCCAGAGCCGCCACCGGCCCGCCCCAGAAGAAGACGAAGCTCACCCCGTGCACGACCAGGTTGCCCCGGGCCGTGTGCCGCACGACGAAGCGCTCCCAGTCGAGCGGAGCCGGCCCCACTCAGAAGCTCCTGGCTCCGGCCGCGCGTCCATCCTTGCGGGGATCCGCGGCGCCGACGAAGTGGTCGTCGACCCTCATGACCGCCTGCACC
>CAZSAT010000062.1:0-41844 GCA_964604675.1 uncultured Enterobacterales bacterium
GTTTAGGTGGTAGATTGCGGATATTTTTTTGAGCAGTTTTTCGAAGGGGAGCTCCAGGTCCTGCAGCAGGCCCTCGTGCAGGTCGTAGACCCAGCCGTGCACCGTGGGGAACGCCTTCCGGCGGTAGCTGCGCTGCACCACGGCGACCTTGATCACGTTGACGCACTGCTCGCGCACGTTGAGCTCCACCAGGCGGCGGTAGCGCGCGGTCTCGTCCGCGATGGCGTCGAGCTCCGCGGCGTGCAGCCGGTACACGTCCCGGATCTCGCGGAGCCAGTTGTTCAGCAGGCCGAGGTCGGCGGGTTGCATGGCGGCCGCCACCCCGCCGCAGCCGTAGTGACCGCACACGACGATGTGCTTCACACCGAGGTGCTGGACCGCGTAGTCGATGCACGCGTGCACGTTCAGGTCGGTGTTCACCACGAGGTTCGCGACGTTCCGGTGCACGAACACGTCGCCCGGCTCCACCCCCATGATGACGTTGGCCGGCACGCGGCTGTCGGCGCACCCGATGTAGAGGAAGCACGGGGCCTGGCCCTTCGCGAGGTGCTCGAAGAAGTCGGGGTCCTCGGCGGTACGCTCGGCGACCCAGAGGCGGTTGTTCTCGAAGACCTGGGTGTAGGCGTCGTCGCAGGGCATGCTCGCGCTTAACGTTCATCCGTCGAGTACGTTCGTGCGTAAGACCCTGCGTGTTCCTGCTCCTCGCCGCCTGCTCGTCCCCCGCGAGCCCTGCCCCCTCCGACTCCGCGACGGGCGCGGACGAGACCGGACTGCCGCCGGTCGGCGAGCCCTTCGAGGCCGACTTCCTCTGGACCACCGTGTCCTTCGACGACGCCGTCGATCTCGGCCACGACCCGGTGCACGAGGGCGTGGTGGTGCCCGCAGGCGAGCTCGTGCTCACCGAGGTCGCCCACCAGTCGGGCCTGGGGCTGGCCGTGTCCGGCGGAAACACCCACGGGGTGGGCGTGGGCTTCTTCGACTACGACGGCGACGGCCGGGCCGACCTGCTGATCGCCAATGGCCATGGAAACGGGGCGAGCTGGGACAGCAGCCTGTGGCGGAACCAAGGCGATGGCACCTTCCTGGAGGTGTCCGAGTCCAGCGGCCTCGGCCCGATCCTGGCGGGCTTCGACACCTACTCGGTGGCCGCCGCGGACTTCGACGCCGACGGGGACCTCGACGTGTCGATCACCGCCCACCCCCACGACTTCCTGCTCGTGAACCAGGGCGACGGCACCTTCGTGGATGGGACCGCCGAGAGCGGAGCCGGGGGGCCCGAGTCGGTTCCGGCGTCCAACGGCTCCTCCAAGATCGCTGCCTGGGGCGATCTCGACAACGACGGCTGGCTCGACCTGGCGGTGGCCTCGTCGCAGTTCGTGGACCAGGACGCGAACGGCTACCTGTTGCGGAACCTCGGCGACGGCACCTTCGAGGAGCTCACCGCCGAGGCGGGCTACGCCATCGCGCCCGAGGGCAACCCCTGCGCGGTGCTCTGGTCCGACCACGACAACGACGGCGATCAGGACCTCTGGGTGTTCAACGACCGGGGGGACGCAGCGGAGAACCGCACCCTGCTGCAGAACGAGGGCGGCACCTTCACCGACATCACCGAGGCGGCGCGGCTCTCCCACCCGATGGGCAACCCCATGGGGATCGACGGCGCGGACCTCGATCGGGACGGATGGCAGGAGTACTACGTCGGCAACATCGGCCCGAGCGGGCTCTTCCGACGCGACACCGACGGCACCTACTACGACGGGGCGGCCTCGGCGGGCGTCGAGGGCGAGTACGTGTGGGGGCTGGGCTTCGAGGACCTGAACCTGGATGGGTGGTGGGACCTGTTCGTGGCCCAGGAGGACAACCGTGACTACCTGAGCTTCACCCACGAGAGCGTCGAACCGCTCGGCTTCCACGAGCAGGCCTGGTCCCACCCCGTGGTGCCCGAGAGCACCTCGCACAACGTGGCCGTGGCCTTCGCCGACTACGACAACGACGGCGACGTGGACATCGTCACCGCGGGGACGGGCGGAACCGCGGTGAACCTCTTCCGCAACGACACCGACCGCGGCTCGAACCACTGGCTGCAGGTGCGGGTGCCCGTCACGCCAGGCACCGGGGAGCTGGGCGGCGTGTCGGCGCGCGTGGTGGTGCGCGTGGGCGACGAGGTGTGGTTCCGCGACCTCCAGGCCGGCTCGAGCCGGGCGTCGATGAACGCCCTCTCGGTGCGCTTCGGACTGGGGGCTTGGAGCGGCGCGGAGTTCGTCGCCGTGGTGTGGCCCGATGGGCGCAGCGTGGTGCTCACCGGGGTGGAAGGCGATCGGGTGCTGGAGGTGCCGGCACCCTAAAAGCGGGGCCCCCACGTGCCGACGGGGGAAGTGAGCCCCAAGACGGCGTGTCCAAGGAGGAGCCCATGAAGACCGCGACCCTCATCCTGAGCGGCCTCCTCCTCGGCCTCTCCGTGCCCGCCCACGCCATCAGCCATGGCCAGGGGGCCTCGTGGACCTCCGGGACGATCCGGACCGGTGGCGCCGAGCGCTTCCAGCCCCGCACCCACGGCGAGCTGGCGCTGGCCGCCATCGCCAAGGCCTCGGGCCAGGGCCTGGTGGTGTGCGACGCCCCCTTCGACGTGCAGCCCGGGAGCAGCCTTCCGCTGCGCGGCGTCTGGCGGGAGGACAGCGTGGTGCTGCGGGTCTCCGACGTCGAGGGCCACAAGGACCTGCAGGAGCGCGGCACGCTGGTGTGGGAGCACGCCGTGGCGGGACGTCAGGGAAGCTGTGTCTGGACCTCGGCCGAGCTGCTCGCGAGCTTCGACGCGCCGGCCCTGAGCGGCCGTGCTGCCGTGGAGGGACGCATCTCGGACGTCGCGGCCTTCGTCGAGCCCTTCCAGACCGACGCCGCGGCCTACGCGGCCGCCCTGTCCGATCCCAGCCTGTCGCTGGAGGCTCGCGCCGTGCTGGAGAAGTGGCGGCGTGAGGAAGCGGCCGTGCTCGCCAAGGCCGAGACCCTGGTCGCGGACCTGGAAGCGGTGCTGGAGCTGATGGAGCTGGTCGGCGTCGAGTAGCAGGTACCGAGCCGTACCCGGCCGCCTGACGCTCCGGGTTAGGGCGGGCGCATGCATGCCCCCATCAACGTCCTGGGCGGGCCGATCCAGGCCTGCTCCCACGCCCCCAAGACCGGCTGGTTCCGCGACGGGTGCTGCAACACCGACGCGTCCGACACCGGCTCCCACACCGTCTGCTGCGAGCTCACGTGGGACTTCCTGGCCTTCCTGAAGACCCAGGGCAACGACCTGATGACCCCCGCCATGCAGTTCGGCTTTCCGGGCCTGAAGGAAGGCGACCGCTGGTGCGTCTGCGCGCCGTCGTGGGCCGCGGCCTTCGACGCGGGCAAGGCCTGCCCCGTGTTCCTCGAAGGCACCCACGCGGGCGCCTTGCAGTGGACCTCGCTGGACGCTCTGTTGGAGCACGCGGTCGTGCAGGACGGCGCGGTGAACTAGACTCGTCGAACCGGAGTGACCATGACCCGCTTGGACTACACGACCCCCGTCACCACCCTGCGCGGCGAAGACACCGATCTGAGCGCCTACGAAGGCCAGGTGCTCCTGATCGTCAACACCGCCAGCAAGTGCGGCCTCACACCGCAGTTCGAGGGCCTCGAGGGCCTGCACGGCGAGCTCGCCGACCAGGGACTCTCGGTGCTTGGCTTTCCGAGCGACTCCTTCCGCCAGGAGCTCGACGAGGGCGACGCGATCGCGGAGTTCTGCCAGATCAACTACGGCGTGAGCTTCCCCATGTTCTCCAAGATCGCGGTCAACGGGAAGGACACGCATCCCCTGTTCGTGCAGCTCAAGGACGCGGCGCCGGGAGCCTTGGGCACCAAGGCCGTGAAGTGGAACTTCACCAAGTTCCTCGTCGACCGTAACGGGACCATCGTGAAGCGATTTGCCCCCCGAACCCTGCCCGCTGAGATCAAGGCGGAGATCCAGGCCCTGCTCTGAGCGTCTCACCGCAGGTCCGGCACCAGCGGCGGATGGTCTTCCGCATGGTGGTGGTCTGCGCGGTCGTGGCCTACGGCTCGATCTGGTTCCAGCAGCAGGACGACGCCCGGAAGGCGCGCGACGCCGAGCTCGACGCCCTGGTCGCCGACGCTCTGCGCGATCCGCCACCGGCCGAGCCGGCCGTGGCCCTCGCGCGCGACACCCCGACCGAGCTCTCGGCCCCGGAGGGGCTCGCGACCGCCGGACCCGTGGCCTCGCTGGAGGGTGGCGTGAGGGCGCTCGCCCTCGGCGCGCGGGGGTGCCTGCAGAGCTGGTGGATGCTCGACCCGCGGCTGCGCGGGGTCGACCTCCACCTCGCCATCGAGCCCGGCGGTCTCTCCGGGGCGCGCGTGAGCGCACATGCCGAAGCGCCGGCCGCGGCCGCGGCGTGCCTTGCCGCGGCGGCCTGGGGGCTGGACTGGTCCGGACTGCCCGAAGCGCCGCTCGACCTCGACTACAGCCTCGACTTCGACCCGGACGCGGCGCCCGACGGTTAGCAGGCGCCGATGGACCTGACCTCGAAGCAGCGCAAGTACCTCCGTGGCCTCGCGCACCACCTCCGCCCCGTGGCCTGGGTGGGCAACGCCGGGCTCTCCGTGGCCCTGGTGCGCAAGGTGGACGAGGAGCTGGAGCACCACGAGCTCGTGAAGGTGAAGTTCACCGAGAACGCGCCGCAGAAGGCCAAGATCGCAGCCCCCGAGCTGGCCGAGAGGGCCTACGGCACCTTGTGCGGCACGATCGGCGGCATGGTGATCCTGTACCGAGCGCACCCCAAGAAGCCGGAGATCAAGCTCCCGCGATGAGCGATCTGCTGGACCGGGTGCCCGAGGCCCTGCGCGGGCCGGCGGCTCGGGTGCGGCCTCGCCGACTCCGCCTCGCGGTGGACGCGCTCGACCGGCGGCTGCCCGGGCTCGTGGTGGTGTGCGAGGCGGTGGAGCGGCGCCACAACGTCAGCGCCATCCTGCGCACGGCGGAGGCGGTGGGCGTGCACGAGGTGCACCTGGTCGCCAACGACTTCGAGCCCTCCAAGGGCGCGGCCAAGGGGGCCGAGCGCTGGCTGGTGCGCCGGCTGTTCTCGACCACCGCCGAGAGCGTGGGGGACCTCAAGGCGCGCGGCTACCGCGTCTACGTGGCCGACATGGACGAAGGCGCCGTGCCGCCCGAGCGCCTCCCGATCGACGGTCCGGTGGCGCTGTTGTTCGGCACCGAGCTCAGCGGCGTGAGCGCCGAGGCGCGAGCGCTGGCCGACGGGGTGGTGCAGGTGCCCATGCACGGGGTCATGCAGAGCCTCAACGTGTCGGTCGCGGCGGCCATCAGCCTCTACACGGTGGGGCAGCGCATGCGCGCAGCCGGAGGGGCCACCGGGATCTCCGGCGAGCGTCGGGAGCGCTGGCTCCGGCGGTGGCTGCAGGGGGAGACGGCCTTCAAGAAGGCCTGGGAGCCCTGGATGGCCGAGCGTTAGGTCCGGGTCGAGGCCTGACGGCGCCTGCGGAGCGCCACCAGCCCCAACAGGGCCCACCACGCACCGAGCACCGGCCCGCCGCTGCAGGTGCAGCCGCCGCCGCCCTTCATCCAGCCGGCGCCCGTGAGGGCGGCCGTGTCGGCCCCGCCGATCGTGGGGTCGCCCGTGTCGTCGAGCTCGACCGGCGGTGCGGTGTCGTCGCCTTGGACGTCCCCGGTGTCGGCGGTGTCGAGCCAGCCGGTGTCGACCTCTTCGCAGTCCTTCGTGAGCCCCTCGGAGCCCGGGTAGACCTCGGCGTCGAGGTCGTCGCAGTCCGTGTCGACGTCCCAGCCATCCCCGTCCTGGTCCGCGTCGTTGCCGTCGCAGTCCTGGTCGATGCCGTCGTACCAGAGCTCTTCGGCGTCGGGGTGCACGTCCGAGTTCGCGTCGTCGCAGTCGTCGCCGCCGCCCTCGGTCGAGGCGTAGCCGTCGCCGTCGGCGTCCCACTCGTCGGCGCCGTCGCAGTCGGTGATCACGTCGTCGTAGGGCTCGTCGGGGGCGCCCGGGTAGGTGTCGGGGTCGGCGTCGTCGCAGTCGTCGCCGCCGTAGGTGGCGCTGTCGTGCCCGTCGCCGTCGGCGTCGTAGTCGGAGTTGCCCGCGCAGTCGCTGTCCACGCCGTCGTACCAGCCGTCGTCGGCGCCGAGGTACACGCTGCCGTCCTCGTCGTCGCAGTCGTCGCCGCCCACGCCGTCCCAGGCCTGGCCGTCACCGTCCTGGTCGTCGTCGTTCCCATCGCAGTCCTGATCGACGCCGTCGTACCAGGTCTCCTCGACGTCGGGGCCCACGTCGGCGGTGCTGTCGTCGCAGTCCCCGTCCACGCTGGCGGTGCCGCTGAGCTGCTCGCAGGCCTGGCCGGCCTCGCCGTCGCCCCAGCCGTCCCCGTCGCTGTCGGTGTACCAGGTGTCCGGGTCGGTGACGTCGTCGTCGTCGTCGTCGATGGCGCCGTCGCAGTCGTCGTCGAGGCCGTTGCAGACCTCGTCGGCGTCCGGGTTCACCGCGCTGTCGCTGTCGTCGCAGTCCGTGGCGTCAGCCACGTGTCCGGACACACCGTCGCAGTGGTCCTGGCTGCTCGATGCGTCGCCGAAGCCGTCGCCATCGGTGTCGGCGTACCAGGCCTGGGCGTCGATCGCGTCGCTGTCGGCGTCGCCGTCGCAGTCGTCGTCGAGGCCGTTGCAGACCTCGTCGGCGTCGGGGTTCACGTCCGCGTCGGCGTCGTCGCAGTCTCCACCCGCACCCGAGGTGCCGCTCGGCTGGTCGCAGGCGCTGCTCGTGTCGGCGTCGTCGCCGAAGCCGTCGCCGTCGTCGTCGGCGTACCAGGTGCTCGGATCGGTGGCGTCCTCGTCGACCGCGCTGTCGCAGTCGTCGTCGACGTCGTTGCAGGACTCGCTCGCGTCCGGGCTGACCACGCTCGACGAGTCGTCGCAGTCCTCGTCGTTGGCGACGTAGCCGCTGGGTGCGTCGCAGGCGTCGGTGCTGTCGCCGCTGTAGCCGAAGCCGTCGCCGTCGTCGTCGACCCACCACGTGCTCGCGTCGGTGGCGCCCGCGTCGGTGGTGCCGTCGCAGTCGTTGTCCACGCCGTCGCACACCTCCGTGCCCGCGGGGCTGGCCGCAGCGTCGCCGTCGTCGCAGTCGCCGGACACGTCGACGTAGCCGCTGGGCTGCTCGCACGCTTCGGTGCTGTCCGCGCTGCCGTAGCCGTCGCTGTCGCCGTCGGCGTACCAGACGGTGTCGGGGTTCAGGCTCGCGTCGCCGTCGTCGCAGTCGTCGTCGTTGGCGACCGTGTCGGAGGGCTGTTCGCAGTCGCTCACCCCGGTGCCCGCCGCGCCGTAGCCGTCGCCGTCGAGGTCGTCGTACCAGGTGGTCGCGTCGCTCGCGCCTTCGTCCACGCTCCCGTCGCAGTCCTCGTCCACGTCGTCGCAGGTCTCCGTGCCGCCGGGGGAGACGCTGCTCTCCGAGTCGTCGCAGTCGGTCGCGTCGGCCACGAAGTCCGAGGGCGCGAAGCAGGCCTCGGTGGTGCTGTCGGGGTCGCCGTAGCCGTCGCCGTCGGTGTCGGCGTAGAAGGTGGTGGTGGTGACCGAGGCGTCGGCCGCGTCGCAGTCGCCCTCCGACGCGGTCACGCCGTCCCCGTCCCAGTCGACCTCGTCCTCGGTCGTGGTGCCGACCACGCCGTCGGTCGCTCCGCACCCCCCCGAGCCCTGGGTGGTCGACACGGTGCACGCCGTTCCGGAGGCGTCCCAGAACTGCTTGACCACGCCGCCGCCGCCGCCGCCGCCGCCGTCGTCGACCGTGCCGCCGTCGCCGCCGTCGGCGAGCAGGCTGCCCGTGCAGTCCAGCGTGTTCGCCTGGATCAGGATGCCGCCGCCCGCTCCACCACCGGTGGCGTCGTTGTTGACCACGGTGCCCGCGTCGCCGTGGGCGGTGATGGTCCCGGCGATGGTGACGGTCTCCGCCACGATCCACACGGAGCCGCCACCGTTGGCGCCGCTGCCGCCGCTGTCGCCGTCCAGCGAGCCTGCGGCGCCTCCGGCCGAACCCATGTCGATGCTGTCGGGCTCGTCGTCGCCGTACGCGTCGCCGCCCTGGCCGTCGGTGCTGGTGCAACCGTCCAGCGAGGCGTCGCCGCCGGCCCCGCCGTGGGCGCCGCCGCCGCCGGCGTCGAGGCAGCAGGAGCCGCCCTCGCCACCGCCCGGTCCTTCGCCGTCGGCGTTGGACTGGCCGCGGTAGCCCGCGCCGTCGGCCACGATGCTGGACGTGGCGTCGATGGTGACGCTGGTGGCTTCGAGGACGAGCGTGCCCGTGGTGCCCGAGCCGTCGTAGTCCGTGACCACGATGGACCCGCCGTTTACGACCTCGATGGCGTCGTAGGTCTGGGTGCCGTCGAGGGTGACGGTGGTGCCGTCGACGGTGAGATCCGCGCCGAGGGCGAGGCCGAGAACGAGGGAGAGCATCCAGGACTCCGAGGCGTGCGCCGCCTCACGATAGCCGGACGTCTGGCGTCCGGCGCCCAGCAGGACCCCAGCATGGCTTCCTCGACGAGGGCCACGTCAGTCCCACGCGCAGGTGCCGGCGTCGCAGACGAAGCCGGTTGCTGCGGGGCAGGAGCAGGTGGTGGGCACGCTGTAGGTGCAGCCGACGTCGTCCGCTTCGTCCCGCAGCTCGGTGAGGTAGGTCGTGTCGAAGCTCGTGGAGGCGACGAGATCGTCGGTCTCGCAGCCGCAGCCGGTGCCGCTCAGGACCTGACCGCACTCGCTGTCGCTGGAGCACTGCTGGGCCAGCTCGTACTCGACGTCGAGCATGATCTCGTAGTCGCTGCACGACCATCCGGTCGAGGTGACCTCGTCGGTGGTCTCGGGGTCGCAGGCGCAGAGCCCGACGAGGAGGGAGGCTGCGAGGACGGTGACGAGGCGCATGGTGGCTCCGGAGTTCATAACGATTGTTATGTACACGGGGCGGGGAGCGGGGGCGCTGTCAGGGCGGTTTCACGGTGGCCGGCTGGGCTACCCGGGGAAGGCTGCCTGGAAACCTGGCCGCGACGCCAGCCGCGCCATCAGCCCGCCCAGCCGCTCGTCCAACACGCCCAGGCGCGCCATCAGCGCCAGGTCGTAGCCCACGTTGACGTCCGCGATCGTGATGTGGTCGCCCAGGAGGAAGTCCTGGTCGCCGAGCACGCCCGACAGGTAGGGCACGATGACCTCCCGCATGGTCGCGGTGTGAGCCTCGACCACCTCCGGCTTCCTGCGCTCCTCCGGGATCACGAAGCTGTGCAGGAAGGCCGGAACGACCACGGGGTCCAGCTCGCACGCGGCGTAGAAGCTCAGGTTCAGGGCCCGGAGGCGGCGCGCACCGGAGCTGGGCACGAAGTCGGCGCTCCCGTGACGCTCGGCGAGGTGCAGCGCGAGCGCGCAGGACTCGAAGTAGGAGTCGCCACCGATCTCGGCGGCGGGCACCTTGCCGTGCGGGTGACGCCGCAGGTACTCGGGGGTCTTGTGCTGGCCCTGGCGGACGTCGACCAGCTGCACGTCCAGGTCGGCGCCGACCTCGTGGGCGGCCCAGATCACGCGGGCGCCGCGGGTGCCGGGAAAGTGGAACAGCTTCATCAGGACCTCCTCGGGGTTTGCACGGTACACCAGCCGCTCCGGTGCTAGCTTCGGTGCGTGATGGACGTTCTCTGCCTCGGGATCTACGCGCTGGTCGTCGGCTCGGGGTGGGTCCTGGTGCGGCGGCTCGGGCCGGTGGGGCTGCCGCTCTCCGCGGCGCTGTTGGCGGTCAGCGCGCTCTTCGAGGCCGCCCTCGTCCCGCTCTTGGTTCGCCCGATACACCCACGGCGGCCAGGTGCACCTCCCGGGCGCGGGTCCGCTGATGACCTTGACCGAGGTGCCGACCGAGCATCTTCTGCCATCCGGAGATCGTCGTGGTGGACGTCGTGCCGTCGTGAGGGCCGCCGCCCCTACTCGATGTACCCCAGGCTCCTCAGCATCTCGATCTCCTCCTCGGACATCGCGCGCTCCACCGGTGCGGCGGGTGCCGGCGCGTCGTCCTTCAGCCGCTCGGCGATCCAGCGCTCGTAGCCCTTGACCAGCGCCTCCACGTCGTCGGAACGCTGCGCCAGCACGTTCTCGGCCTCGTCCGGGTCGGCGGCGAGGTCGTAGGCCGCCACGGCCACCCCATCCTCCACGATGACCTTCAGGTCGTCGCTCACCACCGCGGCCCGCTTGCCCTCCATCGCCACGCTGTAGGGCTCCGGCGCCGTGCCGCCTTCGATGCGACCCCGCAGGCTGTGGCCCTTCAGTTCGTGAGGCTGGGCCAGCCCCGCGTAGTCGAGCATCGTGGGCACGAGGTCGAGGTGGTCGCTCCGCTCGTCCACCACCGTGCCAGCCGGCACACGGCCCGGCGCCCACACCACCAGCGGCACGTGCAGGTCGTGCTCGTAGAGCGAGCCGTGGGCGAAGTAGCGCCCGTGATCGGTCATCGACTCGCCGTGGTCGGCGCTCACGATGACGAGCGTGTCGCTCGCCTGACCCGTGGCCTCCAGCCAGGCGATCAGCTCGCCGAGCTTCGCGTCGGCGTAGGCGATGCCCGCGTCGTAGCGCGCCACGTAGTGACGCCGCTCGTCCTGGCCCGCGTCGTACACGTAGTCGGGGATCACCGGCCCCCGTTCGTTCCCGGTGCCCGGCTCCAGCTTCTGGGTGTCGGCCGCCCAGGTCGCGTCGCCCTCGAAGGTCGAGGCCCACGGCTCCGGTGGCCGGTACGGACCATGGGGGTCGAAGAGGTGCACCCAGACGAACTGGTTGTCGTCGGCGTGGGCCTGGAGCCAGGGCATCAGGTCCTGGCCGACGCGGTCCGCGGTGGTGTCGTTCTGGTAGTGGTGGAAGGCGTGGAAGCCCTGGTTGAAGTTGAACTCCTGCCCGAGGATGTACTGCGCCAGGAAGGCGCCGGTGACGTAGCCGGAGCCCGCGAAGCGCTCGGCCACGGTGTCGGCGCTCATCGGCAGCACCGCGGTGTTGTCCATCACCCCCACGCTCGAGGGGAAGCGGCTCGTGACCAGGGAGCTCAGGCTCGGCCGGGTGAAGGGAGCCTGCACCCGGTGCTGGGTGAACACCGCGCCCTCGGCGGCGAGCCGCGCCAGGTTGGGCGTGGTGGCGCGGTCGTAGCCGTGCATGCTGGCGTGGTCCCAGCGGAAGGTCTCGATCGTGAAGAGGATGACCCGAGGCAGATCGAAGCGTGTGGAGCGGCTGGCGGCCGTGACCCGCTCGAGCACGATCGGGTCGACCAGGAAGCTGTCCGCCCCGTCCTGTGCGGCCAACAGCAGGCGCACGAAGACCTCGGTCGTGCCCTCGGGCGCCATCCCACGGACCGTGACGTCGTGCCACCCAGGGCTCTCGGTGGCGATCGTGCGCGGGTCCCAGCTGATGAGGCCGTTCTCGCCGGCGTAGGCGATGCCCAGGGTGGCCTTGTGGGCGCCGTCGGTGTTCAGCGCCGTGGTCAGCTGGAAGGACTGCCCCGACGAGGCCGGCACCCTGACGCTTCCCCAGGTGGCGTTGGCGTCGGCCGAGTAGGCGACCTCGGTCCCCCGCTCCCGAGCGGTGAGCGTGACGGTGCCCGATCGGATCCGACCCCTCCAGCCATCGGGGATGCCGTTGTCGGCGATCTTGTCGCCCTGGCCGAGGCCCTCGCCGCTGTCCTGCGACAGGTCGGGGTTGAGCAGTGCGAGCGGCTCGACCTCGGTGGTCAGCGCGCCCGCGGACGGTGGCGCGGCGAAGGCGAGCAGGTGGGTCCAGATCAAGGCAGCTCCAACTCAGTCGATGTAGCTCAGGGCCCTCAGCGCATCGAGCATCTCTTCGTCCGCGTCCGAGGGGGTGGCGTCGCCTTGCCGTGCACCCTTCGGCTCCCAGCTCGGGATGCGGACGACCTCTCGGGTGGCGAGGTCGCCGGTGAAGAGCTCCCGCATCACGCGCCCCGTCATGTCGTCGGCGACGGGGAGGGAGAGCGCGTGGAGCAGGGTGGGCGCGATGTCCAGGATGTAGGGGTTCTCGAGCTCGGCAGACTGCGCGATGTCGGGACCGGCCGCGATCAGCACGCCGGGCTGGCGGCCGTTGTGCGTGCCGCTGTGCTGCACGATGTTGAGCACCGCGTCGGGCACCCGTCGGCCGTCGAGCTCGATGATGTCGCCCGGATCGGTGGTGTCGACCTCGACCACGAGCTCGCAGTCCTGGTGGGGAAGCTTCTCCGGGAAGAGGAACACCGGCTCACCGCTGTGCTTCCAGACCACGCGACTCAGCGTCTCGCGGAGCTCCGCGACCATCGCGTCAGCTTCTTCGGGCGCCACCGTGCCGAAGGCTTCGCGGCCCTCGAGGTTGACGCGCACCTTCTTCTTGGCGCGCATGTTCGGGGACGAGTGCACGTAGAAGCTGGTTCGGCGCCAGTCCACGCCTTGGGGCGTTCCTCGCCAGAGATCGAGGTGCTGGAGCACGGCCTCGAGCCGGAAGTGCACCACGTGGTAGGTGTCCATGTGGGTGAAGCCATGGTCGGAGACCACCAGCACGTTGGTGTTCTGGTCCATCGCGGCGACCATGTCGCCCACGGCTCGATCGACGGCCCGGTAGGCGTCGTAGAAGGTGAGGGCGTCACCTTCCAGGGTGGCGAGGGTCTCGGGTGCGAGCGCGCCGTCGACCGGCTGGAAGTACCGGTAGTAGCGGTGGGACGCGAGGTCGACCCGGTGCAGGTAGACCATGGTCAGGTCGAAGTCGCTGCGCTCGTGCTGGTCGACCGCGACCCAGGTGTAGAGGCGATCGTCGGGTGCGGCGAGCTTGTCGCCCGGGAAGGTGTCGCCGTAGACCTGCTGCGCGATGCGCCGCCACCGGTACACCCGCCGTTCGGTGTCCACGGGCCACCCGAAGTGGGTCTCCTCGAGGTTGGCGCGGGACGACAGCGCCACGCCGTTGACCTCCTCGACGGGCCAGGTGCCCCACCATCCCAGCTGCAACACCCGGAGATCGTTGGCGCTGGCGATGTTCCACAAGGCCTCGACCCGTCGGTCGGTGCTCGAGACGGGCACCTGGGTGCCGGTGTTGGCGGAGACGAAGTCCTCGATGCCGTGCTCGGTGGGCGTGCGACCGGTGGCGACCGAGGTCCACACGACCGGTGACTTCGACTGGTAGTCGGTGCGGAGGGGTGCATAGGCACCTCGCTCGGCGAGGGCTGCGAGGTTCGGCAGCTCACCAGCCGCCCACATCGCCTCGAGCACCGCGGGCTCCACGCCGTCGAGCCCGATCAGCGCCACGGGGTTCTGCGCCTGCGCGGACGAGGCGAGCATCAGGGCGACAGAGCTCAGCATCCCGGGTCGCGGCCTCCAGCAGTGCGCCTAACGGACGTCAGGGCTGGAGCAACCAGTGCGCTCGACCCCGGAAGCCGATCGGTCGAGCT
Organism: uncultured Enterobacterales bacterium; assembly: GCA_964604675.1. GTDB lineage: Bacteria > Myxococcota_A > UBA796 > UBA796 > CAJQPC01 > CAZSAT01. The sequence goes on from CAZSAT010000062.1 coordinate 13,461, forward strand.
ACCCTCGTGGCGAGGTGAGCATGTTCTTCGGCTTCGGTGACACGACCCGCATGGTGACGCCCGACGAGGCGCTCCCCGGGCGCACGGCGGAGATGCGTGTGCCGGAGCGCCATGCCGTGCTGCACAGCCCGATGAAGGGACCCTGGCCCGGTGCGGAGTCCATCGTGGTGGGCATGGGCTGCTTCTGGGGCGCGGAGAAGGCCTTCTGGCGACTGCCCGGCGTGGTGTGCACCGCCGTGGGCTACGGCCAGGGCTACACGCCGAACCCCACCTACCGAGAGGTGTGCACCGGGAAGACGGGGCACAACGAGGTGGTGTTGGTGGTGTGGGATCCCGTGCGGGCATCGCTGGCCCGGATGCTGCGCACCTTCTGGGAGGGGCACGACCCCACGCAGGGCATGCGCCAGGGCAACGACGTGGGCACCCAGTACCGATCCGGGATCTACGTCACCGACGGGCAGCGCGCCGAGGTCGAGGCGAGCCGCGATGCGTTCGAGCCCCGGCTCCGAGCGGCCGGGCATGGCGGCATCACCACCGAGATCGCGGAACGCGCGACGTTCTTCTACGCGGAGCCGGAGCACCAGCAGTACCTGCACAAGAACCCGGGCGGCTACTGCGGGCTGGGCGGCACGGGGGTGAGCTGTCCCGTGGGTGTGGTCGACGAGCGATGAGCTGGCTGTGGGTCCTGGCGTGTGGGAGCGCGGAGGTCGGCACGGACTGTGCCGCCGCGGACCAGCCGGACGTCTGCCGCCAGGACGTGCTGCTGGCCGTGCCACCCACCGCCACCGCCGAGGTGGTCGCCGCGGCCGAAGCCATCGCCGATCCGGTGCTCCGCGGTGCCGCGCTGTTCACCTGGATCGACGCGCACCGCGGACGCGTGCCGGTCGAGAGCGCCGAGACGGTGTGCGCGGTGCTGGAGGGCCGCGTCCAGCACGTGTGCGAGCGACGCATCTCCGCGGCGCACCTGAACCGGGACTGACATGGCCTGGCTCCTGTGCTTGGGGTGCGCGTGCGGGGAGCCGCCGACCGCGCCTGCGTCACCGCCCACGGACCCCAGGGTCCCCCAGGACTGTGCAGCGTACGCGGGCACCGACGCCCACGGGTACTGCCTGGCGCTCGTGGCGGCCCGGCACCCCGGGAGCGTCGAGTCGATCTGTGCCGGGGCCGGCGACTGGGATGCGCTCTGTCGGCAGGTGTGGGTGGGCGCCCGAGGGGAACGCGGCGGCGACCTCGGCGAGCAGCTGACAGCCTGCGGCGCGTCGTCGGACTGTCGCTTCGAGGTGCTGGATCGGAGCTGGGGGGAGCTCGGCACCGAGGCCCGGGTCCGGCGTTGCCTGGAGGTCACCGGCGAGCTCGCCCAGGACTGCGTTCGCCACGCCGTGACCCTGGCGGGGGACGTCGACGACGCCACCCTGCTCTCGGCCTGTGACGGCGACGAGCCGTGTGAGCTCCAGCTGATGCGGGCCGTGCCCGTCGCCGACCTGCACACCCGCCTCGATCGCTGTGAGCGCTTCGCTGGCGATCACGTGGCCGACTGCGTCCGTCACGCGCTGGACGGTTGGCTGCGGTCCGGGCCCACCGCGGAGAGCTTCGAGGATCTGGCAGCGCGGCACCTCGGGGGGGACGCCGCCGGACGGCTGCTCGGCACCGCCGTGGCCTGCTTCGGTGTGGGCACCTGCGACGCGGTGGTCGACGACGCGGCTCGAGCGGACTGCCTCCGTGCGGTCGAGGTGGAGATCGCCGAGCGTCCGGAGATCTGCCACAGCTTCCGCACGCCGCCATGACTCGGCGCTCGCGGGAGCTCGCCCGGGCGCTGGTCTGTGCGACCGCCGTCACCGCCCTCTGCACCCTCTGGCTCGCCCGCTTCCACCTGGTCGACGCGGCCCTCGTGGCGTCCGACTTCGGCGAATACTGCCGCTCCACCGCCGCCCTCCGCGATGGCACCGAGCACGCGTTCTCCCAGAACCGGTCGCGCGTCACCGCGGCGCTTCCGGCCCTGCTCGCCCGCCACATGAGCCTCACCGACGCGCTCGTGGTGGGCTCGCTGGCGGCCACGTGGGGCCTGGTGCTCGCCACCTACGTCTGGGGGCGGGCCCTGGCGGGTCGGCTCGGGGGCGTGTGTGCGTCGCTCGGGTTCTGCGCGGTGGGCAGCCTCACGCTCCTCACGCGCACAGCCACCTTCTACCCGGCGGTGATCGCGGGCTTCGTCGCCGCCTCCGCCGGCGCCGCCGTGGCTGCGCGCTGGCGCACGCCGGCGGGCCTCGTCACGGGCGCGTGCGGGGTTGCTGTGGCGCTGCTGGTCGATGTGCGCGGGCTCCTGTGGGCGGCCCCAGCGCTCGCCGTGGTCGTGGTCGCGGCCTGTGCCGCTCGTCCGCGCAGGGTGCCCGGTCGGCTGGCCCTCGTGGCGCTCCCGCTGGTGCTCTCGTACGCCGCAGGCGGCTGGGCGTGGTCGGACCGGAGCTGGACCTTCGAGCACCAGGCCTTCGCGATGACCGAGGTGGCGTACGAGCCCCAGGCGCCGCTGCCGTTGAGGCTGGAGGAAGGCGCCTACCTGTGGGGGTGGAGCGACCCGCGAGCGCTCCCGCAGACCTTCCGCACGCTCCGCCTCATCCGGGAGCGGGTGCCCGCATCCGTGCTGGAGCGCGGGGAGACCACGTGGCTTCGTGAGGCCCGCGTCGATCCCTGGCGGCCGGTGCTGGCGGGGAGCCTGGTGATCGCCCTCTGGGGCCTCCGGCGCCGCCCCTGGCACATGGTGGCCCTGGTGTCGGGACTGCTTCCCTTCGCCGTGGCCCTCCAGGGAGCCGCCGACATCCAGATCCGGCTGCGCTTCCTGCAGGTCGGCCTGGCCGGCGCGCCGGTCGCGCTCGGGCTGGCCTGGGCCACGCTGGTGCGGCCGCTTCCGCGACGGTGGCGCACGACGGTGGCGGTCGGCGTCGGCGTGGCCGTGCTCCTCGGGCTGGTGCCGTCCTGGTTCTCGCCGTCGGCCGACTGGCGGCACCCCTGGCCGCCTTCGGGGGCCCTGGAGCAGGTCCTGGCCGCGGCCGCGGGCGAGGGGACCGTGGACAGCGAGCGGCAGGTGGCGTGCGTGGGGCTGCTCACGGGGGACGAGCGTCGGCACGGCTTTCCGCCCGCGGGTCGGCTCGGCGCCTGGCTGGGTCCACCAGAGCGTGTTTCTGCGCGATCCCGCTGAGCGGCCCCGCCGCGGGGAACGAAGTAGGAGGCCGTCCTGGAGGCCCCCTTGCTCTACCTCTCGCTCCGGCTCGTGCACATCGGCTGCATGGCCCTCTGGATCGGCGCCATCTTCTTCTGCTCCGGCGACGTCCGGCGCACCCTCGCCAGCCCCGAGGGCAACCTGGACCTGCTCCGCGAGCGCATGAGCCGCTCCCTGAAGATCTCGGCGTCCGCCGGGGGCCTCACGGTGCTCAGCGGCATCGGCCTGATCGTCGTGCTGGGCGGCATGGGAGCGGTGCCGGTGCCGATCCACATCGGGCTCACGGTGGGCTTCGTGATGCTGGGTGTGGGCGGCGGCGTGGTGGGCAGGTCGTGGAAGGCGATCGACGCCGCCCTGGCGGCCGGCGGCAGCCGCGAGAGCGTGGCGCCGCTGGTGAAGCGGCTCGCGGTGGGCAACGGCATCTTCCACGGCCTCTGGCTCCTCACCCTGGTGCTCATGGTCTTCCGGTCGGGCCTGGGATGATCCTGCTGCCGCTGGCCCTGGCCCAGGACGCGGTGACCCTGGAGGCGGTGCGCACCACGCAGGCGGGGGCCACGCCGGCCAGCCTGTCGTTCGTGCTCGGCGTGTCGGGCGCGCTCGATGCCCGGTTGTCGTGTTCGGGGCAGGCCTATGCCATCTCCGAGCGGGTCAGGTCGGGGCAGACCGTCACGCTGTCCCTCGACGGCCTGGCGCTCGGAGCGCACGCGTGCTCCGGGAGCCTGCGCCTGGAAGAGGCCGATGGCAGCTATGGAGAGATGCCGCTGTCGCTCGAGGTCCAGGTGCTCGACGCCCTGACCCTCACGGTCGACAAGGCGGACCTGGACCTGGACGCCCAGCGGATCTCGGTGGCGGGCAGCCGCCCGCTGACCCGGGTGGAGGTGGAGGTCTTCGACGCCACCGGGCACGCGGTCGGCCGAGGCGCCGTGAGCGACGCAGGCAGCACACCCCTCGAACTGGAGTGGTCCCAGCCCGACGCGGAGATCCTGAAGCTCGCGCTCACCGGCACCGATCAGCACGGGCTGACCGCCAGCCTCGAGCTGTCCCCTTGGAGCTACGCCATCCCGCACGAGGACCTGCACTTCGCCACCGGCAGCGCCGCGATCGCCGAGAGCGAGGCCCACAAGCTGGAGGCGGCGTACGGTGAGCTCTCCGAGGTCCTGGCCAAGTACGGCAGCATCGTGGACGTGAAGCTCTTCGTGGCCGGCTACACCGACACGGTCGGCGATCGAGCTGGCAACCAGGGCCTGTCCGAGGCGCGTGCCCGAGCGATCGCCGGCTGGTTCCGCAGCCGGGGCTTCGAGGGCTCCGTGGCCTACCAGGGCTTCGGCGAGGACGGGCTGGCGGTCGGCACGCCCGACGAGACCGACGAGGTGAGGAACCGGCGCGCGCTCTACCTGCTCGCCGCCGATGAACCCGCCGTGTCCGGCGAGCTGCCCCGGGCCGCCTGGAGGCCGCTGTGATCCACCTGGTGCTCGTGGCCTGCAGCGGCCCAACGTCCGGCGACACGGCGGGGGAGCGCTGCGGGCACGACGGCGCGTTCGCCGACTGCCTGGAGCCCACGCTCACCGCGGACGAGTACGTGGCCTCCTCGAGCCTGTACTTCGACACCATGGACTACACGGTCGATCTGGAGGAGCCCCCGCCCTACAGCGAGCTCGTCGCACGCTGGGAGTGGCCTCCCTGGCTGATGTTGACCGCCTACGGCTACGACAACATCGTGAACGGGGATCTGCTGCTCCAGCTGTTCCCGTCGATCGTGGTGGAGCGGGACTGCCGGTTCTTCGAACAGAACCCCTTCGGCCGGTGCCGCGTCACCTTCTACTACGACGCGCACGAGGGCCTCGGCTGCCCGATCTACGAGGAGTTCACGTTCAACGACGCCGGTGAGATCACCTGGATCGAGGCGTGGAGCGACCAGCCGGGCATGTTGCCGAGCGCGGACGACGATCCGTGGTCCGAAGGGGACTCCACCCGCCTCGCCACCCGGATCCCGGGACTCGGCAACGCCGAGGGTCGCATCGATCTTGACAGCTCGTGGATGCAGGATGCCGCCGCGGACGACGCCGACGTGGCGGACTTCGTGCACCGCGCCAGCGACTGGGGCGCCACCTGGCTCGAGGAGCTCGGGGCCTCGGATGATTCGATGTGGTCGATCGGCTGCGGTTGGTGATCGAGCGCCAGGGGGCATCCCGCTCAGGTCGGACGGGCATCCGTCCGATGTAGCGGGCATGGCCTGGCCTGTTCTGCGTACCGTGTCGATCGAGTTCGAAGACGACGCCACAGCTCTGGATCCCGAGCTCCTGCAACAGCAGGTGGTCGAGCTCCAGACCCGCTGCGACGCTCTGGAGCAGAAGGTGGTCGGGCTCGAAGAGCTGGCGCGGCTCGGCCAGGCCGCCGAGCACGTGGGCGACTCCATCGAGTTCACCGACACGGAGGGCACGCTCCGCTACGTCAACCCCGCGTACACGCGGCTCACCGGGTACCACCGCCACGAGGCGATCGGCCGCACGCCCGCCGAGCTGATCCGCTCCGACGCGCACGACGACGCGTTCTACGAGGCCATCTGGCAGCGCACGGCGACCGGGGCGTCGTGGAAGGGTCGCATCACGAGCCGGCACCGCAACGGATCGCGGTTCGTGGCGGACTGCACCATCTCGGCGGTGATCGACGGGGATGGGGACGTGGTCGCCTACATGTGCCTGCGCCGGGACGTCACCGATCAGGTCGCCCGTGAGGAGGAGCTCCAGGCCTCCCTGTCCCGCTTCGCGCTGGCGGCGGCAGGAGCCACCGACGGCATGTGGGGCTGGAACCTCCAGACGGGCGAGCTCTTGCTGTCGTCGCGCTGGCGGCAGATGTTGGGGTACCCGGCGCTCGAGCACCGCACGGATCTCGAGCACTGGCTGGATCTGGTCCACCCCGACGACCGGGCAGCCCTGCGCGCGGAGCTCCAGCTCCACGTGGACCGCCAGAGCGCGCACGTGGAGTGCGACTACCGGATCCGACACCGCGACGGCAGCTGGCGCTGGATGATGTGCCGCGGGCTCGCGGAGGTCGACGGCCTGGGGCGCCCCCTGCTGGTGGCCGGGTCGCAGTCCGACATCACCAAGCGGAAGGTCGCCGAGCTTCGCCTGCGGCACGAGGCCCTGCACGACACGCTCACAGGCCTGCCGAACCGGGCGCTGTTCGACGAGCGGCTCGGCGCCGCGATGGAGCGCCGCGCCCAGGACCCGAGCCGTCGCGTGGCCGTGATGTTCCTGGACCTCGACCGCTTCAAGAACGTGAACGACAGCCTGGGGCATGCGGCGGGCGACCGCCTGCTCTGTGAGATCGCGGGTCGCCTGCGGCGCGCGGTGCGCCAGGTCGACACCGTGGCCCGTCTCGGTGGCGACGAGTTCACGCTGCTCCTCGAGGGGCTCCGCGAGGAGCGGGTGCTCGAGGCCGCCGAGCGGATCCAGGCTGCGGTTCGAGAGCCGGTGCGGCTGTCGGGAGCGGACCTGGTGGTGTCGCCCAGCCTCGGCCTGGTCTTCGCAGGGCCGGAGCACGCCTCGAGCGACGATCTGCTCCGTGACGCCGACACGGCCATGTACCGCGCCAAGGCGCGCGGTCGGGCCTGCACCGTCGTCTTCCGACCGGAGATGCGGCAGGAGCTGGTGAACCGCGTGCGCGTGGAGCAGCGGCTGCGGACCGCGATCGAGGCGGGCGATCTGCTGCTCCACTACCAGCCGATCTACGGCTTGCCGGACCTGGAGATGTGCGGCGTGGAAGCCCTGGTGCGCTGGCGCCGGGACGGTGAGATCGTTCCGCCGGAGGGCTTCCTGGCGGTCGCGCGCGAGGCGGGGTTGATGGACCGGGTCGAGTCCTGGGTGCTGGAGGAGGCGCTGGACCAGGCCGCACGCTGGCGTGCCGCAGGGCGCGACGTGGTGCTGAACGTGAACGTGTCGCCCGAGCGCCTCCTGAGCCACGACATGGCCGCGCACGTGCGCCGGAACCTGGCTTCCCGGGAGCTGGAAGGCAGCGCGTTGCGGCTGGAGATCACGGAGTCGTCCCTGCTCGCCGACCAGGACAGGGTCGCGCAGGTGCTCGCGGAGCTGCGTGCTCTGGGGGTTCGGATCTGCCTGGACGACTTCGGCACCGGCTACTCTGCGCTGGCCTACGTGAACCGCTTCCCCGTGGACGTCGTGAAGATCGACCGCTCCTTCATCGCCGACCTGCTGACCAGGCCCCAAGCCGAAGCCATCGTGCGCGCCATCCTCGGAATGGCCCAGGGGCTGGGCTTGCAGGTGGTGGCGGAAGGGGTGGAGACCGAAGACCAGCTCGCCAGGCTGGTGGAGCTCGGGTGCCACCGGGCCCAGGGCTTCTTGATGGGACGTCCTTGCGCCGCGGATCTGGCTGTGCCGTGAGGATCGGCATCGTGGGGGGCGGGGTCGGTGGGCTCGCCCTGGGCACCGCGCTGTCCCGGGCTGGCGCCGACGTGCGCATCTTCGAGCGGGACACGCGGGTGGGCCACAGCGGGTTGGGGCTGCTGCTGTTGCCGAACGGACTCGACGCGATGGGGGAGCTGGGCCTGCGCAGCGATGTGGAGGAGCTCAGCAACCCCCTGGACCTCGCCGTGCTGCGAACGCCGCAGGGCGTGGCCACGCTCCATGCGCGCCTGAGCGGGCAACGGGGCATCGCGCGCCTGGACCTGATGCGCCTGCTCGCGTCGGGGGTGCCGAGCGCCTCGATGTGCTGGGGGCGGCGCGTGGTCGGCCTGCACCAGGACGAGCGCTCCGTGGAGCTGCGCTTCGAAGACGGCGCAGCAGAGGCCTTCGATCTCGTGGTCGGCGCCGACGGTGTGCGCTCGGTGGTGCGGCCCACCTTGTTTCCCGAGTGGCGCGCCGAGGAGTCGCCGGTGCGGGAGCTCGTGAGCGCGTGCACGGCTCCCGACGTCTCGGCCTTGTACGACCGCACCTTCCTCAAGACCTTGCACCCCGACGGCGGCCTGGCGGTGGGGGTGGTTCCCGCCGCGCACGGCACCGTGATCTGGTTCCTGCAGTACGACGCTCGACGGTGGCCCGACGTGCCGCGCAGTGCCGAGGCACGGAGCCTGTTCGCACGGCAGCTGGTCGGCTCATGGGCCGATCCGGTGCGCAACCTGGTGGAACGGACCGACTTCAGCCGCAGCCACGTGTGGCGCACGGTCGATGCCCAGGCGCCCACGCCCCTCGTCAAGGGCCGCGTCGCCTTGATCGGCGACGCGGGGCACCCCAACCCCACCCTCACGAGCCAGGGCGCCAACGCAGCGCTGGTCGACGCGGTCCTGCTCTGCAGGGCCCTCCGCGAGGATCCGGGCCCGGAAGGTCTCGCGGGCTTCGCCGCCGAGCGCTTGCCGCGCCTGCACGCCATCCGTGAAGGCGGGGAGACCTTGATCGCGCAGTTCCTGGCGCCGCCCACGGCCAAGCCTTCCCTCCCGGTGGTCCATTGAGCCACTGGTTCTCCGACGATTCGGTCGCCCTCGAGCTGCTGCGCGAGCGTGCCTTCAACCTGCGCTGGGCGACCGTCGATCCCGACGTCATCCCCCTCACCGCCGCGGATCCCGACTTCCCGGTGGCGCCCGTGATCCGGGGGGCGATCGCGGAGTACGCCAGCGGGGGGGTGTTCTCGTACGGGCCCCCCGACGGCCTCCCGAGCTTCCGCGAGGCCTGCGCGCACGTCCAGGTGGCTCGCCGCGGCGTACCGGGCACCACACCGGACCACATCCTGCCCACGGACAGCGCGGCGTCGGCCATGTTCGTGGCCGCCCGCTTCGTGCTCGATCCAGGGGACGAGGCGGTGGTCTTCGACCCCGTCGACTTCCTCTTCGCGGCGAGCGTGGAACACGCGGGCGGCGTGGTGAGGCGGGTGAGGCTCGGAGACGATGGGCGGATCGATCCGGCAGCGATCGCGGCGGCGATCGGCCCTCGCACCCGCATGATCGCGCTCTGCAACCCCCACAACCCGCTGGGCCGCGTCCCGGACGCAGCCGAGCTGCAAGGGGTGGTGGACCTCGCCGAGGCGCACGACCTCTGGATCCTCTCGGACGAGGTCTGGGGCGACATCGTGTACGCGCCGAGGCGCCACGTGGCCACCGCGTCGCTCGGCGCGGCGGCGGCGGCCCGCACGCTCTCGGTGCACGGCTTCAGCAAGACCTTCGGGCTGGCGGGCCTGCGTGTCGGCTTCCTCGCGGCGCCCACGCCGGAGGTGAGGAACCAGCTGCTCGAGGTGAGCCGGGCACCCACCACCGCCTACGGCGTGGCCACCTTGTCGCAGGTCGCGGCCGAGGCCGCGTACCGCCACGCGTGGCCCTGGGCCGAGGCCTTCGTCGCGCACCTCTGCCGCATGCGGGACCTGGCCGTGGGCAGGCTCGGAGAGCATCCGGGCCTGTCCGTCACCGCCCCGGAGGGGACCTACGTGCTCTTCGTGGGCATCCGGGGGCTCGGCCTGGGCGACGAGCTGGCGGTGGCGCAGCACGTGCTCGACCACGGGCGGGTCGCGGTGGTGCCCGGTGCCCCCCGGTGGTTCGGTCCGGGCGCGGCCGGCCACATCCGCCTCACCTTCTGCACGAGCGAGGGCCTCTTGACCGAAGCCCTGGACCGGCTCCTGGCGTCGATCAGCTGACATCCTCGCGCTTGCGACCGGGCCGGGAGCGGCTACCCTGCCCGGCGTGTGGTGGACCCTGCTGGCATGTGCGACGGAACGGGTGGGGGAGACCGCCGCTCCCGAGCCCGTGGAGGTGGTCTACGGGAGCGGCAGGAACGTGCTCCTGATCACGCTGGACACCCTGCGGCTGGACCGCCTGGCCCGCTATGGCGGCGCCGACAACATGCCGCGCCTCGAGGCGATGCTGGGCGACGCGCTCGTGCTCGACCACCACCGCTCGTGCTCCAACTGGACCTTCAGCTCGATGGTGTGCCTGCTCACTGGACAGACAGTGCTCGACCTCGGGTGGGGCCCTCGCACCGAGGCCAAGGTCGACATCGCCCCCTTGCCGGAAGACGCGGAGATCCTCTCCGAGATCCTCGCCGGCGCCGGCTACCAGACGGGCCTGGTGACCTCCAACCCCTTCCTGGACCCCCGCTACGCCTTCGCCCAGGGCTACGACGTCCTTCGCATCAAGACCAGCCAGCCCGCCGACGTGGTGGCCGCGTCGGCGTTGGTCCTGGTCGACCTGTTCGAAGCCGAAGACGCGCCGTGGTTCGTGCACGCACACTTCATGGATCCGCACAGCCCCTACGATCCCCCCGAGGCCTACCTCGAGGGCCTGGACGAGCTCGACGAGCTGGACTGGGAGCTGTCCACGAGCGAGGGGCTCGAGTCCCTCGCGGCGGCCTGGGCCGACATCAGCGCGGACGAACGGGCCGCCGCGCTCGCGCGGATCGAGCGCCGCTACGCCGGCGAGCTGCGCTACCTCGACGATCAGCTCGCGGCCCTGCTCGACCAGCTCGACGCCCAGCGGGCGCTCGACGACACGGTGGTGGTCCTCGCGACCGACCACGGCGAGCAGCTGTTCGACCGGAAGGAGCTCGGCCATGGGTACGACCTCCAGCCCGAGGAGGCACGTGCGCTGGTGGCCTTCTGGGCGCCCGACCTGGAGGGTCGCGCCTGGGAGGAGCCGACCACCCATGTCGACGTGTTGCCCACCTTGCTGGAGCTGTTGGGCGTGGAGCACGAGCCTGCGCTGAGCGGCCTGCCGGTGGGCGACGCGCCGGCCGACCGTGCGCTCTTCACCTGGCGGCTGAGCGAGCACGACACGCTGCAGGACGTCGTGGTGGGCGACCTGCGCCTGGAGTTCCGCTGGGATGGACGCCGGAGGCTCTACGACCGCGCGTCGGACCCCACCGAAGAGGACAACCTGTACACCCCCGACGACGAGCGCGTGGTCGCGATGTGGGAGCCTCTCTCGGTGGCCGTGTCGCAGCTGGACGCGATCTACGAGGGCGTCGAGCCCGCCGAGACCGGGCCCTAGGGAGGCTGGTCTCGCCTCACCGGCGCGACCAGCTCACCATGCCCTCGATGTTGGCCTTGACCACCTGGGCCGCGCCGGCATCGGCGCCCTTGGTCAGCGCGGCGAACTTGAGCCGACCCACGTCCTCCTTGCGCGGCGCGGAGCTGAGCGCGTAGCCCACGGCGTTGGCCTTGATGAGCCAGGCGCCCACGTTGTAGGCGCTGCGGGCGCCGCGCTTGGGGTCGAGTCCGGCGGTCTGGGCCTCGAGCTGGTCCCAGGCCAGCACCCGCCAGCCGTCGCGCTCGCCGTGGTCCGTGAGCTTCAGGTGCATCTGGATCTCGGCGAGCACCGGCACCTTGATGCGCTGGTAGAAGCAGACCGTGCCCGGCCCCTCGTCGCCGGTGGCGCGGCACGCGACCACGTAGTCGATGTTGCCGACGTAGCCGGCGACGTCCATCACCCTGGCTGCCACGGCGTCGACGTCCACACCCGACATCGGGAGGATGCCCACGCCTTCACTGGTGGGGCGGCCGGCGTGGCGCCAGCTGTTGAAGTCGAAGCGGCCACCGAGCCGTGGGAGGTTCGAGAAGACGCGGTCGAGGAAGGCGCTGGAGCTCATGGGCACCCCGAGGAAGCTGGTTGCTCCCGTTCTACCGCGACGCGGCCACCTGGGCCTGCACGAGCTCGTCGAGCTCGGCCACGCTCTCGGCCACCGGTCCGAAGGGCGCGAGCCGCTCCGAGCGGTGGTGGCCCCACCCGACACCGATCGACGGCACGCCGGCCGCGCGGGCCATCTGCAGGTCGAACACCGTGTCGCCGATCATCAGCAGATCGTCGCAGCCCGTGCGCTCGCGGATGGCTTCGAGCAGGTCGGGGTGGGGCTTGGGACGCGGCACCGCGTCGCCGCCGAGCACCACCTCGAAGCGCTCGGTCAAGCCGTGCCGAGCGACCGTGGCCTCGGCACCGAGCTGCCCCTTGCCCGTCGCGACCGCGGCCCGGTGGTCGCGGGCCAGCAGGGCCTCGATGCCGTCGAACAGGCGCTCGTGGGTCTCCGCAGCGGCGCGGTACGCCGCCTTGTAGCCCTCGACCAGGGGCGTGGGGTCCTGCTCCGGCGCCAGCTCGACGAAGATGTCGCGCAGCGGCAGCCCGATGAGCGACAGGATGGCGTGCTCGCTCGGGCGCTCGAGGCCCACGCCTGCCCAGGCGGCGTCGTGGGCGCCGAGCAGGGCCAGCCGGGAGTCCACCAGGGTGCCGTCGAGGTCGTAGACGATGATCACGCCCCCTCATAGCCCCTCGGAGTGCTACTTTTCAGCGTGCGAACGAGGCTGCCATGACGAGCCTGATCTGGCTGTGGGCGTGTACGACGCCGGAGAACGAGGTGAGCGACCGGCAGCAGGACGCGGATCCGCCCGTCGAAGAGGCGGCGCCGGTCGACGACGCCGACGACGCGGGCGACCAGCCGGCCGAAGAGCACGACGACGAGCCCTCGGACTACGTGTACGAGGACGCAGGGTCGGACGACGAGGTGCTCTCGCTGGGGGCGATCGAGGAAGCGCTCACCCGTACCTTCGACGCCATGCTGCTCTTCGACCCCGAGACCCTCACCACCACCTACTACGAGCTGATGGAAGAGGGCGAGGACGCCGACTGCCCGTACTTCTACGACTACTACACCGGCTACGACTACTGGTACGACAGCTGCACGAGCGACGTCGGCTCGGTCTACTCGGGCTACGGCTACAGCTACCGCTACGAGCCCTACACCTCGGGCTACTACTTCTACGACGACCAGGCCTACCTGGCCGGCTACGGCTCCATCACCGACCGCACCGGCGAGACCGTGGAGCTGGCGGGCTCCTGGTACCACTACACTTACCGCCTGACCTACGACGACACCTGGTACGGCTACGCGAGCTGGGCTGGCGATGCCCGGTACAGCGGAGGCGACCGCGCCGAGGGCACCTGGATCGAGGACAGCTACTCGCTCGATCTCGTCGCCACGTACGTGTGGGACATGGCCTTGGGGCACAGCCTCACCCTCGAGGGGGCCGTCACCGGCTTCGATCTGTCCACGGACTCGGCGGTGTTCGAGAACTTCGCCATCTCGTCGGAAGGGCTCGGCTCGGCGTGCGAGGCGGAGGCCGGGGGCTCGGTCTCCCTCCGCGACCCGGCCACCGGTGACTGGTACGAGGTGCTCTTCGACGGCGCGCCCTACAGCGGTGGCGCGGTGTTCCCGCCGGACTGCGACGGCTGCGGAACCGCCTGGCTCGGCGCCGACGAGCTCGGTGAGGTGTGCCCGGACTTCTCGGCGCTCTTCTCCTGGGAGCACCGGCCGTGGAACTGATGGCCTTGTGGGCGTGTGCCACCGCGCCAGGCGAGCCCGCCACCCCTGGCGAGGACCCTGGCACGAGCGCCGAGGAACCGGCCGAGACCCTCGACACGGGGGAGGCCGTCGAAGCCGATCCGGTCGCCGTGCTCTTCCGCGCGAGCCTCGACCTGCGCGGCGTGCGCCCCACGGTCGCGGAGATCGAGGCCGTCGAAGCCGATCCCGATGCCCTCGAGGAGCTGCTCGACGCCTTCGTGCAGGACCCCCGTCTGGAGGATCGGATCGTCGACCTGTTCGGCGAGATCTACCTGACCCGCGTCGACAGCCTCACGGTCTCCGCGGCCTCCTACGGCCTCGACGACGAGGTGGGCTTCGCGTCGGCGGTGGGCCAGGAGCCGCTCCGCATCCTGGCGCGCATCGTGGTGGAGGACCTGCCCTTCACGGAGCTGGTGGTGGCCGACTGGACGATGGCCACCGACGACCTCGCCACCGCCTGGGACCTCGATCGGGAGGACGGAGACGGCTGGCAGGTGGCCGCCTACACCGACGGTCGACCCACGGCCGGCATCCTGAGCACCAACGGCATGTGGTGGCGCTACGGCTCCACCTACTCCAACGCCAACCGCGGCCGCGCGAACGCCATCTCCAAGATCCTGCTCTGCAGCGACTACCTCTCCCGGCCGATCGAGTTCGACCGCAACGTCGACCTGCTCGACGAGGACGCGGTGAGCGAGGCGGTGCTCACCAACGAAGGCTGCGTGGGCTGCCATGCCACCCTCGACCCGCTCGCCGCCTACCTGTGGGGCTTCTACTACGGCTACGTCTACAGCCGGCTCGACATCACGAGCTATCACCCGGAGCGCGAGTCGTACTGGGAGGAAGCCACCACGGTCGCCCCCGGGTTCTACGGCGAGCCGGGCAACAACCTGTCGGACCTGGGCGAGCAGCTCGCGGGCGACAACCGCCTCCCCGAGTGCCTCGTGGAGCACACCTGGGAGCTGCTGCTGCAGCGCGACGTCACCCTCGACGACACCAACGTGCTGGTCGACCTCCGCGAGGTGCTGCTCTCGGGCGAGGGCACGATCAAGCCGCTGTTGCGCGCGATCGTCGACCAGCCCGAGTACCGCATCCAGGCCACCGACGACCCGCAGCACGCCGCGGTGAAGCTCACCCGGCCCGAGCTGCTGGCGAGCCAGCTCGAAGACCTCACGGGCTTCCGCTTCACCTACGACGACTACGACCTGCTCTCGACCGACACCTACGGCCTCCGCACCCTCGCGGGTGGCGTGGACGGGGGCTACGTCACGGCGCCGGCCCCGCAGATCACGGCGACCGCCGGGCTGGTGTACGAGCGCGTGGCCCAGGCCGCCGCCTGGTACGCGGTCGACGCCGAGCGCGGCGAGCAGGACACCGCCCGGCTCTTCCCCTACGTCGGCTTCACCGAGACGCCGGACTCCGGCCGCGACGCCATGGTCGCGCAGATCCAGCACCTCCACCTGCAGCTCTTCGGGGACCGGGTGCAGGCCGATGGGCCCGAGGTGGAGGCCAACCTCGAGCTGTGGACCGCGCTCTACGAAGCCGAAGCCAGCGCCGAAGCCGCGTGGGCGGGGCTGCTGAGCGTGCTCCTGCGCGACCCCGACTTCCTGCTCTATTGAGGCGACGATGAAGCTCACCCGTCGTGGATTCACCGGCGCCTCGGCCGGCTTGCTCGGGGCCACCGCGCTCCCGCTCGGGCAGGCGCTCGCTGCCGATGCGTCCGGGAGCGGGCTGCGCTTCCTCGTGGTCACCTGCTACGGCGGCTGGGACGTCACCCGGGTCTTCGCCACGTCCTTCGACGAGGCCATGATCGACATGGAGGCCACCGCCGAGCGCGGAGCGGTGGGCGACCTCTCCTACGTGGCCCACGCCGACAGGCCGTCGGTCGACGACTACTTCGCCCGCTTCGCGGCCCGGAGCGTGATCTTCAACGGCATCCTGGTCCCGAGCATCGCCCACGAGAGCTGCCTGAAGCTGGTGATGACCGGTGGCACCGGCGACCGGAGCGACTGGCCCGCCATCATCGCCGGCGAGCAGCTCGGTGGGTTCGCCCTGCCCCACCTCGTGGTGCAGGGGCCCAGCTACCCCGGCGCCTTTGGGGCCGCGGTCACGCGCACGGGCTCGAGCGGCCAGCTGGAGGGCTTGCTCACCGGCAGCATCCTCGACGCCAGCGACCTCGCGGTGGGAGCGCCCGGCTCGGCCGCGGAGGCGAGCATGGACGCGTACTTGGCCCGACGCCTCGCGGCCGCGCGCGACGGCGCGTCCTCGTCGGCGCGTGACGAGGCCATCGACGCCTACCTCACCTCGCTGGAGCGAGGGGGCTCGCTGAAGGACCTGGCCAACGTCATCGACTGGTCGAGCTCGAGCGACTTCTCCAGCCAGGTGAAGCTCGCCGTCGACGCCCTGCGCCTCGGCATCTCGCGCTGCGCCACGCTGTCGTTCAGCTACTACGGGTGGGACACCCACACCGACAACGACGTGTACCAGTCGGCCAACTTCGAGCAGCTCTTCAGCGGCTTGATCGACCTGATGGATCGACTCGAGGCCGAGGAGGGCAGCCAGGGGGGCTCGCTCGCCGACGAGACCGTGGTGGTGGTCTGCAGCGAGATGGGGCGCACGCCGCAGCTCAATGGCTTCGACGGCAAGGACCACTGGCCCTACACCTCGATGCTCGTGACCGGCCCGCGGCTGGACGGCGGTCGGGTCATCGGGGCCTTCGACAGCACCTTCTACGGCGAGCGGGTGGACCGCGAGACCGGCGAGCTGAGCGACAAGGGCCACGATCTGACGGTCGAGGAGGTCGGCGCCACGCTCTTGAGGCTCGCGGACATCGATCCCCACGACCACCTGACGGGCGTGGAGGGCGTGACGGGGGCTATCGGGTAGCGGGCCCGCGACGCCGGCGTGCGACCCCGAGCGCACCGAACAGCCAGAAGCCCGCGAAGCCGCCGCCGCTGCAGCCGCAGCCCGACCCGCCGACGAGCTCGATGTCGTCTTCCGGCCGCTCGCCGTTGGGCTGGCCGCCGTCTCCGGTGGCGGTGTCGCCGGTGTCGAGCGCAGCGCCCGTGTCCGGCTCGTCGCACTCGATCACGCTCGCGTCCGCGTCGTCGCAGTCTGCGCCACCCCAGGCCGCCGCGTCTTCACCGTCACCGTCGGCGTCGTAGTCGCTGGTGCCTTCGCAGTCACCGTTGATCCCGTCGTACCAGGTCTCGGAGCCCCCGGGGTGCGCGGACGGATCGTCGTCGTGGCAGTCCTGGAAGGCCAGCCAGCCGTCGCCATCGGCGTCGTCGGACGGTGCGTCGGCCCCGCCGTAGGCACCGATGTCGCTGCGGCTCCCGTCCGGGTCGGTGAGCTCGGGATCGCCGGCGTCGATCATCGGGCTGCCCGTGAGGAGCACGAAGTGGTCGTCGTCCGGGTTGCCGTTGGCGGTCCACGCCGCGAAGAGCGGGTCGCCTTCCGTGGCGTGGGTCGCGAGCGCGTCGTCGTCGAGGGTGCCGGCGCTCATGGAGTCGAGGGCGTGGAAGCCGTTGTAGGCCGCGTCCACGGTGCCCGCGCCGAAGTCGTGCACGAAGGCGCCCTCGGCCACCTCGGCCACCAGGTTGTTCCGCAGGCTCACGCTGGTGTCGTAGACCCCGAAGACACCGGCTTCGTCCACGCAGGTGTTGCCCACGAGGGTGTTCTGGGTCCAGTCCGTGCCCTCGCCCCCCACGTAGACGCCGACCCCGCCCACGCGCGCGGTGGACTCCTGCACGGTGTTGTTGGTCCAGGTCTCGGTGGAGCTGGCACGGTAGGGATCCTGGCTGTACACCACGCCGCCGTAGCCAGCCGAGTTGCCCGAGAAGCGGCTGCTCTGCACGGTGACCCGGTGGTTGCCCGTGAGGAACAGGGCGCCGCCGTAGCGCTCCGAGCCCGCCGAGTTCGCCACGAAGTCGCAGTCGCGGATCGTGAGCTCGCCGGCGTTCTCCACGGAGACGGCGCCGCCGTCGAAGCCCGCGGCGTTGCCCTCGAAGCGGCACCCGTCGAAGTCGAGGGTGTAGAGGTCGGGGTTGGCGTGGTGCACGTGCACGGCGCCGCCCGGGCCTTCGTCCATCTCGTTGTCGGTGAAGGTGACCCGCTCGAAGCTGGCGTTGGACTCGTAGATGTCGAGGGCACCGCCGTAGTACGAGCCCGCCGAGTTGCCGTCGAACACGCTGTCGACGACCTCGAGCGCGGAGCTGTAGTACGCTTGGACCGCGCCGCCGTAGTAGTACGCCACGTTGTCTTCGAAGCTGGTTCCGCTGATGACCGTGGTGCTGTAGAGGCTGTTGAGCAAGAGCGCCCCCGCGTAGTAGCCCTCGCCGCCCGAGAAGCTGCTGTCGACCACGCGCACGGCGCCGTAGTAGTAGGCGTAGAGCCCGCCGCCGCCGTAGTAGGCGAAGTTGTCGCTGGACGTGACGCCGGTCAGCACCACGTCGACGCTGTTGTAGGTGTAGTAGGCGCCGCCGTAGTAGTACCCGGTGTTCTCTTCGTGGACCGAGTTCGTGTCGCGGAGCTCGCCGTTGGTCTGCAGGTAGACCACGCCGCCGTAGTAGCTCCAGTTGGAGTCGGTCTGCACGCCGTCGAGGGTGACCGCGCCCGCCTCGCCGAAGATGGCGCCCCCGTAGTAGGCCTGGTTGTCGGCCAGCTCGGCGTTCGACACGCTCAGGTCGCCGTAGAGCACGCAGAGGGCGCCGCCGTAGGTGGGTGAGCTGGCGTAGTCGGTGGCGTAGCTGCCGGTGATGCCGCCGCCGCTCCAGGTGACGGTGGCGTTCTCGGCGTAGACCCCGGCGCCGTGACCGTTCTCGCTGATGACGCCCGAGAAGGTGGTGTCCACCGCGTCGAGCCTGCCGCCGGAGAGGAAGAGGCCTGCGCCGGAGCCCGCGCCCAGCAGGCTCTCGAAGCGGCTGTCCGTGAGCGTGATCGACGACTCCCGAGCGTAGATGCCTGCGGCGAATCCCGTGGCCTCGGCGCCATCCAGGCTGAGCCCCGTGGCCTCCAGCGTGCTGCGCTCGATGGACGCGAAGGTGCCCGCGTAGGCCAGCCCGTCGTCCATGGTGACCGTGTCGAGCACGAGCGTGGCGCTGTCCGCCTGAAGGGCACCACCGGTGGCGCCGGGGGCCTCGATGCCGAAGCTCACGTCGACCAGGGTGAGGCTGGCCTGGTCGACGTCGATCCCGACCCCGTCCTCGTGGACCACGCGCACGCCCTCCAGCATGACGGCGCCACCGCTGACGGTGAGCACGGCGGAGCCGCTCACCCCTTCGAGGCGGGTGTCGGCGCCTTCCCCTGACAAGGTCAGGTCCTTGCCAGCGGTGTCGAAGGGGCCGACCCAGCTGCCCGCGCCGATCAGGAGCGTGTCGCCGCTCCCGGCAGCGGCGAGGGCGATGGACAGATCGCTGAAGTCCCCGCCACCATCGGCGGCGACGACGAGCGTGGCGGCCGAGGCCGCGGCGGCGAGGAGCGAGGTCATGGGCGCGCGCCAGTGTACCGTCTGGTCGGAGGGCGCCCCGGTGCTGATCGCCACCGCGCTGCTGGCCTGCACACCGGAGGTCACCCCCGAGGCGGCGGTGCCGGCCCCTCGCGATCACGGGCTGGCCTTTCCGCTGGTCGTGAGCGACCCGGAGCCGGCCTACGGGACCCCGCTGCAGCTGGACGGCTACCGCGTGACGGTCCTCGCCCTGGACGCGGCGCCCAGCTTCCGGGTCGGTGCCGCGCTGTACGAGCCCGACCGTCCCAACGGCCGCGCCGTGCTGATGGCCCACGGGCACTTCGCGGCGGGCAAGTCGGCGCCGGAGGCGCAGGAGCTGTCGCACCGCCTTGCGCGGCGCGGGGTGACCGTGATCGCCGTCGACAACCCGGGCATGGAGGCGTGGGGCGGCCCGGAGCGCGCTGTGCATGGGCTGCGCGGGGCGGTGAACCGCGCCTGGCTGGCGGCGGCGGGCACGAGCGCGCTGTCGTTGCAGCTCGCGGCCCTGCGTTCCGCTCTGGACGTGCTCGAGGCGCGCGGCTTCTCTTCGGTGTCGGCCACCGGCGCCAGTGGCGGGGCGGTGCTGTCGTTCTGGCTCGCCCTGGAGGACGAGCGCGTGGAGAGCGTGGTCCTGGCCGCGGTGCCCGACGTGCCGCGGCGTCCCGACGAGGGGGGCTGCAGCTGCAAGGTCTCGCCGGGCTGGCCGGGCCCGGACCCCACGGTCGTCGCGGAGCTGTCCGTGCCCTCGCTGTGGCTGAGCGAACGTCCGGATGCGGAGCTCGAAGGACTCCCCGCCACCGCCCGTTGGCTGCACGTGCCGGGGCCGCACAGCTACACCCCGGCGATGCAGCGCGAGGCCTTGGCCTTCCTCGGCCTGGAGGTGGGTGAGCTGGTGCCCACCCCCGCGCTCGACCTGCGCAGCTCGGGGCCCGGCGAAGCGCGCTTCCACCGGGAGCTCCGCGACCTGCCGCTCGTGCCTGCGACCACGTGGACCCCAGCACCCAGCAGCGGAGAGGCGTACGAGGTGGCTTGCGAAGGGGACGGGGCCACGGTGCTCGTGGTGGGCGGCGACTCGGAGGATGTGGCGGCGGTCGTGTCCGGTGGCCTGCGCGCGTGCTCCGTGACGATGGACACCTCCGGCTACGACGCCGATCTGACCCGTGGACAGGTCTTCGTCGACCGGGTGGCCGGCGCCATGGCCGACGCAGCGACCGCCGAGGGGGCCGTGGCGATCTGGGCGGTCGCGGGGTGGTGGGTGCCCGCGTCGGCGGCCGGCGTGCCGTTCGTGGTGCGGGACCCGGTGGCCACGGCCGACGAGCTTGCGCCGGAGCAGGCCTGGGTGCAGGTTCCTGGGCTCTGGTGGGGCGTGGGGGAGGAGCGTCTCGCGCACGCCCTGGCCACAGCGGACGCCCGCGAGCCGCTGCTGGCAGCCTTGTCCAGCCTTGCACGAGGAGTCGAGCATGGACCTTGACGCTCAGGTGAGGGCCTTCGTTCCTGGACGGCCGCTCGCCGAGGCCAGCACGCCGCCCGCGAGCTGGTACACCTCGCCCGCCGTGGACGCCCTGGAGCGGACCGCGGTGTTCGGGGCCACGTGGCAGCCCGTCGCGCGGACCGCCCAGCTCGCCGAGGTGGGTGACTACGTGGCGGTCGAGGTCGCCGGGGAGCCCTTGCTGGTGGTCCGTGGCGAGCAGGGGCTCGTGGCCCTGTCCAACGTGTGCCGGCACAAGGCCACGCCGGTCGCCCGGGGCTGCGGTCGCGCCCGCGAGCTCGTCTGCCCGTACCACGGCTGGCGCTACGCCCTCGACGGGCGGCTCACCCGGGCCCCGCGGCTCGGTGCCCGGGCGGACTTCTCGCGGGAAGCGTTGGCGCTGCCGCGGCTCGCCGTGGCCACCTGGGGGCCCTTCGTCTTCGTGAACGGGGACCCCTCCGCCCCACCGCTGGCCGAGCAGGGCGCTGGACTGCACGCGTCGCTCGAGGCCCGCCAGTGGTCGGCGCTGCGCTGGGCCGGCACGCGCAGCTGGGACGTGGCCTGCAACTGGAAGGTCTTCTGCGACAACTACCTCGACGGCGGCTACCACATCGCCCACATGCACCCCTCGCTCGACGCGCAGCTCGCGATGGGCACCTACGAGACCCGGACCTTCGATCGCTACAGCGTGCAAGCGAGCCGAGGTGCCGACGGACTGGCGCGGCAGGAGGGCGGCGCCCTGTACGCCTGGCTCTACCCGAACTTCATGATCAACCGCTACGGGCCGGTGCTCGACACGAACCTGGTCCTGCCCCTGGGGCCGGATCGTTGCCGGGTGGTGTTCGAGTACTTCTTCGAGGCGGGCTGCGACGCGGCCTTCGTCGCGGCGAGCATGCGGCAGACCGAGGTGACCCAGGAGGAGGACATCCTGGTGAGCGAGCAGGTGCAGGTGGGACTCGGTTCGGCGGGCTTCGACCGCGCGCCCTACGCCGCGCCCGAGGTCGGCATCCTGCACTTCCACGAGCTGCTGGCCGCCGATCTCCGTGCCGGGTTGCGCCGGGCGGGGTCGGGCCGGCCTCGGTAGACCGTCCTTCAGACCGTCCAGCCCTTGAGCACCGTCGGCTGGGCCTGTCCCTCGACGACGAAGGTCACGCCGTCCAGCACGCCATCGCCGTCGGTGTCGACGTCGGGGACCAGGCTCGGGCGGATCAAGGCGCCGGCTGCGCCGAGCGTGTCGATCAGCTCGTCGACGGTCGCCATGGGGAAGGTGCCGCTCAACACGAAGACCAGCTCGTCGTCGGGTCCGATCCAGCCGTCCAGGGCACACGATGCGAGGTACGCGTGGCCGGCCGTGCCGTCGATGGCCAGCGGCAGGAAGCCGTCGACCGCGTCGGTCTCGAGCAGACCGTTCTTGCTGCGGTCGACCGGGAGGGCGAAGGTCAGGCCGGGTGCTTCCACGCGCACCGCGCCATCGACCGGGCTCGCCGGTCCCAGGAGCAGCTGGTCATCGGCCAGCACCGCCACGATTCCGCTGCGCTCGAGCAGCAGCTCCAGCAGGCCCACCGCGTCGGGGTCCTCGCCGAACGAGCGCACGTCGACACGCTCGGTGAGCTGCCAGGCGAGGTCCTCCGCCGGGAGCTCCGCGCTCACGTGCTGCACCCGGGTGCGGCCGTCGCCGCGACGCACCTCGATCGTCGCGGTGGCACCCTCCCCGAGCTCCGGCAAGGCCTCGCAGCTCGCGGTGGTGCCCGCCGCGTCGATGGAGCACGCGGGCGTGAAGATCTCGTCGTCCACCGTCACGGTCACTTCGGGCACCCGGCCGGTCGAGTCGTCACCCAGGCTGACATGCACGGCCAGCTCACCCCGGAGAGCCATGCTGCCGCCGGCCGGAAACGCGACGAAGTCCAGCTCGGAGGAGGGCACGGCGCAGGCGGTGCTGGTCAGGGCGAGGGCGAGGGCGGCGAGGAGGGGTCGGTGGCTCATGGGGTCTGTAGAAGCAAGAGCGATGCCAGACATCGCGCGCAAGCAATTTCAATGACTTATGTTGAATTTGGCGGTCTCGGCGGTGCGGATGCGCTCCGACGGAACGCGCGCGCGTCTCTGTGCAGCGCGCATCCGTTCAAGCGACACCGCTCAGGATCCGAGGAGCGAAGGGGAGGCTCCATGAACCGCGCCCTGCGGACCCTGCTCGACGAGCTCATCGCGGCGGACGACTTCGAGGTCGCTGCGCAGGCCACGCTCCGGCGAGCGCTCGCCCTGGGGCGTCGGGCGCTCGGCCGTCGCGCGGTCTACGCGGAGCATGCGACGCTGCGGCGCGGCCTTGTCCACCTGCGTCCAGGGGCGGGCTATCGCGGCCTCGTCCTGCTCGACGAGGAAGAGGGAGTCATCGGTCCGGAGCCGCCGGCCGCATCGGCGACCGCCTGGCAGTGGGTCGTGGACGGTGGTGGTCCCGCCGTCCTGGACGTGGCGCTGAGTTGCTTCTGGGGGCTCGATGGAACCCTGCTCGAGCGGGAGGCCGGAGGCGCCTTCCGGAGCCGGAGTGCGATGCTGGCGCGAAGCACGACCCATGTCCTGGTGCTGCCCCTCCGACACGGGGGGCGGGCCTTCGGCATGTTGGCGGTCGAGGTGGCCTGCGAGCGCGCGGTCGGCGGACGCTTCGACGCCTTCGATCAGGACAGTGCTTCGCTGAGGCTGGTCGCCGACCTGCTCAGCCCGTATGCCGCCAGCCTTCCAGCGCCGGCCGCTGCTGGTGATCGGCACGGGTCCCTCCCCGTGCTCGGCGAGGCCATGGCAGGTGTGGTCGGGATGCTGCGCACCTTCGCTCGCTTCGACGAGACCCTGTTGCTGCGTGGTGAGACGGGCACGGGCAAGAGCCACCTGGCGCGTTTTTGCCATGAGGCCTCGGGCCGTGCGGACGGCCCCTACGTCGTCGTGCAGGTGCACGCGTTGCCCGAACACCTTCGCGAGGGCGAGCTGCTCGGGTGGCGCAAGGGCGCGTTCAGCGGTGCCATCGACGACCGGGAAGGATGCGTGGCGCGTGCCCATGGAGGCACGCTCTTCCTGGACGAGATCGACAAGCTGCCGCTCTCGGCCCAGGCGAAGCTGCTCGGGTTGTTGGAGGAGCGCACCTACACGCCGCTCGGCGGGTCCGACGTGCGTGTGGCCGACGTCCGCTTCGTCGCGGGCACCAACGTCGACCTCGAACGGGCCGTTCTGGAGGGGCGCTTCCTGCAGGACCTGTTCTACCGACTCAACGTGCTTCCCGTGCTGGTCCCCCCGCTCCGGGACCGCCGCGATGAGCTCGCGGCCTGGGCGGACTTCATGCTGGCGGCCCTTCATGCAAAGCATGGCGGCGGCGGCGACGTGGCCCTCTCCGAGGGGGCGCTGCGGGCGCTCCGTGCCCATCCCTGGCCAGGCAACCTGCGCCAGCTCCACAGCGTGCTCGTGCGCGCTTACGCCTTCGCGTGCATGTCCGGGCTCGGCGCCCGCCGCGTGGAGGTCGGAGATGCGGATGTCGAGCGCGCGGTCGCGCTGGGTGGGCGTTCAGCGGACACCCCGCTGCTCGCAGCGGTCGAGGCGGCCGCGGCGGCCTGGGTCGCCGATGCGCTCTCGCGGCAGGAGCGGGGAGGCACGCCCCTCGAGTTGGACTTGACCGGCGCCTTCTGTGGCTTCGTGCTCGAAGCTGCCGTTGACCGCACGGGAGACGAGAAGGCAGCGTTTGCCCTCTTCGGGCTGGAGCATCGCCTGAAGGGCGGTGCCCACTTGAAGACCCTCCGTCGCGAGCGGGACCGCGTGCAGGCTCTGCTTGCGGCCCTCGAGGAGCAGCGCGTGGCGAGCTGAGGGCCTCAGTTCGTCGCCGCCCCTCCTGAGCAGATCAGCGCTTCCGCGGCCGCCTGCTCCGTCTTCGCGGCCCGGTGGCGGTGCTTCTCCACCCGGCCGATGTTCTTCGCCAGGTAGGGGATCCGCCCGGTCACGCCCAGGATCACGTTGAAGCGCAGCTCGTTGGGCCTCACCTCGTCGCTTCGTTGCTTCCGGGTGGCGTCGAGCGCCGCGTCCAAGGTCTTGAGCTGGAGCACGTAGAAGAGCCCGCTGGTCAGGTAGATCCGGCGCCCGAAGACCCGCGCCTCGCGGGCCGTGCGCTTCAGCGCCTTCACGTCGGCGTCCATGCGCGCCAGCAGCTCTTCCGCGGCGACGTCGCACGCCTGGGGGGCTTCGTCGATCCAGCCCATGTGGCCGTCCAGGGAGCCCCAGAAGGCCTCGGTCCAGGCCTCGGCGGTGCCGGTCTGGATCACGTGCTCCTCGTCGAGGGCGACCCAGGTCACCGCACCGCCGACCCGCCGCCTGGCCTTCGGGGTGATCACCAGGCCGGACTCGTTGGCGTTCACGAGCCACACGAACTTCTGGTTCTTGGCCTTGTCGAGCATCCCCCGCAGCGCCCGGGCCTCCTCGCTCGTGCCCCAGGCGCCCATCGCGCGCTCGAGCTCGGCGCGGTCGAAGGCCAGAGTGCCCTCCCAGCTGTGCACCTCGTCGCGACTGTCGGCTGCGTGCGGGCGCATGTAGGGGTTCCAGGCCTGGACCACGTGGAGCTCCAGGGGGAGCTCGACGTCGCCGGCCTTCACGGTGAGCTGCCAGGGGGACGCGCGTGCATGGAAGTCGTGCACGGTCAGGCCGAAGGTGTGGCCGTCGACCGCGAGCAGGCCGCGGCGGCTGGCGTCGACCTTCGGCTCGTCGCTGTGCAGGGCCCGCAGGCCGGCCGGCCCGTTGTGCAGCGCCAGCAGCGCGGGGTCCAGGCGCTCGTCGTCGCGGACATCGGCGAAGCCGAGCTCCCCCGCAGGGGCTTCTCTGAAGTCCCAGTGCGTGTCGGAGAAGGCCTTGTGGAAGGTCCCGATCGTGCCCTCGTAGCTGCCCACCACCCTCAGCTCCCGGGCGCGGTTGCCCTTGCCGGTCTGGTGGATGCCGATGCGGGTGGACAGCCACGTGTGTTCGCTCCACGCCTCGGGCGGCAGCACGGGCGCGTGCACGGTCCAGTCTTCCGGCGGCAGGCGGATGTCGGACATGCCGCTCCGGATGTCGCCCGGGGGGTAGAAGACCTCGTCGTCGCACTCCTCGAAGTAGCAGTAGGGGTGGGTGGGCGTGGACCCGAGCAGGTCGAAGTCGGCAATCTTCGTCACCACGCCGCCGAAGCGGTCCAGCAGCATGATCGTGGAGGCCGACGCGTTGATGGCCTCGCCCCGGTACTGCCCGCGAAACGGTGCTTCGACGAAGTGGACCACCTCGGGCGGCGTGCCGGAGTCGAGGTAGTACACGATCCGTCCGTCTTCAGAGAGCCAGACCATGGTCTCCATCGACACGGCCGCCGGTCCCCACTCGAAGATCCGCCCGTCCGGGCCTTCCTTGTACCCGACCCCGGGCGCCGTGATGCGGCCCAGCGACCAGCCCCTGTGCCCGGTGAGGTGCTCCGGGAAGAAGACCTGCAGCTCCTTGGCCTGGCCCCAGCCCTGGTACCACTCGGTGGACACGAAGAGGTTGGAGAACTTCCGGCGGTAGTACATCTGCCGGTTGTCGCCGAGCACGGCGATCTCGTCGGCGTCGGCGGTGATGGCCAACACCCGCTCGGGCACCGGGAAGTCCGGCTCGAAGCTCGGCGGCTCGGGCTCGGTCCACACCCCCGCCTGCGCCCAGTCCTCGGCGGAGAGGTAGTGGTCGGCCTGTTCGCGCGGGGTGGTCTCGAACGCTCGATCGTGGATCCAGCCCCGGCGGTCACCGTCGCGGTAGCTGGGGTCCCGCTCCTGGGGCTTCTTGCCGGCGAGCCGGTAGGGCAGGCCGTCGTTCGCGCCGAAGGGCTTCCAGTCCCAGTCGGTCACCCACTCGGGCTCGCCGGCGGGTCGCTTGAAGCGCGGCTTGTAGAAGATCCGCCCGTCGACCAGGGCGAAGTAGTAGTAGTCGTTGAAGCCCTGGTAGCTGCGCTCGATCTCGATGACCGGCGGGAGCATGTCCGGGGAGGTGTAGGGCGACTCCTCGTACACGGTGGCGTCGAGGGCTTCGACGCGCCGGGTCTCGAGCAGCTCGGCGAGGGCGGGGGAGGGGTCGCCTGCGAGGGCGAGCGGGATCAGCGTCAGCACCTGCGGAGTGTACCGAGGGTCGGGCTCCGCACGGCGATATCGATCCGTCACCGGCTGGGGGGCGTACGCTGGGTAGGCTCCAGCTGTCGGAGGTCTTGATGTTCGCGCTCGCGGCCCTGCTGTGGACGACCCCGGTCTCGGCCGACGAGACCTGTGGGGGCGTGGAGCAGGGGGTGGTGCTCGACCTCTCCAGCGTGTGGGAGAAGGTCCCGGGCGTGCCCGATCTGTCGGGGCTGTCCACCGATGCGCTGAAGGCACGTGCCGCCGAGGTCGAGCGGCGCGCCGAGGGCATCGCGCCCTACGTCATGCCCTACGTGGCGGCCATGGACCTCCGCGCCGGGCAGAACATCGGCTTGCTGGTCCAGCTGGGCGACCACGCCGCGAAGACCTCGCCCTACAACCACGCGGCCGACTTCGGCTGGTCGCCGCCCGACTGGGACAAGATCCCGGTGGAGCAGGCGAAGGTCTTCCGAGCGATGACCGCCGAGCTCATCGAGCAGATGCGCGAGGACCTGCGGGCCGGACGGGTGAGCTCGCCGCTCGACGCCGGGGATCTCTCGAGCGAGACGACCATCGAGGGTGTGACGGCGATCCTGCGCATGAACCAGGCGCTGCTCGACGCGGGCATCCCCATCGACTTCGCGGGTCACAGCCCGATGAGCGTGGAGGACGTGCGCGGCCTGCAGCTGGTCGCCCGCGGAGAGTTCCCCTCCGACACCGAGAACCACAAGGCCGCACGATACAGCCTCCAGGCCGCCACCGACCACCTCGGCGACGGCAAGGTCGAAGCGCTGATGAACCACTGGCGTGCCGGAACGGTGCCCCGTGGAGCGAAGGGCCTGGGCGTGCCGGCCGCGGCCGCCAAGGCCAGCCTCGACGCGCTCGACAAGCTGGCGCGGGAGCGGCAGGCGATCAACGAAGCCCTGAAGGACCGGGGGGAGGACCCGGCCGCGACCCCGACCTTGGACGCCATCCAGCACGAGTTCCAGGCTCTGGACAGCCTGGTGGCCCGGGCCGGCTTCGAGGTGCAGAAGCGGCTCTGGGGCTTCCCGGAGACCTACGAGCTGGTGGTCGGGCTCGATGGCAAGACCACCATCGAGAAGCTGCCCACCGAGCTCTACCGCCAGAGCGCGGTGCTCGGGCAGGGTTCGCGGGGCCTGGAGCGCATCCCTCTGGGTGGCACCGACTCCGAGATCCTCTGGACCAACAAGGTGGGTGCGAGCGATCTCAGCTTCACCCCCCAGGAGCTCGACTGGTTGGTCCGCGTGAAGGACAGCCAGGAGCTCTTGCAGGGCAACACCTCGGGCTTCGGCATCGCCGACATCCCCATGCCCGCGAGCCTCGCGGCGAAGCTCGGCCTCAAGCCTCCCGAGCTCGCCAAGCAGAACCCGCTGTTGCCGTCGCAAAGGATCAACCTGGGCCCCTTCGGTCCCCAGCTCTCCAACAGCGAGAAGATCGACCGCATCGCGCTGCAGCCGGTGGAGTCCCGCTACGAGTACGCGAACTGGGTGCGCGGCGACCTGTTCCGCCAGACCCTCCGGGCGCAGGGCAACACGTGGGTCAACGAGCAGCTCGACAACACCTGGCTCAACCGCACGGTCGAGGTGCTGGACGTCTTCAACTACCCCTTCAAGGGGAAGGACCCGATGAACTGGATCGGGCCCCGCACCGAGCTCATGAAGTGGCGCTCCCAGCACTTCGGTGGCAACGCGGAGACCGCCCTGGACAACGCCTTCCAAGCCTTGCTGAACCGGAACTTCTCGCCGGCGATGA